>CAJTSH010000001.1 GCA_910578885.1 uncultured Lachnospiraceae bacterium
GGTTCAAGGTTTTGTAGTATCAAGCATTTCTATATGTTCATGAATAATTCAGGTTTATGTATTCCCACTATCATCCTACAAATATCATACTCCGGTGCTTCTCCTATTCCAGTAATCATTCTCACATCCGACCAAAGAAAATCATAGTATTTTATAAAATTATTCAAACCTAATGCTTCCAGAACCTGATTTTTTATATCTATTAAAAAATGTCCTCTTATCTTCCCCGCAAACACACTCTCCAAGGCAGTATTATTTTGTTCCGCAATAGCCTTCAAGTTGGGCATCAAAGGAAACGCAAAAAAACCTTGCTCTTTCAAAATGTCACCTTCTTTCTAAACATTCCCATTCCTACATTATACAAAATAGTACTCTAAAAAGCATTCATTATTTCAATCCCGGCATCCTCCCTAAAACTTTTTGCCCAAAAATACTGAAAAACGAGGCTATCATTCCGATAGCCCCGTTGCCTCATAACTTTTCTTTTACTTTCCGTAAACCGCAAACTCCCAAACGGAATATCCGTAAGGCAATGCACGCTCCACGCCCTGTAACTTCACATATCTCGCATTGCATGCCGGGAAGGTAACTGTTTCCTCCCCGCCTGCGCCATTGCTTGTTTCATATGCCAATGTCCATTTCTCTCCGTCTTCCGACACCAGAATCTGATATGCTTTTCCATATGCCGCCTCCCAGTTGATAACAACCTTGTCAATCTGATAGCTCTTACTCAGATCAACCATCATCCACGCATCATCTGCGTAGTCAGACGCCCAACGGGTTCCTGCATCGCCATCAATTGCATACCGCACATCCATCGCATCTGCTTCCGAGCCGGATGCCGTTGCCGTCTTGCCTGCGGCAAGCTCGCCATAGATTCTTTCTTCTTCCTCTGAGATGTTTATTCCGTATATTTCCATTTCCCAGAGAGAATAACCATACGGCATTGCGCGTTTGATGCCTTGCAGCTTCACATATCTCGCTTTACATACCGGGAAAGTAATCGTTTCTTTTCCGCCTGCACCATTTTCCGTAGTATAAACCTTATCCCAGTTTTTACCATCCGCAGAAACTAAAATATCATATGCTTCGGCAAAGGCATCTTCCCATTTCAGGACAACCTTTCCAATCTCGTAATCCTTGCCTAAATCCACACTCATCCATGCATCATCCGCAAAATCAGAAGACCAACGGGTTCCCTCATCGCCATCCACTGCGTATTTCGCATTCATTGCATCGGCTTCGCTTCCTGACTGAGCTGTTTCCTTGCCCTTTGCCAGATTGATATCGGAAAATTCCCCGTCATCCGGATTTGGATTCTCACCGCTTCCGTCAATCACATAAACCGCTTCCGCAACATCGGATGCAATCATGCCCTTCTTATAAGCGATTGCCTTAATTGTCGTAGTCTCTGCAATTTTTACAGTCGGCACATAGAGCTTAGAACTTTCATCCGGTGTAGAACCGTCCGTTGTATAGCGGATTTCCACTCCGGCCGTATTACTCTTTATCGTAAGCTGCTGCTCTCCCGTATAGTTTCCTGCCGGAAGGCTAAACTCCGGTTTCTCTGCCTTTGCAGCCTCATATACGCCGATTTCCCAGAGCGAATATCCATATGGCAGCGCACGCTTGCTTCCTACAAATTTCACATAGCGGCAGGATACTGCGTCAATCACAAGCTCCTCATTTCCACCCTTTGCGTTTTTCGTTTCGTATACCGCGCTCCACTGTTCTTTATCCTCAGATACCTGTAACTGATATGCCTCCGCATAAGAAGCCTCCCAGTCCAGTGTTACTTTGTTAATTGTGTAAGTCTCTCCCAAATCCAAGATAAACCATTCATCATCCGAGAATCCGGAAGCCCATCTTGTCGCAGCATCGCCGTCTACCATCTTGCTTCCGTCCACGCCCTCATTTTCGTTAGACGAGGTTTCTACCGTTTTGCCGGATGCAAGGTTCTCGGAACCCGAAATCTCAGCGCCGCTTATTTCAATTGTACTGGATGCCATCGGAGAATCAATACATCCCTCTTTTACTGCAATCGCCTTCACTGTAGCCGTACTGGAAACCGCAAATACTCCGTCATATACCTTGGAAGATCTTGTCGGCATGGATCCGTCTGTGGTGTAATAAATCACCGCATCCTGCATATCCGTCTCAATCTCTACATACTGCGTATCCTCATATTTTCCGGAAGATACGGAAATCACCGGTGTAGAAGCCTGCGTAATCGTAAAGCTTCTGTCGGTATATACTTCAAAATCTACCAACGCCTTCGCGCCGACCGTTGCCGTCCCTACAACGCCGTCATTTGTCCGGAAGCTGACTACCTTTGCCTCGTTGGTCGGATTCCAGACATTTGCCGTATATTGATTTGTATTCGGGTTGTAGTATACACTTGCCGCTACATCTCCGGTTGCCCAGATTTTGTCAGTCTTATATCCCAGCTTCATCATGCTGTTGATGAACCAATAAGTATTTGCCGTATCGGTCTTTTGTACATTTGCCGCATACTCATTGAATTTCTCCAATGCAAGCGAAGGATTTGTCTGTGATAAGAATGGCCATGTAATATGCTGCCATCCCGTATCCGCCTGCGGATAGGTGTCTAACATGGACTGAATTTCAGCCTCTGATTTTCCTTCTTTTTGTGCCGCAAGTACTGCTTTATTCATCGCAATTTCCGTATCCTTTAACAGACCGCTGTAAATGTCTGCACATCTCTGCTGATCCATTCCATAGTATGTTAAATACTCAGAAATCGGCAGCCACTGGATTCCGTATACATACAACGGCTGTCCTCCAAAGAATGTACCATAGAAGTTGATACCGCCGTACACCTGACCTACTACTTCATAAGGCCACTCTTCTACCCAGTTGTCTAAATCATAGTCGAACCAATACTGTTTGACAGTATCCATCTCATTCGTAAAACCAAAAATACCTGCATCGCGATAGGTATCCTCTCCGGTCAATACGCCCCAGAGATACAAAGTCACCCAGCTAAATAACGATTCACTCGCAGATTCCTGATTATTTCCGGAATCATTGTCTGCATATCCGCCTGCCCAGGAATGGCCTTCGTATAAATCATAACTTCTGAAACGGCAGTATTCGCTGTCCGAGTCGGATGGATTCGCATAATCACGAATCATCATTTCAATCATTTCTTTATAGTCATGATAGAATTCATCATCATAAGTTGCCAATACTGTAGCGGCAAACATGAAATACCCATAGGTAAAGTGGTGGTCACAGATTGCCGTATTTGCACCGAATTCACTTTGTAAATAATATAAAGTTCCCCACTGTTTATCATAAATGAAGTAGCTGACGTCATCCGCTCCGTCATAGTGGAACCAGTTGGTTAAAATCGTTTTGATTCTGGCTAAGAAAGTATCCCGCAGCTCAGTTTCCCCAAGCTGATCCGCCATCAAAACGCCCATTCCGAGCGGATGCAAATTCTTACCTTCCCAGTATGCGTCGCCTGCCGGCCTTAAATCCTTCGTCGCATCCTCTAACTGACACAGATAAGCCACCAATTTCTCACTGTTAAATTCTTCATTGTCCGGCATTGCGAATGTCGGAAGCAATCCCTCAAAAATCTCTGATGTTGTGAACCGGTTCTTAATAACTGCTTTTAAATCACCTCTGACAGATGTATACGTGCTAATGCTTCCCTCATCATCCGCAGATTTTTTCCACTGATGCGGCAGCATACACTGTATGGTCTCTGCAGAAAATCCGTTTCTTTTTACCGAAGTTGTCACCTGATAATCCGCACTCATATTAGCGGTGTCCTCATCATACCGGTAGGTTACGCTTGTATCCTCTACAAAAGCGTATCCATGCTGATAAAATGTATGTAATTCACTCTTCTTTGTCATGGAACCAATTGACATATATCCGTCTGCAGCCGGGAAGGTCACCTTGATATAACTTCCCGTCTTCTTGAATGTGGTTCCCTCTGGAACAGAAATACAATAATAATTTGCAGAAGTCTCTGTCTTATCTCTATTATCCGTATCGACTACTTCAATTCCGATATGATCGGTAACAAGCGACGCTGTATTCTCAAGTAATGTATTTCCATTATCATCAAAGATACTCTTTATGGAATCTCCAGACAAAAATGCGGACATTCTGTCTCCAAACTCTGCAAATACATACGGGGAACCTTTCACAAAGGTTGTTGTCATAGCCGTTCCGTTTTTATCGCACAGCTCGATATCCACCGCATAATCGCTATAACCGGACACCTGATCATAAGCCGTTGCAGGATCCAGATTCTCCGGCATCACACACAAATCCGGAACTGTTTCCGACTGAACGGAAATATTCACATCCGTTTCGCCCATTTCCGGAAGCCATCCTTCGGTCGCTGTCAAGAGGGAGAGCCCTTTCGCAGAATATTTTGCCTTTAACGGTAGAACACTCATCAGATTTCCGAATTTATTGATAATTGCCGACTGCCACCAGTCGTTAGAATCAATCGGAGCCTTTAAACCTTCCTTCAGATACGTCGGCAGCTTTGCCTTTTCCAGATACATCGCATTTGTCACATAAGAGCCTTTTCCGCTCTTGGCATTTACCACCTGCATTTCAGGCAAATCCTGAATGGGATGCGTAACCAATGGATCTCCGTTCTTGTAAGGATATATTTCCAGCTCACAAATAGAAAAACCGCTTCCGTTTTCTACCCTGGTATATCCAAACACCCGCACATATCTCGCATTTACGTGCATCTGCACATTAGCTTTCTCATGGGCATGTCCCTTTAACTGTCTGTATGCAGTCGTCCAGTTATTTCCGTCCTCAGAAACCTGAATATCATAAATCTTACCTGCATCCGATGACCAGTCAATGACCACTCTTCCGATGGTATAGCTCTTGCCCAAATCCACGCAAAGCCACTGATCGTCTGCTTCGCCGGAGGTCCAATAGGTATTGCCCTTACCGTCCACAGCGTTTTTCGCTAATACATTTGTCTGATCAATGACGCCGTTGTCATCATACATCCACCAGACGTCTCTTAAGGATGAAGCTGTTGCCGTTTTACCCTTTGCCAGATTCTCGCCGTAATCTACCGGTCTTTCGGTCAGACCGTTTCTTCCAAGCACCTGAAATTCATATAAAGAATATCCGTAAGCAGGCAGTGCTTTTTTATCCATCCATATTCTTACAAATCTCGCATTTCCGGAAATCTTCAGCTCCTCGGTTCCGCCCTTGCAGTCGGATGTACGGTATTTTGTATCCCAATTCTCTTCATCATCCGAAAACTGAAGCTGATAGCTCGTTGCATACGCCCCTTCCCACATAAGACGTACGCTTGTAATCTCCGTCACCTTTCCCAGATCCACATAGAGCCATTCCTCGTCATTCGACCATCCGCTTTCCCATCTCGTGCTCTCGTCGCCATCCGCTGCCAGATTGGAATCACTGTTTGAACGAGTGGAACTTGCATATATCATGCGTCCCTGTGAAACCACATACGGATCGTTGTCTGCCGCTTTTGCCGTAACCCCCGTTACCGGCAATGCCCCAATTGTCATTGCAGCGGCAAGTAAAAATGATACTCCGCGCTTTCCCCATGCAAAAACCCCTTTTTTGCACATAAAATAATACCTCCTAATAGATTGAATTTTTAATAACCAACGCTTATTTTAAATTCACTTTTTCCATTTATTAAGAGCGCTATTTTTAAAACGGTGTCATTTTTTTACAAAAAATGGTAGTGGTTTTTTATTTTGGTACGTTTTTTTTATTTCTGCGGGGTATTTAACTTCCGCTTCCAGATATTATTTTCTTCCATCCCAGCAGTATGTGCAGAGTTTGCACTTATCCAGCCCTGTCGCCTCTAACATATCGTCCAACCGGTTGAATCTTAAGGATGTAAAATTCAGCTCTTTCCGAATCTCCTCTACCATCTGCTCATATTTCTCTGACTCAGGATCTGCATATTCTTCTAAAATCTCATCCGTCACATTTCCGTTTTCCAGACGGGCGATCACGCGGCGGGTAATCAAGTCCATTTCGGAAGAAGAACGTGAAAAATTCAAATACTTACAGCCATATAAAAGCGGCGGACACGCCGGACGGATATGCACTTCTTTTGCTCCGCTCTGATACAAAAATTCCGTTGTCTCACGAAGCTGGGTTCCTCTCACAATGGAATCGTCAATTAACAACAGGCTCTTATCCTTAATCAGCTCATCTACAGCTAAAAGCTTCATTTTGGCAATCAGGTTCCGCTTACTTTGTATAACCGGCATAAAGGAACGCGGCCATGTCGGCGTATACTTGATGAATGGCCTGGAAAACGGAATTCCAGATTCATTGGCATAACCTACCGCATGCGCCGTTCCCGAATCCGGCACTCCTGCGACGATATCGGGGGTTACATTATCTCTCTGCGCCATCTTTGCACCGCAATTATACCGCATCTGCTCTACGCTTAACCCCTCATAGGAGCTTGCAGGATAACCGTAATACACCCAGAGAAAGGTACAGATTTTCATTTCTTCGTTTGGATTTACCAGAGAAACACAATTTCTGTCGGTCAGGACAACGATCTCTCCCGGTCCTAACTCTTTATAGTCGGAATAACCCAGATTTTTATATGCGAAATTCTCAAAGGATGCACAGAACGCATCTTTCTTTTTCCCTATTACGACCGGCGTTCTGCCGTATTTGTCTCTCGCTGCATACAAGCCCGCCTGATTTATTAACAATAATGACAGGGAACCGTCAATGCTGTCCAAGACGTATTGGATTCCCTCAATCAAATTCTCTTTCTGGTTAATCAACGCCGCAACCAGCTCTGTCGCATTGATTTCCCCTCCGCTCATTTCCAGAAAATGAGCATGTCCGGTGTCGAACAGCCCTTGTATCAATTTATCCGTATTATTGATTTTCCCGACAGTCGTTATCGCATATGTTCCATGATGCGACCGGATAATCAATGGCTGCGGCTCATAATCAGAAATACACCCGATTCCGATATTTCCATGCATTTCATGTATATCCTTGTCAAATTTCGTCCGAAATGGAGCATTCTCTATATTGTGTATCGACCTGTTAAATCCGTCCTCTCCATATACCGCCATTCCTCCGCGTCTGGTTCCTAAATGGGAATGGTAATCCACTCCAAAAAATAAATCAAATACACAATCCTGTTGTGATACGACTCCAAAAAATCCACCCATGCTCTCGTCCTCTTTTCTATGTTCGTATTACAGCTCAGTCTTAGCTTTCACCGTTACATGTTCGTCATCTTCCGGCACTGCATTTATCGCCTTCATAAACTTATTATACACATTTTTTTCAGCAAATCGCAACCAAATCCGACAGTTCTTCCATATTTTCACAACCTGCACAATTAAGTCTGTTTTTCTACAAAAAATTCTGTTATAGTTCACATTCTGACAGTTCCATACTCTTTCGTTCTTCATCATATATTATTCTTATTTCCGGCATTCTATATACCTTGATAGTTTCTATTCTTTTCTCCTTGCGAAATATTTCAAAAACCCATTTTCTCATTTTGCAAGAGCTAGTTTCCCAAAAGTTTATAATTTGTTCGATTTACAATCATATTTTTATATGCTATCGTAAAGAAAGGTCATACAAAAATATTACTTTTGCATGACTGCCTGATTTGCCGTGGCATCCCCCAGCTGAAATGGAGGAAATCTATGTCACTAAAAAATAAATTCTCACAAACAGCATTAGCTGTTTTCTGCATGGTTTCCATGCTTTTTATTTTCAATTGTAATCTAACAACAGCACACGCCGCATCAGGATATGAATTTGTCATTCTCGGTTCCTATAATGCAACCATGAAGATTGGCGACGAATTCTATCTGCCGGCAGTCACCTCCAACGGAAAGAAACCCAGCTTTTCTTCCAGCAATTCTTCCGTTGCCTCCGTAAATACCTACGGAAAGATAACTGCCAAAAAAGCGGGAACGGCAAAAATTACCGCCAAAATCAAAAATGGCGAAGCAAGCTGTAAAATCACAGTTCGAAAAACCACCATAACACTAAACAAAAAAAGCCTTTCTCTGGAAAACGGTTATAGCGCAGTCCTTCAGGCAACGGTCTCGACCGGACATCCGGTTACTTGGAAATCCAGCAAAAAGAGCATTGCAACGGTAGACGAAAATGGGAAGGTTTTTGCAAAGAAACCGGGCACAACAACGATTACTGCAACGGCAGACAAGACTACGGTCAACTGCAAGGTCACAGTCAGACAGCCCTCGGTCAAGTTAAGCAAAACATCCGTTTCTCTTTATCGTAAAGGAAAAGTGAAGCTTACCGTTACATCCACCTCGAAAAGCACGCCCAAGTGGAAAACCAACAAAAAAAGCGTTGCCATTGTGGATGCCTGCGGAAATGTAACCGCAGTCAAAAATGGCAGCGCCATCATTACCGTCACAGTAGACGGCGTCAGTAAAATCTGCGAAATTCTCGTAAAGAAACCAACGATAAGTTTTGAAAAAGACACAGTAACCTTGGCTGTCGGAGAACGCTATAAGCTAAAAACAACCGTATCCTCCGGCAACAAACCGGCTTATTCCAGCTCAAATACAAGCGTTGCGACAGTAGATGAGAATGGGGAAATTTATGGAAAAAAAGCAGGAAGAGCCTATATTTATGCCCGTGAAGACGGGACAAAGGAACGGGTAACGGTCATGGTAAAATAAGATTTGGTGTTTTGGCACATCAGTATTAAAATTGTTCTAAGTATATGATTCATGGGTGGATATGCGGCAGATCAGGATTTCCTATTTTCATATTTGAATTTGAAATATACCTACTATTTTAGATAAGACATATCCTCAATCATTTCATAATATTTTTTCGGGGCTTGCTACTTTACCAATAATCGAATTCCTTTTCGATCGTTTTCAAAAAAAGATCGACATACACACACTTTCATGTTATAATATGCAAGAAGAAAAGATCCCTAAGGATCATTTTAGGAGGCTATTATGAAGATAGGTATTATAGATGCTGATGTCCTCGATAATGGAACTCGCCATCCCAACCTTGCATGTTTAAAAATGAGTGGATACTATAAAGATCACGGACATGAGGTAAAACTGATTACTAATTACAATGATATAGATAATTATAATGAAGTATACATGAGCAAAGTATTTGACTTTACTCATGTTCCTATAGATCCATTTGATACAAAACGTTATCCTCATCTGCATATCGGTGGCACCGGATTCTTTTGGAAAACCGCACCAAATTTACCAGATGAAATAGAACATCACATGCCCGATTATCACTTATATGATGAATATATTGGTGCAGAAATAGCTCGTGGTATCAAACCTAATAAATTTTCCGATTATATTGACTATTCAATAGGTTTTACAACCAGAGGCTGTTTTCGTAAATGTTCATTTTGTGTAAACGAAAAGTATGATCATGTATTTAGGCACTCTCCAGTCGAAGAATTCCTCGACAAGTCACGAAAATACATTTATTTATGGGATGATAACATTCTCGGATATTCCAAATGGCATGATGTGTTTGACGAACTAAATGCCACAGGCAAAGCGTTCCAATTTCGTCAGGGGATGGACATGCGACTAATGACAGACGAAAAAGCACGTATCATATCCGAATCGAAATATCATGGGGATTTTATTTTTGCCTTTGACCATATTGAAGAACGCGAGATTATAGAGAACAAACTTGCTATATGGCAAAAATATTCTTCAAAAGTTGCGAAATTATATGTACTTTGCGGATATGACTCTCAAGACGAAGTTGACATTGCAAATACTTTTGAAAGAATTAAAATCCTGATGCGTTATCATTGTTTACCTTATATCATGAGACATGCTAACTATCAAAACTCAAAATATCGTGGACTTTACGTTACAATCGCCAGATGGTGCAATCAGCCAAACTTCTTGAAGAAAAAATCTTTTAGAGAATACTGCGAAGCAAATCAGGCGTACAAAAAAAAGCAAGACACGCTCTGCAGTTCTCTGGTTTCAATGATTGAATTCGAAAAAGAACATCCAGATATCGCAGCTCGCTATTACGATATGAAATGGGACCGTTTCGGCGAATAAACTAAAATAAGGAGGTGACCCCTCCTTATTTTAGTTTATCAAAAAGTCTTGTTAATTCATTTTCACCATCAACCTCTTTTATATACTTTACTAAATCCTTTAATGCATCACATATACGATCTAACGTTGTACCTTTTAATCCGTACTGTTCCTGTAAAAATACCGATAGATTAAAATTCTCAACCTCATCCATTTGCTTTATTATTGCACATATTACATTTTTTGAAAACAACTGATCCTTTATATACTTAATTTTATCAGTTTCTTTAAGAGATAAATACATTCTTCCCAATGAATTAATAAAAAAAGTATTTTTTCCTGCAACATTTGACAATCTTGTCAATCCAAAATAAACTGCATACTTCCCCTTTTCTTCACCAAATTTCACATCATTTGTCTTCTTATCCTTTCCCGGTGGCAAACCTATTTTTCTTCTCAATAAATCTCCCAAATCAACATAAGATAAACCTTGAGGATTGTCATTCAATATTTTCAAAGTTTCATCCAGATACTTGATGTATCCGACTGGAAGCAATTTATCAAAATCATAGTCTACATTTCCAATTAATATTTCTCCATTATCATCAGTAAATTTACTCTTTTTCGTAAACTTATATTTTTTTCTCTTAATATGGCGTTTTACCATTTCACCGTCAGAATATTCAGTATCCAAATATGCCCTATACTCAGATAGCAATCCATCATAAAATGTTTCTAGGGTTTCTCCTTGATTCCATATTTTAATAAAATACTCTTTAAATTTTTCAATTACATACATTTCATCTGTAGCTATTCCACCTTCAAAATTTTCTGTTCCTGAAACTACAAACATTCCACTATCTGTCATATTTCCACTTGTAACTAATAAATACTCATCGTCCACCAAGTATGCTTTCATGTGCAAATTGGTCACTCTTTTAAAATTATCAATATCAAAGGAATCCATCCCCAAAAAAGACTCTATAACAGAAAAATCTGTACTCTTGTTATATGTAAATTCCCTTATATCTCCTCTGATCAACACTTGTATTTCTAACTCTGAACATCTATTTTCCATATCGTACAATTTCAAAATTTTGTCTAATGCAGTTTGCTTCATATATGGCGAACAAATCAACAATTTCTTTTCCGGAATATGATTTTTAAACCAATTATCATACATTGGCGATTCAATAAACTCTACCACAACTCGCTCTCCTTCTTAATCCATTTTTTCTGCATACATCATCAATCTCCGACGTTGTTCATCCATATGATCACCTATCGCAAACGGAAACCAATTCATCCCTAATTCAATATAACATCTTTGTTTAAACATATTCTTAAAATCTACAATTTCGTATTCACCAGCCTGATTTTCAACATACTTAATTTCAATCCCATGCCCAGACATTATTAACTTAGATTTCATATCATCTCTAATATAATTCCCTGCAAAAACAAGTATGGTCGGAATTGGCGAAGCCAAACAATCATCTAGTGCATATGAAAATTTTTCAAATGCTGTTCCAGGTGTCAATTGTAACTTACATTCAATTGCCATAAATTTATTATTCTGTATATTTCTTACAACGATATCTAATTTACGAGGAGTATTCACAAAACGATATCCTACGTTCACTTCTTGTAGTACTTCTAATGGTTCACCCCATGACTTAATATACTCTGTAACCTCATCCCTAAAAGAATTACCCATATTTGCCATAGATCCATCTCCTTTTACATTATTTACCATCATATCATAAATATAGGGTTTTCTCAATCTACAAATATCCTTGAGTTTCCGCAGATTTATCCACAGAAACCAAATTCTATCTGCATTACTATAAACAATTTCTTAAAATCACCCAAAATATAAGGAATCTTCTTCCTTTTTGATGTAAAATAAAGTCACCACAACAATTATCCACTAAACAAAAAAGAAGAGGATTCCCTATGACTAATTTTACATCAAATACTTACCAAATGAAACGAAAAATTTTAACTTTTACAAATAAAATTTCAAAACATCTTTCTAAACCGGAAAAGAAATTTACCGCTGACATCACTTATGGCATTCTGGCTTCTGGAAGCTGCCTGCTGACTGATGTTGCTGACCAGCTTCATGAGGCTTCCAAAAAAATCAATGTCGTTGACCGCTTATCCAGACATCTTGAAAAGGGCACTCCTGCATCCGCAGCTGCTTCTTACCTTCAGCAGGTAAAAAGATGGGCGCCTGCTGAACCGGTAATTTATATCGATGACAGTGACGTTGTAAAACCGGATGGCCATAAATTTGAGTCCCTTGGAATCGTCAGGGACGGTTCTGAAAGCACGTCTGCAAAAAATGTTTACAAAAAAGGGTATCATGTCACAGAAGCATGTGTGCTCACGCACAGCAACCACCCTGTCAGCATTTTTTCCAGAATACACTCTTCTTCTGAAAAAGGCTATAAGTCTGTAAATACGGTTACGTTCCAAGCCATGGAACAGTGGGCAGCGCTCTTTGGCAGAGCAACTTTTGCTATGGACCGCGGCTATGATGATAACAAAATGTTCTTAAAACTAGACGGACTGGGGCAGGACTATGTGATCCGCCTGAAATCTAACCGTAAGCTCTTGTACCACAACAAATGGACAATGGCTGCCGAACTGTGTAACCGCAGGAAGGGAAAAGTTAAGATGGATGTCTTTTACAAAGGCAGAGACCATGAAGCATACCTTTCCCATGTCAAAGTGCAGATCACTGCATCCAGAAAAGATATTTATCTGGTACTTGTTTACGGAATCACAGGGCATCAAATGATGCTTGCCACTAATAAAGAAATCAAATCCAAAGATGATGTGATCCAGGTGGCAAGAACCTATTTTTCACGCTGGAAAATAGAAGAATATTTCCGCTGCAAAAAGCAGATGTTCCAGTTTGAAAACTTTCGTGTCAGAAAGTTAAAAGCGGTCAATGCCCTGAATTTTTATATCACCTTGTGCATGGCATTCTTAGAATTGGTTTCCATGGAATCTGAGACAGCTGCACTTAAGGTTTCCATCATAAAAACAGCAGGCCCGGTAAAGCAAAAAGTGTTCTTCTTCTATTACCGGCTGGCAAAAGGCATCTCCGGCATACTCTCGTATGCAAAAGAAGGCGTCAGGCTCTGGTTTCGGACGAAACGTCCGAAATACCATCAACTCTGCCTTAAGCTGGCCGTTTAAATAGATAAAAGAATATGTCTCCCAAAGTCCGGTTCCGGCGGGGCTTATTAAAGTGCCTCTATTCACAGAACTGTCATTTTATACCTTTCAAAAAAAACGGCAGATTGGTGCTTTGGGTAGACATATCCATTTTTCAATTACAATTTGCGGAAACTCAAGACAAATATCTTGAGTTTCCGCACTTTTATCCACAATACCTTTAATTAGTGTTACCCATGATACACCGTTTTCAAAAAAATTTAAAGAAACCTTCCTAAGTCAAAAACACATTTATCTTTATGTTAGATAAAGCTGTTTTTGATTAAACAATAATCAAGAAGATCGTGGGGCGTAAAAAGGACATTCCCAGATTTCTCTGAAAATGTCCTATACATATCATTGATATTCGTGTTGCATACTTGTTGCATACCGTTTGAATTCCAGCACATCTGACAACTTCCCACAACCTCTGTAACCCTTGTAAAATGGGCTTTTCTTGATATATTCGTTTCCGAAAGATTATCTCTTGGAAAACTGCGGCGCACGACGAGCTGCCTTGAGACCATATTTCTTTCTCTCTTTCATACGAGGATCTCTTGTCAAGAATCCGTTTGCCTTTAAAACTGCCCTGAAATCGTTGTCTACAGTCAACAGAGCTCTTGCAATACCATGTCTGATTGCGCCTGCCTGTCCTGTGTATCCGCCGCCCTTTACATTAACGATAACGTCCAGCTTATCAGACATTTCTGTTGTAGCCAATGGCTGACGAACGATAACTTTTAATGTCTCCAATCCGAAATAATCATCAATATCTCTTTTATTTATTGTAACCTTACCTGTACCCGGTACTAAATATACTCTGGCAACAGATGATTTTCTTCTTCCTGTTCCATAATACTTTGTATTATCCAATGTCGTTACCTCCTAATTAAAATGTTAAAGTCTCAGGCTTCTGAGCTGCATGCTTGTGCTCCGGTCCAGCGTATACGAATAACTTCTTATACATCTGTCTTCCCAAAGGTCCCTTCGGAAGCATACCCTTTACAGCATACTCAATAACTCTTTCCGGATGCTTTGCTAACATTTCTTTTAATGTGGTCTCTTTTAATCCGCCAACATAGTCAGAGTGACGATAATAAACCTTCTGGTCTAATTTCTTACCTGTTACCTGAATCTTTTCTGCATTTACAACAATTACATAATCACCTGTATCAATGTGCGGTGTAAAAATAGGTTTATTCTTTCCTCTCAATACCTTAGCAATCTCGGATGCTAAACGTCCTAATGTCATTCCATCAGCGTCTACTACATACCACTTTCTCTCAATGGTAGCAGGACTAGCCATAAATGTTTTCATTGGTCTTCCTCCTAAAATATTCTGTTGAAGTCCTTGTCCTGCGGATGTACCGGCCGCATTCCCATTCGCTTCGCTATTGTTCTATAGTCAAAATATCAATCCGGGGCTTTGGCTTGATATCTCTATACTATGTCAGACTTAGATATTATAGTACACGACCCCCGGCGTGTCAAGAAAATTTTTCGTAACAGTTCAGCCTTCTGCTTCGCTGTTACAATTTTTCACATTCCAAACTCAATCCCAATCATCGTCAGACCATGCGCCGGCGCAGTCGGTCCCGCCGCACCTCTGTCACAAGCAGCAAGTATTTCTTTGATACTCTCCGGCTCCTTCCTCCCCTCCCCGATCTGAATCAGCGTCCCCGCAATGATTCGTACCATATTATACAAGAATCCGCTTCCGGTCACCCGAATCGTAATGATATCCTCCATACGCCGGACATCCAGCGAATATATCGTCCGCACTGTCGTTTCCACTACGGCTGCCGCTGCACAAAAGCTCTTAAAATCATGTTCCCCCACAAGGCAGTCTGCCGCCCGCTGCATTTTCTCAACATCCAGCGCACGGTGATAAAAATACGTGTCTCTCCGGCACATCGGTAGCGGCACGCTCCGGTTTAAAATCCGGTACTCGTACGTTTTTCTGCTGTTACAATGCCTTGGATGAAAATCTGCCAAAACCTCCTTTGAGCTTTGCACTACAATATCCTCCGGCAGACGCTGATTCAGCGCAAAAGAAATCTTTTCTGCCGGAATCCTTGTGTCCGTATCAAATACCGCCACATTTCCGTAGGAATGCACGCCGGAATCCGTCCGGCTGGCGCCGATTACAACAATCCGCTCTCCTAACAGCTCGCTTAGCGCCCGATTCAACTCACCCTCAATGGTAATTCCGTTTGGCTGTACCTGCCATCCGCAATAATTCGTCCCCTCGTAAGCAACCACCAGCATGATCCGCTTCACAGTCCACCTCCTGTTTTGCAATTACAACAAAGCGACTGCATAATTCACCCATACAAACCGCAGTGCAATGATAAGCGCCAGATAAAGAAACAAAATCACATATGCAATATGATCACGCTTCTGATAACGCAGCGGCTTCATTCTGGTTCTTCCCTCTCCGCCGTGATAACACCGCGCTTCCATTGCCATCGCTAAATCATTTGCCCGGCGGAATGCCGAGATAAATAAAGGCACTAAAAGCGGTATCATCGCTTTTGCCTTTTTTAAAATACTTCCGCTTTCAAAATCGGCGCCGCGCGCCATCTGTGCCTTCATTATTTTATCCGTTTCCTCTATCAAAATAGGAATGAACCGAAGTGCGATCGACATCATCATCGCAATCTCATGCACAGGAACATGAATCTTATTCAGGGGATGCAAGGATTTTTCCAGACCGTCTGTCAATTGGTTCGGCGTCGTAGTCAGCGTCATCAAAGATGTTCCCACAATCAAAAAAATAAGCCGAATCAACATCATAGCCGCGCTTTTTGCACCCTCATAGGTAATCGTAAATATCCAAAAATGCACCCACTCTGTACCCGGCGTTAAAAAGAGATTGAACAATCCGGTAATGATCATCAGAATCACAATTGCCTTCAAGCCTTTAACCATATAAGAAAAAGGCACCTTAGAAATCCGTATTACCGCAATCAGGAAAATCACTGTCAGCACAAATGCAGGAATTCCCTTAAATATAAATAAAGATATAATATAAATCAATGTTCCCAAAAGCTTTACCCTTGGATCCAGCTTATGAATCGGCGAATCTGCCGGATAATACTGCCCTAATGTAATGTCTCTTAGCATAGCTGTCACTTTCTGTCCAGACACAAATCATAAAATTCTCTGCACCTGTGTCTGACAGATTTCCTTTCCTACCTCCCAGATACCCGTCCTATCATTTCCAGTATCTCTTTTTTCGCTTCCTCAACCGTTGTGGCGTCTGCCGCCACCGGAAAACCTCTGTCCTTTAATTCGTGCATCAGATAGGTCACCTGAGGAGCCGCCAGACCAACCGCCTCTAATTCCCGGTAATGCCGAAACACGTCCTTCGGTATCCCGTCGAACATAACCTCACCCTGATTCATGACAATAATACGGTCTACATACTTCGCCACATCTTCCATGCTGTGCGATACCAGAATAACCGTTATCCCGCGCTCCTTGTGCATTTTGGCAATCTGATTCAGGATCTCATCCCGCCCTTTCGGGTCAAGCCCCGCCGTCGGCTCATCCAAAATAATCATTTCCGGTTTCATGGCAAGAACACCTGCAATTGCCACTCTCCGTTTCTGCCCGCCGGATAAATCAAACGGAGACTGATAATACAGATCCTCCGGAAGTCCGACACTGTTCAATGCCTCAAAAGCCCGGATTCCCGCCTCGTTCTTGGACAGCCCCTGATTCAGCGGTCCGAAACACACATCATCAAAGATAGTCGTCTCAAAAAGCTGATGTTCCGGATACTGAAACACCAGTCCCACCTTGCTGCGCAGACCTTTCATATTATAGTCCTCTGCATAGATATCTTCTCCGTTATAATAAATTCCCCCGGAGGTCGCCCGAATCAGTCCGTTCAGATGCTGAATCAGCGTGGATTTGCCGGAACCGGTATGACCGATGATTCCGATAAATTCCCCGTCCTTCATCTGTAAATTGATATTTTTCAATGCCTGTATCTCGTATGCAGTACCCGCACTGTATACGTAATTTACTTTATCTAATATGATTGACATAGTCTGCTGATTGCCTCCGTCAATTCCTCTCTCGTCAGTATGCCGGCCGGTATTCCTTTCAGACCCGAATTGCGCAATTCATGCGCCAAAAGCGTTACCTGCGGAACATCCAGCCTATATTTTTTCAATTCGTCTACCTGTGAGAACAGCTCTCTTGGCAGCCCCTGCATGACCACACGTCCATTGTCCATGACATAAACCCGGTCCGCCTCTACGACTTCTTCCATATAATGTGTAATCAAAATAATCGTCACGCCCTTTTTACGGTTCAGCTCATGGACCGCCTTTAAAACCTCTTTCCGCCCGTTTGGATCCAGCATTGCAGTTGGCTCATCCAAAACAATGCACTTCGGCTGCATTGCCATCACTCCTGCGATAGCCACACGCTGCTTCTGCCCGCCGGATAACTTATTCGGAGAATGATGACGGTATTTCAGCATCCCCACCGCCTTTAAGCTCTCTTCTACTCTCCGCCAGATTTCATCCGTAGGGACGCCTACATTCTCCGGTCCGAATCCCACATCCTCCTCTACCACGCTGGCTATAATCTGGTTGTCCGGATTCTGAAACACCATTCCGGCGCATTGGCGGACCTCCCAGACGTTTGCATCATCCGAAACATCATAACCGCCTACCCACAGACTGCCCTCGCTCGGCTCTAAAATCGCATTGATATGCTTCGCCAGCGTAGACTTGCCGGAACCATTATGCCCCAAAATGGCAATAAATTCGCCTGCTTTTACATCTAGATCCACCTTATCCAGCGCCGTCTGGATTGACTCCACATTTCCTTCTTCGTCACGTCTGATATATTCATGCACTAATTTTCTGGCCTTAATAATTCCCATGACATTCCTTTCTGTAACAGTTCAAACGCCCTCACAGTTACAGGCGTTCGGTCGTTAAAATTGCCGCGCAATAAACGCATAGACCCGTCTGAACTGTTGCCCCTTTCTACCAATGCAGCCGATGAAGCTCGCCTTCCAGCTTCATATGGTCAAAATCATTCTGGCGCAGCGCCTCATACAAGACAATCGCCACAGAATTAGACAGGTTCAGAGAACGAGTCTCTCCCATCATCGGAATCCGCACACATTCCTCCGGATGCTCCACCAATATCTCCTCCGGTATTCCCGCACTTTCCTTTCCGAACATAATATAGCAGTCCGGCTCATAACTGACCTTGGAATAAACATGCTTTCCCTTTGTGGTCGCCATATAAATCTTTGCTCCCGGATTCTTCCGGCAGAACTCTTCATAATTGATATAAGTCGTTACATCCAAATCATTCCAGTAATCCATTCCGGCACGCTTGATTGCTTTCTCATTTAACTGAAATCCCAACGGTTCAATCAGATGGAGCCTTGTTCCGGTCGCCACACAGGTTCTACCGATATTTCCCGTATTTGCCGGAATCTCCGGCTCAAATAAAACAATATTCAACTTCGCCATTTTCTCACCTGTCATTACGCAGCTTTGCAATAAATCTCTCTAACCGATCCAAAGCCTCTTTCAAACTGTTCAGCGAATACGCATAAGAAATCCGTAAAAATCCCTCTCCACATTCGCCAAATGCCGTTCCCGGCACAACAGCTACCTTTTCCTCATTTAAAAATCTGGTCGCAAATTCTTCCGAGGTCATACCAAATTCCTTGATACAGGGAAAAATATAAAATGCCCCGTAAGGCTCAAAGCACTGCAAGCCCATTTCCCGGAAGCGATGCAGAAGATACCGCCGTCTGCCATTGTACTCTTCCCGCATCTGTTCCACGTCCTCATCTCCGCTGCGCAGCGCTTCCACTGCCGCATACTGGGAGGCAGTCGGTGCGCACATGATTGCAAACTGATGGATTTTCAACATCTGCTCCAGGATTATTTGGGGTCCGCAGGCATACCCCAGCCTCCATCCCGTCATCGCATGGGACTTGGAAAATCCGTTAATAACAATCGTGCGTTCCCGCATCCCCGGCAGAGAAGCGATTGAAACATGTTCTTCCTGATAGGTGAGCGCCGCATAGATTTCATCGCTCAATACGAACAGGTCATGTTCCCGTACCACTTCCGCAATTGCTTCCAAATCCAGCCGCTCCATAATAGCTCCCGTCGGGTTATTCGGAAACGGCAGCACTAAGAGCTTCGTCTTCGGCGTAATCGCCGCCTCCAGCTCTTCCTTTGTCAGACGAAACTCATTTTCTTCTTTTAATTCAATGACAACCGGCGTTCCGTTTGCAAGAACTGCACAGGGCAGATAGGATACATAGCTTGGCTGCGGTATCAATACTTCGTCTCCCGGATCCAGCATGGCACGCATGGCAATATCAATTCCCTCGCTGCCCCCAACGGTCACAAGGATTTCATGATTGAAATCATATTCCAGCCCATAGTGGCGCTTCAAATACGCCGCAATTTCTATTTTCAGTTCCTTTAAGCCGGCATTGGAGGTATAAAAGGTTCTTCCTTTCTCCAATGAAAAAATACCCTCGTCCCGGATATGCCAGGGAGTGTCAAAATCAGGTTCTCCCACGCCCAAAGAAATTGCATCCTTCATCTCACTGACAACATCAAAAAATTTTCGTATTCCAGAGGGTTCAATTGTTACAATTGTTTTCGACAATGGGTTTCTCATGGTGTCATTAACATCCTTTCATCTTTTGCCGGCTCAGCCATGATTGTTCCGTGATCTTTGTACTTCTTCAAAATAAAGTTTGTCTTAGTGCTCAGTACATAATCCAGTGTGGACAGCTTATCGGATACAAACTGGGAAACCTCCCGAAGTGTTCTTCCCTCCAACGTCACCATCAAATCAAAGCTGCCCGAAATCAGATAAACAGAATTCACTTCCGGGTAATTATAAATCCGCTCTGCAACCTTATCAAATCCCATGCCCCGCTGAGGCGTGACACGAACCTCAATCAGCGCAGTCACCTTCTCCACCCCGATCTTATCCCAGTTGATCAACGTAGGATACCCGCAGATAATATGCTCCGCTTCCATAGCCCCCAGTTCATTAAAAACGGCTGCTTCGTCCACTCCCAGAACAATTGCCAGCTCCTTGATGTCAATTCGGCTGTTTTTCTCTATAAAAGTCAATATCTTTTCACGCATTACAAGTCCTCCTTACACCACCTTATATAATTCATCCGTTTTCGGCGGCTCCAAAAATCTCCGTTCCTCTTCATTGACAATTACCCTGTCATTTCCGGCAGTCGCCTTCCCGATTACCACCGCAGGAATGCCCGCCTTTTCCAGCTTACGCACCAGCGTATTGCCGTCCTCTGCCGCCATCAGCATACATCCGCTTGAAATCAGCTCATAGGGATTAATATCAAAAAATTCGCAGATTTCCACCGTCTCCTGTCGAATCGGAATCCGTTTCAAGTCAATTTCCAGACCAACAGAGGACGCTTCCGCCATTTCCCAGAGCGCACCGAAAATACCGCCTTCCGTCACATCATGCATCGCGCCGACGCCGCTTGAAACCGCTATCGCAGCTTCGCCCATTACAGACAGATACCGGTCAAACTCTTTTGCCTTCGAAATAAAATCGGCCGTATAACGCGTCAGCAGTTCACTTTCCTTTTCCTTTGCAATGATTGAGGTTCCTTCCAGTCCAATCCATTTTGTTGCAATCATATCCATACCAGGTCTGGCTCCTCCGGTCGTAACCAACTGCCCCTTCTTCGCCTTTCCCACGCCGCAGACCGTCACAACCGGCTGGCTGACGGCTCTCGTCACCTCCGTATGCCCGCCCATGATCTGTACTGAAACATCCTTACAGGCGCTTTCCAACTGCTGCATCATTTTCTTTAATTCCGGTTCTTCAAAATTCTCCGGCAGCAGAATTGTCAGCATGACCCCAATAGGCTCTGCCCCTGCGCTCGCCAAGTCATTCGTAGTAACCAGAATGGCTAATTTCCCGATATCCTGCGCCGTTCCGGTAATCGGATCGGTGGAAATCACAAACATTTCATCTTCTGCAAGCGCCATTGCCGCACAGTCCTCTCCCACAGCCGCACCGACTAAAACCTCGTCTCTCTTTGTATGCAATTGTCTGATTACGGAGCGTTTCAACACATTCTCCGGTACTTTTCCAATCTTCATATAATTACAGTTTAAGGCTGTCTCAATTCTGAGGCAGCCTTGTACTCCTTCTGTTCATTCTATTCATCTTCCGGATCATCCTCAGATTGCTCTGTGTCCTTCTTATCATCCTTTTTGTCGTCTTTCTTATCGTCTTTCTTATCGTCTTTCTTGTCATCCTTCTTATCGGAATCATCCGGTTTTTCCGTGGTTTCGGGAGTCTCCGGAACTTCCGGTGGCTGCTGGGCTGCCGCCTCTTGTTCTCTTGCCGCAATCGCCTCGTCACACCAATACTCTGCCGCAGCACGTATAGTCGCCACATCCTGAGTCGCTAGCGCCTCATTGATCGCATATACCGCATCTGCATTTGCGGACGCCGTTCCGACGGAATAGATATCCGGAGAAGCGTTGTACTTACTAGTGTTAAATATTTCCCTGCTCTCTTCTACGCCGTCTACCAGAACAATCTTCCACAAGCGCGCGGAATTTCCGATATGCGCTTTCTGCGTCCGGGTCACCACGCCAATCGGATCTGCGGTCGTTTCAAATTTCGGCGTCGGATTTTCCTCACTTACCGTCTCGCTCTCAAACCGCACTTCACGATTTGCAGGTCTCGTCTCGTCGCCAAAAATATTAAAATAAAGCGTTCCGCCGTTTGTATATCCCTCGATATAGATGGGCTTATCATATGTGTTCATAAACCGCAGATTCTTGTAGGTTCCTGCAATCGCGGCATCCATAGACGGCTTTACATAGCTTACCAGCATAGAATGGTTAAAACGCTCTGTCACCTTAAGCTCCGCGCGAATCACCGCATTATACAAAGTAGTAGAAACCTGACATACGCCGCCGCCATAAGATTCCACTGTCGTACCATTCTCATATGCGCCCGCCAGCTCATAGCCGTTCTCCGCATTCAAAGGTTCAATCGCGTCATATACGGAAAATTCTTCCCCCGGATACAGCACAGTTCCGTCAATAAAAGATGTTGCATGTTTTACATTGGTGATACGTCCCGGTGCAGAATCTCCAAAATACGTTGAAAATCCGCCAAGCACATCCTGAATCGCTTCCAAATCTTCTCTCTTGCCTTCCGGCTCTACGATATTCGCTGCCAGTGCAACGCTTCCGTCCGTTTCATTCCACTCTTCTGCAAAATAAGATACGATAGCTTCCGCAGATGCCTTTACATCCACTTCAATGCCTTCCTGTCCCTCGACAATTACAAATGCACCGTTTTCTCTCTTCAATCCATGATTGACTGCTTGCTGATTCATCTCAGACGTGTTTGCCTCCAGCCATGCAGATACCTTATCATAATCTGCGCTGTACTCCACTTCAAAGATTTTGTCTTCGTTCTCCAAATCTTTCATGTCTTTGTATCGCTGAATGAGGTTGCCGACTTTACCGATCAGCGCCGCTTCGTCTGCAACATCCGTATTTACCCATTCCACTCCAAGCTCTTTGGCTGTTACGGTCTTCTCGGTTTCACCGGCTTTCAACGTAATTACCGCTTCCAGCTTACCGTCCACATCCTCTATCACTGCCTGTCTGGCTTCTTCTGCTGTCATTCCTCCAACAGCCACATCTCCAATATATACCTTAGAAGGAATTACTGCATTCTCATTTTCTTCTGCTCTTGCCATTCCGGAAACACCTGCTAACCCAACTGCCGCCAGTACAAATGCTGTTGTTGAAAGAATCCATTTTAATTTCCTCATATACTTCCTCCTAACACACCTTTCTAATAAATATAATAATCAAGAATAATATTTCTTTTGATTATAATCATAAAACGTTCTTTTTTCAAGGTGCATAACCACTAATATATTTGACAGGAAACTCCTTTTTCTGTATATTATGACATGTAATTATCCCTTTTTTGCGCCTACGCAAAAGCGGAAATAACCAACGGAACGATCAATGCTACAACAAGAACCGCAATAATGACGCCCGCAATTGTACGTTTCTTTTTTGAATTACTAAAATTAATCATGATTTCCTCCTTCTGGCGTGCATTTTACGCCATAATAAACTGTAATGTAGAAAGGATACCGCTATGTCCCCATTCTTACCCTGTTTTATCATTTTTCTTATCATACTGACCTACTTCCTGCGCAAAAACACAAGACTGGAACAGGAAACACAGGAACAATTCTGGGAAAAGGAACGTCTGGCAAATGCCGCCCGTAAAAAGAACATAAAGGATCTGCCCTATCTTACCATCCCTTTGGAAACATTTCCACTGGGAAAATACTCCGATTCCGAATTGTCCCGGCTGGAGCAGGAACTATCCAAGCTTGCCGAAACATCCATTCTGAATCTGAACGGCATTACCAACACCGATTTAAAACTGCATTATGGGCTTGCCAATCTGGACTTTCTCTCTGAATGTGATGAAAATTACACAGAAATGATACGTCTTCTTCAAGACTATGGCAAGCGTCTTTTTGAGCTCTCCCATCAAAACGATGCGGAAACGGTACTGCGTTATGCCGTTGACAGCGGAAGCGACATCTGCGCCACCTATACCCTGCTGGCAGATATTTATCTTGCGGAAAATGCAGTGGCTAAGCTTTCTTCCCTCATAGAAACCGCAAAAAATCTGAATTCAGCACGAAAGGATACTATTCTGGAAAAACTGAATTCCAAACATCCCGCATAGGAAATGTGTTATCTTTTCTTACTTTGGAATCCTGCCATACTTTGCCATAATCTTATCCGCCGTTCTGGAAGCCTCGCTTCTGGTAATTGTTTCTAAATCAACAGCCAAGTCTATTTTATGATAATCTGCTAATTCCTTCAAGCGTTTTTTTTGCGCCGGCGTAGCGCTTGTCTGCCGCTTCGGCTTATACTGAAGCGGCTTTGGCTCAAATGCGTCCTCATTTCCCTCTAAAAACATTTCTTCCATCCGCTCATATAGCTTCCATGTAGCCAAAGCATCCTCGAATGCCCTATGCCTCTTTTCCCTTGTAATCCCGAAGCAATCGCAAAGACTGTCCAGATTTTTCTTTTCCGGAAGAGTCAGAAACTTTCTTGCCAGCTTTAAAGTATCCACCGCCTGACGCTCAAAGGGAATCCTTTCATTTACCGCAAGCTGTTTTAAAAAGCTATAGTCAAATATCACATTATGCCCGACCAGAATTTCCCCCTCGGTAAATTCCGCCGCCCTTCGTATCGCTTCCGCCGGCAGGCAGCCGCCGTCCGCCATCCGCTGTGTGATTCCGGTCAGCCCAGTCACGGTCTCACTCAGCGTTCTTCCTGCATTCACAAAAAACCCTAACGTATCAATTATCTTCTTCCCGCGTATCTTCACGGCTCCCACTTCAAGTATCGCATCCTCTTTTGGATGAAGCCCCGTCATTTCCAGATCAATTACTACATAATTTTCCATTATTTTTTATCCCCTGATGTACAGATATCTTGTAAAAAGCATTCTGGGCATTTCGGACCTCTTGCAAAACAGATATTTCTTCCAAAGGTAATAATCTGCATATTATAGAGAATCCAGTGATCCTTCGGCAGCGCTTTCATCAAGTCGAATTCCACCTTCACCGGATCGTCCTCTTTGGTAAACCCAAGCCGCTTGGAAATCCGTTTTACATGGGTATCCACCACAATACTTGGATCATTGTAAATGTTTCCGCGGATGACGTTCGCTGTCTTTCTTCCTACTCCGGCAAGTCCCGTCAGTTCCTCCAAGGTTTCCGGCACTTCCCCGTTATATTCTTCCACCAGCTTTTTCGCACAGGCAATGATATTTTTCGCCTTGTTGTGATAAAATCCTGTAGAATGGATATCCTGCTCTAATTTGGCCAAATCGGCATTGGCAAATTTCTCAAGCGTATCGTATTTCCGAAACAAATCTTTCGTCACAATGTTGACCCTTGCATCCGTACACTGCGCGCTTAGGATAACCGCAATCAGTAATTGCCACGGCGTTTCATGATTCAGATAACAGATAGGTTCTGTACCATATGCTTTGTCAAGTCGGTTTAAAATCTCTTTGGTTCTTTTTGTCATTCCTCTGTCTCCTCTATTTTTGTAGCTATCGCCTGATGGTCAAGCGGACTTCTGTCTTGGTAATCAAACAAAATATAATACGGTTTCTCCCGCTTCTTTCCGTCATCTTCGTACCAGAACCGCTCCAGATGGGAAAGCTTTCCCTTCTTACAGTATCTTCGTGACAACTGCTTCCACTCCTGCAGATTCTCTGCAAATACAGGGCGCGTCTTTGCATTCTCTCTCGCGTAGATGTCGTAAACTGCCGCTTCCCTGATACGCTCCGCTTTGTCTGCTGCAAAAATCTCTTCTGCAAACTCCAAAAGAATTTCCATCCTGCGGTTTCTGGTATGATTGAGAAGAAAGTATCCCTTCCTCTCATAATATTCTCCCAGCTCCCTGAACATATGGAACGCGCTGTCAAATACCTCTTCCAGCAATCGGATACTCTTTTGATACTGTCCGCTGTTATAATAGACCTCTAACATCTCCTCCACCCGCTTGATGCCCTGCACATCTTCATAAGCCAGCCACTTCGTCTGCAGCACCTCATAGGGCGGGCGTGACGTGTGTACGATTTCATATTCCTCCTGATGCCCGTACATGTAAGAGCCCTTTAACACCTTTAAGAATCCAAGCTGAAGCTGCTCCGGCTTTAAGGCATAGATTTCATCAAAGGATTTCCCAAACGTCTGATAATCCTCAAATGGCAGTCCTGCAATTAAATCCAAATGCTGATGGATATTTTTTCCTGACTGAATGCGGCGCACCACCTGCTTTACTTTGTCCAAATCCATCCGTCGGTGAATTTCCTCAATGGTTGCAGGATTCGTGGTCTGTACGCCTATTTCCAGTTGTATCAGTCCCGGCCGGAGCGCAGCTATGAAATCCAGTTCCTCTTCTGTCATCAAATCTGCGGCTACCTCAAAATGAAAGTTGGTGATTCCTTTGTCTTTTTCTTTGATAAACCGCCAGATTTCCAGCGCATGCGCACTGTCACAATTAAAGGTCCGATCTACAAACTTCACCTGCAAAACCTCATGCTCTATAAAAAATTCCAATTCTCGTTTTACAAGCTCCATATCCCGAAAACGCAGCTTCTTATCCACCGAAGACAGACAATAGCTGCAGCGAAACGGACAGCCTCTGCTGGATTCATAGTAAATAATCTTGTGCTCAAAATCTTTCATATTTTGATAGGCAAAGGGAATATCGCTCATATCCAGCACTGTTTCCGGTGCATGGACTCTGATACCGGCGGAAGTACGGTAAGCAATCCCCGGAATCCGGTTTAAACCCATTTCTTCCTCGTCACCCACCGAAAAACGCTCTTCGGCATCACTTTTCGTCTGTCTGCCCAGATAATACCGGCAGAGATTTGAAAATATCTTCTCGCCTTCTCCCATCATCACACCTTTTATGTAGGGATGCTTTTCTAAAAAAAACTCTGCTTCATAGGATACCTCCGGTCCTCCCACCCAGATCGGTACCTCCGGTCTTAACTTATGAAATTCCTCCGCAAGCTCTTCCACGATGGAAATATTCCAGATATAGCAGGAGAAGCATAGAACCTCCGGCTTTCTCTTATAGATTTCCTGTAAAATGCTTTCTGTCTTCTGATTGATTGTAAACTCCGCCAGTTCAATATGCTCCGCAGCTTCTTCTGCATAGGCGCGCAGACTGTACACTGCCAGATTGGAATGTATATATTTTGCATTGACGGCTGTCAACAGTATCTTCATGTCTTTTACTCCTTCATTGACGAAAAGATGGTTTTTGTGTTATTTTTTAATAGACAGGAAACTATCACGTTTCTAATTTGGATATCACACGAAAGGGTGTTTTTATGAATACAGAGGAATATCAGGCATTAGCAGAACTTTTTAAAATATTTGGCACCCCCACAAGGCTTCAGATTATGTACACGCTGTATGAAGGTGAAAAATGCGTCTATGACATTGCCGGCGAACTCGGCATGTCCCAGAGCGCCATTTCCCATCAATTGAGCATCTTAAAGCAGAACCGCCTTGTAAAAAACCGGCGGGAGGGAAAAACCATCTATTATTCACTTTTGGATTCCCATGTCGTCACCATTATCGAACAGGGACTTGACCATATCCGGGAATAACAATCCGCTAGAAGTTCATATTTTTATAATAATTTGTTTCAAATTCGGGATGAGCCGCAAGGTTCATCTCTTTTGTTTTGCTCCGCAGCTCTTCCAATTTCTCCGCAGCATCCGTTTCTTTTAAGTATCGCAGCGCCCCCGACAAAGAGCTGTTTCCCACCGCAACAGACTTCTCTTTGAGGGCAGGCGGTATCAGTCCGATTCCTGCCGCTTTATAGACGTTCAGTTTATAGCCCAGACCTCCCGCCAGATAAACCTTTTCGATATCGGATGCTTTTAGCCCCGCTTCCTTTATCAGCAGTTCCATCCCGCTTCGGATTGCTGCCTTTGCCATCTGAAGCTGACGCATATCCTGCTGGGTAAATAAAATGCTCTGTCCATTCTCATCTTGTGCCACCGGAAATCCCATCTCTCGGTACGCTTCCGAAAATACGCCCTTCTCATCTGCAATTCCCATTTTCCGCATTTCATAGGCAAGCTCCAGCACGCCGGTTCCGCATAGCCCAATCGGACTTTGATTCCTAATGGTATGCACTAATGTCCGCCTTCCCATCATGGACAGGCTGCAGATGGCTCCCGCCACTCCCGGCACTCCGCTGGAAATATTTCCGCCCTCTAACGCCGGACCTGCCGCAGTAGAAGTCGCCAGAAATCCCTCTCCCGCTCCAAGCGCCATCTCGCCGTTGGTCCCAAGATCCAAAAGCAAAACCGGCTTTCTGCTTTCATTCATGCCGAGTTCATACATGCCCGATACAATATCTGCTCCCACAAATGCAGAAATTCCCGGCAAAATAATCACTTCCATTTCGGCATACCGCTTGGGCGCTTCCGGGAAAATATCCCTGCAGTGCTTCTTTCTCAACTCTAAGGATACCGGCGTAAAGGGCGCTTTCCCCAATGCCTCGCAGGAATCTCCTGCAAACAGATGCTCCATCGTGGTGTTTGCCGATACGACCAGCCTGCTGATATTCCCATTTCTTCCCAAATCCTGCCGCATTCCTTCGATTCCTTGCAGAATATCCCGCCAGATAAATCGCTGCAACTCTTCTAAATGCCCCGCATTTGCAGCTTCTATTCTACTTAGTACATCTGCCCCATATTCCCGCTGGCTGTTATTGAAGGTACGTTCGGCGAGAACCTTTCCGTTCTGACGGCTCACAAGCGCAATTGCAACGGTAGTAGTCCCGATGTCTGCCGCCACATCAAATTCTGCCTGTTCCGCCGTTTCCGTCGGAATCTTTTCAACTTGTTTGACTTCACCATGCAAAATCTTTTCAGCCCGCTTCGCCGTTCTGGCTTCCACTCCTATGCGCCATCCCCCATTCCTTCCAACTGTTCCCACACTCTCAATCTTCGCTTCCTGTTCCGGCAGATAGATGGCTCCGTCCCCGGCAAACGTAGAACGGCACAGAAGGCGCACACCTCCCGCCAACTCCTCCTTCGACAGGAGATTTTCCTCCTCTGCGGAAAGAACCGGTTCCCCTTCTGCCACATGGTAGCGGCACTTGCCGCAGATTCCTTTGCCGCCACAAGGGTAAGCGTTGGAATAGCCGTTACGTTTTAATGCTGCGGCTATTGTCTCTTCGGGGTTCTGAAAAATTTCATCTAAGATTTTGTGTGTGGAATCCTTAATTTTGATTGTCGGCATGGGAAGGCTCCCTTCATTTGGCGGTGTTTCGGAACTGATTGATGAGCTATTTTTGAACAGTTCCTTAGTTTATGAAGTGATGATATCATAATTTTATTGG
Organism: uncultured Lachnospiraceae bacterium; assembly: GCA_910578885.1. GTDB lineage: Bacteria > Bacillota > Clostridia > Lachnospirales > Lachnospiraceae > Roseburia_C. The sequence goes on from CAJTSH010000001.1 coordinate 29,318, forward strand.
ATAGTAAATTGTGTTTGCTATATTTAAAGCCCCCACATATGCGAGGTCTTTTATGTCGGATGTTCAGCGGGCACTTATCTATATTTCTCAAAACTTTCGACATTTACAATTTCAAGCATAGAATCTCTCCAATCCCTCAAAAAATCTCTCCCAACGTCATTTTTATATGAGGAAACTCTCTCAGGCAAATCTCAGTTTCTGCATTATAATATATCCGGACACGCATACCACACTTTCTATTGATGTAAAAAGTTCCAAAGCGTGCAGCTCTGTCCTTTATCAATCTTCATAATGTCCCTTACAAGACTTCACAATTATTTGTCCATCAACAACTTCATATACTAAACGATTCACCTCATCAATCCTTCTGCTAAACGTCCCAGACTTCCCATGTTTTAACGCTTCTGGTTTTCCTATTCCTTGCAATATCCCATCTCGTTCTATGCTTTGTAATAACTGATTAATCCTTTTTAATGTCTTTTTGTTCTGAGTCTGCCAATAAAGGTATTCACTCCATCCCTCTTCTGCAAAAGTGATTTTCATAAGTGTCTATTCCTCCATAGCAAGAAGCTCATCCATAGTTTTTATGATTACTTGGCCATTTCTGATCTGCTCATCTGCCTTGTTCAATTTTTCCAGATACTCGGCATTCTTCTTTGCCTTTGCCAATTCGTTATATTCTGCCTCAGAAATTATTACAACATTCTTATTCTCTTTACGTGATACAATCACTGGTTCCCCGTTAAATGCCATGTCAAAATATTTTTTAATATTTGCTCTCACATCCATCTGTTTTGTTGCAATCATAATACACCTCTTTCTGTACTATAAACAGTACGTTTTATGGTACTTTCATTATATGCCATTATTATGCACCGGTCAACGGAATTTATACTTTGCCAATAGAAATCTTTTTTCAATTCGTTACTGTTCACTTTATTTCTGCGTTCCCCAATACACGAAAAGACCTCGCATATGCGAGGTCTTTTCTATCTATCAAAATACATACCGAACCACAACATCAATCCCGCCAGCAATCAGAAGAATCCCGCCAGCAATATAAGCCTTCGTCTTCTGCTCAAATCCGAACCGGTATCCGGTGTACATCCCAAGCACCACGACTACTACAGTAAATATAACGATCATAAGCAGCATCAGCAGTACATCACAATCCAAAAAACCAAAAGCAATTCCGGTCAGCAGCGTATAAATACTGACAACCGCCGCCATCCGCAGAAATATCTGAATACCCAGATTCTCAGCGCGGCGCTCCTCTACGCCATCATTCTTCCATGCCTTTCGAATCAGCCTGACGCCCAGACAAATGAGGATCGCAGACGCCAGAATCCTTCCTGTCACCAAAGAATCATCCCGCAAATCATATCTGCAAAGGAGTTCGGCGATGAAGCTGCCCAGATATAAAGCCGCCATCTGCCAGAGGGACAGCAAAGCGCATATCAGAACCAGATGCCTCTTCCTTACCTGCGCCACCAATGCGCCCTGACATTCCACTGCCGCAAATATGTCCAGAGACAGACCAAGCGTTACCATAAGCATCTCTATCCAATTCATTGTCCGTCCTCCTTTGCATTTTGCAAGTAACAGTTCAGCCTTCGGATCCACTGTTACTTTTGCAATTCTATTTCTCAGCTTCCGCTTTTACAGCATCTGTCTTAAGGATAAATTTCACGTTGCCGTTCACACCGTCAGCCACCTGTGAAAATGTGGTATATTCTTCACCCGCCATCACAACTGCGTCAATGCGGTCTAATAATGATTGTACATCACCGTGATAGGTGTCCGCAAGCTTTTGTATTGCTTTTTCATCAAATTCTTTCATTCCGTCTTTCAATTCGACAGATCCGTCCAGCAGCTCCCTGACGCCGTTTGTCAGTTTTCCGTTGTTGGAAATCAATGTGTTTGCACCGTCCTTTAACTGAGAAGCTCCCTGATTCAATTCGCTGACGCCCTTTGTCAGCTCCGGCGTGCTCGCCTGCAAGGTTCCAAGACCGCCGTTGATTTCCTGTAAGCCCTTTAAGAGACTGCCGGCTCCCTCGCAAAGACCTGTCACATGGCTTCCGTCCGCTTTATCGTATCCGTTTAAGCCCTGTGATAAAGCCGCGGTTCCGTCTGCAAGCCCTTGCTTCACCGTCTTTCCATTAGACAAGGTTCCTCCGTTGATTGCCGCGTTCAAGTCATTTGCCCCGTCTGCAAGGGTTTTAAGAGCCGCATCATCCAGTCCTGCGTCTTTTACCGACTGTGCCACAGCCGAAAGAGCCGTCCCCGCTCCGCTCGTTCCGTAATACGTGCATACCTTTACAATAGTTCCCGGATTCTTTTCGTCCGTACTGGTGAGCTTCGTATAAGCGGCGTTCATGGTCGCTGCCGCCGCACTGTACTGGCTTATCAGCGTATCCAACTGCACTGCATAAGTATTTAAAGTTGCCTCGGAAGAAGCAAGACTTCCGGCTAATGCGTTTTCCGCTCCTGCCAATTCAAACAGCGCCGCCGCACTTGACGGATCAACGGCAAGCAGCCCTGTTGCTGTCTGTTCCGTTGCCGCCTTTGTATTGTTTACAGCGCCCGCAGCGCCTGCTGCGCCGTTTGCCAATGCCCTGACATTTGCGGCAAGTCCGTCCGTCAAGGTATACATTCCGGTCTGCTCATTGAAGCTCATATAATTGCCCAGTGCAAACGACGAAGCATCCACAGAAAGCTTCAGGCCCTCCGGCGCCTGACTGTTAATCTGGCTTACGCTTGCGCCCACAGACGCGAGTGAGCTCTGAATCGCAGTCTGCACATCCAATATTCCTCTTCCAAGATTCTGATATGTGACCTGTGCTTTGACATACGCCGTCAGATCCGCCGTCAATGCGGCAGCAGCGTCCGCATCCGTCTGATAAAGCGCCTTTGCCTGTGAACTATAGGAAGCCGCATTGCTCCCCACCTGCGACAGAAGCGTTTCCAATCCTCCGGTCAACTGGGACACGCCCTGATTTAAAGCCTTTGCTCCTGCTGCCGCACCGTTCTTTCCGGCATAGGCGTCACTTAATGCTTTCGCCCCTTCTGCCGCGCTCTTCGCTCCCGTATTTAAGGCGTCTGCTCCGGTAACTGCAGAATCGGAACCCTCCTTCAATGCGTCCACTCCGTTCACCAGTTCCGGAACCTTTCCATTCAGCGTACTTGTGCCATCGGATAATTTCTTCAAGTTTTCGGCAATCGTGGACGCTCCCGTAGTATAAGACTTCACACCCTCCTGAAGCGTTTCGACTCCTTCGGAAAGCTCTCCGCTCCCGTCTACAAGCTGTGATGAGGCATCCGTCATCTCATCCAGCACTTCGTCCAATGCAGATAAATCCATGTTCCCACTCAAATCCAGAGAACTTAAAAGCTCACTGGTTGCCAGTGTAATTGTCATATCCAAAGAGAAATTCTCTACGTCTGCAGTTATTTCCACATAATCCGGAAAATCCATATCCTCATCAAAGTCCTCTGATTCTACGTCCAGACTTTCCTTCAAACCCGGCATCGCCATTCCAACTACAACATTATTCTTGCCATCTGAAATAATCTTTCCGTTCGTGACTTCCACATTTGTAAAGTCATCATTTAGCACCATTCCTGTTACAACGGTAAACGGCACATACACCTCATATTCCTTTCCGTTTACTTCTTTTGTTGTCTTCTCATTGTTGGTATAGTCGAAACGGATCGTAACCTTACCGCTCTTGCCTGCCAAATCCTCCGGCTCTATCTCTTTTCCGTCCAGATAATAGGTAATCTGCTCCGAAATCGGAGCCTCCTTGTCTGTCTTTCCCTGATAATAGATATCCTTGCCGTCTGCCTGCCAGGTCAAATCATTTCCATTCTGTGAAAAGGTCTCCTCGCCTTTTACATTTTCAATCTCCTTCAAGTCGGAGACGTCTTTCAGTGAATCCGTTTTATCAGGATTCTTTAACCAATCACTGACAATCGTCTGATTGACGCCGCCCTTTGCATTTGCAATCAGATATACCGTCTCATCCTTTCCGATCACCTTTTCCTTAGATGAGCTTTTTACCATATCCTTGATGGCGTTCTCAAGCTCCTCCTGTGTATCCGGCTCCGCAGCAACTTCTGTGCTCTCCACTTCCTCAGCCTTTGCCGCATTTACGGAATAGACGCCGTATCCGCTTCCGAGAAGCGCAACGGAAAGCACGCCTGCGATTATACGGATTACATATTTATTTTGAAATTTACTTTTTAACTCTGAATACTTCATGATTTCCTCCTTCTGGCGTGCTTTTCACGCCATCTATGTAGATTTGGAAGTTTTACTTTCAAACTTTCCTCCTCTAAGCTCCAATAATCTAATCTCTGATAAATCACTGCTGCAACTGGTTTTCCGCTTTCCAAGTCTGTGTCTTTTTCGGTTTGAAACCGATGCTGGTCGCACAGATTACCTTGTCGAAAACCATAAACATCGTCGGCAGAATGAAAATTACTACAAACATACTGATAATTGCTCCTCTTGCCATCAATGTACAAAGAGAACTGATCATATCAATATTGGAATAAAGCCCGACGCCGAAAGTCGCCGCAAAAAAGCTCAATGCGCTTACCATTATGGACTGTAATGAACTTTGAAGCGCCTCTGTAATTGCCTGCTTCTTCTCAACGCCCTTTGAACGTTCGCGCTTAAACTTATTTGTCATAAGTATTGCATAATCTACGGTTGCACCAAGCTGAATCGTTCCGATTACAATGGAAGCGATAAACGGCAGCGTCGTCTTTGTGTAAGCCGGAATACCCATGTTGATAAATATGGCAAATTCAATTACGGCTACCAAAACCACCGGCAAAGAAACTGATTTGAACACAAATGCAATAATGATAAAGATTGCTCCGATGGATACTGCGCTTACTACTTTAAAATCCTTATCTGTAATAGTGATCAAATCCTGCGTACAAGGCGCTTCACCTATCAGCATTCCGTTTTCGTCATATTTTTTGACAATATTCTTAATTGCGTCACACTGCGCATTTACCTCATCCGTAGCAACTGCATACTCGGAGCTGATGAGCAGTAGCTGATAATTTTCATCCATCAAAAGCTCTTTGATTTCATTCGGAATCATTTCTCTTGGAATACCCGGTCCTACGATGGCGTCCAGGCCAAGCGTCGTTTTGACGCCGTCCACTTCATTAATCTCTTTTACCATAGCGCTTACATCCTTCGACGCAAGCTCGCTGTCCACCAGAATCATATGTGCAGCGCCCATGGCAAAATCTTCATCCAGCTTATCGTTTGCCATAATGCTTGGCAGGCTCTTTGGCATTGTCCCCGCCAAATCATAGTAGACATCCGTGTGGGTATAACCGTAAATCGCAGGTCCTAAAATCAATAGAAACAGGACGATGAAAATAGAATGATGATTTACCACCCAGCTTGATATTTTTCCCAAATCCGGGATAATCGCCCGATGCTTTGTCTTTTCAATTGCTTTATCAAAAATCAGAATCATAGACGGCAGTACCGTTACGCAGCAGATTACTCCGAATACAACGCCCTTTGCCATTACAATTCCCAAATCCAGTCCAAGGGTAAAGCTCATAAAGCAAAGAGCCACAAAGCCTGCTACCGTTGTGATGGAGCTTCCAACCACAGATGTAACTGTATTAGAGATGGCATGTGCCATCGCACGGTTTTTATCGCCCGGAAACCGTTCTTGATTCTCCTGATAGCTGTGCCAGAGGAAAATGGAATAGTCCATTGTTACGCCCAGCTGAAGCACTGCTGCAAGCGCCTGAGTCACATAAGAGATTTCCCCTTTCACGACATTTGTTCCCAGATTATATATGATTGCCATTCCGATACTGAGCAGGAAGAACAGCGGAATAATCGCCGAATCCATTGTCAGTGACAGGATAAGCGTAGAAAGAAGAACTGCGATCACTACATAGATTGGCACTTCCTGATTGGATAAGTTCTTCGTGTCCGTAACGACTGCCGACATACCGCTTAAAAAGCATTTCTCTCCTGTTACCTTTCGGATTTCCTCAATGGCGCCCATTGTTTCATCTGACGACATAGAAGTTTCATAGATGACCGCCAATAAGGTGGCGTCTTTTTCGTCATTGTTAAATACCTCATACAAATCATTTGGGAGCAGTTCCATCGGGACGGACAAATCTGCAAGGGAATCATACCAGATAACGGTTTTTACATGCTCTACCTGTGTCATTGCTTCCCGCATAGAAGCAATGTCTTTTTCTGTCATTCCTTCTACAACACACATGGAAAACGCTCCGGTTCCAAATTCATCTACCAGAATATCCTGCCCCTTCATTGTCTCAATATCCTTTGGCAGATAGGTGAGGATATCGTAATTGATCCTCGTATTGAAATAACCGATTGCCGCCGGAATCAACAGCAGAAGGCTGATAATAAATATCAGGACTCTGTGTTTTACAACTCCTTTTCCAAACTTAATCATTGTTTCACACTCACTTTCTTTTTCTCTGTCTTTGTGATTTACAGTATAAAAAAAGAGATTGAATTTGAAAATATTCAATCTCTTTTCTCTGTATCATTTAATTATACATTTTAATCTGTTTGTCGTTTTCATTATACAAATTCTTTCATTTGTATATCGGTACAACAATAGCCGCTATATTTCATTTAAAATATCTTCTATTGAATGCCGAATCATATAATCGTAAGTATCAGCCATTTCCTTTGCGGAAATGCTCATGCCGGATTTGAGCCAGTCTACGACCAAAAAACACATGGACTGCGCATGATATTCCGCAATCAGCTTCGGACTTATCCAAGGAAAAATATTCTTCTTCCCACTGGTGTTGTCGGTAAGCACCTCTAAGAGCACGTCGGTAATACACTGCTTCACAATACTTTCAAATGAATTCTGCCCTTCCAGACGACATGCCTTCATATAGAAGCTCTTCTCTTTCTCCACACTGGTAAAAAGCAGGATAAACGCCTGCTCCACCATCCTATTTCGAATCAATGGCTTTATCGGCTCTAACAGCTCCGTCATAATAATCCATTCTAAAAGTTCATATTTATCTTGAAAATGATTATAAAATGTAGGGCGAATCACTCCTGCTTTATCTGTAATTTCTTTTATTGTAATTTTCTCAATCGGACGACTCTCCGTAAGTTCCTTTAAGCTTTCTGCAAGTAAAATATCTACTGCATTCCTGCCCTGACTTGTCATACGTACCTCATCTTATACCACAATGCTCTTAATCGTTATGTTTCTGGCATCCTTATCTTCTTTTAGATCCAGCATTTCACCGGATTCTATCAGCTTGACCACCGGACGCAGAGCAAAATTTTGAAAATTCTTTGCAACGACCGCATGTCTGCCGTCGGAGAGTACAACTTCACAGCCTGCCGGATAGACGGCAACCCATTTGACAAATACATCTACGAGCTGCGGGTCAAATTCACTGCCGCACATTGCCATAATATATTCCACCGCATCGGAAGGCGGAAGCGCATTCCGGTACGGGCGCTTGGAAAGCATAGCGTCATATACGTCAGCCATCTTAATAATCCTTGCATATATACTGATCTCTTCTCCCGACTTACGGAGCGGATATCCCTCTCCATTGTAACATTCGTGGTGCTCTAAAACGCCTAAGCACACTTCTTCGGGGAAATCATAGCGTTCCCGCAAAAATTCATATCCCAGCTTCGAATGCTGCAACATAATATGACGTTCCTCCTCCGTCAGAGGACGTCTCGCATTTAAAATATCAATCTCCAGAAATCTCTTTCCGATATCATGCAGTAATGCACCGGCGGCAAGAATGCGCAGTTCCTGCACATCCATCCCGTATCTGGCGCCCAATACCACAGACAATATCGCTACATTGACCGAATGGAAAAAAGTATAATCGTCATAATTTTTCAAATCCATCATGTTGTACATGACGTCACCGTGGCTTACTATATTCTCTACCACATCCATAACGAGCTTACGAATCTTCCACTCTCTCGCGTCCTCTGCGTCTTCTTCTTCAATAAAGAGTGTATGGACTGTCTTTAACGCCTGTCTGCGGATGCCCGGCTTTATGATTTGTTCTACCTCGATTTCCTCTGAAAATTCATCATCAATATAGACGCCCTGCAATCCCATCGACTGAAGATTCAAAATGTAATCATTATCCAGAATCTGATGCTTCGCCAGAAGCATGCGGCCTTCTCCGTCAAATATATCCTGACCCAGCGCCATTTGTTCTTTTAATCCTGCTATTGGAAGGTATCTCATAGGTCAGCGCTCCTTATGCTAATTTTTTAAATATATAAAGCTATTTTATACCATTTTTTCCCTAATTACAATATTTCAGCCGAAACTTTGTCAGTTATCCGGAAAGCACTTATCCAGATGTCCCATAACCTTCCGAAGTCCCCACAGTGTAATTATAATAGAAACCGTTTCCGCAATCGGGAATGCCAGCCACACCAGATTCAAATTCCCGGTCAAAGATAAAAGATACGCTACCGGAATTAATACCACAAGCTGCCTTGCCACCGATACGTACAGGCTGTAGATACTCTTGCCAAGTCCTTGAAACACACCGCTTCCCACGATTCCAACGCCCGCAAACACAAAGCTAAGACAGATAATCCGAAGCGCAGGTATTCCGATAGCCAGCATATTTTCGGAAGCATTAAAAAGCATCAGCATGGGACCCGGTATCAATTCCGCCAAAATAAGTCCGACTGCCATAATAGAGACAGCGTAAATTGCTCCATATTTCATCGTACTTTTTATTCTGTCCTTATAGCCGGCTCCATAGTTGTACGCCACAATCGGTATCAGACCGTTATTCAGACCAAATACCGGCATAAATACAAAACTCTGTAATTTGAAATACACGCCGAATACCGCAGCCGCAGTGGAGGTAAATCCCATCAGTATCTTATTCATCAAAAATACCATCACAGACCCCATCGACTGCATCAGTATAGACGGAATCGCTACAATAAATATCTCTTTTACAATCGCTCCCTGAGGCTTCATCATTTTTATTTGAAATTGAATCTCTTCATTTACACGGCAATTTAAAATAAATGCCAAAATCATTGCGCAAATCTGTCCGGTTACCGTTGCAATCGCAGCTCCCGCGATCCCAAGCTTCGGCGCCCCGATCAGTCCAAAGATCAGAATCGGGTCTAATATCAGATTGATGATTGCTCCCGTCAGCTGGGTAACCATAGACCAAAAGGTTCTTCCCGTCGCCTGCAGTAAACGCTCCATGCACATCTGTCCAAACATTCCTATACTGCAGATCATACAAATACTCATATAGGACTTGCCGTAGGAAACAATCTCCGCAATCTCTGTCTGCACCGCAAAAAACGGCTCTGCAAATACGATGCCGATCACAAGGAATACCAGATATTCCACTGCTGCAATCGTAACGGATATATTTGCCGTACGGTTCGCATCCTCAAAACGTCTTTCACCCAGACGCTTTGATAAGAGCGCATTGACGCCCACTCCGGTTCCTGCGGCCATCGCAATCACCAATGCCTGCATTGGAAATGCCAGAGAAACTGCAGTCAGTGCATACTCGTCTATCTTTGACACAAATATACTGTCCACTACGTTGTAAAGCGCCTGCACCAACATAGAAATCATCATCGGTACCGACATGCTGAGCAGCAGCGCATTGATTTTCATGGTTCCCATCTTATTTTCCTGTTGTACCTCTTTTGTCTGTTCCATTTGTTCTCCTTCTATTCTTCAAACTCTACCGTCACAAAATATCCTTTCGGCGTTTCTTTAATATCCACGACTTTTCCCTCGGTGGACTTAAGCCTCTCACGGAATGTATAATTTTCCGACATGGCATAAGATTTTCCCAAGGTATAGTAGTAGGAGGTTGGCAGCTTTCCTTCCGTGACCGGAAGCACATCCCCTACCTCCAGAAGTCCCATGCGCTCCATTTTAAATTCCATCTGCCGCATTACAATTATTCCTTCCCTTCTACATCAATTGCTTCCGCTTCTTCCTTCATTCGTTTTATCGCAGAAATCACTTTATATATTACAAACAAATCGCTGACTCCGTCAAATACCAGCGCAAGCCCTAACAGCCACGCCGCCACTTCCGCCACCTGAAAATATTTCCAGATGACAAAGATCCCAAACATAATCGTAATGGCAGCAAACAACATACACAGCCACCAGTTTTCATCCTTGCAGCTTTTGCTCTCCATTCCCATTTGCATATCTTCCAGACCATGCATAATCAGAACCACGCCCACGACAACCGCTACCATCTGCGCTACAACCGAGGGACGAATCATCACCAGTATGCCCAGTGCAAATATCACAACTCCGCTTGCCAGACCCAAACGGGCGGTTCCTCTATCCTGCAAATAAGAAATGCCATGTTTCAGACCCATGAGAATCAGAACCACTCCAACCACTCTGCCCAATACCAGTGTCACTGCCGCCGGCCAGATCATGACTGCAATTCCGGCAATGATACATAACACCGCAGATATTATTACATCTGCTCTCCATCTTTTCAGCAATTCATTCATTCCATTTCTCCTCTCCTTCTCTAATGCTGTATGATATCCGCAAACTCCGCATTTATCACTGACGCCAATTCCATCGGGGACACTACGATTGTCGTTCCGATTCTGCCGCCGCTGATATAAATCCGTTCAAACTCTTTTGCACTCTCATGGATTACCGTAGGAAACTGCTTTTTCATTCCAATTGGCGTACAGCCTCCCCTCACATAGCCCGTTATCTTATTGATATCCTTCACCGCTATCATTTCAACTGCTTTCTCGCCCACATGCTTTGCCGCATTTTTCAAGTGTACTTCCTCGGCAATCGGTACTACAAACACATAATACTGCCCGGTCTTCCCTTGCATGACAAGCGTTTTAAATGACTGCTCCACCGGCGCATTCGTCTTCTCCGCTGTATGCAGACCGTCGATAAATTCTTCACATTCGTATTGGATAATTTCATAGGAAATCTTGTGCTTATCCAACATACGCATTGCATTGGTCTTTACTTCTTTTCCCATTGCTTACACTTCTTTCTGAAAAATTATAAGAAACGGCAAATGTATTTGCCGTTTCCTATGATATTTTTATATATTCTCTAATACTAACAAAATTCCAACAACTTATCAAGTATCCAAAAAGGCGAATCAGATTTCTCCGATTCACCATTTCTCTATTTCTCCGCTTCCACACAGACAAAACCAAACGCCCCGCTTCCCGTATGCGAACCAACGGTTGAACCAATATTATAAAGCTTTGCGTCTTTTACCTCATATCCTTTGTCAACAAACATTTCTTTTAATTTTTCACTGTTCCCCCTGTCATGAGTATAGGCAAACCGGAACTCATACGCCTTATCCAGTTCTATGTCCTCCATCTTTGCGAGAAGCTGGTTCATTGCCTTCTTACTGCCGACACTCTTTCCCCAGATGTCTACCGTTCCTTTCTCATTCAAAGTAATCATGGGCTTTAGCCTTACCAGATCCCCAACGCCCGCCTGCGCTTTTGTCACACGCCCGCCTTTGCAAAGATACTCCAAGGTATCGATTGCCGCATAGATTTTCACGCGGTGCTTCAACCTCTCCAGTGTTTCGGCAATCTCTGCCGCACTCTTCCCTTCTCCCCGCATTTCCAGCGCTTTCTCTACAAGAACACGAATTGCAGTTACCAGAGTTTTGGAGTCAACGATATGAATTTCATCATATTTTGCCATTTCTTTTGCAATATTTGCACTCTGACAGGTCCCGCTCACTCCAGAGGACATCAGAATTGCGACCACACTGTCTCCCCTTTCCTTCGTAGCCAGAAAATGCTTAAGAAAATCTTCCGGAGAAGGCTGTGAGGTCATGGGATAATCTTTTTTCTCAAGCAGCTTTTCATAAAATTTGTCTTTTGACAGTTCAAAGCAATCCTTATAATGATTTTCTCCAAAAGTGATTGTAAGTGGTACGCAAATGATATTCTTTTCCTTCAATTCTTCCATGTCAAAATCTGACGCGGAATCCACTAAGATTTGTACTGCCATCCGTTTTCTCCCTTTTCCAACTTCTTGATTGTGTCTGCCATTAAATTTAATATTTCAATCGCTTCCTCAACTTTTGCCTCTCCGACCTGTTCCATCAGCACATCTACAAATTCCAATACTTCATTATGCGCCTTGTGATATACCTCAATATTCTCTTCCTGTAACTGGATATATACCTTCCGCCGATCCTCGTTCGCTCTTTCCCTTTGAATCAATCCTTTTTTCTCCAAAGAATTCAGTGTTTTATTCATCTGCGACTTTAAGATTCCCGTTTCGCTGCACAACCAAGTAGCGGTAGCCTGTGCCTCGTCCCCTTCCTTCCGCTTCCGGTTCAGCAGATTGCACACAAATGCTTCGTTAAAAGACAAACCATCTACCATACGGCGGTTAATCAATACAGAAGTTTCTTTCAGCCATGCCTCAATCAAGGCATCCTTCCGATTTATCATCCTTTTCCTTCTTTCATCTAACGCTTTTTTATTTTAGTCCATTATTTTAGTTCACTTAATGAACTATATATGTTTATGATAGATTTGTCAACAATTTTATTTTGCATAAAAGATTTTATATCTTACTCATCTCGCTATTTTGAAAAAATTGGCCAATCTGCATCCCATGCGGTGGATATTGCCTTGCCATTTCCGTTATCGGATGTATCAATACATATACAGAGAGAATAAAATCTTAGGTTTACCAGTGTGAAAACAAAATCCCTGCAAGCGGCGACAGAACCATCATAATCATTGAGAATGTAAAAGACTCGACCGAAATCAAAGTAGCCCGCTGTTCTGACGGAAACATCTCCTGCAGTATCGTATTTGTTCTTACTTGCAGCGCATCATCGCTAAACGCAGCAATAAATCCGCCCGCCGTCATTATAAGGTACATGCCGGAATGTTCTGCCAGCACACCGCCCAGAACCAATATTGCAGTAATGGCAAATACACTTCTATACCGCATCCCCTTATATCTGAGTATTATTTTTGCTCCAAATATGCCTCCCACTTGCATAAAAAACAGTGCAAATCCAAGTGCCAGATTCGGCATCCCAACCTCCGGCAGCTTTACTTGAAGAAAGAACAGCAGCAAAATATCAACAGCCCCCACCAATGAATTACAAAACATTAGAAAAAGAGCTTTCTTTGCATTTTTCAGAAAGTAAATACTGTCAGCAAAGCACGATGCAAGCTCCTTCCCGATAGAACTTATCATGTCTTTTCCAGTACTTCCATCCCGTTGGCGCTTTCCTGCTTCGAACAAAGACGAGAGTATCCATACTTGTATTATGCCTATAATGATATCCGTGCCATATGCCAGCTTATGACCGATGAAAAGTGCAAATCCGGCACACAAGGTTGATATTCCGCTGCAAAGACGATATATGATCAGTTGATTTGACGCATACTTCTCGTAATATTTCTCGTGATTAACCATTTTAAGTGAATCGTATGCAAGTGCATCGCCTGAACCCGATGAAAAATTGTAGCTGATTGCATAAAATGCAATTGACGTACATACCATCAATAAATTGCATGACAATATCATTATTACATTTCCAATCATTCTCATAATATTGCTGACAATCAGCATATTTTTTCTTCCAAATACATCAGCAAGAACGCCCGATGGAATTTCAAACATCAAACTTACAATATGAAAAACAGTTTCTGCAAAACCAATTTCCACCAAACTATAACCGCGCGCCGCTAATATTGCCACCCACGCACCTGTCAAAGAAACATTCTCCAGCACAGATGATAAATATAATCTCGATATTTGTTTTTTTATTTTTAACATAAAAAATCTCCTTAACTTTGAATTATAATCGTCAAGGAGATAATGTACCTATTTTATAAGATTTGTTGAATCGTGAGTAAAATCAATGGAATATCCGTTGATCAGATATATCTGTTCCTCTGCAAATCTTCCCAAAAAAAGGCGCACTATCCCCATAAGGAGAAAAAACATAACCTTTTTTCAGTTGTAAATTTGTCATTTTCCAGAACATAAATCTATCCTCTCATTCCACTCTTATCTTAAATACTACTATATAAATTTTTATTGTGCAACTATTTTTTAATCCATTATACATCTTTGATTTTCCACTAACTTCTGCACATATCTACTAAATGAACTTTCTCACACTTCCTACTCCACAGTATAAATCTTCACCGCATCTTCGCATTCCGTCTGCAGTTCAGTCCCCAAATCATACACCACATTGGTAATAACATATTCTCCGTCATTGACAAAAACCTCAATCAGATTCGGCTCCACGTAAACTTCCACATGACAGCCATCCATTAGTTCCGGTGTCTCAAACTGCATTCTGTAATCCTGATGGTTCCTGAATACCCTGCTCCGATCTGTGCGGATACGATTTCCAATTCTCACGATTTCATATCCGCCAATACAAATCACATCCCCCTCCTGCATATTTGCCTCCAGCCGATAGCCAGACACATCTGCTTCTGCCGGCCTTTCAATCCGTCTGGTAAACGCAGCTCGAATATTGGGATGTACATGGAAATAAATATGGTTTTCTTTCACCTCGGCCACTCTGGGAATGCAATACATCCCAATCCAGTCGCCCGAAGGAGACTCCGGCATACGCGCCCATGCCGTCAAAACCCTTCTTCCCTCTGCATCCAGCGCACTCTGCGGTGCATACAAATCCATTCCGTAATCCAGAAATTGATATTCCTCCGGTATCTGCATCCTGCATGTCTCTTCCTCAAAATCCACCAGAAAACATATTGCCTGATTGCGATCCGTCTTCCCGTCTTTCATCAAATCAATCGGAGAAACAATCAGCACGTCCCTTCCGTCACATACAAAATAATCCGGGCACTCCCACATCCAGCTGAATTCTTCATCCTTACCCGCAAAGTTGACATACTCCCAATTCCGCAAATCCCTGCTTCTGTAAAACAGAACGCCGCCCTTTGTCTTTTCTCTCCTAGTTCCCAGAATCATATACCAGACATCCTTCCCACGCCAGACCTTCGGGTCTCTGGTATGTGTCCTGCAGCCAATGCTTTCATCTTCTAACGGGGGGATCACCGTAATCTTATCCTTCCAATTGTCAAAATGCAGACCATCTTCCGAGACCATCATCATCTGCGCCGCTGCAAACCGGTCATTCAGGCAGACATGGATATCTTCCGGATTCTCCTCCAAATATCTCGTCCCGGTATAGTAAAGATATAACTTCCCCTCATGCTCAATGGCACTGCCGGAAAAACAGCCATTCCTGTCATCATATTTGCTTGGAAAAAGAGCAATCCCCTTGTGCTCCCACTGCACCAGATCCCTGCTCACAGCATGTCCCCAATGCATCGTTCCCCACCTCGTATCATATGGAAAATACTGATAAAACATATGGTAATAACCCTTATAGTAGATGAATCCATTCGGATCGTTAATCCAATGATCTGGAGCTTTTAAATGTATTTTCTGCATCGTTTATATCCTCCGTTTAAACATGTCGTATTTTGTCGAAATTTGCGATGAATTTTATTGACAAAAATATAATATATCATTAGAATAATGAGTATAGAAAGATATTATCACCATCTGAAAAGGCACTACCCGTAGAACAGTGACGGTGCCTTGAAATTTAATAGGTTACGATATAAAGAAAGTAACTGTTCAGTTTATCAGGCTGAGGACAGTTACTTTCTTGCATTTTTGCCAACCTCATAACCCAATTTATATGCAGCACCACATAAAATACTTGCAATACCTAATACGTAATAAATTGATTGTAACGAAATTGTTATCATATGCAATAAGTCCTCCTTTCGTAGATTCCCCGAAAGGTTTCTATGTAAACAGAGCTTGTACTCTCTGGCGGAAGACCAACCGTCCTACCGTACTTGGGTAGTACCTTTTTATTATTCTACATTTTATACCATATATTGTCAATTGAATAAACCTTTTCAACAAAAAAATGCGGGTGAAAACACACCGTCCACCCACACTCAAAATCCTTACCCTATTCTCTTTAGAAGCAACTCCATGTCCTGCTACAGCGTTTCCACAATTGCCTTGCACAATGCATCCATCTGCTCCTCCTGTTCTGATTTCAAAGCAGACTTCACAGATATCTGGGCATCCAAAATCGTCATATCCTTCAGCTCTTCCACCTTAGCGCGCATCTGCTTTGCCGCAGTCGCCGCCCATGTTCCGTTATCCATAAATGCTACGGTACGTTTCTGGACATTCAGTGCCTTCATATCCGTCAAAAGGTTCTCCATCACCGGATAAATCCCGCCATTATAAGTAGGCGCTGCCAGCACCAAATGACTCGCACGGAAAATCTCTGAAATCAGCTCGGAAACATGGGTATTTGAGACATCATATACCGCAATGTTCTTAACGCCGGCGTCCGCAAGTTTGCCTGCCAGTACATTTGCCATATTCTCCGTATTGCCGTACATTGACGCATAAGCAATCACCACCGCCTGATTTTCCGGTTCGTAGCTGCTCCATTTGTTATATTTATCCAGAATATAGCCTAAATCACTGCGCCAGATCGGACCATGTAGCGGACAGATCATCTCAATCTCCAAGCCCGCCGCCTTTTTTAGCAGAGCCTGTACCTGAACTCCGAATTTTCCAACAATATTCGTGTAATAACGTCTCGCATCATCCAGCCATTCTCTGTCAAAATCCAGTTCATCATTGAAAATATTTCCCGGCAGTGCACCGAAAGAGCCAAAACCGTCTGCGGAAAAGAGGATTTTTTCCTTAGAATCATAAGTCACCATAACCTCCGGCCAGTGTACCATCGGCGCCATGACAAAATGAAGAGTATGGCTTCCGCAATCAAAAGTATCCCCTTCCTTTACTTCTATTTTCCTATCCTCAATATCGAAAGCAAAGAACTGTCCCATCATCTGAAATGTCTTGGCATTTCCGATAATTTGAACATCCGGATATCTTCTCACCAATTCCCCAATCAAAGCACAATGATCAGGCTCCATATGATTCACCACCAGATAATCCAAAGACCTTCCGGCTAAAACATATTCCACATTCTCAAAAAACTGCTCAGAAACTGCCTTATCCGCCGTATCCAGCAAAACCGTCTTCTCATCCATTAAGAGGTACGCATTATAGGATACTCCCCGCTTAATCGGAAAAATATTTTCAAACAAAGCAAGTCTTCTGTCATTTCCACCCACCCAATAAATGTCTTCTGTCACTTTTCTTACGTTATGCATATGCTTCATCCTTTCCAAGCCATTATTTTTATACCGTCTTTATTTTCTTCCACAGCACTGCTTATACTTTTTACCGCTTCCACACGGACAAGGATCATTCGGATAAATCTTTGCACTGTCACGTTTCTTTGGCGCATTCTGTGCCGTTTCATCCTTATTCGTTCCGGTCACCTTGGCAACCTCTTCCCTCTCTACCTTCTGCTCCACACGGACATGGAAGAGAAGACGTACCGTATCCTCCTGAATCGCACTGATCATATTGTCAAACATATCAAAGCCGCTCATCTTGTATTCCACTAACGGGTCGCGCTGTCCATATGCCTGTAAGCCGATTCCCTGGCGAAGCTGATCCATATCGTCAATATGATCCATCCATTTTCTGTCAATCACTTTCAGGAGAATGACGCGCTCCAGCTCACGAACCGCCTCCGGCTCCGTAAACTCCGCCTCTTTAACCTCATACAGCTTAACTGCCTGCTCTTTTAAGCTGTGCTTTAACTCTTTGCTATTCTTGTAGGAAGATACCTTATCCTTTGCCATCGGCTCCAATGGAATAATCGGAAGTAAGAGCTGGTTCAGCTCGTTCAAATCCCATTCATCCACTGACACATCCGGCGAAATGCAGGTGTCAACCGTATTCTCCACACGATCCGTAATCATCTTGTAAATTACATCCCGCATACTCTCGCCGTTCAGCACACGGAGGCGCTCTGCATAGATAATCTCTCTCTGGTCATTCATGACCTGATCATATTCCAACAAGTTCTTACGGATTCCAAAGTTATTGCCCTCAATCTTCTTCTGTGCCTTCTCAATAGCATCGGACAACATCTTGTGCTGAATCTGTTCTCCTTCCGGAATTCCAAGAGTATTGAACATGCTTACCAATTTCTCTGAGCCAAACAGACGCATCAGATCGTCCTCCAAGGAAATGAAGAACTGGGATTCTCCCGGATCTCCCTGGCGTCCTGAACGCCCGCGCAGCTGATTATCAATACGTCTGGACTCATGCCGTTCCGTACCGATAATCTTTAGGCCGCCGGCTGCCTTAGATTCATCATCCAACTTAATATCCGTACCACGGCCCGCCATATTGGTTGCAATCGTCACAGAACCATGTACACCGGCCTGCGCAACAATTTCAGCCTCTAATTCATGGAATTTTGCATTCAAAACCTTATGCTGAATTCCACGCTTATTTAACATTTTACTGATCAATTCGGAAGTCTCAATGGTAATCGTACCGACAAGCACCGGCTGTCCCTTTGCATGAGCTGCCTCGACCTCATCCGCAACTGCCTTAAACTTCTCTTTCTTGGTCTTATATACCGCATCCTGATGATCCACGCGGGCAACTGGACGGTGGGTCGGAATCTCGATAACATCCATTCCATAAATATCACGGAACTCCTTCTCCTCCGTCAATGCCGTACCGGTCATACCGGATTTCTTTTCATATTTATTGAAGAAATTCTGGAAAGTAATCGTTGCAAGTGTCTTGCTCTCACGTTTTACCTTCACATGCTCCTTCGCCTCTATTGCCTGATGCAGTCCGTCAGAATACCGACGCCCCGGCATAATACGTCCGGTAAATTCGTCTACGATCAGAACCTCGTCATCTTTTACCACATAATCCTGATCACGGAACATCAGATTGTGCGCACGCAGCGCAAGAATAATGTTATGCTGGATTTCCAGATTGTCCGCATCCGCAAGGTTTTCAATATGGAAAAATTGCTCCACCTTATGCACGCCCTGAGCGGTCAGATTTACAACCTTGTCCTTCTCATTTACAATAAAATCTCCGTCCTCTTCCACTTCCACGCCCATGATAGCGTCCATCTTCGAATATTCTCCGGTACCCTCGCCCCGCGTCATCTGGCGCGCCAAAATATCACACGCCTCATATAAACGGGTAGATTTCCCACTCTGACCGGAAATAATGAGCGGCGTTCTTGCCTCGTCAATCAACACAGAATCGACCTCGTCGACGATTGCATAGTGAAGACCTCTTTGTACAAGCTGCTCCTTGTAAATTACCATATTATCTCTCAGATAATCAAAACCCAATTCGTTATTGGTCACATAGGTAATATCACATCCATATGCTTCCCGGCGCTCGTCGTTATCCATTGAATTTAAAACAACGCCTACGGTCAGTCCTAAGAACTGATGAACCTGTCCCATCCACTCGGCGTCACGTTTTGCCAGATAATCATTGACCGTTACAATGTGAACTCCCTTTCCTTCCAGTGCGTTCAGATATGCGGGAAGCGTTGACACCAGTGTCTTTCCTTCACCTGTCTTCATCTCGGATATACGTCCCTGATGAAGAATCACCCCTCCAATCAGCTGCACCCGGTAATGCTCCAAACCAATCGCTCTTCTTGCCGCCTCGCGAACAGCCGCATAAGCCTCCGGAAGAATATCTTCCAGAGTCTTGCCCTCTTCCAATCTCTTCTTAAATTCCTTCGTCTTGTCCCTTAACTGCTCGTCTGACAGCTCCATCATGGAAGAACGGTACGACTCAATCTTATCTACGATTGGATACACCCTTTTCAGCTCACGCTCACTATGGGTTCCAAAGATTCTTTCTATTGCCTTCATTTGATACTCCTATTCGTCAATTTACTTACACAACTCTCTGTATTGTACCACTAACGCGTTAGTGAAACAATACGAAATCTCGTAAACGAATTATGAATTTTTTATGAAATCAAAAAATCCGCCGGTGCGTCTGTAACATGAGGCCAAAGAGCCGCGGACGTCAAACAGTGAAAAACCATTTGTCATAACAGCTTTCCAGTGATATACTACATGAAGATAAATTATCTTAATTTCAATCATTACCCCCCGAAAGGAGCTCTTTTATGACATTTTCGTATAAAACTTCCGGAACTTGTTCCACACGAATTGACTTTGAAATTGATGAAAATATTTTAAAGAATGTTTCATTTACAGGCGGCTGCAATGGAAATCTCCAAGCAGTTTCCAAACTTGTGGAAGGGCTCCCTGTAGATGAAGTCATCAAAAAACTAGGCGGCATTTCCTGCAACGGACGCCCAACCTCCTGCGGCGACCAGCTTGCAAGAGCCTGTCAGACAGCATTATCAAGAATAAACGAAAACTCATAATTTGCGGTTTAGAAAAAATGAATGGGATTCCAATAATCCCATTCATTTTTTGTGCTGTTTTTCATAATATTGTATACTTTTGTTATTTTTCTGAATATTTATATTATTCACACGCTTTATTTTGTGTATTAAAATATTTTTTCAAAATTTTCTGTTTTAATGCTTGACTTTTTGTTTTTTATTAGATATAATAAATTCAACAAATCAAACAAACGAAATATACAGTAAAGAGGGTGATTCCACCAAAAACGTAATCAAAACATCATAATCTAAGAAAGAGAGGTACGGTCCACCAGACACATAAGATGAATCATTAAGAGAAAAAGAAGAAACTGTATGTACACACAAAAGTACAAAAAGGTTTCAGAAAAGGAAGGTACGGTCCAATGCACACATAAGACATTGATTACGATATATTAGATAAAAGATATCGTAAATCAAAAGAAGCAGACTTCAATTCACCTTCGGTTTGAGGATTCAGAATCGGAAAAAGAAACCATGAGGTAAATATACAAAAGAAAGTGGATGGAGAATCAGCCTAGAATCTGATATATGATTCCAATCCAACGATACTCATAGGCAAACAACATTCAGGAGGACGGGTTCACGGACAGAAGATGAAAACTTTATGAAAAGGAAGGTACAGTCCAATGGACAGCATAATTTAAAGGGCATCATCAAAGAGATAATCTTGATGGTGCCCTTGTCGTTGTATCATTTGCACAGAAAAAGAAAAAAGAGCTGCGCACTTATTCGTGCGACAGCCCTCTTGTAAATCATTCTTATTCTACTTTCTCATATCCTTGAGCTTCCAATGCTGATCCACTAGCCTTCAAAGAGATGTTACTTCCTCCTGTCAGCTCCAAAAGGTTCTGATCAGCCAACGTCTGCGCAGCATCTCCAGTAGTATCAACCTCAATATTGAGCGTAATGCTGTCATCGCCAGAATCCATGCTGCACTTTACACCGTCTACTGCATTATACTGATCTACCATACCATCATAAAGAGTTTTGAGCTGTTCCTTCACATCATCTTCAAAGGAAGACACATCCATCTCAATCTTCTCCACCAGCTTCTGAACCTTATCGCCCTTCGCTGTAAATGTCATGGTATCCACCATCTTAATTCCGCTCTCTTCCTGCTCGCCACGATATGTAACAGTCTGCTCCTTGCCACCACAAGCTACTAATGCAAACATCATTACAAGTGCCAATAAACCGGTAACTACACGCTTCATTCTCTTCATTTCATGATCTCCTTTTGTCGTTTTTTATATAATATTATTTATCCAATATGGATTTTACTCCCATACACACATTGTTGTCAAGTATTCTTATAATTTTCTCTTCCATCTATATTGTGCGCCGCACATTATCAGCAGCGCAGCTATTGCCACCGCTCCCCAGATTTCAATATTATTCACATCGTTAGTTTTCGGAAGTCTGCTTCCTGCCTTGCCAGTGGCAGGGATATTTCCGTCTCCTCCCGTAGATGTTACTTCCTCACTGTCTCCCTCCGCTTCAGGCGGCGTTACCGGCTCTGCCGGATTTTCTCCCGGTCCAGGATCTATCGGCTGCTCCATTTCCTCTGTCACCTCTACCTTGCAGGACGCCAGCAATCTGTCATCATAAACCGAATGCACACGAACAAATGACGTCCCAGCTTTATTTCCGTGCAGAACTCCCTGCGCATTTACTGAAACTATGCTGTTATCCGATGACACAAAATAAATGTCCCTCAACTCTGCCGCGGGTGGAGCAATCGAAAACTCCATCTGCAGCTCTTCTCCTACCGGACAGGCAAACTTCCCGGTATCTGTAAGAAAATCAACAGCTTCTGCCTGCTGTCTGACGGAAACGCTGCATTCGGCTTTTATTGCAGGATTCTCCGCTGCCGAAGCATATATCACCGCCGTCCCCTTTCCGACCGCAGTTACATGTCCCTTTTCATCCACCGCAGCAACAGAAACATCAGACGATTCCCATTGCACATTCGGATAGGACGCATTTTCCGGCGAAATTGCCGCTGTCAGGTCGGCCGTCTGCCCATTCCACAGCTCCAAAGAGGAATCATTGAGCTGCAAAGATTGCACCTGCACCAGATAATCACTGGTAAATGCTTTTACCCGCGCTGTCGCACCGGATTGCGCCAAATCCTGCCAAATTCCAGACTGATATGCAAAGCTCTCTCCAAAATCCACCTCATTGACAAAGGAAATCCAGTTCGCATTCGTATAGGTCTTATCGACAAAAAAGCTGATGTCCTTCCCGTTACTCTTAGAAAGTGTGATAACCACACTAAAAGTATCTCCTGCAGAAAGTATGACCTCTTCCTCTAAAGGAATGGTATAATAACCCACAAAAGAAGTCTTGCCCGTAACCGGAGCCGAAAGCATCGGCGTTCCGCTCGCAGGATTCTGCAAATCTGCCGGATTTTTATAAATCTGCACGCTATAGTCTACACTGACTGCAAACAAAGCTGCCGACACCGCCTCCAATGTCTGATAGCCGGTCTTTGCATCTGCCGGGACCGTAAATACATTGGCAATCGCATCTCCGCTTGCCACCCGATATCCGGTATCTCCCGAGCCATTGTCCATATATGCGCCCGCACTTCCGTCATGCTGATAAACATATTCATAATCACCAGTCGCTTCAAAGTCGAAAATAAACGCCTTCGCTGTGCTGCTTACCAACGCTTTATCCTGATAAGAAATCCAGAAATATCCGTCATCCTCTGCACTCGTGCCATAACTGTTCTTCACCAGCCATGCTCCATCCGCTCCCGGATTTGTCTTAAAATTGTCTGCACTGTAGGTATCGTCCCAGCCCACAATCGCTACTGCATGATTGACACTGCTTGTCACATCATTATAATAAGCTGCATTTTCCTTCTGCATATAGTAAGCTGCGTAATACATGGAAATTCCGGCCGAACCATGCTGCATAATCTGCTGCTTCACCAGTGACTGATTCTGCTTCAAATTTATCCAGTATGCATTCTTCATATAAACTTCGCCTTCATAACCCGCCGTATCTACAATTTCACTTTCCCAGTCCTCATCTGCCGCCCTTTGTTCCCCGACCAGTCCTTTTGCCCCTGCCAGACCAAAGGTTGTAAAAATATGGTTACCTCCCACACCGCGATACCAGCCCAACGCTTCTGTCCTGTCTCCGGTAGTATTTCCAAGCGCATCTTCTTCCATGTGATAAAAGGAATATATCAGGTAATCTTCGGAAAAATCAGCAGTTTCTGCTGTAAGCACACTGCCGTTTACCGGAGTTTTTTCTGAAATCAAATCGGATTCCGCCATGCTGACGGCGCTGTACGCCCAGCAGGTGTTGTCCCGCTGATTTTTTACAGAAGTCACATGCCCATAATCTCTGGCGTCATAACGGAGAGGGTACGCACTTGCCCACAGCAATGTCTGCTTTTCCAACATCTGTCCATCTTCGTCCGCGACGGCGTCTGAAGAAGTCTCTGACTGTCCCGCTTCATACTCCTCCAATGCCGGGACCTCTACGTCGTCCGCAATATAGCCCCTCTCCTCAGTCCCTTCCTCACATATTTCCATATTTTCAACTGTCCCCACAGCCGCTACGGAATGATTGAAATTCTTGTCTGTTCTATCGGTTCCCGCACCAAGTCCGATTGTTAACGCCAAAAGAACCAAACTCTGACTTATTCTTCTTTTCATCCTCTATTCCTACTATATGTATTGCTTTCTGTTACTGCTGCAACCGCCAGCCTGCTTCCTGCCACACACTCTCAGAACCCTATTCTGCCTCCAGCGATACTTCCATTTCCCGTACTTCCATACCCACGCTGTTCTTGTCTTTGGAATACATATCTAAAAGAGTTTCCCATAAGTGATGTATTCTGTCCGCTAATACCGCAGAGGTTTCCACTGCATACGGAGCCAGTTCATCCAACCGGAAAATCCGCATGGCAAGCGGCGGAAGAAATACAAGATTCGTGCTTCGTGTCTTTTCTCCGGCAGTCTCTATGTTTTCATAGGTTATCATGGAGAATTCTTCTCCCCGAAATTCACAGTTGTATGCTGTATAACACTCGTCTACCGTCCATATTTCTCCGTCCGCCTCTACAGTAGGCTTCTCTGCCGGATCACGGTATTCGGATGTTGCTACCTCTAAACGCCACTTCAATTTTCCTTTTTCTGTCTCCTTTTGCATGTCTGTCAACATTACATTTAAAGCTTCTGCCGTCATGTTTTTTCTTCCTTTCTGTTCTTTCTTTTTCGCGTCCGCAGTGACAGCCCTCAAACGAAAGCATTGTTTCGTCCGCAGTGACAGCCCTCAAACGATAATACTGTTTGAGGGCTGAGGGCTTCGCCCTATAAAACCGAAAACCTGCAAATATCTTCGTGTAAACACGCATTGTATCTTGATTTCTGGTTTCGTCCGCAGTGACAGCCCTCAAACGATAATGCTGTTTGAGGGCTGAGGGCTTCGCCCTATAAAACCAGAAACCTGCAAATATCTTCGTGTAAACACGGATATTTGCAGGTTTCCGGTTTTACACTGCTCAGGTTTACACGTAGTGGATTTCCACCCCGCCGAAGGCGACGCTGCCGGTGAGGGTTAGTATAGGGGTTCCGGTGGTCTGTGGATGATTCTTCTCATCAATGCCGCCGAATACCGCTGTGGCATGATTTATGACTTGCCATTCCTTAGGAATAAATAAATCCATACCAGCAAAGGATACCCTTAGATTCAACTCGGCGCTGCCATTTTGAATGATTGCATGATCAAAGTATACCTGCATCGCCCCAAATGTGCAATCTAAATTAAGCTGTCTGAAATCATCACAGTTTACATATTTGATACTGGAGCCAAAGGTGGTTCCGTAATTGATACAGCTCTCATCTGCAGTATCAACTGTTTTACAGTCTTTGTAAAATGCATGGTGCTCATTATGTCTCTTTTTATTATGAAACAATATCTCAAGCCCGATGCTTCCGAGCAGCGCCGCACCCAATACCGGCCACGGGGTGAGTTCTTCGATACCAAGCGGCTTATCATACAGGATTGCCAGAAATGCCAGTGAGAACAGGATTCCGGTAAATTCAATATGCCGGATGCTCTTTATCAGTAATGCGGCAAGCAACACCGTCAGAAACAGCGTAAGCAATCCTATTTCCTCAAAATAACCCATTCTGCTCACCAGAATAAATATTGCGCCAAGGATGAAAAACAATCCCCAAAATATTTTTTCTCCATTCTTCTTCATACTTCAACCTCTTTCTTCCAATCTGTCTTTGAGTGGTTTGTAATAACGTCTCGACACATAGACCTTCTTGTGGGTTCCCTGAAAGGAAACCAGACTCGCCGAAGATAAATTCCGGTCTATGGCAAATATTTTCTTTGTATTCAATATTGCTGATTTGGATATCCGCAGGAAGTATCCCGGAAGCATCTCCTCCAATTCATAGAGGCGGTACTTAATCCGGTACATATCCTGAATGGTGTGCGCACTGATTCCATCCATGTCTGTTTCAAAAAAGAGCACCTCTTCCAATGGGAAATAATATTCTGCTTCCCCTTTGCGAAAAACAATGCGGCTCTGATTTTCGACCGCTTCACTGACTGCTTTTTGTACCCGCGTTACCTCTTCGTTTAATTTGCGGCACCGGATAATGATCTCATCCGTCTCCAACGCCTCATCCACTTCCATCCTTATCTTCATCGCTTCGTCCTCTCCACAACTGTATTATTGCGGATTTTCAAAGTATTGTAAATAGGTTTCCACTAAGCGGTAATATTTCCCTCGTAAGCGGTACTATTGTTCACTTCTTTTTGTCGCTCAGGTTTTTGTCGCTCACAGCAGCAACAAGCAGTTATTTTTTCAGTTCTTCCGTCTCCTCCGCAAGCCAATGGCGCTCCTCTTTTGAAAGGTGCGGGGAAATCTTTTCAAATACTCTCGCATGGTAAGCATTCAATAACTCCAGTTCCTTTTCACTCATAAGTTCCGGCAGAATCGCTTCTCTGTCAAACGGAACCAGAGTCAGGGTTTCAAATTCCATAAACTGTCCGTATAGCGTCTTCCGCCCCTTTTTACAGAGCAGCAGATTTTCCAGACGGATACCATATTCCCCTTCCAGATAGAGCCCCGGCTCATCGGAGGTTATCATTCCCTCCTCAAATACGGTTCCAATCGAATCCCCGGCATCCTTTAACCTGATTGCATTCGGTCCCTCATGGACATTCAGAAGATAACCGACTCCATGTCCTGTTCCGTGATTATAATCCAGCCCCAGCTCCCAGAGCGGCGCTCTTGCCAGATAGTCGAGATTCACCCCTGTACAGCCGTATTTGAAATATGCCGCCGCCAGATTCAGATTACCGCGCAGTACAGCCGTATAATGCTTCTTCTGCTCTTCCGAGAGCGTTCCTATCCCGATGGTTCTGGTAATATCCGTCGTCCCCTGCAAATACTGTCCACCGGTGTCCAGCAAAAGGAAGCTGTTATCCACCAAAGGAATATCGGTTGCCTTGGTCGGCTCATAGTGAACAATGGCTCCATGCGCCCCGAATGCGGAGATAGGTGCAAAGCTTGGTTCCAAATACCCCTCCTGCTGCCTGCGAAGCTCCTCCAATTTCTCGCAGACAGTCAGCTCACGAAGCTCTCCCGCTTTCTGTATTTCACTGCCCTGCTGTATTTTCAACCAATAAATCAGCTTTGTCACCGCTATACCGTCCTTGACATGCGCCTGCCGCACATTCTCTGTCTCCACAGGATTCTTGACTGCCTTTGAGGCGGTCGTCGGATTCGCCTTATTAAGAATGTTCACGCCCGCCGGAACCGCTTCCCGAAGCGCAACATTTACAACCGTCTCGTCCATCCAAATGCGGCTTCCCTTCCTCATCTCCGACACATCCCGGTAAACGTCCAGATAAGAACGAAGCTGCACGCCCGCCTCCTCCAGCTCCTTCTTCACCGCTCCACCGACTGTACGCTGATTGATATAGAGTATGGCTTTTTCCTCATCTACCAGCGTATAGGCAAGTGCAACGGGATTATAGGAAATGTCATTCCCCCGGATATTATACAGCCATGCTATGTCATCCAAGGACGTTAAAAGCAAGCTGTCTGCGCCTTCTTCTTTCATTTTCTCCCGCAGCTCTTTCAGCTTCTGTTCTCTCGATGCGCCGGCATATTCCTCCGGGAGAATCCAGATATCTTCGGACGGCAGCGCCGGACGGTCTTTCCAGATCAATCCTACCAAATCTACCGTCTCTTCAAATTTTATTTGCATTTCTTTTAAATTTGCTTTGATTGCCCCCGCATATCCTGCGCAGACGGTTCTTCCATCATAACCGAGGCTCTGTCCCTTGCGGAGCGTGCTCTGCAGATACTGTAAAATACTGGGAACTTTCGGTTCTCCGATTTTGCGAAGCATGATTCCTGTTCCATCTAACTGCTCTGCCGCCTGTATGAAGTATCTCCCGTCCGTCCAAAGCCCTGCTTCTGTCTGGGTAATGACCAAGGTTCCTGCCGACCCGTCAAAGCCGGATATATATTCCCTGCTTTTGAAATAATCCCCTACATATTCAGACGCATGAAAATCATCGGATACAATCAAATATACATCAATGCCATAAATCCGCATCTGCTCCCGCAGCAAAGCCAGCCGGGTGCATGCAGGTTCCTTTGTTAACACCTGCTGTCCCGGCTGACGTTTCTTTCTATTTTCTATTGTCTGTTTCTGTCCTGCTGTCATTCTCGTCACTCCTGATTTTCTTTTACAGATTATGTTATCATCTTATCACGATTTGGCAGCGCTTTCCACTGTTAG
This sequence comes from uncultured Lachnospiraceae bacterium, assembly GCA_910578885.1. Taxonomy (GTDB): domain Bacteria; phylum Bacillota; class Clostridia; order Lachnospirales; family Lachnospiraceae; genus Roseburia_C. The sequence continues at coordinate 57,564 of CAJTSH010000001.1, forward strand.
AAATCCTTTTTTCGATAAATACTTACCGAAATCCGGAAAGAAATCCATATTCCCACCGCAAACAGCAGTGGACTAATTCCAAGCAGCAGATGAAGCTGCTCTTCGGTCGGCATCGAAAATCCCATATCGTAAAGTCCTTTTAGAAGCAGAAGCGGAATTACATACAGACAGGCCAAGATGATTCTCGCCCGCTCACTGCCCATCTTGATGATGATGGGGATAAAGATTATCACATAAATTAATGCAACTGCAAATACGGCATATTGCCCTGCCAGCAATTCCCACAAGTCTGTTCCTGAACGCATAGCTGTTACGGTACAAAGTAAAATGTCTGCCAAAAATCCAACTCCTATAAATAGCATCATTAGGATATAATGGCTTCCTACCATTTGTTTTCTGGATACCGGCATAGTATTGGCAAATAAATCCCAGTTATTCTTTTCATTGTAAGCAAATCCGGCAATCACAAGCATGCTGGAAAAGAACACCAGCAAAGGAAAGAACATCGACAAATTATCCGTTGTCCATCCTATCATTAGGTATACCGCCATTGCAACGATATATAGGCGTATGGTCTTTCTCATTGTATATAATTCCTGCCAGACTAATCCCATCATCTCATTTCCCTCCTTTTACATGAAACAGCATAATATCCTCTATGTTTGGTCTGTCGCTAATCATCCCCTCAGGAATTTCTTCCGATAACACTAACGCTTGCGCACCGAATTCATTTTCCTGTACTCCCACAACTGCAGTAGGCTCTAATTCCCGAATCTGCCGTGCAGAACCTTTGACGATCCGGTATTTTTCCATCAGTTCATCTTTGTTTTCCGAAAAAAGCACCCTTCCATCCTGAATGAACGTAATATAGTCACAGACTTTTTCCAAATCACTTAAGATATGGGAGGACAGCCAAATGCTGTGTTCTTCGTTCTGAATGAACTCAAGAAACGTATCTAACAGCGCATCCCGTACCACCGGATCCAACCCGCTTGTCGCTTCATCCAGAACAAGCAGCTTCGAATCGTGGGACAATGCCACTACGATAGATAATTTCATCTTCATCCCTCTGGAATATTCCTTTACCTTCTTCGTCTCTTCTATTTTGTATTCTTTCAGCAGCTTCTCAAATCTGCCGCTATCCCATGTCCGGTAAATCCGCCTCATAACACTGCCGATTTCTTTTGCATTCAATTCTTCGGAAAAGCAGGCGCTGTCCATCACGACGCCGATATGCTCTTTAATGTCTCTTTCACTTCCCGTAAACTTTTTTCCGTCTACATAGACGGTTCCGCTGTCCGGATGAATCAGCCCCAGCATGGCTTTCATCGTCGTGCTCTTGCCTGCGCCGTTCTCACCGATAAATCCCATAATACTGCCCTTCGGCACCACAAGGTTCACATCCTCAAGCGTGAATTTCGGATAATGCTTTGATATGTGCGAAAGTCTTAATGCTTCTTCCATCGCTACTCTCCTTCATAAATGATGCGCAGCATATCCATGAGCTCCTCGCAGCTAATGTCTATATGCTTCGAGGCGTCTGCCGCCTTCTGCAAATGCTCTTCGATTTCTTTTTGCTTCTGCTCCTTTAAGAAATCCACATTCTGACTCGCCACGAAGCTTCCCTTTCCGGTGAAGGATACAATAAATCCTTCCTTTTCCAGTTCTTCGTATGCCCGCTTTGTTGTTATTACGCTGATTTTCAGTTCCTTTGCCAGAAGCCGCATAGACGGAAGGGCGTCCCCTTCTTTCAACTCCCCGGATATAATCAGATTTTTCATCTGGGTCGTTATCTGGTCGTAAATCGGCTGTCCGGATGAATTTGTTATGATGATATTCATGGCCACCTCAATCTTCCCCGATTTGATCAGAATCGGTTGTTCATCACATATGGTAAATACACTTGTTATATTGTGTATATATAATATATACAATATATATATTTATTTGTCAATATACTTCCATATTTTTCTGCCATTAAACGAACAGAGAAGATTTATTCCCCTACTCGCTGTGCTGGGCGCATGCAGCTCCTGCTGCTGCTTTCCTCATGCGCCCCTGTGCATAAAAAAGAACAGATCCTCGCTTTTCGAAGACCTGTTCCAAATATGTTTCTTTACTTTTTGATTTGAACCTTGCTGCCCTTTTGAAATTTATACACTGGTATTTACCCCGTTAACATTGATATGCTCGTCCTCCTCCATCGGAATCACAAGACATTTCTTTCCGCCCAGCATCTCGGACTTAATCTGATTTACCTTTTCCGGTTTGACGCGGAGAATCACATCATAGGTCTTAACCGTACTGCTTTCTTCCTCGTCTCCATGCAGCAATCGCTGTTCCTCCAACTGTTGCTGCAGCACTTCCACCTGCTGCTTCAGCTCCTGTTCCTGTTTCATTTTCTCATTTGCCTCTAACGCCTTCTCGTCTATAAGATATTCTGCTGCCGGCGGTTCCGCTGCAAATTCTTCTTCATATGCCTGCTCAATGCGCGGCAGCTTCTCCTCCGGAACCCCGCTGTCCGTCATCAGCTTTGTCACCGCATCTTTAGAAAGCATTAACGGTTCACCGTTCTCCTCGCTAACCGCTTCATGATCCTCGACCATTTCATTTAAGTTCTCCTGCACCTTCATCAGAATTGCATCCGCTTCTTTTGAATCCTCTCCGCAGGCATTCTTGATAATGCTGTGGAAGGTGTTCTTCTGCTCCGTCGCAGTACGCTTTGAGGCACAGCCCAGTCCGCCCTCCATAAATTCTGTATGAGGCGCCTTGGCGTCTCTCGTATAGAAGAGCAGAGAATGAATATCCGTACTCCTGTCATTAAATGCCGGAAACAAAAATCCACTGTCCGGCACGCTCACCACCCAGTCCCTGATACGCGGTCCAATCCGGTTCTCATCCTCTCTGTAACCTAGTCCCGGCTTTGACAACTGCACCGGGCAGACGGCACAGAGCAGGTATTCAAACACTTCCTCTGATTCATCCAGCTTATTGTTATCACTGGTCTTGGTCATGACATCGTACGCATCATGGAAAATCAAAATCAGATAATGCCCAGCATATTCATAGTTCTCTATCACCATCTCATAGAAACGTTCCAGAAGATCATCATTTTTTAATTTGCTGTCTCTAAGTCCCATCAAAAACCGCTGCCTGCCTCCGGTTCCTTCCTCCTCCAATGGAAAATCCAACTGCAGAAGATTATTTCCAAGTGTACCGGACAATGTCTTTTTGGCAATTTCCAGATACTTATAGAATTCTTCATCTTCAAGATTCAAAAATGTTTCTCTTAAATCCGTGACCTTATTCTTTTCGCCGTCCACATAACAGCCGCACAATCTGGTAAATGTACATGTCTCCTTTTTAAAACGCCGTTTCAGTTCCAATACTTCTTTCTTGTTCATCTTGCTCCTCACTTCTATGATTCCTCGGGAATATTGACTCTACAGGATTCAATACCCGTCTTTCTTCTGATATACCCGCACGTAATCCACTTCCATTTCCGCCGGGAACTCGGTATATGTGAAATCTACCTTTCTATCAAACGCATCTACCACTCCCAGATTCAGTACAAGGTAAAACGGCACATCAAACGGCGCAGGCTTAACAAAATCTATCGGATCAACCTCCGCTTCATCCTCCCACAAATCCACAGTTTGAAAACATCTGTTGTCCACATACCATTTTATTTCATCCGGGGTCCACTCTAAAGCATATGTATGAAAATCCGTTCTTCTTCTTCCATCAGGGTAAAAATATTGCCCCCCCGCCAAAAACTTATGCTGCCCGTTACCATAACGCATGACGCCTGTTGTCATGCTTGCACTCCCGTCTATACTTTCCGCAATATCTATTTCTGCAGGCTCTTCTAATTCTCCATAAATACTCTCATCTACCGGCCGCATCCAAAATGCCGACCACAGCCCTTCTCCCGCCGGCATTTTTATGCGCGCTTCAATCCGTCCGTATGTCGTGGAGAAAAGCGTCTCATCTTCATTCACAGTCTTGATACATCCCGAGGTATATTCCATTTCCTCGTAAGGCGTCTTCTCTTTGATCGCTGTCAGTATCAGTTTCCCGTCTTCTACCCGTACATTCTCTTCCCTGTCTGTATTATACTCTAATTCAAAATCATTCCATCCGTTCAACCTGCGCTGGAAGCTCGTTCCATAATGATATCCCCATTTTGTCCTGTCCAGACTGCCACCGTCAAATTCATCGTTCCAAACCAAGTCATATCCTAATATCTGCTTCTTTCTTATATCGCTCTCTACACTCAGAAACTCCTGTTCCAGCTGTTCCTGCTGTTCCTTCCAGCCAAACAATGATGCATACCAGTAACCCGCATACTGGTAAACTACAATCAGTATACCAAATCCCAAAAACACGACTGTCTGCACAAATTTTTCACTTAATGCTAACGGTTTTCTTTTCTTATTCTTTTGCATTTTTCATAATCCTCCCTCGGTAGTTTATATATGTTAAATAGTAGTATAACAGGATTTTACAGAATTGTCCAAAAAAAAATAAAAAATATACTTCAAAAATATTTTGATTCTATAACAGTATTGAAATGGGCAAAAAAAGAACTTCCAGAAACCTCTGGAAGCCTTATCTTCACAAAGAGCGATAGACGGGGCTCGAACCCGCGGTCTCGACCTTGGCAAGGTCGCGCGTTACCAACTACGCCACTATCGCAGAAGCGGGTGATGGGAATCGAACCCACGTATCCAGCTTGGAAGGCTGGTGTTCTACCATTGAACTACACCCGCATAGCACACGGTCTTAAAATCAAACCATGAGCAAAAACTGTGTGTCTTTGCAAACTCACTTGCGAACAAAATATATACTACCATAAGAATATCTGAAAGTCAATCCCTAATTATAAATTTTTTCCCATATTCACATTCTGATTCTAATTTAGAAAAAATCAAAAAAAATCCTTATAAGCACCACACCTGTGGTATTTATAAGGATTGATGCCTGGTTCCGGAATCGAACCAGAGACACGAGGATTTTCAGTCCTCTGCTCTACCAACTGAGCTAACCAGGCATTTTGCTGTCTGCTACAGCAAAATATATTTTACATGAAACAATGATTTCTGTCAAGTTTTTTTAAAATTTAAATGTAATACTCGGTTTTGTCACTCTGTTTCCGTCAATACGCACTTGTCCCCCTGACGGATTGACAAATCCGGCCATTGCATTTAGCAGGGTGGATTTCCCGCAGCCGGAAGGGTCCAGAAGACAGATAAATTCCCCTTCCTGCACATCCATGCTCACCTAATCTAAGACCGGAAATTTCTTCTCGTTCTGCACAAACTCTACCGATATGTTTTTGTCAAAATGACCGCCTGTTATGGCATTTCAACATGCGGATGATAGCCTTTTGGAGGAAGCAATAGAAAAGAACTTGTTTGATTAGGTGAGAACTTTTATTGATATAATTGCCATGCTATTCACCTCTTTTTCACAAATCATCTAATTCCAAAACTACTCTTATGCTATATTCGCTCTGATTAAAGTCTTATCTTCATTAAAAGAATATCTGCCTTTCTGGTCTGTTCGTACTATGCCCTCCAAAATTTCCGTATCAATGCTGCGTCCTGTGCTATTTATGCCTGCAAGCAGTTCATCAACATTTGCCCAGCCATGTTCATCCAAAACGATTCCGGCTGCTTCCGGTTTATGCCGTAATATCAGACTTATAAAAACACTTAGTTTATCCGTCTCATTTCTCATAAAATTCCTCCATAACCACGCAAAATCAATCTCCCATTACATTTTCTTATGCCTTTCTCATTTCAGCAGCACAACAGAATATGCAGGAAGCGTCAGCGTTTCTCCCTCTAACGTAACCGCATTCTCTCCGGTCAGCAACATTCCGCCAACGGTAAGTTCTCCACTGTCTCCTATACTGTACGAGGAAATATCCACCGTCTTCTCTTCCGCAGAAATATTAAAAAACAGCCCTATCGCATCTTCTCCATAAGTCTTTGTGACAACACAGAGCGCATCATCCGAAAGCTCTTCCTCAAAAGCTACCGTTCCCCTTGCAATTGCCGGATACATATTCCTTAAGCGAACCGCCTGCTTATAGTAGTTGTAAACGGATGCATCGTCCTCTTCCTGCTCCTCTAAACTGCCGAATTTCATTGTGATTTCATCCATATCACTTGGTCCTTTGCACATTCCGCCGGCACTAGCGTCCGAAGACCACTGCATCGGCGCGCGCTTATTTTCGTCCTTACCTGCGCCCTTCATACCAAGCTCTTCTCCATAATACACAAACGCCGACCCGCTCATCATCAGGTTCATTGCTCCGGCAATCTTTGTCTGCGCTTCGCTGTCCTCGCCGGAATAATAGCCTGCGCTCCGTCCCATGTCGTGATTCGTGTAAAACGGCGCATCAATGTAATTCTCATTATACGCCCCGATTGTACTCTGCAGCTCTTCCTGCTTACTTCCATAGACAGACGCCCCCGAAAGCCCCTTTGCCACGTTCGCAATTGTTCCGTCCTTATCTGCAAATTCAAAATCGAAGCAGCTGTCAATCCCGCTTGCATAATACTGGGCGTAGGTTGCCAGATCCGTCCAGACTTCTGCCACGATGTATGCGTCCTCTTTTTTCGCCTTTACCATGTCATTGAACCATGTCAGTACCTCAACGTTCGAATCCGCTGCACCTGAGTAAAATTCTTTTGCCGCATCCAGACGGAACCCGTCCACGCCCAAATCCAGCCAAAAATCAACAATTTCCTCAAATTCTGTCTGCACCGCCGGATTCTTCAGATTCAAATCCGGCATTTCTCCCCAGAAGGGCGCTTCGTAGTACCAACCGGTATCTCCCAACTGGCAATAACTGCTGTTCGTCTGCTCCTGTATAAAATTATAGTAACCGTAATACGGGCATTCTTCTTCGGAAGGCTCTGCACCATTTAATCCGCTAAGATACTGTCTTGCCTCAAGGAACCACGGGTGCTGTGAGGATGTATGATTCATAACCAGATCAATAATGACATGGATTCCACGCTTATCACATTCTTCCATCAGACGCTTAAAATCTTCCAGCGTCCCATACTCCGGGTCGATGTCCTTATAGTCTTTCACATCATATTTATGATATGTAGTAGACGGCATAATCGGCATCAGCCAGATTCCGTTCATCCCCAGGTCCGTATCAGTACTGTCATCCCCGTCATTGATATAATCCAGCTTTTCAATCAATCCTGGTATGTCCCCGATTCCATCGCCGTCACTGTCATAGAAGCTGTATAGGAATACTTCGTAAAATGTGCGGTAATTGTCGTCTAAGACCTGAAGCTCCCCGCTGTTTGCCGCAAACATCGCATTTTCCTTTACAACCGTCTCACTGTTTACTTCCGATATACTGCTATTTTCTGTTGATACCTCTGCCCCGTCTTTCCCGGCGCACCCCGCTGCCGGAATTGAAACGAGCATTGCCAACGCCAAAAGTAATGCTTGAATTCTCTTTTTCACTTTTTTTCCTCCTTATGGCAAATATTTTCTCTCTGGTTTTATTATAATTCGTTTTATTTGTAAAAGAAAGGGATTTTTCTGTGATACAAGTAGAATCACCACTTTAACCGAAGTTGAAATTACAGACAAAACAAGGCTGTCGCACAAAACAAAGCACTACAAGATAAATATTTAGCAGAAAAAATACAATATCTTAATCCAGCTTTATTTTGTACAACAGCCCCTATCATAATGTTTATGCAAACTTCTATTATGATTCCTCAATATATTGGAAAGACTGTGGCGCATTGCTTATACCATACTCTTTTAATTCTTTTGGCTCTCTATATTTTTTGACATTTTTTAATTTGTATGCAATGGCTTGGTCTCTATCTTCATAATATTGATCAAAAAAAGTTTTATCTATTCCTGATTTTTTCTCTGTTTTCTTCCAGATTATTTCAGGGGCATCAATAAGAATTTCCTCAACCTCAGCTTCGCCTACAACTCTCATAATTGGATTCGTAGAATAAATCAATATTTTTTCTACACGCCTTTTGCATGCTCTTTTTCTAAATTCATATCTTTTGGTTCCATTTAATATACTCTCTACATGTTTTGGATTAATCGACAATAATATCGCACACATTATTTTTACTCCATTTCAATTTTCTTTCTGTAACATAGCTTATGAGAATCCTGCTCTGGATTCTCATAAAAGGCGCTGTTTTTGCACCATCAATCTGATTATATAAAGCCGGTTCTGCTTCGCTTAATATATTATACTTCATCCAATACACAATTGCAATCTTTTTTCGAACATTAGTTCTTTTTTATCAATATCTTATTGATTTCTCCCTTTTGAGCAATTTTTTGAAATTGCTCATCTGTCAGTTCAAAAAAACCCCAATATTGACTGCGTTCTAACCCTATTTCTGTAATTAAGTCATGACGGACTATCCTTTTTTTCAAAGCTGCATTATAAGTCATTTTAATCGCTTTGCAACCACCTCTATTATACCAGTAACGTAAATCATCCTTATCAAACACACTATATTTACTCGCATACACATAAAAATCATCAAAAGAACTAAATTCACTCTGCTTTCTAACATCTTCTACAACACAAATAGAAGTTGCAACAGCAGAATATTCTGCACTTCTCCCGTATTCAGCAGTTCTATAAAGAACTACAATATCTCCATATTTTAGGTTTACTACCTGCTCCATAGTACATACGTATATCTTATGAATAGAATTCGTATATGATACATCGGTAATAATATTTTTATTTTCTGTTGTTAATATAGAATCTGGAAACATAACAGAATGATATTTGGGATAAATACTCAACAAGTACTTTTTTGCCGTGATAATATTAACGAGTGGAAAGTCTTTATTTATATTCCCAGTAATTCTTTCCATCTGCTTTAAATACACATTTTCCTTATTTGTATTCCCGCCTTTTACGCCATACAATTCAAATCCAAACTGCTGAACTAAATTAATGAGCGTACTATGTTTTTCAAAAATCGTAACATAGCATACGTCTACCTTTTCATTTGCAGCATAATCCATAATAACTTTGATGAATTGTTCCCCCATCTTAGTACCATGTGCCTCAATTTTAAAGGTTCCTACTTTCAAAATTTTGTCTGCACAGATATTTGGCGTCACATCATCAACAAGACGCTCTTCTATTTTTAAATACAAAAAACCAATTATTTTATTATTCTCATACTGTACAAACGCATCTTGATTACTTTTTCTTCTAAACCAATTATCAAATTCTGGATAATCATCTCGTAATGATTGAAAAAAAGAATCCTGCAAATCTATTTCTGCGAACGTTTTATGCAATATATTATGCAAAAATTCCACCTCCTTATTCCTATGCATAGTTAATGTTATCTTCCAAAAAAAGTTTCAAGCTTTTTGTAGGTACAATTCGCGGTGCTAACATAACCATCGTTCCTGCCTGTGTCAATTGACATAATCTCTTAGGAGCACTAGACTCCCCTATATATAACGACGGGGCATAATTCCTTGCATTATCCATAATATACTCTAATAACTTTACCATAAAACTTAACGCCCACTTGCCTCTGACAGAATAATGAGCCTTGTCACTAACAAATTTATTTTGTACCCGAATAATTTCCTCTTCACTATCACCTGAAAGTTTCAACTTATCAAATAAATATTCCTTAACTGGTTGTCCTTTAACAGATTCAATCCATATTTTATCGTTCTCTATTTTGAGCATTTTATTAATATCCACATTCTTTGCAAGATGATCTCTATTGAGTGTATTGCTTACTAGCAACGCTGCCATAGCATATGTAGAATTCCCAAAAAAGGCATCCCAACGCTCAGAAAATGTTTCTCTGATTCGCCTTAAATCCTCCTCTGTTGCATTTGCAAACCCATAAAAATCCTCTAATACGCCCATAAACATTTCTATATTAACAGCATCATTTTCAAAAGAATATTGATCGGTAATGTATACATTTGTATCAATATACTGTGGTTCACCAATCCAATAGGAAAAATCTCGGTCTACTAAGAATAGGATTTTATTTTTTTCAAAAACACTCCAGTTAAAAGAATTATATACCTCTAAAACATTGTTTTTTCCACCTGCAGACTGTTTTCTAATCTGCAATTTTGGAAATTTTCTTCTTATCACTTGCCCATAATATCCTAAATCTTCATTGCCTTCACAAACAATATATACTTTCGCTTCTCTACGCTTGTATTCTGCCTTTATTGTGTGTGCACATACATTTGGTTTTTTTCGTACATTGCTATGTGTTTCCAACATATTCATAGTTTATCACTCCACAGTTAAAAATTCTTCCATTGAATGGGCATACGGTAACAACGAATTATCATAAACAAACGGAGATTGTGTTGCTACTATAAGCTGATTACACATTTCACTCTTTAAAATATCTTCCAATATCGTCTCCTGCCAAGTTACAGATAAAGACAACTCTGGCTCGTCGATAATAATCATGCATGGTGCTTTAATCAGCAAGTAAATATAGCTAAAGACTGCTACTATTTGCTTCTCTCCCGAAGACAACTGTTCGATATTCATTTCTTTTTGAACTCCGTTACGACTCTGGACATTGATTGCATATTCAAAACTTTTTGGCTTATACACAAATTCTTTCCCTGACAGATACTGGTTACACACATAAAAAAAATGTTCCAATTTGTCCTCAGTTTTCTTTAGACTTTCATACCTTTTAATGAGCATATTATAATAATAAATTACTATTTTATCATATTCATCATAGGATTCTGTCTTTCCGATGATAGCAACCAATTTTTCTTTAATCTGCATTTTGTCCACATCCAAGAGTTCCTCTTCATTCAGACTCTCAAATATCATTTCAATAGATTCAGGTTCCATAAACTCATCTGGAATCGAATCCACTTTTTTAAAATCCTGACCTAATATTCCCTTAAAACAATCTAGATTTAGTTGGGAAGAACTCCTCGCATATTGTAATTTAATATCTGCAATCAAATCGTGTATTGCATCATTGACATCACTCATACCAATATGTGAAACTTCCATTTTCATATTTTTAAAATTACTGCTTTGATAGCTTCTACGTCTTCTCCTATAATAAGATTCCCGCTCTGTCTTTTCTGGATTTTTCTCAATTCTTCGATATGTTGGCATAAATAAAATAGGTTGATTCAAACGACTTTTTAACCAGTCCGATATCTCTTTAATAGAATCAGGCACCTTTAGAGCCACTTTTTCAAGTTTTTCTATTTCCACATCAAACATGCCATCTGGATATCCAGCAGTATCTAAAATATCTAACACCTCTTCTGCCATAAGCTTATCTCTGTATGCATCCAAATGTCTCCTTCTAAATGTTATCGGCAAACGAGATATCAATTCAGAATCTGTATCTATTAAATATTCCTCTGGTTTTCCCAATTGTTCTTTGAAAAATTCTTTCTCCTCGTTTCCAATAACAATTTTAATACGCTCAAAATCTTCTTTCACTAACTGTCCCCACTTCTTAGATAAAGTATAATACACGATTCTCAAAACAGTACTCTTACCGCATCCATTTTCGCCCACCATAATTAATTTCCCATCATTTATAATCAAATGGTAATTCCGCTCTCTCCATAATCCTATAATCCAAAACTCTTTAAGCTCGCTCATAATTTACCTGCTTTCCAAATAAAATAACTAATTTGCTAAAATTATAACACACTTTTCTTTTGATTTACACAAATACTTCTCGCCTTTTTTGTGTTCTTAAAATTCATAGAACGCATAATCAAGTAGGGAATATTTATTCTCCTGCTCGCCGCGCGGGGAACATGCAGCCGCCGTTGCTAATTTCCTTATACACCCCTGTGCAAAAATACAGGGCATAGCAACCGCCATGCCCTGCATTCCTTATTGTTTCAACACTCTCTCCGTTGTGCATTTCTCCACTTTGTAATCATTTTCTTCTCATACACCAATTCCTATTGCTTACTGTGCACCTGCAGTCTTAATAAAACTGATGCTCTCTATTTCAATCGTTCCTGCCGGCGTCTCATCTCCAACCTTGCCCATCGACAGAATAAAGGTACTTGCTGCATTATTGGCATTTGGCGTTATATTAACGCTGTATTCCTTAAGCTCTCCTGCCTCCAGCACAATCGACTGTCCTGCCAGCCATGTATCCGAAGCGCCAAAGAATCCTACATCCACTGTTCTTGCAGCGCTTGACTTAATTTTCAGCTTTAGCTGGTACGTCGAATCCTTCTGAAGTTCAATTCCTTCCTGCTTCAACTGAATATTCCAGTTCGCAGTTCCGGGATTCTGAATCTGGTAGACAGCCTTTCCGTCGGTAAACTCTGCCGTCGCATCAGCGCCTGTACCGTCTGCAGTAATTGCCTTAATCCAGTTTGCTTCCCCTTCTGAAAAATCACTGTTTTTCATAAGTTCCGCACCCGCCGGCTTGTCTCCGCCTTCTTCTCCGCCGCCGGAAATTTCTCCCTCTGCAGTCTTTACAAGACTGATACTGTCAATCGTAACCGTTCCAACCGGCGTTTCGTTATCGCCGATTTTGCCCAGTGAAAGAATGAAGTATGCTTCTTTATTTGCCGCATGCTCAGCCGACGCTACAATATCAGCGCTGATTTCAGCCGCTTCCCCGGCAGTTACATCATATACGCCGCCGCCGTAATAGATGCTGCTGGACGCATTCTTCAGCCCGATTTCTATTTTTCTCGTCACAGCAGAGGTCAGCTTCATAGTAAGATGATAGGTTGCTCCCGGTTCAATCGCAAGACCGCTTTGCTTCATCTGAATCGCCCAGTTTGCCTCACCGACATTCACAATATCAAATACTGCTTTTCCATCTGTAAATTCAGCGGTTGCCGCATCCTTTAAATTGATTTCTGCAGACCAGTTGGCGTTGCCGTCCGCAAAATCTCCGTTCTGAATCAGGTCTGTGCCTATCTCGACCAGCGAACCCGGATTCTCTTCCTCCTCCGGCTTTTCTGTTTCTTCCAATACAATATCGTCAATGTATACGGAATGCTTTTCTGTAATCTGGTCTGTAATCTTCCCCATCGAAATCGTAAAATTAACTTTTGTATCTGTGTCACCCGTCATCCGGAAAGTGTTTGTATATGTCTGGTAGTCGCTTGTCAGATTGATGTTTGCTCCATCATATACCGTCCAATCTTGTGCATCTGCCGGATCAGAATTTCCGTCATGCTGCATTGCATATTTTACTGTCCGGTCTAACGTGGACTTGATTTTAAAGCTAATCTTATACCATTTATCTTTCTCTAAGGTCACATTCTCCTGCTTGAGCTGGATATACCAATCCTGATCTCCCGTATCGTTAATTTCATATTTCATCACAGGCTGGCCTTCTTCACGCGTGTCTACCCAATACTGCGCAAGCGTCTTTTTCACACCGTCTACCGCATAGCTGTCGTACACATATGGCGTAAATCCGGTTGTGCCGTTCCCTCTTTCTTTAGGGATACCATACCATTGGCATTTACCGCCGCCACACTCTTATTCGAACTGGTCCATGCCACTTTCTTTATTGTAGCATTGGAAGGGGCTGTGGCTGCCTTTAATGTGACCGTAGTTCCTTCTTCTCCTGAAAAGCTGCTCCTATCCAAAGTAACCTTTGTCACCGGTGTTCCTACGGTTACTTTGATGGCAGCCTTCTTTCCGCTGCCGTCTTTTGCCTTTGCAGTAATCGTAGCGGAACCTTTCGCTTTTGCAGTAATTTTTCCCTTGCTGCTTACCGTCACATACTTCTTTTTTGAAGTCGTATATGTCAGCTTCTTATTTGCCGCATTGGAAGGTGAAACGCTTGTCTTTAATTTATAAGTCTTGCCTTTCTTTAAAACAAGGTTCTTGGTATCCGGTGAAGTAATCGTGATCTTTTTGACCGGAACCGTTACCTTTACTGTTACGGTTGCTTTTTTCTTTTTATCCGACTGGGAGGCAACTGTAATCTTGGCAGTTCCCTTTTTTACAGCCTTTATTTTACCGCTTGCCGATACTGTCGCTACTTTTTTGTTTGATGTTTGATAGGTTACTTTTTTATTGGCTGCATTTGACGGCGCAACCTTAACCTTTAATTGATAGCTCTTTCCCTCTAAGAGCTTAATTGTTTTCCCCGTCGACTTTGTAATCTTCACACTGGTTACCTGCGCCGCTGTCTTCGCCTCGGCAGTCACGCTGCCAAAGGGCGTCATGGTAAACGTTAGCATAACCGCAAGAATCCCCGTTAATAACCTTTTTCCCACCTTTTTCATCCGCTGGCTCCTTTCTTAACTTCGTACACGTTTCCTGCTAAGAAAAGCATAACCGTTTTTGCATTCTATTTATATCACTTTCTTCTGTTTTTTAGTCAGTTCCTCTGGTATACTAATATCATGCAAAGCAGAAACGCCTTCCATCGAAAGGAGATTGCCATGTCCAAAAACCAAACAGAGTCCCAGCTCTCCCACCGCCTGTTTTACCAACGGGAATGCAGCATATACCATCTCCCATACGAAAAAGAACTCCGATTCTATGATGCGGTAAAAAACGGAGATATTGATGAACTGAAATGTATTATGGTTCCGTTAGACAACAGCCAGCTTGGCAGACTCTCGGACAACCCCTTCCGCAACATGCAGTACCATCTTGTGATTACAATTGCCTTTATCACGCGCTTCTGCATTGAGGGCGGCATGGACGAGGAGACGGCTTATACCTTAAGCGATGTGAATATCCAAAAGACGGATCTTTGCACAAGCACAAAGGAGCTTTCAAAGCTGCACCGGGAAGTTGTGTTCGACTATGCCCGCCGTATGAAACAGATTGCCCAAAAGGAATTTTTCTCACTTCCGGTCGTCCAATGCATAGATTATATCTATGACCATCTGCATGAACCGATTTCCATTGACGATCTGGCAGAATGTACGAAGAAAAACGCCACTTATCTCTGCGGGCTGTTCAAGAAAGAAATGCATACTACCATCGGACATTTCATCCGGGATAAACGCATCGAGGCTGCGGAAAATATGCTCAAGTATTCCGATTATTCTCCGGTGGACATCTCGAACTATCTGGCATTTAATTCCCACAGCCATTTTATCAGTGTTTTTAAGAAATGTACCGGTCTTACTCCCCGCAAATACCGGAACCTTCATTTCCGCAGGAACTGGAAATAAGATTCTCCAGTAATCTGCCGCCTGCGCCTGCGACCGTATTCCCTTCGAGCAGATACCGCTTCAATTCCCTTTGAAGAGACGCCTGCTCCGGCAGCTCGCCCAGCGGAAGATCCGGATTTTTAAATACCCACTGCATATATTCCGTTTCCTCCTGACCGGTTGGCTCAATATCAAACAAACGCTGGAACGCAAGAATGTGCGAGCCTTCTTTCAGAAGTTCCTTCAGCGTGGGCGAAAGAAGCCAGGAATGGCACACCATTTCCGCAGACGCATAATCTGTGAATACTTCTTCGAACAGCCGCTTTGCCGCCTGATAGGAGCTTTGGATTCTGGCTTCTTTTAAGACGGCATCGGACGGAATGTGGATGCTGATGTATTTCTTTTCGTCCTCTTCCACCATCTCGTATTCCAATTCACCAATCCGCAGCAATTGCCCCGATATCTGCCTTGCCGTCCACCATTCCCTGTCAAACCCGTAAATCCCATAACTCTCTTTGTGCTCACGTACAAATCTTGAAAAACATTTCATCGTATCTATGTATATTTCTTCCCCTATTCCAAGACGCTTATAATTTTCCGCAGTCCGTAAGGCGCAAAGCAGCATGCAGGTCAAGATTTTCACTCCATGTGTATCTTCCCCCAACGCGTCTTTCAATTCCGACAAACCGCCCTCCCATGTCTTCCTGAAAAACAACCGTCCCATTGAATCCCGCAATGACCCAAAGTCATATTCCACGGAAAATGCAATAACCGCACCAGACACTTCATCCGGCATATCAATTTTTTCACACAGATTCTTTAAGCCCTTCATAGATTTCTTCCTCCAAACTGATTTTCCCGATTCTCCCTGTCGTTTAGTGCTTTTATTTTAAGTTATAATGCTTTGAGTGTCAAAAGAGAAATCAGCTGAAATACCTGAGTGAATATTTTAAGAATTGAAAGGCGGCTCTGGGTATTGACTTTTTTGCAATCTGCCGATATACTATGTGTCGTAACAGACACTTGTTATATCTTAAAATATATAACCCAGTATGGAAAGGAGGATTATTATGGCACAGAGTAAATTATTTTTTCAAGACAGAATTACAAACGGCAACGGTCAGATTGTCCTTCTTAGGTTTTGGGGTATTACTTTCTAAATATATCTGCATTTCCGGTATCCGGTTATGAATCATTTCCACAGCCTGTTTTCACGAAAAAGTATAGACGGACGTTTGACGGCTCTGTTTTTACAGAGTTTTTTTGTATGCCAATGTTACAGTGAAATCTAATATTTCAGGAAAGGATATGTATGGACATAATTAACGGAATCTATACCTCTGCAAAAATCTTTACCGTAAATACGGCAGAACATACCATTGACCCTTATGCAATTGCACAGATACAAATGCTCTGCGACAACGAATGCTTTGAAGACAGCAAAATCCGAATAATGCCCGACGTGCATCCGGGAAAAGTCTCCACGATTGGATTTACCTCATCTGTCGGGCCACGCATTATGCCCAGTGTAATCGGCATTGATATCGGCTGTGGAATCACTCTCGCAAAGCTGAAACAAAAAAAATGTGAATTTCAAAAGCTTGATAGCACAATCCGGGAACATGTTCCCTCCGGCTTTTCCCTCCGAAGCAGACCGCATCACTTAAGCGATGACTTTGATCTGCAGGAACTGCGCTGCTATCCGCATATTCAGGAGCGAAAGGCAAGGTTAAGTCTCGGGACGCTCGGCGGCGGCAACCACTTTATTGAAATAGATACTGACGACGACGGATTTTTGTATTCTGCAATACACTCCGGAAGCAGACATCTCGGAAAAGAAGTCACGGAGCATTACTTGAAGGCGGGACAAAACGCCCTGAAAGAAAGCGGCATTCAGGTTCCCTACGAGCTGACATATCTGGAAGGAACGCTGATGGAAAACTATCTTCACGATTTAAGTATTGTGCAGGAATTTGCCGCCCAAAACCGCAGCGCCATTCTCGCCTCATTAAGCAAGCACATGAAATGGAAGGTTACAGAGACTTATTCCTGCATCCACAACTATGTCGATTTTACAGACAACAATATGATTTTACGGAAAGGCGCAATTTCTGCCAAAAAGGATGAGCCGGTCGTTATCCCTGTCAATATGCGCGACGGCATTCTTCTGGGCAGGGGGCTTGGCAATGAAGACTGGAACCAATCTGCGCCTCACGGAGCAGGCAGGATTTATAAACGCGAAGAAGTCAAAACACACTTCACCGTATCCGCCTACAAATCTGCCATGAAAGGGATTTATTCTACCTGCATCGGAAAAGACACTCTGGATGAAGCGCCTTTTGCCTATCGGGCGATGGATGCGATTGCATCCGCAATTGCCGACACCGTGACAATCACCAAACGTCTGCGGCCCATTTATAATTTTAAGGCAGGTGACAGAACATGATCCTACAGTTAAGCGCAGGTCAGGGACCTGAGGAATGCCAGCTTGCAGTCGGAAAGCTATACCATGCCCTGCAAAAAGAATTTCCTGATATGCGGCTAATTTCCCAAAAGGAAGGAGCCCGCAGGAACTGCTATCATTCCATCCAGTTTGAGGCCAAACAGAACCTCTCCTTTCTGGAGGGAACCGTTCTCTGGATTTGCAGGAGCAGTTTCAGGCCTAAGCACAAACGGAAAAACTGGTACGTTGACGTAAGCATCATTCCCGACAAGGCGGAAATCTCCACGGAGCAGATTTTCCGCATCGAAAAGTTTCACTGCGGCAAAAAAGGCGGTCAGAACGTAAATAAAGTAGAGACAGGCGTTCGAATTACGCATATCCCGACCGGAATTACCGTTACTTCTACGGAAGAACGGAGCCAGTTCCAGAACAAGCAAAACGCACTGAAAAGAATACAGGAAATTCTCAATGAAGAAGATAGAAAAAATACAAATCTGCGGAATCATGAAGCATGGAAGGAGCACAACCGGATTGTGAGGGGAAATCCGGTCAGGATTTATGAAGGTGATGCGTTCAGGCTCCGCTACTATGTGTAAAATTATGGAAGATATGAGGAATGAAGCCGTACAGAATAAAGCAAAAAAGACGGCGGTTCATTTAATAAAATTAGGCAAGATGTCTTTAGAAGAAATAGCAGAAGCTACGGAGTTATCTCTTGATACAGTTAAGGAATTAAAAGACCAATCAATGCAGTTAGCATAATCAGTAAAAAATTTGATATTAAAATAACAGAGTAAAGGCGCATGGAACAAGAATGTAAACCATGCGTCTTTTTTGCGCCAAAAGGAACATGAGCGACAACATTCAGACCACTACCACAGGGGCAGATACCGCCCTGTTTACGCCGCTTCATGTTCCGCTTCTATCCCTTCACAACGCCCACAGTCTTTAACTTCCTGACAGGCGTCACAATGTCGCTCTGCTGCGCCATCACCTCATCAATGTCTTTGTAGGCAAATCTGCATTCTTCCGCCACATCATTCTTTTTTCTTTTACCCAGAGTAATCCCCTGCTCCTTCAAATCCACCATCACCTGCTCCGTAGTAAACGCCTGCATTGCGCCGCTTCTCGAATAAGCCCTGCCCGCACCGTGAGAAGAAGTGAAGAAGGATTCCTCATTGCCTTTGCCCTCTACCACATAGCTGTACGAGCCCATTGCTCCCGGTATCACGGCGCGCTCGCCCAGCCTTACCCTTGTGGCGCCCTTCCGGTGTACCCAGACATTTGCACCATAGTGATTTTCCAACGCCGCATAGTTATGATGGCAATTGATTTTATCGGTAAAGACGACCGGCAGACCGGCATATTTTTCAACCTGCTCCTTTACAACCTCACACACCTTATCCATCATGCGCTCCCTGTTCTCAAAGGCATAGTCAAGCGCCAGATGCATCCATTGGATATACTGCTGCCCCTCCCTTGTATGCACCGGAAGAAATGCAAGCCTGTATTCGTCGGGAACCTCGCTGTACCATGTCCGGTTCAGCTCACGGGCTTTCCCATGAAAATAATCGCAGATTTCTTTTCCCAGATGACGGCTTCCCGAATGTATCATGATACAAAGATACCCGTCCTCATCTTCCTGAAGCTCAATGAAATGATTTCCTCCGCCAAGCGTCCCTACCTGAAAATATCCTTCCTCGATCAAATGTACCAGTTCCTGATTTGCCTCATACTTCTGCATATTTTCAAGCGCCAGATCCAGTACGGCAGAATCCTGCTTTTTCTTATAGCTCTCAAATCCCACCGGGACGGAACGCATAATCCCCCCTATCATGTTCTGCATGATGGTTGCGGTCCCTACCTTCACTTCTCTGATTTCTTCGTATCTGATATTTGTCGCCGCAAAGACCATTCCGCAGCCGATATCTACGCCGACCGCATTCGGAATAATCACATCCTTTGCTGCGATCACTCCGCCGATCGGCATTCCCTTTCCCGTGTGGGTGTCCGGCATGAGGCACACCCACTTATGCAGAAACGGGAGATTCGACAAATTGTATGCCTGCAAGAGACAAGACTCTTCTATCTTATCTATACCGGAAAGCCACGTCTTTATTGGAAATTTTGTTTTTTCATTATAGATTACAAACATAAACAATCCTCCACCTTTCTATATCTCTCGCCGTCAAGAATCTTTTTCAGGCACGCAAACGGGTTTAATTCGTTTGAGAGCACCATATTACAGACATTGACGGAATATCCGCTGACAAGACCCACTCCGAGTTCATTTTCACGAACCGGAATCACATTCGTTCTGCTGTTCACGTTCCAGAACATGAGCTTTGGCATTTTGTAACCGTACCTTGCAAATCGCTTCTTTATTGTGTCAAACAGCGTATCCGTATTACAAGTCCGCACTGCGCTGTCAAACTCCATATCCGAAATCACAAGAACCGTCTGCGGAAGCTCCTCCTGCCTCAGGCGATTTGCTGCCGCCGTCTGCAGAATCAAATCAAAGGTCGCCTCAAGATTCGTATTGGTACAGTCGTCATACGAAAAAGCAAGCTCCAGCTTTTCCTTCAATGTCCGGCACGAAGACAGATCCACATACCTTGGACTGCTTGAAAATGTGATAAACCGATTGTGATATGCGCCGCCCATACGCTCTGCAAAATAAATGCCAAGCGCATTCGATACGTGGAGCGCCGTCGTGTTCCCGCTGCCGACCGGGCAAAGCATACTGCCGGAACCGTCTACCACGCAAAGCACATTTTTCGCACCGGCCACAGTATCGGGAAGATTTTTCCACAATGCCTCTAACGCCGCATCCTCGGCGCTAACCGTCATTCTCCATCCTTCGCACGCCGTATAACGTACAACGATTTCATGCGGCATCAATACGCCCGAATGTATCACAGCCTGATTTTTCTGCACCGCTTCAAGGTAATTCTTCCTGCGCGCCTCATCATGCCGCAAAAATGCATTCCGGTAAAGGATATTTGCCCTCGAAGCCACCCCTGTATAATCAATCTCATCCCAACGGTTATCGCTCATATACACCTCTGTCACATTTAAATATGCTCTCAGAGAGGACAGAAGTTTTCTGTATCCCTTCGCGGTAAGTCCCAAAAAGCTTTGCAGTTTTACTGCATTTTGTCTGGTCTCTTTTGAGGAAGTGTTGTTTCCAGGCATCCACTTTGCGCACAGCGAAATACTTCTATTCCCCCCCATATCCCTGACATCCTTCTCTAACTGTGCTTTTAATACGGTCATCGCTTTTTTCTCAACCGGCGTGTCAAACAGACACAGCAAATCATCAAAACGCCCGTATTCTGCCATGATTTCAATCAGACCGCCTACCATTTCCGGAAAACTTCCTGCCAGATATTTTATGATGATGCGAAACGTCCTTCTCTCACCCAGACCGCCCCTTGCATCCCGCAGGAAAAACAGCCACTTCATGGCAAGCGTCCTGTCCTCATAAAATGCCCGGATAAACCGGTCAACAATCTGCCTTTCTCCTTCATTCCGAAGCGATGCGACAGCAAAATTTAAATCCACAAGAGCCTTCCCAGTTGTCTCATAGCCGAAAGCTCCATTTTCCGTATACTTCCCGCTCTGATTCAGAACAGTATGTAATTTATCCATAAAATTCATAATGATTCCTCCTTACTTATCCAGCCTTACCGGGGCAGGATTCGAACCTGCAAATACCAATTATTGTCTGCCGTGAAAGCCTTTTGCAAGACTTATTTTTTCCACGGTAAGGCTGCTTTATGACCGGGAAACGCCGTAACAGTTCAGGTCTGTCTGAACTGTTACAAACCGCCAGAAAGCTGCTGCCGAGGCGGGAGTCGAACCCGCGACAACGCACTTAAAAGGTGTTATCATTTGCTGTTAAGGTCTTTGCCAAGACCTGTTTTTCCGCGCTCTACCTACTGAGCTACTGCGGCAGCAGCTTTCTGACGGTTTTGTTTTCCTTGTCGGGCATTTCGTTTCGTAATGCCTGAATATAAAATACAATATCTGGAAGAAAGAATCATTTCAAAAAAGTTGCGAAGATGTGATTACATGATATAATAAATGAAACGTATTACTTATAATCAACCTGACGGTTGGTTACATGATATAATAAAGGAAACGTATTACTTGTAATCAACCTGACGGTTGGTTACATGATATAATAAATGAAACGTATTACTTGTAATCAACCTGACGGTTGGTTACATGATATAATGTCGATAGGTGATAATATGTCAGAATTTAAAGAACTCATAAAATCATTTTCCAAAAGCCGGGAATATGTCCGCGATTTTTTTGTATACGGCTTTAAAACCCGGGACGAATTTGGCGGCTGGAGCAGCCGCACCTATGACAACGAGCGCCGCCGGCTCGAAAGCTGGCTGTCCGGCTATGTCAGAGAGGACTACACCGAAAAAGGAAAAAACATTTATTTATCCGTTGACAGCAATCTGCTTGACACAAATCCGCTCTATCGCGTATGGAAGGCAAAGAGCTTTACCGACAATGACATTATGCTGCATTTTTATATCTTAGATTATCTGAAGGAATCTGACGGGCAGACAGCCGACGAGATAACAGACGGCATTCTTGAAAAATATGGCGTAATGTTTGATTCACAGATTGTCCGGCGGAAATGCAACAAATACGCCAAAGAAGGAATTCTGACGAAGGAAAAAAGCGGCAAAGAAATCATGTACCGACTAGGAATGCGCTTTGGGGAATTGCGATCTCATTATCCAAATTTAGAGAATGCGATAAAATTCTATCAGCTTTCCTCCCCGCTCGGAATCGTGGGGAATACCATTATGGAGAATTCCTCATTTGAAAATGATATGTTTCGGATAAAGCACAGCTTCTTTGTTCACACCTTAGAAGATGAAATGCTGCTTTCACTCCTTGGGGCAATGCACGAAGAAAAATCGGTACTCCTAAAAATCAAGAGTACCAAATCAGAAAATTTTCAGAAAGTAGATGGGTTTCCGCTAAAAATATTTACCAGTACCCGAACCGGCAGGCGTTTTCTATGTCTGTATCTCCCGAAAAAAAGGCGTTTTTTCAGCGCCCGCATGGATGCGGTGAAGGAAGTGACAATAAAAGAGCCCTATCCAGACTATAAAGACATCAAAGAAAAATTGGAAAAAAACAAAGGGCTTTCCTGGGGCGTTTCTTTTCAAAATGATGATCGTATACATTTAGAGCACGTCAAATTGACCTTACATATTAACGAGCGTTCCGAGGCACATATTTTAAATCGGTTGGAACGCGAGGGAAAAGGCGGTACAATTCTGCGTATTGCCCCTGATACTTTTACCTATGAAACCGAGGTCTTTGATGCAAATGAAATGCTTCCGTGGATTCGCACTTTTATCGGGAGAATCGCAGCGATAGAATCAGATTGCAAGAAGCTGGAGCAACTTTTTCAAAGAGATTTTTTGGCAATGTATAAAATGTATTTTGAGGAACCATAAATGGCAGATTTATTTTCAGAAGTGTACAACTGTTATTTTCAGGTAATCAAATCCCTGATTACAGCCAAGAACTGCATATCGGAAAGCGAGCTGAACTTTCGTATTAAAAGCGGCTGTTTTGAAGAAAGCATCCTCTACCTGCTCCCGAAGCTCACAGAAAATGGCTGGGGCTTCTTTGAAAAGCAGGATGGTCTTTTTCGTTCAAAATTATCCACAGATTTCTATGTTCCTCTTACCGATTTGCAGAAATCCTATCTCAAAGCGATTCTCATGGATGATAAAATCAGGCTTTTCCTCAGTGATGCAGAAATTTCGGATATAAACAATACATTTGCCGACATCAAACCGCTCTATACACCGGATGATTTTTACTATTATGACCGTTTTACAGACCGGGACGATTATGAGAATCCGGATTACAGGGCGCACTTTCGGATGATTCTTTCGGCAATCCAGAACCGGCAGTATCTGGATATTCTTTACGAATCACGCCTTTCCCACAGGGTCCATCACCACTACCTGCCCTGCCGCCTTGAATATTCTATCAAGAACGACCGTTTCCGGCTATTGGCAGTTGAAGAGCGTACATCCAAAGCCTTAAGGGTTGAAACCTTAAATTTAAACCGTATCAAGGAAATTACGCCAATTGATAAAACCGTAAAGCGGCTTCCTGATATCAACAATGCCCTGCGGCGTTCTTACTATCGCGATCCTGTCCGAATTATCATCCAAAACCGGCGCAACGCCTTGGAGCGCGCGATGCTGCAGTTTGCAAATTACGAAAAGAGCACTCGCAGAATTGATGATGACACCTATGAATGTCTGATTTACTACAATAAAAAAACGGAGACAGAACTCCTGATCGAAGTTCTGTCTTTTGGTCCGATGATAAAGGTCGTGGGAAATGATGGTTTTCTTGAGCTTATGAAGGAACGGCTTGTATGGCAGGCGGGGATATATGAATTGTTATAAAAACCTTAAATTTTATGCTGCCCTCAACTAAATAATATTTCACGCATTTTTCTATTGGATATAGAATTTAAAAACATAACACCATTGTTATTTTATTATATGTAGTAGAAAATAACAATGCCAACTTTCCCGTAATTCAAATAATACTATACAATGCATAAACTCTATCCTAAATATTTTAAATCATTTTCGATTAAATATACTAATTTCTTATCAATTACTTGATATCGCTTCTTATTTGATCCAGAATTGTCTATTTCTTCTACCAAAGCATAATCTAGCATATTTTTGACCCAGTTAATTCCCGATTGTGATGATACTTTATAGACATCAGTTAAGTCCTTAATTTCAAACTCCTGCTTTTTCACCCGCATAATTTTATCAATACTTTTCTTTATTTGACTTTCCGGAAACAACATTTCATACTCATAAGTCATACAAAAATTATTTAACCCTTCCTTTACCGCCTCATTCGAAAAAAAAGAAACATTCTCATCTATTCTTGATTGTTCAAGATATATTTTATGTAAAAGTTTAATCGTATTTCTTGGCGATCCCCCTACCACCTGCAGAATCTGTTCCACATAATCTTTATTCATTATTGTTTCTAATTCTTTTATCTTATTATCAGAAAAATATTGTATTCTTCTATCAATAATTTTTTTGATTTCGCCTTCGTTCCATCCAATATCTATCGGTTCAAATTTATCAAATCTGACTTGTTTTTCTTTTAATTTTGCCTTTACTTTGTTCCATACTACAAACTCGAACCCTATTGAATCCATATATAACAAACTATTATCTGTTACGATAGGCAAAATAAAATCAGATATACTATCTATTTTAGATTTTAGCACCTTATATTCATCAATTTGATCGAAAAATACTACCACTCGTCTATATCCAAGTTTTATGATAATATCTGCTATTTCATTTAATATTTCTTTCAAATCCTTATATTCTTGATACGCCAATTTGCCTTCTGGAATTCCATTTTTAATATCAAACTCTTTCAAAAATTCTTTATACACCTGCTCTGATGGAATTTGATTCAATCCCACAGCCTTACTAACAGTTGCTCCTACATATTCACTCGTACCCGATAATACAATATTTAAAGGTCTTAATAAAAACCAATTAAATAGTTTTTTTAACAAATTCTTCGAATTAGAATGAGTCGTTTTCCCATACAAATTTTCAATTTGAGATTTACTTAATGATTCAAAAAAATAGGTAATGACAAAAGCTAATTTTTCACGTTCAATTTTATTTAACCTTTTAATAACTTTAGGTGCCTGCAATAACTTAATCCCTAAATCAGTAACCACCTTTCCAATAATTAAATTTATTAATTCCTGCTCGTTACTTTTTATTGGAACACCATCGTATTTATCAATCAATACCGGAAAAATATTCTTATTTCTTAAATCATCCAGTAATTTATACATTAATGCTGACTTTCCAATTCCCCGTTCACCCATGAGGAACCTACTTGTTCCAGACTCTATATCCGAACATACTGTTGCATAATAACGAGGTTTCTCATAAATTTCATTTATATATTCTTTTTCTTCTTCTGCTGAATACTTTGAAAAAGGATTTTCTTTAAATCCCATATTTACATATAATTCTGCCATACTCGTTATCCCCTCCTAAAACGCTTTTTATTAACGTCAATTCGTCCATAAGTATACTTATTTTTATTGTTTAAATTTTTGCAGTTGTCATCAAATAAATAGTTATTGCTGCTTAGCAAGGTCACGGCTGTTCATAATTTTCTTTGTTTAGGTTCTGTTTTTAAATGTTACCTTTATTTCAATCACAAAACTTTTTTGGGTATACTGCTTTTTGTTGCCAAATCAGCAAACTATTATGTAGTCTCATTCCATTATACAATAACTTTTTGCAAAATATTTTATACGCTCCTATATTCCCTTACTCAGTTTTCGTATTTTCGCTTCTACTTTACCATAATTTGTAGCATAAAGCAATGCATGTCTTGCCATAACTCACATTACCTATCGAGCATCATTCTAACCTCTTCTTTCAGTTATCATCAACACCTCTACTCTTCTGCATAACCTATTTTTCTACTATAGTTAATCTCTCGTTTGCTCAAGTTCATTAAATTTTCAAAAGCAGCTACATCTTTATAAGAGAACGACAAGCAATGTTCCCTTCACTTTACTTCCGCAATTGATAAGAGCATACTTCAAAATCACGCAAGCAGCATCCGATCCAAATAAGAGCAACGCAGATAATCAGGGTTGCTATAATATATATTTGAATTAAAATCAGATATTTCATCTGAAATAAAAGATGAAAATACATCAATTATTGTCTGCTCTATGTCATCATTTTCACAAACTGATAGTATCAACTGCAGATACACCATACCAATAGATGTTTCTGATGGCACTGTGTATTTACATTCTCCCACGGTATCAAAGCTACCATTTTCAATCTGATAATCTTCAATCACTTCATCCGAAACTTGTTCAAAAGATAAACAATGATTTACTTCTGCCAGCCTCATCTGTCTTTTAATATCCTTTTTTGAAAAATACCGAATCACATCTTTTCTGTGATTCAGTGTCTTTCTTGCAATAAACTCTATTAAGCTGCAAAAATACAACAAATTATCCTGCTCTCTTTCATTCATGTATCTGTTCACTCCTCTCAAACGTCAAGCAATCCAATGCTTTCAATGTATGAAAACTAATCTGATGCGTTGGATGTTTAAACTTAGCATATTCCCAGAAAACATTTCGACTAATTCTGCCAAGCAAAAATGCATTCACAAAATCCCATATTGTATCATCCGCCATTGGTCCTTCAACAATATCATATTCATGCACAAATCCTGAACGGCATTTTGCAATAAAATCCAACCATTCATCTGTCATAGAGGCAAATTTTAATATTTTTAATTCCAAATCTTCACAATATGAATAAATATTTATCACGCCCTTTACCGAACGTCTGTCCGCCCAACGGTAGGCCTGTTCAAAATTATTGGTACAGTAGAACCCCCAAGAGAAATCTTTCGTATATTTTGTTTTTCTGATTTCCGGAAAGATAACTTCCATTTTACTTCCATGATAAAGTAATATTTTGTCCATAGGATTCCCCCTTTTTTATAGATTGATTAAATATTAATTGTGTTATTTATACTATATTCTTTATGCACCACTGTAAATAAAAAAGCGAAAACTTTCCCAAACCAAAAGTTTCCGCTCCATGAATCTACTGCCGGCGACCGGAATCGAACCGGTACTGTGTCACCACAACAGGATTTTAAGTCCTGCGCGTCTGCCAGTTCCGCCACGCCGGCATATAAAAATTGACATGTAAACATGTCAATTCTAAAATGGATGGAGGTGGATTCGAACCACCGAAGCAATTTGCAGCAGATTTACAGTCTGTCCCCTTTGGCCACTCGGGAATCCATCCATATATGAGGCACTATTAATATTCGCCCTAAACATGGAATATTATAGCACAATGTCTCGCATTACGCAAGGCGTTTTTTTAGTTTTACGTTTTTTTTGGTCAGCCAGATTACTATTCACGGCTCTAAGAGCCGCTCATAGTAACATTAGTTGGTTACATGGCGTCGCGCCCCATGCTCTCCAACACCACTGCAGAAGTCCTCGGAAGCGTAATATCCAGTCTTCCGTTATTCAGCGTATACTCCACAGGATTCGTGGAATACCCATCTTCATTCGTAAACATCACCTGTTTTAATTTTCCATACCGCGGAACGCCCACTGCCCATACCGACAAATCAATCTTACGGCTCTTATCATCATTATTGATGATCACCACAAAA
Organism: uncultured Lachnospiraceae bacterium; assembly: GCA_910578885.1. Taxonomy (GTDB): domain Bacteria; phylum Bacillota; class Clostridia; order Lachnospirales; family Lachnospiraceae; genus Roseburia_C. Next base: position 85,483 of record CAJTSH010000001.1, read on the forward strand.
GACTGCTGCCTGTTGAACCTTCCGTAACAGAGCAGATTTTCCTCGCCATTTAAAAATTTTATAGATCCGGTTCGGAATGCCGGATTCTCTTTGTGGATTCGTATCATATCCCGATGGAACTGCAAAAGCTCTTTATCCTCTCTTCCCCAAGGATATGTCCGTCTGTTATCCGGATCCGTAAATCCGCATACTCCTGCCTCATCACCGTAATAAATCGTCGGCGCCCCTGGCCATGTCATCTGAATCACGACAGCTTCCCGCATCACCGCCGGATTGACGCCTTCGCTCGCCGCATTCGCACCAAGATGTTCTACCCTTCCCACCTTATGATTCGTTCTTGTTAAAAAACGGGAGTGGTCATGGTTCGACAATTCATTCATAGAGCATTGTAGCGACGGCGTTAAGAAACTCGCCATATAATGCTCCATTGCCCCTCGAAAATTATTCAGATTTCCTTGATTTTCCGCCGTCCGTCCGTCACTGTGCTTTTCCATTCCCGTCAAAAACCATGTGACCGGTTCCATAAATGCGTCATAATTCATCACAGTATCCCACTGGTCGCCTCGCAGCCAGTCTCTCGGATCGCCATAATGCTCTGCAAGGATAATTGCATTTGGATTGGCTTCTTTGACAACCTTACGGAATTCCCGCCAGAACCGGTGATTCATCTCCGGCGTATGACCCAAATCTGCCGCCACGTCCAGACGCCATCCATCCGCATTATACGGCGGTGAAACCCATTTCTTTGCCACGTCCAAAATGTAATGATACAGCTTCCCGGAACCTTCATAATTCAGCTTCGGAAGAGTATCATGCCCCCACCAGCCATCATACGTAGTATTATTTGGCCACGCATGAACATTATGGAATGCAAAGAAATCATGATACGGACTGGCCTCATCTACATAAGCGCCCTTTTCATACCCTTCTTCCCTTGAATAAATCTCTTCTCTGTCCAGCCACTTATTAAAGGAACCGCAGTGATTGAATACGCCGTCTAAAATCACCTTGATCCCCCTTGCATGCGCTTCGGACACCAGAGTTGCAAACAGATCATTGCTGGCTTCCAGATTCCGTTTGTTAGTCACCCTGCAAATATAACGGGTTGCCTTTCGATTATCCCTGTCATTTGGGGATAGCAGCTCCCCCTCATCTACGACAATCTTTCCATAATGAGGGTCAATGTAATCGTAATCCTGTATGTCATATTTATGATTGGAAGGCGAAACAAAAAGCGGGTTAAAATAAATTGCTTCTATTCCAAGCTCTTCCAGATAGTCCAGCTTCTGCCTCACGCCCTCTAAGTCTCCCCCATAAAACTCTGCTACAGAAAAATGCTCGGGAGACTTTTCCCATGTATCTACTTTCTTACTTGTACTGCGGATATAAAAATATTCATCTGTCAGCACGTCGTTACTTGTATCTCCATTGTAAAAACGGTCTACCAGAATCTGATACATCACAGCCCCTTTTGCCCAATCCGGCGTTGAAAAACCGGGAGAAATACAAAAGTGGTATTGGGGCCGGATATCTCTTGTTACGCCGCAGCGGTCAAAATAACAGTCCAGCATACCCGTCAATACTTCAAAATAGTAATAATATGCCTCTTCCTCTAATTGTACTGTTACCGCATAATAATCAAATTCTCCGTCGCTCTCGCACTTTATCATTTCCTGCCGTTCACCGCCGTGACAAAGCCATACGATATCTACATTATCCTTTGCTGTCCGAAACTTAATCGTCACTTTCTCATTCTTTCCAGGTTCCGCCGGCTGTCGGTAATCCGCCGTCCCGTCAGAAAATAGCGCGCGCTTCCTCAAAATAGGACGCATCTGCATGATATAATTTTGTATCTGATTCAGTTCATATCTGGATTTCATGAGCAATTCCCCTTCTTCTAGTCAATTTCCCCATTTTTGCCTTACCCTTAATTCTATTACGATTTTATCCAATTATCAACATTTTTATCACAGTATAAACCTACATCTGTAACAGTTCAGCCTTCGGCTTCACCGTTACCTACATCCGGACAGTAAAAAAGACAGCCTTTCGAACTGCTGTCTTTTTTAGGAGAAGGTATTTTTACTATGGGGTGTAGCAAAAACTATATAATGTATTGGGGGGTTTTTACAGTAATTATAGTACCATCTTTCCCCAAATAAGTGTGCACAAACATTACAAAAAAAGCGATTTTATTTTGTGTATATTTTACACGAGTCCTGTTTCCATTCAAACAAACAGCTAAAATTTGCACAATAAATTTTGCGTTTCTTTGTTGGTTTTTGTTTTTACCTTTTTTCATTTATCCGCTGTTTATAAGTTGTTCACTCGGTTGCGCACTTATTAATTCACAGAGTTAATTATTACATCTCCGGTGCAACCGTTTTTCCGGGGTTGTCTACGGCAACTTCCTTCCCAATTGTTCCGGCCAATCCAAATAATGCCTCAAATTCATCTCGCGTAATCTTTTCTTTTTCCAGAAGAAGATTTGCGCAGTCGTGCAGAATCTTTTCATTCTCTTTGATGATATGTTTTGCCTTCATATAACACTCATCAATAATCCGCTTGACTTCTTCATCAATACGGGTCGCCACATTTTCACCATATCCTCTGGTATGTGCCAGATCTCTTCCGATAAATACCTCATTATCGTCGTTGTCATAATTGATCAGACCCACATTCTCAGACATTCCGTAACGTGTTACCATTGCCTTTGCAAGCTCGGTCGCCTGCTTAATGTCCTGCGACGCTCCTGTGGTAATGTCATCAAAAATCAATTCCTCTGCCACACGTCCGCCCAAATCCACGACAATCTCCTGCAGCATCCTGCCCTTCGTATTGAACATCTCATCTCTCTCAGGCAATGGCATCGTATAACCTGCAGCCCCAGCCCCTGTCGGAATGATTGATACGGAATACACCGGTCCCACATCCGGCAGCAAGTGGAATAAAATCGCATGACCGGACTCATGATATGCCGTAATCCGTTTTTCCTTCTCCGTAATGATACGGCTCTTCTTCTCCGCTCCGATTCCGACCTTTACGAAGGATCTGCGGATATCATTCTGTACGATATAGCTTCTGTCCTCCCTTGCGGCAACAATCGCAGCCTCATTTAGCAGATTTTCCAAGTCTGCTCCGGTAAATCCTGCTGTGGTCTGCGCCACCTGTTTCAAATCCACATCGTCCCCCAGCGGCTTATTCTTGGCATGAACTTGAAGAATCTCTTCCCTGCCGCCGATATCGGGACGTCCCACATGCACCTTGCGGTCAAAACGTCCCGGACGCATAATTGCCGGATCTAAAATATCAACCCGGTTCGTTGCCGCCATCACAATAATCCCTTCATTTACACCGAAACCGTCCATTTCTACCAACAACTGGTTCAGGGTCTGCTCGCGCTCATCATGACCGCCGCCCATTCCGGTGCCTCTTCGTCTTGCCACCGCATCAATTTCATCAATAAATACAATACAAGGCGCATTTTTCTTCGCTTCCTCAAACAAATCCCTTACGCGGGATGCACCGACGCCGACAAACATCTCCACGAAATCAGAACCGGAAATACTAAAGAACGGCACGCCCGCTTCTCCGGCAATCGCCTTGGCGAGAAGCGTCTTACCGGTTCCCGGAGGTCCTACCAAAAGAACGCCCTTAGGTATTCTCGCCCCCAGCTTCGTATACTTTCTTGGATCTTTCAGGAAGTCTACAATCTCTTCCAGCTCTTCCTTCTCTTCCCGAAGCCCCGCCACATTCTGAAAAGTTACCTTCTTATTCTCGTCAGTACTCATCTTTGCGCGGCTTTTGCCAAAATTCATCATCTTACTGCCGCCGCCGCCGGCTGCCGCCTGATTATTCATAATGACAAACAAAATGAACATTGCGCCAAATACCAAAAGCAGCGGAAGCAGTACCAAAAGCCAGTTAAATGCCGGTACGTCATCTATCCGGTAATTATTGAAACCATTTTCCCGCATCAAGTCTTCAATGTCGTTAACATCAGAGACATACAGCTTTTCCCTGCCGGAATCCTTTTTGGTAATCTCTACCGTTCCGGTCGGTATTTCCCTGTTCGGATTTACCACTACTGATACGACGCTTCCATTCTGCAAATCCTCTTCAAACTGCGTGTAATTATAGGTATTGTTCACATCCTGCTGATGGTCTAAAAAGAACCATACCAGCACGACAATCAACACCAATCCGATATAATATCCAAATCCTTTATAATTTTTCTTCACGGGTTCTCCTTCCTATCCCAATTCCAGTATTCCAATGTACGGCAGATTCCGATATCGCTGAGCATAGTCCAGCCCATATCCAACAACAAACTCATCCGGTATTTCAAATCCGGTATAATCGGTTGAGACGTCTACCACACGCCGATCCGGTTTGTCAAGCATCGTGCAAAGCTTCAAACTCTTCGGACCTCGTTTCTTTAATTCTTCCAATAAATATTTCAATGTTCTTCCGGTATCAATGATATCTTCAATAACAATTATATTCTTATTCTCTATGGATTCATCTAAATCCTTCTTTACCTGAATCACTCCGCTGGACACTGTAGACGCTCCATAGCTGGATACAGACATAAAATCCAGCGTGACCGGCACTGTTATCCGCTTCGCCAGCTCACAGGTAAAAAATACCGAACCCTTCAATATGCAGATCAGGCAGACTTCTTCTCCCTCATAGTCACTGCTGATTTGGGCTCCAAGCTCTGCTATTCGCTCATTCAGCTTCTTCTCCTCAATTAACACACGGACGCTCTCGCTCATTTTCCTCTCTTCCTCCATTTCTACCTGCTGCAAAAACATCCTCTTCACAGTCAGGCGCTTCGTCGTACTGTATTTCCAGAATTCTTCTCGTATGCTCTGTTATTTTATAGTATGCACTGATGCGGTATCCTACGACCCATACGATATGGTCACCGTCTGCTACCAGCAAAATCTGCCCTCTTTGCTCACGCGGAATCTTCTCATCCACGAAATACTGCTTCAGCTTTTTGACATGGCCTTGTTCTTCCAGAAAAAAATAATCTCCCGGTTTACGGTTTCTTACAAAGAGATTATCCTTTATCTTATCATAATCCAGCCATTTCGTATACTTTTTTTTCGGAAAATCTTGGATTTTGGCATCTTTCTCAAAAACACGGCAGCTAAATTGCATAGCTTCCACCAGCGGCGTCCCCGCTGTTCCCTCATCCTTTTGCATGCATTCCGCCATATCCGCCCTGATTCGTATTCCTCCATATTCCCGGACAGCAGCTAATCCATAAGGCAGACAGATGCTTTTACCCACTTGCCGCCCGGATAATTTCCACAGATCCGTGATATGCACTTCCGCAATATCCTTCCGAAAAGATGCAAGTCTGACGAGACATTGGTACAACACCTGATTTCTCAGCAAGTTCGGAACCGATTTCAGCTTCTCAGTCTCTATCAATGCTTCACTTCCCTTAAAATGAACCGTCTGCTCCGCCAGAATCTCCGCCTGTATATCCAGATATTCCTGTGTTTCCCGTAATGCTTCCGCCGTCCTTACCATGTGCGAAACCGCAGATGGATTTATTTCCTCTAAAACCGGAAGCACTTCATGACGGATACGGTTTCTGGTGTAGACTGTCTCAAAATTCGTGGCGTCTGTGCGGTAATCCTGCTTCTTTTCCTGCAGATATGCCTCAATCTCTTCCCTGCTTACGCAAAGCAAGGGCCGAATAATTTTCCCCCTCACCGGCGGGATACCGGTCAGCCCTCTCAAATGACTCCCCCGAATCAAATGATGAAGCATAGTTTCCGCATTGTCATTCTGATTATGCGCCACCGAAATTTTTCCCTGCAAAAACTTCTCCGCCTCTTTCCCGAATACTTCATAGCGCAGCATTCTTCCAGCCTCTTCCTCTGACGTCCCCCGCTCCTTTGCAATCTGCGGGACGTTGTAGTTATATTGTATGAAAGGAATTTTTTTGTCCTCACATAATCTTTTTACGAATGCGGCGTCTTCCCTGCTCTCCTCTCCGCGTATACCATGTTCCACATGTACCGCCCTGATTGCGAAGGAAATCTCTCTTTGCAGCTCCAAGAGCACCAACAGAAGGCAAACGGAATCCGCACCGCCGGATATCCCGACAATCACCGTATCACCTTCTGCTATCATTTGATACTTCTCAATATACGCTCTTACCCGTTTCAGCATAGCATCCTCTCTTTCGTGCACGCTCTGCGGCGCAGATACTAATTTACTTTTCCCATATACCGGACACCAGAACCGTCATATCATCGGCTACCTTTCCTCCGGTAAACAAAAGTACCCGCTCTAATATTTTCTTTGCCATTGTTCCCGGATTGTTCGTATCAATGCTCTCAATAATCTCCTGCAGCGTTTCCTCCGGTTGCAAAACATGTAAGTATTCTAGCACACCATCCGTCACCATGACAAGAAAATCTCCGTCCCGAAGCCGCTTTGTCATCTGCTCAATTTCCAGCTTATGATAGACCCCCACCGGAAGACTGGTGGAAAGAAGGCACTCTACCTCATTCTTATGTCTGATGAATGTCGCAGATGCACCGATTTTAAAAATTTCGCAGTTTCCGCTGTACAAATCAATTACACTTATATCCACAGTGGAAAACAAATCATCTTCCCCCTTCATTACCATTGCAGAGTTCATCATACGGATTGCTGTTTCTACCCCGAACCCAGCCTCCAAAAATTTCTCGACTAACTCAATTACCATCTCGCTTTCCTTACAGGCTCTGCTTCCGGAACCCATTCCATCAGAGAGGCTCATGATAACCTGACCGTTCTCTCTCTCCAAAAACGAAAAATTATCTCCCGAAATAGCCGCCCCGTCTTTGATAAGCCTCGCCACTCCCTGAATACTTTTATAAATCGTATCCTCTTCATAAATCAGCAGCGCTTCTTCTCTCCCAATGATGGCCTTCACATCCCTGTGGGGCATCATCGGTCTGTCTATGGAATGTTCTACTGCTTTTGTCATTTCCCGGACCGGTACGCAGCCATTTCTTGCCACCGCCCGTATCTGCAGCTGCAGCCGCCCGTCTGCCTTCTCATAGAGCTTTGCCTCATTTAATCTCAAGCCCCGCTCTCTGGCGCGATAAGTAAGCTCCATCAGATTTCGTTTCTTTTCATGGCTGATATCCCTGCTCTCCTTGGCACAATCCTCCATGATATATGCCATCGCATCTAATTGTTCTGCGATTACCTCACGGTTTTCCAACAGCCTGTTATACCACGCCATATTCAGTCTTGCCCTCTCAAAAACAGCTACCGCCTCCTCCACCATATCTCTTCCATAAGGACAATATTCCTGCAGTCTTGTCTGCATCTCCTGATCCGCCTTTCCAACTTGGCGTATTGACTCAATCAATCCCGACAGATAATCATACATCGGGGACGCCGGGGAATCCCAGCACACTGCGCAGGAATCACAAGAGGCGCACAGTTTTCCGGTTATCTCGTTTTGTATCCTTCCCATTTCCTCCGAGCCAAAATCACTGTGATCTACATTCATTTTGTTAAACACCGCAGACAGTCCCTGAAATGACTGTGCATATGTTAATAGCCGCTCCTCCCTTGATGCAGGCGGCGAAGTTTTTTCTTCCTTCCTCCATATGGGCCGCCATTCTAAAAACATATGTAATCCCCGGCTGATTACCAAAGTCGCACCAAATATAAAGATGCCCTCCATCAAACTGATTGCCGTCGGCGTCCTTGTCCGCAAATTCATCAGCCCCCCGAACACTGAGACCAGCGTAGTCGATACAGCTGCCGCCAAGGCTCCAATCCAGACAAAGCACCCTTTATTCGCCCATTCCGCAAACCGTATGACTGCCATCGTAACAAACATTGCCATCAGATATTTCACCATTTCCGTAATAGGGAGCAATACTGCCATTCCGGCAAACATCAGCGTAGACAGCATCGTCCTTGCACCGCTTTCCAGATATCCGGCGGCGTAGTATGCAGGTATAAATGGATAACACCCTGCAAAGGTCAACTGACATGCTCCCAGCCCCAATAATGACATAATCACCTGTTTCGTTGTCTGTCTTTTCATATCATCCAATATCCTCCTCTTTCCCTGCCGCATTCTTGCAGCAGCAGAGGCTATTATACGTTCCCGCTTTCAAAATGTTTGTCAAACGGTTGCAGTCCGCAAAAAAACTTTTCGCCAAAAGTTCCTTTCAAATGGCGAATTCCGGTAGTTTTATGGAGTTCACATTTTTGAGGTGGTTGAAGTGATTTTCATCACCTTTAAATTCATTTATATTTCTGTAAAATTGACGTTACAAAAGCGGTAGAATTTTTTCAATTCTACCGCTCGCTCTGCCATCAAATAAATGACCGTTTTTTATTTTATCGAATAGTCTGATATTTTCCATACAAGAGGCGGACAGAATTCAGAATGCAAATCATTGCCACTCCGGTATCTGCGAATACTGCCCACCACATATTTGCGAATCCCGCAAGCCCAAGCACCATGACAAGAAGTTTCACCACAAGCGCAAATACCACATTTTCCCTCGCCACCAGACTGGTCTTAAGCGAAAGTTCAACCGCCTGAGCAACCGCCTTCATGCCGGAATTTAAGAATACCACATCTGCAGCTTCTACCGCCGCATCCGCACCGCTTCCCATTGCGGCTCCTACGTCAGCTCCCGCAAGCACTGGCGCATCATTGATTCCGTCACCCACGAACATGACCCTCCCGTTTTCTTTCCGTATCTGATTTAAGCTGTTCAATTTCTCTTCCGGAAGCAGCTTTGCATGTACCATGTCGATTCCAAGCTCATCCGCTACGTGCTTTGCATTCCTTTCAGAGTCGCCGGTCAGCATTGCCGTCCTGATTCCAAGCCGTTTCAGGTATTTCATAGTGTCATGCGCATCTTCCTTGACCGTATCTGCAATCAGAATCCTGCCGAGATACACGCCGTTGAAAGCCGCAAATACTTCTGTCCCGTAATACTCTTCCTTTAACTGCGGAATATCTACCTGATGTTCTGTCAGAAGAAGCCTGTTTCCACAAAGGACTTCACCTGCCTCACCTTTTACAATTAGTCCTTTTCCCGCTATTTCCTGTACGGATTCCGGCGCTTTTAGTTCCATCCCTTTTTCTTTCGCTGCATTTACAATGCTGACTGCAATCGGATGTGTGGAATTCATTTCAGCCTCTGCACACAGCCGCAGCAATTCATCCTTTGAAATTTCTTTCGTTGTAAGGCAGTCCTGTACGACAAAATTCCCCTTGGTAATTGTACCTGTTTTATCCATGACCACCGTCTTCACCTTGCCAAGAGCTTCAATAGCAGATCCTCCCTTGAACAGCACGCCCAGTTTTGAGCCTGCTCCAATAGAAGAAAAGAAGGCAAGCGGAACGCTTAACACCAATGCACACGGACAGCTGATTACCAGAAAGGTCAATGCTGTGTAAATCCAATGATACCATTCTCCGGTGATAAGAGACGGGATGATTGCAGTTGCCAGCGCAAGAATTACCACGAACGGAGTATACACCCGTGCAAATCTTGTAATAAACTTTTCCATGACCGGTTTGTGATTTGCCGCATGCTCTACCGATTCCAATATTTTTGTTACCATAGATGTCTCTAAGGTATTGGTTATCTCCAGCTTCAACAGTCCGCTGACATTGACACAGCCGGAAAGTACCGCAGTCCCCTCAGAAGCTCCCACCGGCACCGGTTCCCCTGTTACCGGCGAGGTATCGATACGGCTCTCTCCTTCCACTACAATTCCATCCAGCGGAATCCGCTCTCCCGGACGCACCAGCATCCATTCGCCAACCTTTGCCTCTGCTGCCGGAACTTCTTTCTTATCCTCTCCGTTTACCAGCGTTACCGTCTCCGGGCGCATGTCTATGGCATCCATAATCTGCCCCCGGCTCTTTTCCACCGCTTTATCCTCAAACCACTCGCCAATCCGGTAAAACAGCATAACGCCGACCGCCTCCGGATATTCCTGAATCGCAAACGCTCCAATCGTCGCAATGCTCATCAAAAAATTCTCATCAAAGATATCCCCCCGCAAAATTCCCTTCACAGATTTCAGAATAATTTCTCCTCCTAAAATCAAATAGGCAATCACATACAATATAATAGAAGGAATGGTCAGTTCCAGAAAATGCCCTGTCATCATTCCGGCTGCAAAAATTACCGTTCCGGTTACAATCAACGGAAGCTCATTCTTTTCTTCCTCCTCATGTCTGATTGCCAGATTCTCACCGCAATGGCAGCCTTCGGAATGACAGCCGCAATCCTCGTCGCGGCGGTGATGATGGTCTTCACGATGGTCATGCCCACAGCCGCAGTGCTTCTCCTGATGATGTTGGTGTTCGTGCTCATGTTCATGCCCGCACTCACAATGTTCGTTATGATGATGCCCATGCTCTTTACTCATAGCAAATCCTCCTGCTCTCTATTATAATCTTCTGCACTTCCTCTATTTTAATTCAATGCATTACATGAACGTTCTTTCATATGAATATATAATCATGTATCCATGCATTTGTCAAGAAAAAATTCCAAACAAAATGCACCTCCCAACCGGAGATGCACCTTTCGCCCTCTTATTATTCCTTTTTTTCCTTAAATACAATCTCATTCTTATAGACCAATCCAAGCTTAGCCTTTGCCACATCTTCAATATAATCCTGAGACTGCGTATATTTCTCGTACTCCTCCAAATCTGCCTGACGTTCCGTTTCCGCCTCTAACTGCTCCGTCAGCCGCTTTTCCTTCGCAATGTAATCCTGATTCTTCTCATAAACCCTCACAATCTGAACAGACATTACTGCCAGCAATGTCAAGACAATACATGTGACGCAGAGTCTTCCTGCCCGGTTGCTTTTTTGGTATTTTCTGCTTCTTCTGCTCATATCTTTCCCTGCTTCCCAATCTATACCCGCATCCAATATCGGATATACTGACACCGGCTCATTCCGGAATTTAATGTTTATATAAAATCATTTTACCCGCTTTATATAATTTTTTCAATAACTTTTTCATTCTTTTCCATAACCGCCCCGCTTTGCGATGGCAGAAAGCTGCTGGTCTTTTTAGTATTTTCCTTGCCAGACGCAGCGGAAACGATACAATCCGAATGAGCTTTTTCACCAGCCATACCACACCTTTGATTACCCGCGGACTGATAAAATGATTGTAAAAAATCATGCCCAGTACAATAGCGCCTATCGCAAATCCGCGAATTAATCCGTCATTTTTCTGATAAAGCATGGCAAAAATAAAAACAGCGCAGGTCGGCCAATAGAAGATATCCTCTATTGCAATCCAAATAGTTCCATGAGGAAGCAGTCTCCTCAACACCCGAAGCACGTCATACAGAAATACCAGCAGACAGCCAGAAAGTATTGATACCGCAAAAAAATCCGCCTCCTGCAAAATGCTTTCGCTGACACTCATCATTTAAACAGCCTTCCCAACAACGATTCTGCCGATTTCGAATAGCTTTTCACCTCCGAATAAGTCAGGCTGTCGATTCTGCCTGCCACGTCAATTTCGCCTTGTTCTAAACTCAGTCTGTTTACATGAAGGTCGCTCCCCTTGATCAAAAGCATCCCCTGCTCTGTCTCCAAAAGAATTTCTCCCACGTCAAAGGAGAGCACATCTATGACACCACTGAAATTACCTGTTTTACGGTTTGACAAAAGCACCTTATGTGCCTTTACCGGCTTATTTTCTTCCATAACAAAAGCCTCCTAATCACTTCAAAAGTAACGTTCGTCCTTCTTAAAGTATATTAGGAGGCTTTCGATTATATTACAGATACCGGAACAAATCCTTTGCCTCTTCCTTTTTCGTGGTATCCTGCAAATCCAATACTTCTACCTTCACAGTCTTGGTCCCAAATAGAATCTCTATGACATCGCCCACCTTGACATTCAGCGATGCCTTTGCAGGTTTCCCGTTGACCATGACTCTGCCCGCATCACAAGCCTCGTTGGCAACAGTACGCCGCTTGATCAATCTGGATACTTTTAAAAATTTATCTAGTCTCATCTATACCTAGCCTCCAAAAGAACCAAAAAGGGTGCAGCAAAAACAGAACAAATGCTTTCTATTCTCACTACACCCCGAATCTCTACATGAATCTAATTATGCGTTAATCATATCTTTTAAAGCTTTACCTGCTTTGAACTTAGGAGCTTTAGAAGCCGGAATTGTCATTTCAGCGCCGGTCTGAGGATTTCTGCCTGTTCTAGCCTGTCTCTCAGAAACTTCGAATGTACCAAATCCAACCAACTGAATCTTCTCGCCTTTCTTTAGCTCTTCGGCAACTACATCTGTAAATGCTTTTAAAGCTGCCTCGGCGTCTTTTTTGGACAATTCTGTTCTCTCAGCCATAGCTGCTACTAATTCTGTTTTGTTCATGTTAAAATTCCTCCTCTGGATATTTATAATTCTTCTTGAGGTCTACACTCTCCAAGATTACCTACGAATATATTTATACTTGTTTTCACCCTATTTGTCAAGGAGATTTGGGGAAACTTAAATCATACCGTGAATTTTATCCAAAACAGCTTTTCCCAGTCCTTCGTACTTCTTCTCGGCGTCTTCCATAGACGTACCTTTCACACCGATATAGAATTTTACCTTAGGCTCTGTCCCGGACGGTCTTACGCATACCCATGCCTCATCCTCCAGCTCATAATAGAGTACATTGGATTTCGGAAGTCCGGTCGGCTCTGTCTCTTTGGTAGACAGGTCTGTAATCGTATCGTTTGCATAATCGCGCACCTTACATACCTTGTAACCTCCGATTTCGGTCAGCGTCTCTTTTCTCAAAGTCTCCATAATCTCTTTGATCTTTGCAAGACCTTCAATGCCTTTTAAGGTAATGGATTCTACATGGTCTTTATAGTATCCATATTTCTCATACATTGCAATCATGGCATCCCACAATGTCATATTCTTTGTTTTGTAATATGCCGCAGCTTCGCAAAGCGCCATAGATGCAACGATTGCATCCTTATCTCTTGCATAGGTTCCGGTCAGACAGCCGTAGCTTTCTTCCATTCCAAAGAGATACGTACCTTTTCCGGTATTCTCAAATTCCAGAATCTTCTGTCCGATAAACTTAAATCCTGTTAAAACCTCAATCAACTGGATACCATAGTATTTCGCAATTGCATCAGCCATATTCGTAGATACAATAGATTTTATAAATGCTCCGTCAGCCGGAAGTCCTCCGTTCTCTTTCTTCTGTCCGATAACATAATCGCCGATTAAGCAGCCGGACATATTTCCGGTCAGTGAATGATAACCGCCCGTCTTTGAATCCTTCACATATACGCCCAATCTATCCGCATCCGGGTCTGTTGCAAGAATCAAATCTGCGTCAACCTTTTTGCCAAGTTCTAAACCGAGTGCAAACGCTTCCTCTGCTTCCGGATTCGGATAACTTACCGTCGGGAAATTACCATCCGGCAGCTCCTGCTCCGGTACAACATAGACATTTTCAAATCCCAGCTCCTTTAAAACGCGGCGCACCGGAATATTTCCGGTTCCATGAAGCGGTGTATAAACAATTTTTAAATCCTTGCCAACCGCATCAATGGCATCCTGATGTACCACTGTCTTTTTCAGCTCTGCAATATATGGATCGTCAATATTTGCTCCGATTGTCTCATACAGCCCGGTCGCCTTCGCCTCTTCCAACGCCATCGTCTTTACCGTATTATAGTCCGTTACTTTTTTTACCTCGTCCATAATACCGGTATCATGCGGCGGCGTAATCTGTGCGCCGTCCTCCCAGTATACCTTGTACCCGTTATATTCCGGCGGATTATGGCTCGCCGTAATATTGATTCCGGCAATACAGTTCAAATATCTGACAGCATAGGATAATTCCGGCGTCGGTCTTAAACTTTCAAATACATAAGCCTTAATACCGTTTGCAGCAAGGCAGAGTGCAGCTTCATCTGCAAATTCCGGCGACATATGTCTGGAATCATAGGCAATGGCTACCCCGCGTTTTTCCCCGCCTACTTTTAAAATGTAATTTGCCAGTCCCTGAGTTGCTTTCCGCACCGTATAGATGTTCATACGGTTTGTACCTGCGCCAATTACTCCGCGGAGCCCCGCCGTACCAAACTCTAAATCCTGATAGAAACGGTCCTCAATTTCTTTCTCGTCACCGGCGATTGCCGTAAGCTCCGCCTTGGTAGCTTCGTCAAAGTAATCATTGGCAAGCCATAAGTCATACATCTGTCTGTAACTCATTTCTCTTCCTCCTATAATGAAATATACATATGTGCAATCTTTTCCAGACTTTAATCTGAACCAGATGAACCACCCGTCAATGTGTCTAAAATTTCGGATAACGTCTTTATAAAATCATTGTTCGTATTACCCGTTTTCGTCTCTGTGGACTCCTTCTCCTCGGAGGATTTCTCGGTAGACGACTTCTCCGTTGAATCATTCTTCTTGCTTCCGGCATCTGAACCCGCTGTACTTCCGGCCTTGGAACCTGCTTGAGAGCCGGCTTGTGAACCTGCTAGGGAACCTGCCTGTGAACCTGCTTGGGAGCCCGCCTGTGAACCTGCTTTTTCCGTCTCGGTGGAGTTCTCCTCTTGTTGTGTATTTTCCTTCTCTGTATCTTTACTCGGCTTCTCGGTACTCTTATTGTCAGAGCCGCTGTTTTCCGACGACGTATCCTTCTCTGTGGCGGTCTCTTTCTCTGTAGAAGTGTCATCCCTGGCAGGCGTGCTTCCGTCCGAGGTCATAGCAACTTTTATTGTTGCCTCTTTAGAATTCACATAAAGGCGGCGGGACCATGTCTCATATCCCTCTGCAACGATTTCCAATCTATGAATTCCATACTTAATCTGCTGCGGCTCATTATAGTCAATGATTTCTCCATCCAGCGTCATGACTGCATTTTCCACACCCACTTCAAATGTCACCGTACAGAACTTCGGACCTTCTCCCTTCAGTTCATCTAAATCAACCACCGTTTCCTCGCCGCGTTCAACGGTAATTTCCTTGCTGTCCCCATATCCGTCATTTG
The DNA here is from genome assembly GCA_910578885.1 of uncultured Lachnospiraceae bacterium. Lineage (GTDB taxonomy): Bacteria > Bacillota > Clostridia > Lachnospirales > Lachnospiraceae > Roseburia_C. Next base: position 100,549 of record CAJTSH010000001.1, read on the forward strand.
CAACCGATAGGACGTAATCGCCTTCCGCTACCTCTATCTGCATGTCCTTTGTCACTTGGAAATACATCTTGCTGCTCAGACTCATCCAGCCGCCCTCAAATAAATCAGTATTGGTCAGCCGTATCGTTCCATGCCCTGATGTAACGGATATGGTCATTATTTTTCGTCCGATTCCCTGCACTCTCAGAATATCATTCTCACCAAGCTCCTTTATGGATATCATCTTATCATCTGAAAACACATGAAGATCGTCCTCATAATAGTATTTTGTATCTGCAATCCGCATGATATTTTCATCCGGCTCTACCGAATACCGTTTAATATCTTCGTATATCCAGGCTTCATCGCTGACCTGCACCGTCCGAAGCTCTCCGGTCTTCCGATAGACCTCAAGCTGGACGATCCTTCCCGGAACCATCTGGGAAGATGATGTGATTTTTCCATATTTATCCATAAAATAAGTGGCGTCGTTATACGTGTAGTCTTCCTGCCTGTTCTTCTTCCAGTCATACAGGCGAAGGGTATTATTTTTGGTATTCATGCTGATTACCGCATATAATTCCTCCGCCACCTGCCGGCTGTCTTCCTCTTGGCTTTCTGTATCTTCCAAATCATCTGCAAAATTCATCTCATCTGCCATTAGTCCGGTCTGACCGCTGGTTGAAACTCTGGTGCCATCTGTGCCGCCACAGGAAATCAAAAATGCCGCACTCAGTAAAATGAGCAGCAGAAACGTAAATCTTTTTTGTATATTCATCATTTTTCACCTTGTTATGTGTAATCACACTATACTGTTGTAAATATGGTATAAAGTCATAAGACATTATACCATGTGCTCATTATTCGCACACGGCTTTGCCTCTGGCAAACCATGCCCATTCGGGCGGTATAATGTCTGATGACATTATACCATACCCCCACCTATTTTACAAAAGAAAAAAGCATATTTAGGAAGTGTTCCCGCTGTTCTTCCTGCTCTATGACCTTATTTAATTTCTCAATATTCCTGCCGGATATCCATGCCTTGTTGGAATTATAGTAATGATTGGCTATTTTCCAAAATTTTTCCGGATAGCTGAGGCGGATATAGAGCTGCTCCCATTCCTGACGGGCAAGCGTCCTCTCTTTTTCATAGGCATGTATCATATCCACGGCAAGCTCAAGATTCCAATTATATTTTTCCATAATCTTCCTCAGGAAATTTGCCAGATCCCGCATCTGCACGTCATAGACTGAAGCTTCAAAATTGGTTATCCACACGTTGTCTTTGACAAATAAAACGTTATGCTGGTTAAAGTCGCCATGGCATATACCTTCCATCTGACTCCATGCCATGCCCTGCACTTCTTCCATCTGCTTATGTAATTTTTCAGTCACCTTCTGCGCCTTTTCCAAGAATGCCGCATGACTTCTCCAGAATATCATTTCGAATTCATTTTTGCTCTTTTTTCCCCGAACATAATTGCGGACTTTTTTTAATTCCCGATTATGCTTTTCATATTCCAATACCAGCATATCCGGCGATACCCGCATCCCTTCCGGTATTTCTCCCTCATATCCATTCATGCAGTTATGGAAACGGGCAAGCGCGCCCATCGAAGCAAGGACGTCTTCCCGATTCTTCGTTTCACATTCCCTGCCTTCTATGTAATCTCTGGCATAGTAAGTCGTTCCGTCTATATCCGCAGCTAAGACCTTATCATCCTTTGTTCGGATTATGCTGTCTGCCGGAACTCCCTTGGCTTTTACCTCCTGCAAAAACAGACACAACGCCTCTGCCCGTATCTCGGAGGCATCATATGCCTTTATAATTTTCTTTCCGTTTTCCGTTATACAAATATACGCTCCCCTGCCTTTTAAAACATCTGATACCTCAAATGCATACTGCTCCAAGAGCTGTCCCGACAAATTATACACAAAAACCCCTCCATATGAATCATTCACAGAAAACTTCCTGCGTCTTTCTATCATATGAAGAGGTTTTCCAAAGTATACCCCATCAAATATTCTTTTGTATTCTTTCCCGGATCTTCAATTACCAGCTCCAGTAATTTTTGCAGAACGGCACCAAGTTCCTTTCTGGGTTTCATGCCCGCTTCAATCAGATCTGCCCCCGTAACTGCCAGTTCCTTTAAGGAAAGACATTCCTGATTATCTATAATTTCATGATAAAAGCTCTCATACTGTGCAAGCGCCGCCAGCTTCTCCTGCTTCCGGTAATTGCTCTGCGCTAAAATATCAGCTTTTTTCAATACAAATAACTGAGGATAATATCTCGTTCCAATACGGTAAACCATTCGCCGCACTGCTTTTTTGCTTAACTCCGGATTTCTGTCGTGGTATTTTACCAGACCACAGACAAAGTCCGTAGTAGCATTGTCCATTTTCAACCGGCGCATAATGTCTCTTGCCATCTCTTCTCCCCGTTCGGGATGTCCATGAAAATGATCGATAAAGTCTATATCCCTTGTCTTACAAACAGGCTTTGCTACATCATGCAAAAGAGCTGCATACCGAAGCGCCCTCTCCGCCGGAACCTGACACAGAACAGCAATGGTATGTTCTCCTACACTGTAACAATGATGCGGATTTTGCTGCTCGGTCTCCATCATCTCATTCCACTCCGGCAGTATGACCGCCGATATTCCGGTACGGTATAATTCCCGCATTTCTTCGGGATGATCAGACAGCAGAAGCTTGGTGAGTTCCACCTGTATCCGCTCTGCACTGACTTTCTTCAAATTCTCCGCCAGTTCCCCGATTGCTTCCTCTGTTGATCCTTCAATGGTAAATCCAAGCTGCGCCGCAAAACGCAGTGCGCGAAGCATCCGAAGGGCATCTTCCGAAAAACGCTCTCTTGCATCACCCACGCAGCGGATAATGCCTTTCTGCAAATCTCCCACACCGTCAAAGGCGTCCACCAGACCGCATTCTTCATTATATGCCATCGCATTGATGGTGAAGTCCCGGCGTTTCAGATCCTCTAATAAATTCAATGTGTAGCTGACTTCTTTGGGATGCCTGCCGTCCTCATATTCTCCGTCTATCCGGTAGGTCGTTACCTCATAGCCCACATGGTCGACCATGACGGTCACCGTCCCATGCTGAATTCCCGTATCCAAGGTTCTTGAAAATACCGCCTTTACCTGCTCCGGTTTGGCGGCGGTCGTAATGTCCCAGTCCTGCGGCTCCCTTCCCAGAATTGCATCCCGGACGCAGCCGCCTACCGCATATGCCTCATAACCATTTCTATTCAGTTCGCCCAATATCCATCTCACCTGTTCGGGCAAATTGATTCTCATGACTGCTCCTTTCACTCTTCCTTAATACGCCTTGCCCCAATATACCAGCTTTTTTGCCGGCTTGCCGCAGCAAACGCATACATCGGAAATCTGTTCCTGCTCAAACGGCATACATCTGGAAGTCGCCGTCGTGTCTTCTTTGATCTTCTCTTCGCAAGCCAAATTGCCGCACCACATCGCGCGGATAAAGCCCGGCTTGTTTTCTACCGCATCCTGAAATTCCTCATAGGTTCTTGCATCGCTTACATGCTCTGCCAAGAATTTCTTCGCCCGCTCTAACATATCCGTCTGCATTGTCTCCAACACTTCTGCCAGCTTTGTCTCTGCTTCCTCCAAAGATACCACGATCTTCTCTCTCGTATCACGACGCACAATCACACACTGATTTGCTTCAATATCCTTCGGTCCAAGCTCGATACGCGTCGGAATTCCGCGCATTTCCTGCTCTGCAAATTTCCAGCCCGGACTCTTTTCGGAATCGTCAAGCTTGGTACGAAACTCTTTCCTCAAACGTTCCTTTAAAGCATTTGCCTGATCCAGCACACCCTCTTTCTGCTGCTGAATCGGAACCACCATAACCTGGGTCGGCGCAACCTTCGGAGGCAGCACCAGACCGGAATCGTCTCCATGTACCATAATGAGCGCCCCAATCAGACGTGTAGACACACCCCAGGATGTCTGATGTACATATTGCAGTTTATTTTCTTTATCGGTATACTGAATATCGAACGCCTTTGCAAATCCGTCTCCAAAATTATGGCTGGTTCCGGACTGCAATGCTTTACCGTCGTGCATCAATGCTTCTATTGTATAAGTAGCCTCTGCTCCGGCAAATTTCTCTTTATCTGTCTTGCGCCCCTTCACCATAGGGATTGCCAGTACCTCTTCGCAGAAATCCGCATAAACATTTAACATCTGTATCGTTCTTTCCTCTGCCTCTTCAGCCGTTGCATGTACGGTATGGCCTTCCTGCCACAAGAATTCGGAGGAACGAAGGAACGGTCTTGTCGTTTTCTCCCATCTAACCACGGAACACCACTGGTTATATACCTTCGGCAAATCGCGGTAAGATTGTACGATTTTTGAGTACAGATCGCAGAACAATGTCTCGGAGGTCGGTCTTACACAGAGACGCTCCTGCAGTGTCTCAAGCCCGCCCTGCGTTACCCATGCAACCTCCGGCGCAAATCCTTCTACATGATCCTTCTCTTTTTCCAGAAGGCTTTCCGGTATAAACATCGGCATATATACATTTTCTACGCCTGTTTCCTTGAATCTTGCATCCAACTGCTTCTGAATGTTCTCCCATATGGCATAGCCGTTGGGTTTAAAAATCATACATCCTTTGATAGATGAATAATCCATAAGTTCCGCTTTTTTCACTACATCAGTGTACCATTGCGTAAAATCTTCTTCCATAGATGTAATGGCTTCTACGAGCTTCTTATCCTTTGCCATGACAAATCTCCTTTATTTTCTGTGCGTTCTGCACTTATAAACATTATCTTTGCTATTGTAATGCATGTTTTGCGGTGTTGTCAAGGAGCGCTGCCGAGATTCCTGAGCGTGCAAAACAATCTGGCTTTATCTTAAGATTCTTAAGATTGATTCGAATGTCAGATGCTCTTAACTTTCTGAATGACTTTTCACATATTCCAAAAACTCCGGCGTCTTCGACCAGTATTTTACGCCCCAGTTTTCAAAATTCCATTCCTCCATATAGTCGTTGCATTCGAAGTCAATATAATAAATCTGTTCCTCCTGCACCACAAAATTTGTCGGGAAATAATCAATATTCAATTTCAGGGGATACAGCATTCCACACATTTCCTTTACCTGAATCAAGTATTCTTCTTTCATCTTATCCGCCAGAATCAAATCATAAATAGTCGGACCATCCACATATTCTTTCAAAATTCTCTCATTCGCCTCGTCCACTTCAAGAAGTTTCGGAATCCGTATTCCCGTCCGGCTTAATCTCTCATAATCCCGGACTTCCGCTTCGATCTTATTTCCAAACTGATAATAGTCACATGGTTCGTGGTGAATCTGCTTTAAGACAAATTCGGCTATCCCATCTGTTGCCAGATAAGAATAGCCGCCCTTTCCATGTCCTAACAATTTACGAATCGAATATGATTTTCCATTTACACAAAGCTCTTCCATTTCTTTGCCTCTCAATATCCTCTGATTCAAATTACTAATTCAAACCAATCTCCAGCTCTCAGGCCACTTTAATCCTGCACAACAATTTCCTTATAGAACTCAGAATAATCAGTTCTTTTCTCTTTTGTGAACTGGATTGCAGTTCTCGGATGCTGATTTAAGATACCTGTCATCAGATACTGCAAATCATATCCCCATACTATGCCCTCGGCCTTTAACTGATTCATGTACTTCTCTACAAACTGAATTGCAGGGTAAACGTTGAATTTCGGATTGCGGAGAAATCCCAGCAACAGCTCCATCGCACAGTTTCCGGCTCCTCGTCCCATTCCGGCGTATGTTCCGTCCAGCCAGTCTACTCCGTCGCCAACTGCCTCGATTGTATTTGCAAAGGCAAGCTGCTGATTGTTGTGTGCATGGATACCCAATTTCTTTCCGTATTTCTCTGCAAATTCCAGATAAATATCTGCGATTCTAGCAATCTGCTCCGGGTACAGGGAACCAAAGCTGTCTACAATATAAAACACATCCACCGGAGTCTGTCCTAAAACATCCAATGCCAGCTTAAGGTCACTTTCCTGTGAATTTGAAATTGCCATGATATTACAGGATACCTCATAGCCTTTATTCGCAGCGTCCTCAATCATATCCACAGCCGCCGGAATTGTATTCAGGTAAGTTGCGACACGGATCAAATCAATCGGGCTGTCGCTTCTGTCTGTGATATCATTCTTATAATCACATCTTCCCACATCCGCCATTACCGCAATCTTCAAATCAGTGTTATTCTCGCCTACAATCTCACGGATATCCTCATCCTTACAGAATTTCCATTTCCCGAATTTACTCTCGTCAAACATTTCTTTTGAAGCTTTATATCCAAATTCCATATAGTCTACGCCGGCCTTAATATTTGTCTGATACAAAGCCTTAACGAATTCATCTGTGAAATAAAAATCATTCACCAGTCCTCCATCGCGCAGTGTAGCGTCTATAATGCGCACAGCCTCCCGATATCCCATCAGTTTTGCTAATTCTTTCATCTCTAAATTTCTCCTATTCCAATCTGTTTTTCAAATATGAATTCTGTTTTTACAGCATACCCTTTTTTTAGCGAAAATGCAACTTTTTTGTGGGCATCTGTAAAATAGTAGTAACAGTTCAGCCTGCAACTGCACAGTTAGCAGCCAATAAAGCGAAATAGCCAGAGAATCCGCTTGTAACCAATTTCTTTCAGAAAAGATAACGCACAAATCTGTCTAAATCTTCCTCTGCATCTTGCATGATAACTATCTTATAATCCATACCTCGACCTCATGTCAGAAATCGCAGCATCAACTTCACGAAATTTGCCCTCCTCGCCATGCTTTCTAGATTTCTCCAATTTTGTCAATATCTCTTCTTCCGTCATGGCTGCATATGGATAATACTCCGCTATATTCCTCTTAATTTCAAAAGGAAAACCATTGTTTGCTACTGCCTGTGTTAAAAATATTCGGATAGCGGTCGTTGTATCTGTGCCTAAATCCTTAAACACGTTTATTCTCTTCAATAGTCTAATCGACATAAACTTCCCTCCAAAAATGTATATTCCGGAGTAGAAAACGGATAGGTCACTTCCTCTTCATAATACCAAGGATCCTCTCCGTGTTGTGGATTTTTCAGTAAATGAAATTCCTGTGCCGGCATATATCCCTGTCCTAACAAAAATGCCTTGCTGCCATCTTCTTTCTCGCACACATCCACAATCAGCACCACATGTCCCGGACTGCCCCCTTTCAGGAAAACATCTCCCACCTGTATCTCCTCCAATGTAATTTCCTGAGCTTCTGCTTCCATTGAAAGTGTACCGGCATAAGCAAACACTATCCGCAGATATTCCTGAAAACTTTCATAAGATTCATCAGCGGCTGCTGAACTTACCCAGGAAACATCATTGCCATTCACCACAATTCGGTATCCTTCCCGCCACTTGACATAATCTGCCTGAAATCCATTGACAAAATGAAAAGAAATCCGGTCATACTGTCCGGTCTGATAAAAATATTCCGCATAAACGCGCATAATGGAGTCGGCGCACTGCTGCAAATCCTCATTCTCTATCGGAAGCGTAAATACCGCAGCATGCGCTCCCTGATTCCCCTTTTCCCTTCCATTATAAAGAAGGACAGGACTTTCTGCTTCTTTTAAAGGGTAGCTCCTCAAAAATGCTGCAAGACTTCCTTCCTCTGCTGGTATCCGCATATAGCCTTCCGGCGCCCGAACCCGCGTCTCAAGCGTCATTCCTTCTGCGTTCAGCAGCTCTTCCACGTCCCTTTCCGCCTCTGTTCCTTCGTTCTCACCGATATCCGGGCTATTGTTATCCTTTGACTGCGCTTTTTCTGACGAGATCTGCTCGGTCACATCTATTTTCGCGCTGTCCTCTAACTGCCGTTCTGAACCCGCCTGAATTTCACGGTTCTCTGATATACCGCAGCCTGCCAGACCGAACATGCTTATTCCAAGCAACATCAATTGTAATATTCTCTTCATCTCTTTACCGCCTTTGAAACCTTATTTCCCGAACAATTCCTCATCAATATACGCCATATACTCTCTCCGGTTTACCAGCTCTTTATTCCCTTCATACCACTCATAAGCCTCCTTCAGTCCAACGGACAAAGGTTTTGTCCCCGGCAGCAGTGCATTCTGCTTTTTCATGAAATGCCCCCTTTACTATTCCTCTGCTAAATTAATGTCCTTTTCAAAGAATTGATTTTTTACAATTTTTATATTTCCATGATAAGTCTTCTTTATCAGCTTCACCAAGTTGACATAATCCGGACTTGCTTTCAAATTGGGCGTAGATGATGTAACAATTACCCTTCCATAAACATGTGAAAACTTTTTCAAAAAAGTCTTTCCGGACAATTCTCCGTTGACACAAAGTTCTAATTTTCCACAAATCATTCATCTATCTCCATATTTATCAATTCATCTAATTCCAAATTCGTAATAGAAGAAACTTCATCAATATAATCGGTTTGAATCATATGACTCTCTTCATCCAATAATGACTCCATAGATTTCTCAAACATTCCAACCTTATAAGCCGCAAAACAATCATAAGACACCCGTATGCTTCTTGGAATTACAATTTTTGCGTTTTTTGCATGCCGGCTTTCAACTTTTTCCGAATACAACAAAATATTTGTTGAAGTCAAAATATATGGGCTATGTGTTGTAATAACCACCTTACTGTCTGTTACATTTACCATAAGCGAAATCAAGCTAACAATATCTTTTTGTGCAACAGGGAACAGATGCGCCTCTGGTTCCTCTATCACCAAAAAAGCCTTTTTCTTTTCTAAAATAATAGAAAACGCCAGCATCAGTATCCATAATGCCTCCTGCTGCCCTGATGAGCCATACATCAACTTAACCCAATGATATTCATCAAAATAAATCTTTTCACCCTCATTTTCGCTGGTATAATCTGCTTTAAGAATTTTCTTTATCAGTACATATGCCTGATCTAATGCTGCATTATTTATTTGACCTTTTACCGTTTTGGTATAGTCTTGAACCATTTCCGGTATTTTGGTGCCAAATTTATTCCTGATTGTCCGAATCAACTTTATAAATTCCTGCATTGTCAAATCCATTTCATCCACAGACACATCCTGCAATTGCTCCGACATGGTAGCCAGCAGACTTCTGCCGGCAGGAACATAAATGATTTCCACATTATTTTCAAATACGGAAATCAACCTTTCACTCAAATGATGCTTCATTACGCCCAACGCAGTAATATTATCCATAATAGAACTGACTTCCCGATTCAGCTTACTTAAAAACATATCAGCAGCTTCATCAATCAACTGCAATATCTCATTTTTCAATTCATAATCTAACGAAAAACGCACATACCCATCATTATTTAGAAATATACTAATTCTCTTTTTCTGGAAATAATATACAATTTCAAATTTTTGCATATGTTTTGTTTTCCCGAAACATCCCATAAATTGCTTTGTTAAATACTTCATATAATTGTTAAAATATTCATTTCTATGATTTGTAGTAAACTGCTCTGAATCCATCAAAAATTCCAGCGTATAATCTCTAATCTTCTGGCAAAAATACACCACCTTGCAAATGGTACTCTTTCCAGAAGCCTGCGCCCCGATAAAAATCTGGAAATTCTTGTTTAAATCTACCTTGGCTTCTTTGATCGGTCCGAAATCCTGTATGACAATTTCATGTTTATTCATATGCTTACACTTCCGATTTTCACATTATCTTTACAGTCAAAATTATATTGTAAAAACCTTTTCTTTACAATATATACTTCCCGCAATTTCTGCAAATCTGTTCAAAACAACCTCCCCTTTCCTATAATGCATACAAAAAGCCGTCAGGACACCACGCCCTGACAGCTCCCTCTTACAACTCTATTTTATTATTCGCCACATCCTCGAACTCTTTTACAATCTCCGCATCCGGCGCCTTCGTACAAAGGCTGACAGCTACAATACAAATCAAACTTACGAAAAATCCGACCAAAAGAGAGTAGATTCCCGTTGCCGTTCCTATAGAAACCATCGCTCCATCTGCATTCTCCATCAACGGAACATAATCCCACACCAGCACGAGAAGCCCGCCGGAAACTATCCCGGCAACTGCACCCGGCATATTCGTTCTCTTCCAGAACAGAGACAACAGTACGAGAGGACCAAATGCAGAGCCAAATCCTGCCCACGCATTAGAGACCAATCCCATAATGGAATTATTAGGATTCAACGCAATCAGGTATGCAATAACTGCAACAACCACAACTGTAATACGGCTGATCGTCAAGACCTTCTTGTCGTCCGCTTTCTTATTGACAATCCCTTTATAAATATCCTCCGACACAGAGGACGCAGTTACCAAAAGCTGTGAATCCGCAGTAGACATAATTGCAGCCAAAATTCCACAGAGGAAAATACCTGCAATAAACGGCAGTTTATAATCCACCGTAAACAACTGTGTAATCATATTGATAAACACATTCTCAGTGGAATCTGCTCCCACACTTCCCAAAATTGTCGGATACAGATAAGCGCGTCCTACAACTCCAATCACACAGGCAAATGTCAGTGACAATGCAACCCAGATAATTGCAATCCCTTTGGATTTGTTCAATTCCTTCTGGCTTTTTACCGCCATAAATCTTGTCAGGATGTGAGGCATACCACAGTAGCCAAATCCCCATGCAAGCTGCGAAACAATACCAATAACACCGTAAGGCTGTCCCTCATTTTCAAATAAATTCAAAAAAGATGCATTTCCCCCTGCCACACCGCTCATATCTAAAACTTCGGTAAGGCTTCCTCCCGAAATCCCAAGATATGCAAGAACCGGCACTGTCAGCAGTGCAATTAACATCAGCGTACCCTGTATAAAGTCGGTCACACAGACCGCCATAAAGCCGCCCATAAATGTATATGCAAGAATAACAATCGCACCAACGGTAAGCGCAACCGTATAATCCACCCCTGCAACTGCATGGAACAGCATTCCTCCTGCCGCCAGAGCAGACGCCGTATAAACGAGGAAAAAGATTACGATAACTATGGATGAAATACACAGCAAAATTCTCTTCTTATCGTGGAAACGGTTCTCAAAATATTCCGGCAGCGTCAGGGAATTATTCGCACGAATCGTATATCTTCTCAGCCTTCCCGAAATAAAAATCCAGTTACAGACCGTTCCGATAAACAGCCCGATTGCAATCCATGCCTGCCCTGTACCCATCGCATACACCGCACCCGGCAACCCCATCAAAAGCCAGCCGCTCATATCGGATGCCTGTGCACTCAACGCTGCCACCCAGCCGCTTAGCCCCCTTCCCCCAAGGAAATAATCCTCCGAGTTGCTTGTCCGTTTCATATACCTCGCTCCGATAGCAATCATCATCGCCATATAGACAACGAACGCCGCTAAAATCCATATCAGATTACTGTTCATTTCCAACTCCTCTTTTCTTCTTATGTCCGACCTTAGGAACCGTCAAAAAATATCTTGTGAATTTGAACAGCTCCTTACATCGGCAGTATCGTGCATCCCTTCGCGCAATACCATCCGGCAAATCATGCAGTAATACTTTACTAGAATACCAAGAGTTTTTCGGCTTGTAAAGAATTATTTTCCGCTGGTCTGTATGGAAGCAACATACTGCAGGAAATTCTTCCATCCTGCCGTACCGTAAATTTCCCCGTCTGACTTATGAGATTCCTCAAGCTTCTGTCTGAGTTTTTCCAGATTCTGCTCCCTCTTTGCCGTCTCATAGCTCTCTTTCACTTTCTGATATCTTTCCTCTGAAGGGCTCTGTACTTTCCCTCTCATCCTTTCAAATTCAGCCGTAAACTTTGCGCTCATTGCCGCACCTTCCGCAACCGAATCATAAGCCTCATCCAATAATGCTATCTCTTCCTCTTTTGTCATCAGATGCGCCGTCACACCATCTTCTTCCACAACAATCCTCGGCTTATAGTTCGGATCGGCATAACGGGACTCAATCTCTGCCCGAAGAGCCCCATAAGCAGCTCCCATTGTTCCGGCGCCAGAGTTTTTCAGCCCTGTATATGCGTTGATATCCTCTCCGACCTCTGCAAGCGCTGCCACATAGGTCGTTACATTCACACCAATCTGCTCATGCGCAAACGGATCCAGCCAGTCTACATCCTCTACCGGCTGCCGGTTTGCCTGCATTTCCTTCATCTTTTGCATCCCCGCCTCGGATATCGTAATTGTATCCTTCGCTCCCTGCCAGAACGTTTCCGGTTGTTTTGCCTGCTTTGTAGGATCCTGCATAATATTTTTCATTGCACCGGTACGCATCTTAGACCAATTGTTCGCTGCCTCACGGTATTTCCCATAATCAAACTTTCCGTTACTATCCATCAGATCATATACTGTTATCTGTCCCATTTTCTCCTCCTGCCAAATGTTCTACCTATACTACAATCAATAAATCTACCATATATATCGGCATTTCCAGTTAAATAAATATAACCGTTCGTGACAACTTCATATCTCTTCAGCACAAATAACGTTCCCTTAAAGCACTTGCGCTTTTATCCGTTTCTTATTGACGCAGCTTCCCTTCATCCGTATAATGAAATAGACTGAAAAAACGGAGGAATTACAATGTGGATTGCAGATAGATGGAAAGACTACGAAGTTATAGACTGCTCAAATGGCGAGAAATTGGAACGCTGGGGCAATTACATTTTGGTGCGCCCAGACCCTCAGGTCATCTGGGACACTCCCAGGAAAGAAAAAGGCTGGCATAAAAAAAACGCCCACTACCACCGCAGCAAAAAGGGCGGCGGCGAATGGGAATTTTTTGACTTACCCGAGCAGTGGAGCATCTCATATAACTCCCTGACCTTCCAGCTAAAGCCATTCAGCTTCAAGCACACCGGACTATTCCCGGAACAGGCGGTCAACTGGGACTGGTTCTCAAAAAAAATCAAACATGCCGACAGACCTATCAAGGTCTTAAACCTGTTTGCTTATACCGGCGGCGCTACGCTTGCAGCGGCAGCGGCAGGAGCAAGCGTGACCCATGTGGACGCTTCGAAAGGCATGGTGACATGGGCAAAGGAAAACGCTGCGTCCTCCGGCTTAAAGGACGCCCCAATCCGCTGGATTGTAGATGACTGTGTGAAATTTGTAGAGCGGGAAATCCGCAGGGGCAATCACTATGACGCAATCATTATGGATCCTCCTTCCTATGGAAGAGGCCCCAAAGGTGAAATCTGGAAGATTGAGGACTGCATTCATCCGCTGGTAAAGCTCTGCGCACAGCTTTTGACAGACAAGCCTTTGTTTTTCCTGATCAACTCCTATACCACCGGATTACAGCCTGCCGTACTTGCCTACTTAATCGGTACGGAACTAAAAACTTTTGAAGGAACCGTGACCGCCGATGAAATCGGGCTTCCGGTCAGCTCTAACGGGCTCGCGCTCCCCTGCGGGGCTTCGGGACGTTTTGAAGGAAAGTAAGAGGCAGACCATTTCTCAATAATTTACCGGCATTGGGTACAACCGCCCAATGCCTTTTTAAACTGCTTCCGATTCTTCCTGCAACAAAATTTTTCGTATATTTACATCCCTCTACCTTAACCTAAAATCTTCCGCACATCTTCTTTTCTTCCAATCACCATCAGGTGCTCGTTTTCCTCAAAAACATGATCCGCCATCGGCAGAAGCTGTGTCTCCTCGCCCTGCTTACAGCCAAGGATATTCACCTTATATCTGCTGCGGAAATTTACCTCCACAATAGACTTTCCAATCCATTCATCCATAACCGGAATCTCATAGATTCCGTATTCGCTGTTTAACTCTATATAATCAAACACATGGTTCGCACTACAGCGTACCGCAACCTTCTGCGCAATATCCCGGTCCGGGTAGACAACCTCATCCGCACCGTTGCGAAGCAGGAATTTAGCCTGAATATCACGCGTCGCCTTGCTAACGACATATTTTGCCCCATTTTCCTTTAATAAACTTGTAATCTCAAGGCTGCTCTGGAAATTCGTTCCAATGCAGACAAAGCAGACGTCAAAATTACCGATTCCAATGCTCTTTAATACCTCCACATTCGTGCAGTCTGCAATCTGTGCACTGGTAACAAACGGGAGCATATCCTCCAATGCTTCTTCTCTGTTGTCTATGATCATAACCTCGTTATCCAGCTCTACAAATTTCTGGCAGAGATGATGTCCAAAACGTCCCATTCCAATAATCAATACAGATTTCATATTCTTTCACCCTATCCTATCATAACTTTTTCTACCGGAAGCGATACCGGCGCTACCTTCCTGCGCTCCGTAAAGGAAAGCGCAAATGACATACTGCCGATTCTTCCGCAATACATCAGCAAAATAATAATCAGTCTGGAAGCAGTCGTCAATGACCGGGTGATTCCGGTCGTCATACCAACCGTTCCGATTGCCGAAAATATTTCAAACATAATATCTTCCATCGGAATCGCCTGCATGCTGCTGACCGCCAATGCTGCCGCCATCGCCATCAGAAGACTGATAATCACAACATTGCTCGCCTTCTTAATATTGTCGTCATCCAACCGTCTGCCAAAAATATTGCAGCTCTTAGATGCGCGAAGATTCGACCAGACATAGACCAGCAATACCATGACAGTAACCGTCTTGACTCCTCCGGCGGTAGATCCCGGACTTCCTCCGACAAACATAAGCAATATGGTGAGCAGCTTTGAAGCGGATGTCAACGCCGCCGTATCCGTCGTATTGAATCCAGCAGTCCTTGCCGTTGCCGAACTAAAGAAGGACGCCAGCAAGCCCTCTGCTATATTCATATCCGCCAAGGTATTGTTCCGCTCTAACAAATAAAACCCGATTGTTCCTGCAACAAGAAGCGACAAGGTAACGCTAAGTACAATCTTGGTATGCAGGGCATATTTCCTCCATTTCAATTTGTTCTTAGCAATATCGTCCCATACCAGAAATCCGATACCTCCTACAATAATCAATCCGCAGATCACGAAATTTATCAGCGGATCGCCTACGTAGTCCACCAGAGAAGAATACTCCCCGCTTACGGATCCCATTAGGTCTATTCCGGCATTGCAGAATGCGGAAATCGAATGAAAAATACTGTAGTACAAGCCCCGAAAAAAACCAAATTGCGGAATGAACCGAATCGCAAGAAGCGCCGCCCCGATTCCCTCAATGATCAGCGTCCGAATAAAGACATTCCGCACCAGCTTTACCATGCCGCCCAATTGATTGGCATTCATGCTCTCCTGCACCAGTCCTCGGATAGAAAGAGAAATTTTCTTTTTTAAGAACATGGCAAAAACTACGCCCATCGTCATAAATCCCAAGCCGCCTACCTGTATCAGCACAAGAATGACCAACTGACCGAAAATCGTCCAATGGGTTCCCGTATCTACCACGACCAGACCGGTCACACAGGTAGAAGTCGTTGCGGTAAACAACGCACTTAATAAATTTGTACTTTCACCCTTATTCGTTGCAATCGGAAGCAGCAAAAGTATGGTTCCGATTAAGATAAGTGAAAAATATCCCAATGCGATAATCTGTGTATAGCTCATGCCGCTTTTTACCGACTGTACTGCCTTCTTTGCTCTTTGAATTGATTCCTTCATATTTTCCTCTTTCTGGCATACTTTTCCCGCCATCTAGGTAGATTTTGGAATGTTTCTTCCAAACTTCAACCTCTGATTCCATTTCGGCTCATGGCTCTCACCAAATTCATGAAACCATCTTATCCAACCGCTTTCTCAGGAGCACAATCCCTGCTCCACAAGAGCAACAACCTCTTCTGCAGTTTCCGCAAAATGCACCGCTCCATGTTCCCGCAAAAATTCTTTATCACGAAATCCCCATGTTACACTGATACAGGGAATACCGGAATTTGCCGCAGTCTGAATGTCCACGTCCGAATCTCCTACATAGACGGCATGCTCCGGCATAACTCCCATCTCCCGCATGACCTGCTCCACCATATCCTTCGCCGGCTTTCTGGCGATTCCTTCACGCTCTCCAACCGCTGCTTCCACCGTATCCCCGAAATACAGCTCCCGCAATTCCCGTACTGCAAAATCCGCTTTATTCGACACAATTGCCAAATGATACCCTTTCTCCTTTAATTCAGCCAGCATTTTTGCCACTCCCGGATAGAGCTTCGTCTTTTCATTACAATGTTCTTTATAATAGAAGCGAAACGATTCAAATGCCTTTTCAAATTCAGGGTTCGCTTCTCCCTCCGGAACTGCCCGCCTCATCAAATTGCGGATTCCGTTTCCCACAAACCGTCTTATCTCATCTAAGGTTCGCTCCGGCATTTTACATGTCGTCAGAGCATAATTGACCGCATCTGCTAAATCCTCTAGTGTATTTAACAGCGTTCCGTCTAAATCAAATATTACCGTATCAAACTTCTTCATATTATCCTTCCACCCAGATAGGCTCCTGTGCAAATCCTTCTGCTTCGGCGCACACCGCTATCCGGTATTTATCCTTTCCATTTCCCAGAAGTTCCATTTCCCGAAAAAAGTATTTCCAAGTGTTTTCCTTCCAATTCACATCTATCTGACAGTCATTAGCAATCTGGATATCAGCAAACGGAATGCGCAGCCCCAATCCGCTCACCTTTGCGACGCTTTCCTTAATCGTCCAATATCTCAGAAATAAATCTGCTCGCTCCTCCTCACTCCGGCAGGCTGCCAACGCTTCCTGCTCTTCACTGCAAAAGCACCGCCTGATAATCTTCTCTGTGTTTTTCCGCTCATGCTCAATATCAATCCCTACCGGAACCGTTCCGAAAACTGCCGCCGCATAGTCCCCGGAATGAGAAAGATTAAAGTAAATATCCTGCTGCGGTTTCTTCTCCCTAATCCCGGCGAGATAAGGTTTTCCATATTCCCCCTCCCGGATAACGGCATCTTTGGGCTCTATTCCATTTGCCAAAAGCCCGTATGCCAGCAAGATGCCGGCGCCCAGGCTTCGATTTTTATCCATACGGTGTTTGCTTCGCAGAATCTTTTCCTGCCGCTTAGCAGGCATTTGTGAAAAATACCGCTCAAAAACCGTGTCATTGTTCAGTTTTTCAAGATTCATAATATACGTCGTTGTCATCATGATTCCAATATAGCACACTTTCCCGCGTCCTGCAAGAAACATACGCCACTTGATTCTCCTTTGCCTTATTCCGTTATCATCTGTCTTGCCCGTTCCCCAGCATTGTAATTGTCTGAATATTATCGCTCATGTCCCTCCTTTCGGGCGCAAAAAAACGCATGGTTTACATTCTTGTTCCATGCGCCTTTACGCTGTTTTTTGCTCTGTTTTGTTCCGCCTTTTGGGCTGCTTCATTTCTCATATCTTCCATAATTTTACACATGATTGCCACTCCTTTCTCGTCCTGCTTGAAATATCTTGCTCTTTTTGCACCCCGATTGCCTGCAAGTAATCCGAAATTGTGAGCCCCTCTCCGGTCAGGATGTGAAGCGGCGTACGATAAATCGCCTGAAACGGTAAAAAATCCATCACCGTCCGTATCTGCCCCGGGAAGAACGCAAGCGGTATCGTAGCGCCCGAAAGCAGTGAAATTACACCTTTACTCCTCTTTTTTACACCTCTGCACTTTTACTTTCGGAAATTCCAGAAGAATCTCAAATCCTTTTCGATATTCAGAGCGCGCATCCAATGTAATTTCCAGATCATCTGCCATCTCCTTTGCCAGATACAGACCCATTCCCGTAGATTTCTTTCTGTTACCGTCCGTGTCCCCGGTAAATCCTTTTTCAAAGATAAATGGCAGTTCCGACACGCGGACGCCGATTCCGTTGTCCTTTATCGAGAGCACAATTTTCTCTTTTTGACGGAAAACGGAAAATATCAGATATTTCTCTTTTTGTCCAGCAGGTGAATATTTAACGGAATTTCCCGTAATCTGTCCCAGTATAAACAGCAGTCCCTTTCTGTCCGTTATGACTTCCGCCGCCTGCGTTCCTTCCCTCTCAAACCCGGAGAATTCTACTGTAAAACCCTGCTCCCTTAAGAATACCTGATAATCCTCTAAAACCTCATCTACACACTCCTTAATCGAAACCCGCTCAAACAGATAATCCTTATGAACCGCTTTTAATCTGGCATAATATAAGAGCTGCTCCACATAACCCTGCATCTGGCCTCTGGCATATTCCAACCGCCTGTGCACAAGCGGGCTCATCTCCTCTCTGCGGTTATCCAGCATTAAGGTCATCAGGGACAACGGCAGCTTCATTTCATGCGCCCAGTTTTCAATGTACTCCTCATAACCTTCCCTTTCCCTCCTGCTTTCCTTAATTTGTTCCTCCTGTTCACGCAGTCTGCTCTCTGCCAGCCTTAGCTGCCGGCCTTCTCTGGGAGCAAACTCTCCCTCCTTCAAATCCGCATCTGACAGCTCCAATGTCTCAAAAAATTTGAAAGCCGCCTGTTCACGTTTTTCTTCCCTATGGCAGCTAATGCCAGCCGCCAAAAGAAACAGCAAAAAACTTATTGCTGCCAATAGTCCCGCTATCACCATAAATTCAGACCGGTCCATGAGCCACAGAAACAGTCCGGCAAATCCGTCTGTAACAAGCATCAGCAGGAAAAAAATCCGATATTCCTTCCATACCCCTAAAAAATACTTTCCCTTTGGCATATCAATTCCTCCTACAATAACCGATATCCTTTTCCTCTGACCGTATCAATCCTGCCGTCAAGCGACTGCTCTTTTAAGTTCTTCCGCAGCCGCGTCATATTTACCTGAAGGGCATTTTCATCAATATATTCTGTAGTCCCCCACAGTGCAAAGAACAATTCTTCCTTGGAAACAAGCTCACCTTGTCTCGTCATAAGAAGCTCTAGTATTTTTCCCTCATTCTCAGTCAGGACTTTGCTTGTTTTGTCCACATACAACGTATATGTCTGGCGATCCAGCAAAAATCCGTTCCCGTCCAGCAAATGCGTCCTTCCCTCATACCGGCGCAGCAGGTTCGAAAGCCTTGCCACAAGCCGCTCCTTGTGGCAAGGCTTTGTCAGATAATCATCTGCACCAAAATCCAAAGCATGCAGCTCATCTGAAAGCTGATCTCTCGAGGTCAGAATCAGCACCGGAACAGCCGTATGCTTTTTTAGCTCCCGACAGATTTCAAAACCGCTGCTTCCCGGCAGATTCACATCCAAAAGCACCAGATCGGGACTGCACTTTTCTATTTCTCTGACTGTATGGCGGAAATCCTCAACTACGGCTATCTCATACTGTTCTTTCAGCAAAATGTCTCCAAGCTCCTCCCGCATAAACAAATCATCCTCTGCAATCACAATTCTTTTCATTCCCAATCCCTTCTATTCTCTGGGCAAAGTCTGCATCACTTCCCATATATGTCTGTAATTCAGCTTTTTCACCGCCCTGATATAGAAACATTCTACCACAACAATTATACCTGTCACAACCAGCGCGCCCAAAAACAGCGTCCCAATTCTTTCGGCGAAAGCAGATGGCGTCAAAGCGCCGCACATCGAAGATGCTCCCACGACGCCGCTTACCACAGCCGCCGCCACCGGAATACCGAAATACCATTTCACCTGAACAGATGCTGACCGGTAAATTCTTTTGTCATCCGCCCCCAGCACCGCAAGCGTCTGATATCTTCTCCCCGTCTTTTTCTGCTGCATTAAAAACTGTACCGCAAGCACCGTATTTGCAATCACGAAAAAGATAACCGCAAGATATATCGTGGTATAGCTTGCCGCCACTGCATAGAATAGGTGTCTGCCCATATTCTGCAGATAGCTCTCATATTCCAGCGGACAATCCTTCAACAGCTCATTCACTTCGGAAATTGCCTGCATCTGCCCTTTTTCTGCGATATAATCCTCTTTCAGCTTTACATTCCAAAAAGAAGAACCTCTGTCTCCGTCGCGCAGCTTTAAAAAATCCTCGTCGCGGACAATCAATGCCATGCTTAAAGCAATACTCCGGTCGGTGACAATATTGTCCGCATGAATTCCCGGTCTTACGGAATAAGTTTCCCCATCCATCTCAAGATGCAGCCCACGTTCTAAAACATCCGCCAGAAGTTTCTGTAACTTTTCCGTACTAAATCCTGAATCCCCATAAACCGCAACCTCATTTTCTCCAAGCCTCAGCGGTTCTTTCCCTTTGAGCCGTAAAATCTCATTATAGCCGGACTCGGCAATCAAATAAGGCGCATCTCTTACAAAATATCCTAAATTATTGATAAGGATGTCTCTTTCTCCCGACTTTTCCAGTTTTTTTGCAGCCTCTAAAAACTCGGATGCGTCAAAGGTATGCGCGGTCTCTTCCCCCGCTTCATAAAATACCTCGCCAGCGTAAAACATTCCCGTCCGCAATTCAAATAAGACGCCCATTTTCTCTTCCAGCTCCGGCTGATTCCATATCTTTCTCACCTCGTCTTCCTCTCCCTGGAAAGTGAAATCTACAGAATACGACCGGTCTTCTTGATTGCTCCACATCATTGACACTCCAAATCCCAGACAGCAGATTGCCGCCACCATCAGAAGCGAAGCGGTCGCCATTGACCCGGAACGCAAGCATACATTTTCCTGAAGCTGACGGAAAGTAAATGTATCCAAGCCCTTTGCCGTTCTTCTCACCGACGCCCGCTTTCCAAGAACCAATACAATTCCCTGAAACAACAGAAATGTTCCGGTAATTCCAAACAAAAGCGTTGCGCTCATTCCGAGAAGCCCAATCCACGATATCCCAGTGACTGCCATCCAGTAAGCGGGCAAAAGAAGCAGGATTCCCGCAAAAAGCCGAATACGCACTTTCTTTTCGTCAATTGGCTTTAATTTCTCTTCTCCCGTTATCTTCAGCAGAGAAAGCGGCTCCTTTCCGACAATCCTTCCGCTTAATACCACATGCGCCGCAACTTTGACTGTAAGAAAACCAGCCGCCGTCCAGCCAATTGCAGACACGGAAATTGTGAACTGATGTCCGATAATCCCTAATCCCACCAGCCTTACGGTAATCAAACTGATAAATTCGGATAACAGCACCGCTAACGGAATCCCGGTCACCAGTGCAAAAAGGCTTCCCAGAAAATCCTCCGCCAAGAGCAGGAAAAAAAGCCTGTTCCGTTTCATCCCCATCATCAGATAAAGCCCAAATTCATGATTCCTTCTGTCCAACTGATATTTCGTCGCAAAATACACCAGAAAGAAAATGATGACAAGGGACATGGCATACAGCACCGGAATCAGCCCCATCAGCTTATTAACCGCATCACTTTCCATTATCACCAGAAATTTCATGACGTCCTGATTTTCCAGTGAAAGAATAATGTAAAATGCAATAATACTGATAATTAGAGAAGCAAGGTAAATACCGTTTTCTTTCCGGCTCCTTTTACTGTTCCTTCTTAAAAGTTTAAAGTACATGCGCGCTTCCTCCTCCCAACTGTGCCATAACGGCAAGTATCCTTTCATAGAAATTTTCCCTGCTCTCTCCCTGAACGTCTTTTCTTAATTCATGGAAAATTGCTCCATCCCGGATGAACAGAATCCTTGAACAGTAGCTTGCCGCATTTGCATCATGCGTCACCATCAGAATCGTCGCCTTTCCGGTTTCATTCAGCCCAGAAAGCTTTTCCATCAGGCTCTTCGCATTGCGGCTGTCCAAGGCTCCGGTCGGCTCATCCGAAAGAATGATTTCCGGTTTCAAAATCAACGCTCTTGCCGCTGCCACTCTCTGCTTCTGTCCCCCGGACATCTGTGCCGGAAACTTATTCAGCACCTCCGTGATTTCCAGATAATCCGCAAGTTCCTGCAAACGCTTTTCCTCTTCCTGTGCTTCCATATTGTGAATATCCATCGGAAGCAGTATATTTTCCCGTCCGGTCAGATTGTCCAACAGTTCAAAATCCTGAAACAGATACCCAATCTTTCTTCCCCTGTATTCCGCCAGATTCTTTCCGCAAAATCCCCCGATATCCACGCCGTTTAAAAGAATCCTTCCGGCAGTGGGCTTTATCATAGTTGCAATACAGTTGAGCAGCGTGGTCTTGCCGGAACCGCTGCTTCCCATAATTCCTAAGAATTCCCCTTCCAGTACGCCGAAAGTTATTCCGTTTAATGCCTTTGTAACGCTTATTCCCTTACCATAGTGCTTATGCAGCGCTTCTATGTCTAAAATTTTCTGCTTCATTGTATTCCTCCTTGTTTGCTGCTTTTTTTATGTGTTCAACATTGTTTTCTGCAATGCGCTCCCTCATGCGCTAGAATTATTATAAAGCAGCGAAGGCGTCTTGAACACTTACAGCTTTTGTAAGATTTCTCTAAACTATAATTTATGCAGCATTCCGCTTTTAAAACTTTATTTTTCTTTCATTTTCGAAACTCTGTATGTAATAGTTAAATATACAAAGAAACGGCAAACCTTTTGGTCTGCCGCCTTATCGTATCTAATTTCCAACTTCTTCGCTCCCCTTCTTCTCCGGATCCACATACGAATACGCATTCGATATCTTACAATTCTCCGTTGAAAGCTCAATCGGCTCCCTATAGTATGCAATCACCGGCGTGTCCTTTTCAATCATCTCATAAAGCGATGCCGCGAACGCAAGCGGAACATTTACACACCCATGCGAACCCCTCGTCTTATAATATTCCCCTCCAAAATTGCTCCTCCAGGATGCGTCATGGATTCCGACATTGTAGGCAAAAACAATAAAATAGGTCACATCCGACTCGTAATCCTCACCCACAAGCACGGCGGGGCTCTGTTTGTAGACCACTTTAAATACCCCGTCCGGAGAGCCGTTTCCTTTTGCAATATTGCCTGACACCAGATCAGACTCCAGCTTCAGCTCACCGTTCTCATAGTACCATACATGCTGACTGGTATAATCAATCTCCACATATGTATTTCCAATATCATCCAATCCTTCTACCCTTGCCGTCTGGGAATATACTGGCTCCCTTTCCGTTGTTCCGCCGGCAAGTATATTTTCCTCAAGAAGCTTTGCTTCTTCCTCTTTATCAATGACCCAGCCGTAATCGCCGCCGCCGATTTCCACGGTGTCCCCCTTGGAAGTCTTGAATTCCCTTACATCCGCATAAGTATTGTATTTGCTTGCCAGTCTCTGGACGAATCTTTCTACTTTTTCCTTATCAATAGTCACAGAGAAATCCTCTGCAACATGTATCATGTCAAACAGCTCTTCACCTTCTAGTTTCTCGTCATAATCTGCAATCTTATAAACGACCTTAGCTGCCGAATAGCTGTCAATCGCCGCCATTGCTTCCGTAATTTCCGATGATTCCTCTGTAATCTCAGGACTTTCATACATCTCATCCGTCAGATGAAGCTCACCAGCTCCCTCGGAAACGGCACGCTGAACCGCTGCCACCACTCGATCTAAAATCAACTGATTGCCTTGTTTTTCCTGAACAACCTGATATTTTCCGTCTTCCAGAACAATCTTTGCATTTTCAGGCGGCTCAATATTCTCTTCCTGAAAGCAATCCAGCTTCGATACCGTATCATAAAGCATCCCGGCGTCATACTCCATCGGCGTCTTCACATCAATACGATTTCCTGAAAATACTGCCGTAAGCCATCCATAAGGATTCTGCTCCTTTAAAGCCTTGCCAACCGAGCCGTCCGGTGCATAATTGCTTCCAATCTGCGCTCCCTCAATTGTATATAAGTTCTTGTCACGATCCGAAATAATCAGAATATATTTCCCTTCATCTCTGGCAATCTCCGCCTCGGCATCTGAAACGCTCAGCCCTCCCACCTGTAAACCATTGATTTCTGTCCTGAAAAAGAAATGATCCTGAAAGAAAAACGTCATTGCAAAATAACCTATCAACAGCAAAGATGTCAATACCACTGCAAGTATAATTCCATTTCGGATTCTCCGCATTCTTCTCCGTTTTTCTCTGATTCCCTGCATCTTATCCTCCTTCGGGGACACGCCCACGAGCATAGGCTGTCCACGGCTATTTTAGCTTAAATCTATTCACTTCCCTATTCAATAATTCCGCAATTTTTTGATTCTCATCTGCTTCTTTGCCAATATTGTCCACATTTCCATTCAGCTCCATTGACATTTCCGAAACATTTACAATGCCCTTTGCGCTCTCTTCCACTGCAATATTCACCGCCTCTACGGCTTCCTTTATCATATCGACAGACTGCTGAAGCTGCTCGGAATTCTCTTCAAACTGCGTCATGACCGCATGGATACTCTCTGCATCCTGACGATATTTATCACTTGCCGACAACAATTCCCGGTACCCGTCTAAAGCAGTCTTTTCCATGTACTCTACCATCAATTGCGCTTCCCTTGCAAGTCCTTCCACAGATGCAATCACCGCCTCACTGACCTGACGGATTTGATCTGCCGCCCCAGCGGAATCTAAAGCAAGCTTTCCGATTTCTCCTGCTACGACCGCAAAGCCCTTCCCCGCTTCTCCGGCCCGCGCCGCCTCAATACTTGCGTTTAATGCTAACAGATTGGTCTGTGCCGTAATTGTGATAATATTCTCTGTCAGAAGGTTAATCTCTTCTACAGATCTGGACTGTTCGATTTTCGCATTTACAGAAGCGCTGATTTCCTCTGCCTGAAGCTGTGCGTTCCGCTGTTCCGTTACCGCCTTTTTACGGAGCTTCTCCGCTCTCGTCTGTATCTCTGCCGCATAGCTGCTGCCATCCTCGGCGCTGTTGTAAATATCCTTAGTCTGCCCATATATGCCCGCAACCGTCTCATTGATCTGATTTAAGGAAGCAGTAGTCTCTTCCATCGCTGCGCTCATCTCCTGCATGGTTGCCGATACGTCTGTAATACTCATTCCGGCTTCCGCCAAGTCTCCTGCCACAAGCTGCGTGGACTTGCTCAAATTCTCAGAATTCTGTGAAATTCGAAGCATAATGCTTCGGATGTACTCAAGAAGCTCATTCACATTATCCGCAATCAGCTCTGTCTCATCTCCCGTATGTACCTCTAATTTCTGCGTCAGATCCCCGCCGCTATGCACCAGCTCATAGATCTTTCCATTAACAGAACGAAGACTTCTTGTCACACCATTTACAATAAGGCTCAGCAAAATGACGGCGATAATAATCCCCAATGCTCCGATTTGAAGAATCCGTATAATCACTTGATTCAGCCGCGCCACTATCGAAGATGCGTCAAAGTCACTCCCCAAAACGGCAATTACCTGTCCCTGTGCATCCTTTACCGGCAAATATACGGTAATCAAATCACCATCGGCTGTAGAATCAATGTATTCCTGCACATACTCTTCACCCTCAAAAACAGTTTCAAGCTCCTCATAGGAATCCTCAAACTCATCCCCGATAGAATTCTGCCCATCAGTTTCATCCGTGTCAATTCCATAATATACCTTTTGTCCGTCAGTACTTAAGGTATATAAATAGGCTACATGACAGCTCGCTTTCATATCCCGCAGGGAATCCAGCATCTGTTCATATTCCCCAGTTTCCTCATCTCCCGGTTTCAAATTCCGAAGTATATCCGCATCCACCTGATGCACCGCAACTCTTGCCGCCGTTTTTGCCTGTTCTACTCCCAATGCGACCATATCCTGCTTCATATTCAAGTAGAAATTCACGCCTAAGAGCAGGCACAGCCCCAGTAAAATCAGAATTGTCCCCAGTAAAATTTTAATCTTGATGCTCAGTCTTCTTGTTCTGTTTCTCATATGCCCACCATCCCTGAAATATCTGTCAGCTAGTTTCTTCTGCCTCCATTTTACTCGCATTTTCCTCTGGTTGCAAATAATATTCCAAGAGTTCCCGGTCCGCAATGACAAGATATCGTACAACTTGCTTTCGTCACATAGATAGAATCAAAGTGTAAGATTTCATTGATGGTTTTTCGTACCGTTTCAATACAGGCTTCCTCAATGCCCGAATGCGTAATAAATATCTTATCGGTTTCTATATCGGAATACTGCGCCAACTTGTCCTTTACGTATTTTTCCAGCACACGCTCTAATTTTCCCCTGTATTTTTTTCTGACCTCCATGCCTCCGCAGGTGTTATCTACTTCAATACTTGGCTTGATATTCAAAAGATTTGCCCCAAAAGCCGCTGCCGTCGAACATCTCCCTCCTGCTTTTAAAAACTCCAAGGTATCTACGATAAAACTCCCATGATATTTCTGTTGATTTTCCGAAAAATACCGGTAAATTTCTTCCGGCTCCTTCCCCGCCTCTATCATGCTCCGGCAGTCAAGCACCTGCAATCCGGTCGCACTTGATAGATTACAGGAATCAATGACATATACATTCTCAAGCTCCTCTGCCGCAAGCTTTGCGTTCTGATAGGAACTGGTCAGTGCGCTTCCCAGACAAAAGTGAATCACTGCAAGTCCCTGCGCAGTCCACTTCTTAAAATACTCGACATACTCATAGGTATTGACTGCCGCCGTTTTCGGCAGCGCCTTCCTGTCCCAATACGCCTGATATAAAACTTCCGGCGTAATGTCCACATTGTCGATGTAATCCTTTCCCTCCAAATGAATATGGTAGGGCATTGTATTCACCTGATATTGATTTCTCAGCTCTTCCGTAAGATCGCAGGTACTGTCCGCACTTAATATTATCTTCATTCCAAACCTCTTCTTTCTGCTTCCTCCCAAATTATGCGCTCTTCTGAATGACACGCAGAATATCATAAAGCTCTTCTTCCGGCATTTTTGTATAGTCGGCAAGCTCTGCCGGCGTTGGCTCTGTACCATTCTGTTCTGCGAGATATTTTCTGGCTTCATTTACCAGATTCACTTTTCCGAGCATTGCACTTTCGCTGTCGTCTTCTCCTGCCAGCTCCAAGATGCAGGTCTGCATGGCAAGTCTTGCCGCAGATCTCAATTCTTCTCCTACACTGCCCACAGTGTCTCCGGCGCCGCACAGCTCGGTCAGCTTAATAAACAAACCAACATTTCCTTCCTGTACGATATCCTCAAAATCCTCTTTGGATACGGCAAGTTCCTTTGCCAGATTCAGCACCGGCAAAAGCCATGCGTCTGCCAAAAGTTTAATGACAGCTTCCTCACCGGCAAGAAGCCTTTCATACAGCTTGTCCAGTTCTGCTTCGCTGTATGCGGGAATCCCTTGCAGTTCCTCCAGATACAGCCGGAAGGTTCTGGAGTCTGGAAGATTTGCACCGTTTTTATCATTCTTTTTGTCTTCCTCCATCCCCTCCGTCCCCGATTCTTCCGTTTCCTCTGTTTTCTGCTCCTCAAGTTCCTGCTGCACAGGTTCTTTCTGCGGCGTAAGCAGATAATTAATTACCAGCTCCTGCTGCTCCTCATTCAACTCCATATCTGAAAAGTAGGCTAGTATCTGTTCTTTCGTGAGCGGATCGGATGAAGTCCGAATAATCTCGGATACTTCCCGCACCGTTTCCGTAAATGTAGTCTGATCTAACATAGTATTCTCCCATTCACTTTCTTCTTCTCCCATAATAGCGTAAGAGAACCTGCTTTGCAAGTTCTCTTACATGTTAAATGCGATTGGAATCTCCTATATATAAATTCTTCTTTTCCTAAATCATCCAAATCGGTACAATATAATTTTCTCTATCAATCGCACTTAATCCCGGCTTCATACAAACAACCGCTCCCTTGGACCGAGGCGTAGAAGACTTATCTAACAAATCAAATACCTTTATCAGCTCTGTTCCCGGATTTGAAGTCTTCTTTATCTCAATAGGATTAAGCACACCATCATGCTCCAGTACGATATCAATCTCTCTGGCATCCTTATCACGATAATAGTACATATACGGCTCCTTACCACAATTTAAATAAGTCTTCCTAATCTCTGCAACCACATAATTTTCCAAGATAGCGCCATTCATTGCGCCACTCTCCAGTGTTTCCGCACTGCTCCACTTAGTCAGATAGCAAACCAAACCTGTGTCATAAAAATACAGCTTAGGTGTTTTTACAAGGCGTTTTAACAGATTGTTTGAATAAGGGTGGAGATAGAAAATAATTCCCAAAGTCTCTAAAATCCCTAACCAATTCTTTGCCTGAATCTGATTAATATCCGCATCTCTTGCAATATCTGCAACATTCAGCATCTGTCCGCATCTTGCTGCAGCCGCAGTGATAAATCTAAGGAATTTCAACGAGTCTATGACATCGGATAACTCCTTTACATCACGCTCAACATAGGTGGTTAAATAACTGCTATAGAAAATCTGGCTATTACTGTTAGCGCCACTTACTATTGCCGGCATAGCGCCTTTATAAATTCGTTGAAAAATACCTCTTGCATCTGCTTCTTCCCGGCAGTCTTTTCTTGCTGCCAGTGCTTCCATGTCAATGGTAAAAGGTTTCATTGCTCCGCCACAGATTTCTGCCTGAGACAAGGATGTAAGTGAAAGTATCGCCACTCTTCCGGCCAGAGACTCCTGCACACCTCTCATCAACTTAAATATTTGCGAACCTGTTAACCAGAATGCCCCAGGTTCATGATTTTTGTCCACTTTTATTTTGATATAAGTAAAAAGCTCCGGCGCATACTGAACCTCATCAATCAACACAGGCGGCTTATGCAGCTGCAAAAATAATTCCGGATCAGTCTTTGCAATGTTTCTCTCATTTAAATCATCTAAAGTAACATAACCTCTTTTTGTACCTTCCATTAGCTTCTGAAGCATCGTAGTCTTTCCAACCTGTCTCGGACCAGTTACCAAAACAACCGGATATTCTTTTGTAACCTGATTTACTACATTCTCCAAATTTCTTGTTATATACTTCATATCTCCAACCTTCTTTCGGCTATTATTCATTATAATTAAATAATAGCCGAAATCACAATACAAAATCAAGCATATATCGCCAATTATATATTATATTTTAATTTCAGCCGAAATAAACATCTATGAGGGTTCCGAGCAGCTTCCTCATATAGATAATCCTCGCCCGACAATCTCCTTCCACGAAATTTCCAACATCCGTTTCGCCCACTGATATACTCCGTCATCCTCATATTCCCGATAAGCCCCTTCCGTCATCATGGTAAGATACAGCAGAATATCATACCAATAAATCCGGCGCATTTCAGCTTCTGTAAATGTCTCTTTGCCAAATCCTTTTAAGAAATCAGCATTTCTGGTATGCCGGCGAAAACGGTCATCCATCAGCGCTTCGCCCCACATTGCACGCTCCCAGTCAATAATTCCGGAAACATGCTTCTCTTTCACAAAAATATTGCCTTCCCACATGTCCCAATGCACCAGCACCGGCTGCGTCACCTGTCCAAACACCGCCCCATCTCTCTTCAACATCTCAAGGATTTTCTCTGCGGATACTACAATATCGACCTGTTTTCTTTTTGCATCCGAAAGTACATTTGAAATCAATTGATATACAAAGGAAAACAAATCTTGAAAATAATGGCTGTCATCTCCCAGCAGTCCAAAGTGTACCCCTAAAATAGAAGTTATCTCTCTTTCTGCCTGTCCGATTTCAAAATGAATGACCGCCTTTTCTTCATCGGAAAAGGAATCCATGACCGAAGAGCAGCTTTGTCCCTCCAATTTTTCCATAAAGAAATAATGTCCGTCGCAGATTTCATTTGAGGTATCATAATACAAAACCTTTGCTGCTTTGACCGCTCCTGTCTTATGTACAATCTGCATGGCTCTCACCTCTGCCTCCATGAGATTTGCCTCGTTGGACATACGTCCCCGATTCCCCGCTGCCGCTATTTTCAATATGTACCTGCTTTTGTCTGTAAAGCTCACAAGATACGCCGTATTGCACATCCCTTCCGTCAATTCGACTGCTCCCTCCATTTGCTTTCCCGGAAAGGCGCGCAATGCCATCTTACGAAGTACCTCCTCTGACTGCCTGTTCTTTGTAATCTCCATATGCTTTCTCCCGTTTCTATCTGTATTAACTTTACGATAAAACAATGAGCCAGTACAACGGCACTCGCAGCTCTGTCAGACAACGCACCATCACACTGACCCATCTTCTTTATCATCTACAATTTACAAACATCAATCCATTCCGCATATTTCGAATATTGCTCCAGCTCCGGAATGGTAAGCTCAATTGCACTGTTGGAACTGCCGCAGGCAGGAAATACTGTCTCAAACCGCTTCAAAGACTCGTCCAAATATACTTCAACGCCTTCATTGACCGCAAAGGGACATACACCTCCCACCGCATGACCAATCAGCGGCTCCGCCTCTTCATAGGAAAGCATCTTCGCCTTTGTGCCAAATTTTGCCTTATATTTCGGATTATCAATCTTGGCATCACCTGCCGCTACGATCAGGACAATCCTCTCTCCGACATGAAAGGACAAGGTCTTTGCAATCCGGCAAGGCTCGCAATGAAGCGCCTGTGCCGCCAATTCCACTGTTGCGCTGCTCACCTCAAATTCCAGCACCCGCTCTTCCATACCCATATCTTTAAAATAACTTTTTACCCGTTCTACCGACATTTCAAACCTCCATTTCTCCCACCTGAAGTTACTTGGCAGGATTCCCATAATTCATAATTATAAGCAAATCCTCTGTCGGTTTCAAGCAAAAGTCAAAGTTCTTATTTATGACATGTTACAGTCCAGCCTTCGGCTTCACTGTAACTATGACATTCCATTTGTCGTTTTATACTTGTAAAGCATTTCGGCATGGTTTTGTTCTTCAATCTGAATATCTGCTAACAGCTTACGTACACTTGCATCTCCGAATACAAAGACATCGGAATTATACTCAGAGGATACCAGTTTCTCGGTTCCGATACAGTCGGTAGCCAAAAAGCAGTCTGAACGCTTATCCATAGAATCGCTCGTTGTATCATAGGTAGCTGTCGGCTGGTATTCCTTACCCTTGCTGTCATTGCAATTACAGGATGGCACCGTACCGGAAAGCACCTGTCCCAAAGAGTCATAATGCTGTCTCTCATTTTGCTCTAACTCTCCGAATAAGGATTTTAAAACAGGATCCTTCGCTTCCTTTCCGTATCTCTTGTACTTCTCAATACAAGTCTGCTCCTGTGTCTGCAAATCCTTGATTGCCGCTTTTTCTTTCTCATTTAAAATCATACATTCATACCTCGCTTCCTTATTGTTATTTAAATCATTGAGATATGAATATTATTGGGAATATCTGCACATTTTATTCATTTTTTCCAAATTCCATTTATTTAACTGGAAATCTTTAAATTCCTCATGCTGCCGCCAAATTCCCGGCAGTCCAAGAATATCTGAAACAAACCGACGCTCCCTATTCAAAATCCAGACAAGCACGCTCCGTCACATAGGGGCGCACATACGTATCCGCTGCTTCCACATGTGCCGGATGATTGGCATAAACCGCTATATCCTCCACCCTTTCCAACGTAGTGACCAATGCGATATCATGCGTGCTAGAAGAAATCGGCTGTTCAACAAACTCTACAGTCAGAAGTCCCGGCACCTTGCCGACTAATCCTTTTAAATTCTCAGCCATTGCTTTTTTCAGTTCCGGTTTCCTGCCTTCTTCTATTTCCGGTTTAAATTTCCACATAACGATATGATGAACCATATACTGCCTCCTTTTTCTTTTGAATATTTTAATCTTGAACAGCTATGTCTTTTTCATCTGCAATTTTTCTTACTGTCTCCTCACTTAATTGCAATATCATAGATGAGACCCGACAAAAGCTATGATATTTCCAACAATTCCAGTATATCTTCTTTGCTCAAACTGCCAAGCCTTCCTGCTTTGCCGCCGATGACCTGCTCGGCAAGGTCCCTCTTTGTTTCTTGCAGTCTCTGTATCTTTTCCTCAATCGTATTCTTTGCAATCAATTTATAAACTGTCACCTTTTTCGTCTGCCCGATGCGGTGCGCGCGGTCCGTTGCCTGATTCTGCACTGCGAGATTCCACCAAGGATCATAGTGTATGACCACATCCGCTCCGGTGAGGTTCAGTCCGACGCCGCCCGCTTTTAAGGAAATCAGAAACACCGGAACATCTCCTTCATTGAACTCCTTAACCAGTTGTAAACGTTTTTCTTTTGACGTATTTCCGGTAATGGTATAATAGGCAATTCCCGATGCATTCAATTGATTTTGCAGAATTTCCAGCATAGAGGTAAACTGAGAAAAAACCAGTATCCTGTGACCGCCATCCATTGCGCTTTGAATCAATTGGAAACAAGCTTCCAGCTTTGCAGTTCCCCCTTTGTAATTTTCAAAGCACAAAGAAGGGTCGCAGCAAATCTGGCGCAGCCTTGTCAATTCCGCAAGAATCTGCATCCTGTTTTTTTGAAATTCCTCGTGATTCTGACGCGCAATATTCTCTCTCATATGCAGCGCCTGCGCATCATAGAGCTTCTGCTGCGTATCCTCAAACCGAACATAGCGGCATTCCTCGAGTTTCACCGGGAGATCCTTTAACACATTCTCTTTCAGTCTGCGCAGGATGAAGGGACCGACCATTTTTTGCAGGCGTTTCATTGCAGCCTCATCATTGTTCTTTACAATCGGAGTTTCCATCTCCTTTTTGAACACATCGTAGCTATACAGGAATCCCGGCATAAGATAATCAAAAATGCTCCACAGCTCGCTCAAACGGTTCTCTACCGGCGTACCGGTCAATGCGTACCGAACCCGGCTGTTTATCACCTTCACCGCTTTTGCCGCTGCGGTCGTATGATTCTTGATATATTGCGCCTCATCTATAATTTCAAACGAAAACTGTTTCCCCTCATAGAAGGCTATGTCACGCTTCAAGAGATCATAAGACGTCACCAGAACATCCGATTCCCGGTAAGCGTCTATTTTCATCTGACGCTCCTCCTGCGTCCCTGTAATCAATGAAACAATCAGTTCCGGTGCAAACCGGCTCAGCTCCTCCTGCCAATTAAATACCAAGGATGCCGGCGTTACTATGAGCGTCGTCCCCTCCTTCCCTTCCAACTTTGAAGCTAACAGCACTGAAATTGCCTGCAGCGTTTTACCGAGTCCCATATCATCTGCCAAGATACCTCCGAACTGCCATGTCTCCAATGTTCGCAGCCATTTATACCCATTTTTCTGGTATTTACGCATAATCTTCGCCAAGCTCTGCGGCGCCTCAAAGTCCGCATCTTTTACGGTCTTGAAGTCCTTCACCACTTCTTTGAAATGGCTGTCTCTGCTGCTGTAAACGCCTTCATTCTCTTCCAGCATTTTGTCAAGATACAACGTGCGGTACATAGGAAGATGCATTTTACCTTTTACAAGCTCTTTCGGCTTCAAATGTGCGGCATTCGCAAGCTCTGCAAGCATTTCAAGCGACGGATCCTCCAAATTTACAAAGGAGCCGTCTTTCAGCCTGTAATACTTCTTTTTTGCCCGGTAACTGTTTAAAATGTCCAAAAGCTCGTCACGCGGAACATCTTCCGTAGAAATATCCAGATCAAGAAGACCCGAAGATACGGAAACACCCACGGAAACCTTGACGGACCGAACGGCATGATACCCCAGAAACCGCTTGGTACAGCGCACTTCGCCCAGCTCCATTAAGCTCTCGGTTCCCCTCTCCATCACCTGATAAATCCGTTCTTCGTCACCGCCGCAGTGAAACTCTCCCGTCTCTTGGTCAATTTCAGGAAACCACTGCATGACCTGAAAGAGAATTTCTTCCTCTCTCGCCGCATCCCGGAATGGTTCTAATCGTTCCGATATGTCTTCATGCAGGACGTCCGATGCCGGAACCTCCTTCTCCCCATACCTCGCATATACGTTGCAAGTAACATTTTGTTCCTCAGCATCTAAATAGAATACAAAATGCGCTTCCGGCGGCAGATAAGATCTGAATTTCTCCGGTTCCGTCTCCGTAATCTCTGCGATTTCCCGAAGATTCGGCAGTATTCTGTAATAAAATTCA
This sequence comes from uncultured Lachnospiraceae bacterium, assembly GCA_910578885.1. Classification (GTDB taxonomy): domain Bacteria; phylum Bacillota; class Clostridia; order Lachnospirales; family Lachnospiraceae; genus Roseburia_C. Next base: position 134,478 of record CAJTSH010000001.1, read on the forward strand.
GACAGATTGTTTCTTCCTACATGAAAAGAAAACGTTTCGCCGTCTGTCAGACTTGTCAGTGGTTCAATCTTTTCCAGAATTTCTTTATCCACCCTGTTGAGGCAATCATCACTTATAAAATACGCCGTGTCCGTTCCGAAATACATGTCCGGCAGATTGCCTTTTACCACGATTCCGTGAAATTCCTGATCTCCTTTTAACTTTTCAGCAGAAATAGTTATCGTCATCTTTGGATTGCGCTTTGCACAAGATATTCTTCTCTTTTTTTTCTCCCAACTGTCCCTATCGTCAAATTCTACTGCTTCGTCTGCCATCTGTTCATAGAACTCATCCAGCCTCCATCCGAACAGATTCAGTTCTCCCCCAACCTCACATTTCCGATAATAATAGCGTGATTCCGAAAGTCTCCTCTGAAATTCTTCTTCCTCACGTACTACTTGGTTAATAAAATGTATCCACTTTTTTCCTTTCTCGTTAAAATTATCAAGACCGTGATTAAGTTTCGTGCTGTTTCCATAGATATCTGTAGCCGAATCTTTCACATTTTGGCAGAATTTATCCAGCTTCTTTATGACAAACATTCTTTTCTCACCTATCCGAAAAGACACAGACAGCTTTCCGTCTTTTCTGACCAGACGCGGAAGAAGTGTAAGACTCTCTTTCTTCGCCGATGCATCTGCTATCATCAGATTTACTCTTTTTTCCTGATAAAGCATGATGAGACGCTGCGCGTTCTGATCCGTCGCATCTCCAATATTATGTGTGCTCAAATATTCTTCTAGAAGCTTTAACACTTGTGCCTCATACGGGCAGCTAGACTTTTTGGCATACCACGAATAATAATTCTTGCGGCATTTCGGACATCTGCATTCAGAACTTACAACCTCTGTACGTGAGAACGTAATCTGGATTGGAAACTTCTCCTTTCCAGATTTTCCGGTTGCCTCAATCTGACCCATGATTTCATTGTCATACTGACTATAACCTGCCATAACTTTTTCTATCTCAATCATACCCTGATTGTACAGTTTTTCGCCTTCTGTAAAAGCAGAATTGGGAATTCTGATAGAGTTCCGAATCCGTTTTCCCTGAAAATAGCTATAGTTTTGCAGCCGCGCAATATTTTTATCATTATTTTCTGTATCCCGTGTATCGGAATCCTCTTCCCAAGAACGCCCAAGAAGTGTAAATTCTGTCCTGCGTTTTTCCTCCGCCTCTTCTCGGTGCAGTCTCTTTTCTACTTCATGCTTTTCTATTTCCATACGCTGTTTCTCCTCCGCCCTGCTTTTTTCTCCGCAAGTTTCTGCTTCCCCGGCGTTGCCGCTGTATAAATCTGATGATATTATACCTTAACCCACCTTATAATGACAAGCATCACAGACAATGTCTTTTCTCCGAAATGAAAATACATTACAATTCACACCCATGCCAGTTTTTGCAAAATAATCCATTCTCTGGCGTAAAAAGTAACAAAAATGCTGCTGCAAAAACGATGAAATCATCGTAAGTGCAGCAGCATCTATTATTAGATTACTGGACTAATTTCCACGGACCCCAATCTCCCTGAGTCTCTGGATTTGTTCCCTGTGTCCACCATGATGCCTGATAAACTTTTCCGTTATAAACTACCTTATCCCCGCCTGAATATGCAACAGAAGCATCCCAAACCGGTATGTCACCGATTGGCTTATCCGGCTCTTCTGGTTCCACCGGCTTCTCAGGCTCTTCCGGATCTACCGGCTGTCCCGGCTCTACGCTTCCGTCATCTTTAACAACAGGAAGCTCATTCATAGCCGCATCCATAGCCTTTGCCCATGCATAATCATTTGTTGCATCCCAGTTAATCGACCAAGTCATAACACCTCTAAGGGAAGGATATGCTTTTGGAGCCGTAAAGTTCCCTGATGATGTTCCGTTTGCGAGCGCTAACGCTGCATCTCTTACTACGGAAGGAGCCACATAGCCGCTTCCCGCTGCCTTTGCAGTAGAAGGTACGCCAAGCGCCACCTGATCCGGTCTCAAACCTGCTTCAATAATCAATGTAGATAAGGAAGTTAAGAAATCTGCATTTCCCGGATTTACGATTGAACCGCCATATCCGTTCATTCCGCCTGTGTTATAGAACTGCGGATAGCAAATAGTCAAAATGTCCTTAATTTCAAGCGCTAATCTCAAATATGATGTCGTAATATCATTAGCAGAAAGTCTATCTGCCTGAATATAAAAGGTTTCTGGCGCCATTGTAATGATAAAGTCTTTTCCAAAATGGTCATGCACTTTGCGCAATGCACTTGCAATATAATTTACGCCGGATACTGCAGAACCCTCTAAATCAATATCCACACCTTCAAATCCATACTCTTCAATAATATCAATCAAGCCATCTGCAAACAAATCTGCCGCTGCATCGCTGTTGATCTCAATTCTTCCTTCTGCTCCGCCGACAGAAATAATTACATGCTGTCCCTTTGCCTTCAAATCCTTGATATCCTGAATAAATTCTGCCTTTGTATAGCCGCCGAGAGACTTACATAAATCTTTGTCAAGCTCAAACGTTACTTCTCCCGGTGTTGTTGTGTTTCCGGTAAATGCTACGCAAATCATATCATAGTATGTCGGAACGTCGCTCAACTTTAAGTCCTTGGAACCGTTGCAGAAATTGTGCCAGTAACCGGTTACCATGTGCTGCGGAAGTGCAGTGTTAACGGTATAATTGTTCTCTGTCTTATTTCCTTCCGTATTGTCTCCGGTCTCCTGACCATTGTTTTCTGTTTTTCCTTCTGATGGATTAGATGATTCTGTATACTTCAAATCTGTGCGCTCTTTCCACAAGGTCGGCGTTCCGTCCGGCAGCCATCCCATGTGTGAGGTATGTGCATATGTACACTCATATACTTTGCCCTGATAGGATACAAGATCTCCCAGTTTATATGTTGCGCCTGATTCCCATGCAGGATATGTTCCTGGCTCTGTCTCAGTCTCAGTTTCTGTCGGAACTTCACTTTCTGTCTCTGTCGGAACCTCGCTCTCGGTTTCCGTTGGAACTTCGCTTTCTGTCTCTGTCGGAACCTCGCTCTCGGTTTCTGTAGGCACTTCCGTCTCCGTCGGCTTCTCGGTCTCAGTATCTCCGCCGGTAATACCGCCGCTGACGTCTTCACCAAATACTACCTGTGCTCCGAACTCATCTAAAGTAGTCAGGACACGCTGTGTCATTGTAATACCTTCAATATCTGTTACATCTGCCGCACCGGAAACATTTATTGTAAATGTATGGGTAGCTCCCGGTTTCATTGTCTTTGCTGCGTAAACAGGAGACAGATCAATTACGCCAAGCCCATTCTGGTTCGTAACAGTACCGCACTCGGAACCTGCGCTAAAAGTTGCTCCACTTTTTGTTTTGATGTAAAGTTTCGGGAACATTACTGTCTTTTTAAACATTTCAGCATCTTTTAATGCCGTATTGCTTTCTACAGCCTTCTCTTCATTAGTAAGAGTAATCTTATAAGTAGAACCTTCTGTTGTTACAGATACGGATGCCTTCGGGTTTCCTACGGTAATTTCCTGTGCAGGAATCTCGGCATCGCCGTATAAGGATTCCTTCATTACTCTGGTAATAGAATTATTTGCATCCAAAGATGCCATCCAGGAAATCAGTCCTCCAAGTCCGTTCTCTCTTACATATTTACCCTTTGCAGCGGTAGAACGCTCATTGTCACAGGTAAAGAAATATCCTGTCTCCGGGCTGTAGTAGTAAGGCGCTTCTGCAGTCTCATCATAATATTCCTTTAACTGGAATTTCGCCTTAATTTCTTCAATATCGCTGTATGCCCATGTTCCGCTTGTCGTTCCGTCCGGAGCCTTCACGCTGTTCGGCTCTGCGGTTGCATATAATCCCGGATTCTTCGGATCGCGTCCGTCATCCTGTACGCCTGCCCATCCTCTGGTATATGGAGCAACACCTACGACAATCTTGGAATAATCAATCTTGTCTCCATAGGTATCCTTCAAATACTGGATACAAGTATCTACAGAAAACTGTCCGTCTATCTGCGTCTCCTTATCGTATGCCGGATTGGTATACAACGCAGTCTGATGTGCCGTATATCCAGCCCATGCACCGTTTAAGTCATAGGTCATCATGTTTGCAAAATCTACGATCTCCATTACTTTATCGTATTCAATTTTTGACATCATTGTCGGAGATGCAGACATTGCCGTTGAAAGCTCGTAATACTTGTTATTCTTTTCACCGAGCTCATCCAACTCGTCACGAAGCTCCTGCATAAGCAGCGTAAAGTTCTTCGTATCATCCGGCGTTCCCGGACATCCCTCGTCGATTGTTACACCGTTTCCTTCCGGATCAGGTTCTCTTACTGCCGTCGGATACTCCCAATCGATATCTACAAAATCATACCCCAGATAATCAATAAACTTTGTGATATTTTTCGCAAAATTTTTACGCTTTGCCGGATCTGCCGCAACTGCCGGGAAATCACCCGTTCTTGTCCAGCCTCCAACAGAAACTCCGATTTTCATATTCGGATATTTGGAACGCAGGATGCTCATTGCCCCAAAAACACCTGCGTATGGCTCACCATAAGTCAGCCCGTTCTGCTCCGGTAAAATTGCCTGAAAATCTGCATGCTCATCACACAGTACCAAGTCACCATTCGCATCCATATCCATAAATGCAAAATTCAGATGTGTAATTAAACTTCCGTCAATTCTGCTTGGATAAAAATTCTTCTGACCGGCGTATATGGACCAATCCCCATAGTACACAACATTCCGGTATGCTGGTGTCTCCTCAGCCTGCTGTACCTCCGCCCCTTTTGTCGATACAGCTCCTCCGCTGAAAATGCTCGTAACTGCAAGTGCCAGTGATAATAAAATACCTACTCCTCTTCTCTTCAAAATATCCCACCCTTTCTTCATTTTGTTTTTTCTCTCCAGAATCACTATTACACTTTGTATTACCACGTAATCAAGTATACAAAATCCCTTTCACTTTTCCCATGTTTTTACTTGGCTATTTTTGATTATTCTTGGTCGGATTTTTACATTACTTACAATTTTCGACAATTTTCGCAGTTATTTTCCACATTTCATCCTCGCTTTTTATTCTCAAGGCAAAAAAATACAGCAAAACCATCACTTTTACCATGATAATCCTGCTGTTCTTTGTTCATTTATCCAAATATGTATTTCAAATCAATATTTCATGCCGTAATCAGATTTTTACATCACGATTTTTGGAAAAATATAAATTTAAATCGTCGTCATTACAATAATCCGCATGCGGCGTACACACCTTAGAGCCATACCAGACCCCGGAACCGTCAGGAATATACCCACGCTTCACATACATCCTTTGGGCGCTCCCGTATCCGCTATGCAAACCGACTGCAAGATAGACAGTATCCGCATATTTAAAAGCAATTTCCTCCGCCGCATCCATCAGCTTACTTCCAATTCCGCGCCGTCGGTATTTTTCCAGCACGCCAAGATCAATCAATTCCGCATACCCTTTGTTCGCAAATGCTCCCCATGTACTGTTAGGATATATGTTGAGATATCCTGCGACATTTCCTTTGTATTCCGCCGCCAGCGAGATACATTTTCCCTCCGACCGGTCTTTGAGACGGTTTTCATATTTCTCAATCGTAGTATTCCAGCCTTGGGCAATTTCTTCCTGTGTGATGATTGCTGCGTCCAGTTGTTCTAAATCTCGGATTGTAATTTCGTCATTTTCAAAGTATATCATCCTTTGGCTCCTTCTAATATACACCTTAATTCTCAAACCGCACTTCATTATAAATCATGTGTACTGCTTCGTCTATTCCAAACTCCTTCGTCAATCTTTTCTCTGGTATAAAACCAATATAGTCTTTTCCCTTCCACCATCTCCGCATTTCCTTCTCACCAAAATCATTGCAATTTGGCTTCTGCTTATGCCGAATCAGCGTTTCCTCAAAAGACAGCTCATAATAATAAGCATGTACACCCTGTCCATATTCCATGTCTATCCATGCAAATAATTCCCCATACCATGAAGTGTTTAGAATTCCTTCCAAAATGACAATATCACAATTCTCCTTTCCGTATTTTACCAACTCCAATAAAAGTGAAATTGCTCTTGTATTCTCTCCTTCCCTTGCATACAGCATCTCTATCTCTCTTCTAACCACATCTTGTGAAATCAACATGGTTCCATGACCAAACTTCTGCTGCAAGGCTTTGGCAGCTGTCGTTTTTCCGCTCCCTGAATTCCCTCTCAGTAAAATCAATTTTTTCAATCTCAGCTACTCCTTTCCTATTTCCAAATGATAGCGCTGTCTTTCATAAATAAGTCGTTTTCGGCTTATGGGCAGCAGAATTTTTTCGCTCCCTTTAAGCCAGCAGCTCCTCCTGCCGTTTTTTGCTAAAACCTTTCAGCACCAATTGATAAGATTTATCCAGCATATCCTTTAACAATTCATCCGGAACCTCACCGTCTGGCTTTATGGAATTCCAGTGTACCTTATTCATATAATATCCCGGTATAATATCAGGATACTGGCTCCTCAGAAATTCTCCTTCCACCGGCTCTAATTTCAGGGTAATATAATATGGCTTATCATCATCGTCAAGGCAGAGCGCAGCAAACATTTTTCCGCCTATCATATACCTCACCCAGTTCCATTCCTCCTTTAAATCTTTTGTAACGGCTTTCTTCTCTAAAAGATATTCATCCATCCATTCATATTTCATATGTCATGCCCCTCCTATATTCATATAAGCCCTATGATACCCCAACAATCCGAAAATCATAGCAGATATCCTCTTCGGCACTGATATGATACACCGCTTTCACATCCGCTCCCCAACTGTCAATTCCGCCCACGCCGCGCACTGCACCAAGAATTGAGACCACAGTGCGTCTTGCCGGCGGAAGCTCCTCCTGATGGGTGGCATTTTCCAATTCCTCCGCAGTATAGGGCAGGCAGGAAAATGCAAACGGTTTCTCTTCCATTTCAAACCGCAGTCCAAATCCATCCTTACCGCAGCCATCCTTCACATTGCTTAACGTCGTATTCCGGTACACTTCCAGCCATTTTGTCTCCATGTGTACTCCGCAGTCCTGCGGTACTAAATATCTGGTGACAGGAAGTCCTTCAATTTCAAAGACTCCCTCCTCTCCCCCTGCCATCCGATCCGGATAGGTCTCACCGGAAAGACCTTCATAGCGATAGGAAACCGCTTTTGTCGGCATAATAAAACGTAGTCCGAACACCGGGAGCTCCGGCAGTCCGCTTTTCCCATAATAATGTACCCGGACAAGTATCCCGCCGTCCGCTTCTACCACATAGGCCACAGAAACCTGTGTGGATGGAACCGTTATCGTTTCATACAAAAATTCTATTTTAATTTCATCGGCAGATTCCTTTTCCGTATACTTATTATTTTCGGGTGCGGCCGGAAGCTTTATCTCTACATCATCTATCCAGACCTTGATGCCGATACAATTGATAAACATATCCGCAGAAAGCCACATACCCGAACGAAGGTGAAATTTACTCCCTCTGTCATTGTCCGTAAGAGCGCGCCAGAAAGCCGGCTTCGGCGTGCGGTACAGCCACTCCTTTCCGTTTCTCACCAGTGATTCCATTCCGCCGCACTGATAGGAAAAAAGATATTCAAATCCCTTCCCATGCACGCCTAACGTCATATCACCATATACGACTTGCAGCTTCTCCGCCGTCACATTATTTGTATAATCCATAATAGTATCTGACCTCCTGTAATGCCGGTTTCTCCGTTCTGTCAGCAAATAAGATTCCGTTTCCGGAAAACTCATAGTCGGACGGACGATCATCAAAGTCCCCGCCGTAGCGCAGCACTGTTTCTCCTGTCACTTCATCCAAAACCTCCAGCGCCTGATCGATATAATCCCAGATGAATCCCCCTTGATACATCTGATACTTGTCCAAAAGTTTGATGTAGGAATCCATACCGCCCAGTGAATTTCCCATGTCATGCATATATTCGCATAAAAGAAACGGCTTTTTCGGATTATTTTCAAGATATTCCTCAATTTCTCCCGGTCTTGCATACATCCGGCTCTCCACATCCGAAATACAGTCTTCGTATCCTCGATTGTGGAATACCCCTTCATAGTGCACCAGCCTCGTCTCATCCGCCTCCTTAAAATAGCGGTTCATCGCAGCAATGTTGTCCCCTGCATAAGACTCATTTCCAAGAGACCAGAATAAAACCGACGGATGGTTCTTAAATGTCTCAAAATTCGTTCTCGCCCGGTCAGCCACCGCTTCCTTCCACTCCGGGATGCTTCCCGGTACATTCCATGCCGGCTCTGTCAGCCCCAGTTTCTGCCATGAGCCGTGGCTTTCCAGATTCGTCTCCGACATGACATAGATTCCGTTTTTATCACATAAATCATACCATTGTATTTGATCGGGATAATGGCAGGTTCGTACTGCGTTAATATGATTGCGTTTAAAAATCTCTATGTCAAACTTCATATCCTCCTCGGTGATGCACCTTCCGCTTTTCGCATTCCACTCGTGGCGGTTTACCCCATTAATGATTAACCGCTTTCCGTTTAAGCGAACCACCTTATCCCTTATTTCTATTGTCCGAAATCCTACGGAAAGGGGGATAAATTCTATCTCCTGCCCGCCTTCCTCTAAAATGGTTACGGTCAGTGTGTACAAATAAGGATTGTGGTTCTCCCAGCAGGTAACAGCTCCTATCTCTGTAGATTGTAAGACAACGCTTTCCTTTAACGTTAGTCTTTCCTCCAGACAAACCTTTCCTGACGCATCCCGCAGGATAATGACTGCCAGTCCGTTTTCCGGCAGTTTCCCGCCTTCTGCCGACAGCTTCATCTGTAAGCCAAACATCCCTGTTTTGTAATCCGCCTTTAACTCCGGTTTCACCCAGATATCCTCTACATGTATGGACGGCTTTGCATACAAAGTTACATTTCGAAAGATTCCAAAGAACCGGAAGAAATCCTGATCCTCCAAATATGCCGCCGTACTTCTCTTATGCACCTCTACGGCAAGCACATTCCCTTTCTCCTTGACGAATGGGCTTAAGTCAAATTCGGAGGGAGTAAAGCTGTCCTCCGCATATCCTACAAAATGCCCGTTCAGCCACAGATACATCGCCTGCTCCACGCCTTCAAAGCATATGGCAATCCGTTTTCCACATAAGCCTTCATCCAAGTCGAATTCTTTCACATAGGAGCCCACAGGATTATATTCTGCTTCGCTAAAAGACCCTTTCCACTCTGTATGATTCCCTTCGCTGTATGCAGGTCTGCGATAAATATGCCCATCCCACGGATAGATGTTATTGATGTAGTGTATCTTATCATAACCTGCAAGCTCAATATGCCCCGGTACTAAAATCGTGTCAAATCCGCTCCGGTCAAACTCCGGCTCAAAGAAAGCAACCGGTCTGCTCTTCGCATTTACCGAATAACAAAACTGCCACTCCCCGTTCAGTGATTGGCAAAGACAGCTTTCTTTATTTTCCCATTCTTTCTGGCTTCCATAATATTTATGGTCACTGTGCGCCGGAAGCTGGTTGACACGGAAAACTTCCGGGTTGTCCAGCCAATTAATCTCTGCTTTCATTCTGATGTTCCCTCCTGTTTGGATTTATTATATACTGCCGGAATTTATTACGCAAGAAAGAATCCGGTTTTACCGGATTTTCCGCCTGCGGCGGGCTGTTTCGCCAGCATAATCCCACGCCGCCGCAGTACGTTCCTGCCCGGAGGGCTTTTTATATAGGACGTATTTTCCTATATGAAAAAAGCACTGCCCTCAGACAGTGCCCTCTCCTCATCAATCAATTACCGTAAACGTAAATGTCTCCCACGCTCCCGCAACGGACTCACTAACCGCCACCAGCCTTCCGCCGTTGTTTAAGTCAGCCTTTACATATTTCCCGTTTGCCATTGACTGTAGGGCATATTGATTTTCATTTACCCGAACCGGAATAAATTTTTCCCATGTGTCAATTTGACCGCTTCTCGGAAGAAGTTCGCTGATGCTATCAATTACTGCACAGACATATTTTCCGTTTGCTTCGGACTTTAAGGATATCGTTCCGTCACCGTTGCCAACGACATAAAACGTTTCCCACGCTCCACCATAGGACGCTCTTGTTGCCGCAATTGCAGCTGCGCCCCCTTCTTCTGCACATACGACCTGTCCGTTGGCAGTTGCAGTCAGATAGTATTTTCCTTCCTTTAATGTCTCTTTCACTTCCTCCTGTCCATTTCCGCTTGAAGATTGGTCTGCCTTGGTAAGCGTAAATGCTTCCCATGCTCCTGCAACGGAATCACTCGACGCCTTCAGCACTGCTTTGTTATCTAAATCGGCTTTCACATATTTCCCGTTTGCAACTGCCTTTAGCGCACATTGTTCATTGTTGATCCGAACCAGATGGAATTTCTCCCATGTGCCGATATTCTCACTTCTGGCAAGCAGTTGATTTTCTTCATCAATGACTGCGCAGATATATTTCCCATTTGCCCCGGATTTCAGAGAAACTGTTCCGTCGCTGTTATTTACCAGACTCAGCGTCTCCCATGCACCGCCGAAGGATTCTCTTACAGCAGCAAGCGGGGCTGCCCCGCTGTTCTCAGCACATACGACCTGTCCGTTCGCTGCCGAGGTCAGATAATAATCCCCATTCTCTGCCTTTAGCGACGCTGTTGACTGATTGGTTCCGGGCAGATATGCCTTAATTGCATTGACCAGCCTCGTATTCTGTACAGAATATCCGACCTTCCCCCACTTGCTGCGGATGGTGGATTCCGAATCTGTTGAAATATTTACGCTCTCCAGACCCGGCTGATTATACAATCCCCAGTTATTGTTACTCCCGGTCACCTTATAGGTCCAAGTGGTCCAGTTCAAACCTGCGTCATTCAATAATTTTACGCCTGCCGACCATGCGTCATAATTATTCATGTAACAGAATTCACCCATGTAACTTGGTACGTTGTAATTGGCTCTTGTGATTCCGTCAAGCTTATTCTGCATATTGGAAATCTGTTTTCCGTTTGCATTGTCGTAATCGTCATACATATAATTATGGTACTCATACATGACATTCTTCCAACCGTAACGATCCGGATTCGGCAGATCCACAGCATCCCATGTAGATTCCATAATAATCATATGATCTGGGTCTACAGAGCGAATCACATTATATGCCTTGTCATAAATATTCCAGAGCTGTGTACGGAGCTCATTGTCGGAATATCCCGAATTGTAGCGATAGGTACAGTATGGCTCATTTAACAAGTCATATCCTGCAACTGTCGGATTTCCTTTATAGCGGGAAGCGATTTTCTCCCACAAGGCGTAGTATAAATTTTGATTTGCCGCCGCACTGCTTCCCCAAAAGAACTGAGACGCCGCCTGTTTCTGATCCCCTCCGTCTATTCCGGAGTGGTCGCTTCCGTTCTGGGAACCGGGCGCTCCATGCATATCCAGAATGACATAAATGCCTCTTTCCCCCGCTTCCCTGACAAACCAGTCGATTCTGTCAAATGCGTTATTCAGCAGATTTCCGTTGAAATCCACCAGATTCATGTACCAGATCGGTAATCGTATACAGTTAACCCCCATCTCTGCACAGTTATCAAAGTCTTTTTCCGTCCAATAATTATCCTGATACAGATTTACCAGCTCACGCATCTTCGCTTCTCCAAAACGATTTGTCAGCGTACGGTAAATGTCCATTTCACAGTTCACCCCTGAACTATACTGTGTCGGGCACATCCAAAATTCCTGTACCAGATATCCTCCTGCATTGGTTCCCCGCAGATAAACCGTTTCTCCGGTTCCCCAATTCTTACGGATTAGTTTTCCATCCGCTTTCAAAAAATCTGACGTACTGATCTCTGCTGCCTGTGCTTCTGTGTTTTCGTGTCCCGTTAAGCCCAATGAAGACACCATATTTGTTAAAACCAATGATGCGCCAAGCACTGCCCCGAACACGAACTTACCAATTCTTTTAAGTGTTTTTGACCACATATCCTTCCTCCTTGTCATACCCCATAGTTTTTTATAAAAACCATTTTACAGGCATTTTTTTAACTTTCAATATTTATGGCCAAACTGTCGTAATCCATACTCCTTTTTGTAAATTTTTACACCTGTTATACTGTTTCCATCCATGTCTGCAACAGCATGATATGATATTCTTCGTCTTTGATGATTCGAGCCAATACTGCATTTACGTATTCATCCTTCATTGCCCTGATATGCATTTTATATTGGTTAATGGCGGCTTTCTCACTCTCGATATCCGCCCATAGCATCTTTTTTGCATTGTCAGGAAGCGTCAGGTACGCAGGCGTCCACATCATCGGTCTTCCACCCGGCTGCTTTGCCGAGAAATCAATGTTCCCTCCCAATAAATTTATCAATTCCCCCAGCTTCTGTAAATGCATCATTTCCGCCATTGCGATTCCAAGAATTGCGCCTGTAAGAGGACACTTTTCACAGGACAGGCGGTTTTCATTGTTGATGTACTGTGTGATTGCCGAAAGTTCCGATACGGAACCGCAGTAATCCACGCTAAGTAAATCTGCATAGCTTCTATTTTTTTCCTTCACCTGAATCGGCGGGTATGGCAAATCTACCATTGCAGGCTTGATACCGGACAGCTTGCAGTCATTTCTCATAGGAGCTGCATTTTCTTCCATTCTATCGTTTCTCCAAATACATGTTTTATTATAGTATATTGGATTTTTTCTGCAGGGTGAATGATTGATTACACTCTTTCTAATACGCTATAAAATGCACAATCAGGCCGACAAGTCTGCCTAGTTATCAACAATACAACACGCAAACCTCTCTATATAAGCATCATATCTGTCCCCATTCAATTCAAGCGAATGTTGAAAATTATTTTCCTGATAAAAATAATACGGCAGTAAAAGCGGTGCCATATACCCATCCTTATCCTCAATCAAAATCTCTGTGCCGCCGTCTTCCTTTCTGAAATCACGGATAAGAATCCGGGCATCCTCTTTCAAATCTGCCATCTTTAAATAGTTCTTGGTCCATTCGTAGATTTCTGCTATCCGCGCTTCCTTTCCATTAAAGTCCGAATACTCCGGCTTTTCGCCATTTCCCACTGTCAGAGTTCCCTGATACCAGATTTTCACCTCCCCGGGTTCAGCAGTTAATCCCAGCAAATCTGCAATCTCCTCCTTTGCACCCGACACATCCCTCAAATCCACTCTCCTGTCCAGACTCCCCTGTAGAGAAAGCGCATACAACGTCCCATTATATACAGTCAAATCCACCATTGCAGTTGTAAGCCCCTCATCTTGCGGCTGCAACAATATCGAAGCAATGTACTGTGTATACTCCTCCTCTTCTTTGTCACATGATTTCTGATGCAGTACAACATAATCCAGAGTCGTCCCCTTGTATGATAACAATGGATTGTCATACACAATACCGCCTTCATAATAAATGTTTTCATTCAGCCGCAGCTTCAATTGTTCTTCCAGATCGTCTTGTGAAAGATAGGGAAATTCCTCTCCCATATCGTTGTATAAAGAAGCAAATTCTTCCCCTCTCTTTTCCCCACAGCCGGAAAACAGCGCACATGCAGCAAGCGGGAAAACACATAGTCCCAAAGCCCTTATCGACAATTGAAAAATACATTTCCTGACGCATCCCCTAAACGATGCATATTTTCGATTGCATACCATGCTCTACCTCTTAAATTAGTCAAATTACATCTTTCCGGTCGAAATACACCCATCCCACCAATATGCTAAATATCATGATGAACAGGCTTATTACCACGCCGTTGTCCGGGCTGATTCCGTCCACGCTTACATAGGAACTCCTCAGCCACATTGTATAGCTCCCCGGCAGCCACCATGCCGTATAATATGCTGACAGAACATACAGTCCACACATGGATGCAAAACTGACAACCGGTGAAAGCCAGAAGCTCAACAGCATCTGAAGCATACATAATGCAGCCGTCATAAGGAACGGTACAATGCCTGCAATATATAGCATGTCATTTGCGGAAACATAACGCATGTTGCTTCCGAAAAAGAAACTCATCAATTCCTCTGTAAAATCAAGCGACATGATTCCATGATTCAGACCAGTCACTACGGCTATGGTTCCAATCAGCACGACATAATAAAGCAAAACCGTAATCAGACACCAAATGCACTTGCTAAACCACCACTTACTCCTTGATTTTCCCGCCAAAAAAAGAATACTTCCGTATTCTTTGTAATCTTTTTCCGGATAATATGCCACAATATAATGAATCCCGATTTGAAACGCAAACCAATAAATTGGAATCTGAAAGAGTTTTTGAGGATCAAACCGGAAAACTTCCATTCCCTTCGTAGAAAATAAGCAGGCGTCAAGAAATGTTCCATTGTCAAACAAATATCCTCCATCCAGACCGGATTGTATCGCGTTAAACAGTTCCCTAGACGCAAAATATGCAGCCGCTACGACAATGATATACTGATACCATTTTCTCAGAGTCCCCAATAAAATATCCTTTTTCAGAAGCTTCAGTCCAGTCATTCTAAATAACCATACCTTTCTCATTCCCTGCCTATCACCTTACCATCTTCCAATTTGAAAATTACATCGCTCAAATATTCCAGTTCCTCTTTATCATGGCATGCGATAATGATTAATTTTCCTTTGTCCCGCAGCTCAATCAGGCAGTCCTTTACTCTCGCAACGCTTTCCTCATCCAGCGCATTGATCGGCTCATCCAGAATAATGATGTCCGGTTCTCCCATAATCGCATTGGCGATGCCCAGCTTCTGCTTCATCCCAAGAGAATATTTCCGGTAAGTTCTTTTATCCTTCACCTCAAGCCCGACCCGCTCCAGAGCGGATTCTATCTGCGCATCGGAAATACCCCCGCCAAGCTCTCCCAGCATCTTTAAATTTTTATAGCCGGTATACTGCGGCAAAAAGGACGGATTCTCAATCAATGCGCCAACACTTTCCGGAAATGCAATATCCTTATGAAGTACCTTTCCGTCAATGACCACCTCTCCGCCGGTCGGCAGCATCAGCCCGCAAATGGTTCTCATCAGCATGGTCTTTCCGCAGCCGTTTCTTCCCCTCAGCCCATAAATCTGCCCCGATTGGAACAAGAGATTCACATCCTCCAGTATAGTTGCTCCTTTGATCGTTTTACTTATATTTTTTAACTGAACTTCTATCATAAGAAATCCTTCTTTCTTCCTTTCAAAATAATGACAATGGCTGCAATGGCGCTCCCGCTTGCCATGCAAATCAGCAATTGTTCCGCTCTGGTTGTACAAAACTGCAATGGATTCACCATTTCCATCACAGACCAGTTGCCTTCTTGATCCCCCATCAATGCAACGCCGGAAAGAATATACACGGCGAACGGTGCGGCAATCGCACTAAAAGCGCTTTCAACCCTTTCTGCGATACAGACGGAATACAAGGCTAAGATTCCCGCAAACACTCCATCCAGAAGGATAAACAAAACGCAGTACAGCGCCGGAACCGTATAAAATATTTCCGCAAAAAGATTTCGGTCCAAAATACCTGCATTCAGGAACGTAAGCTTCTCCGGCGTATGCAGCGGCACGATCCCCATGCAGAGTATCAGATTAAACAAGAGCGGCATGGCTACCGCCGCAAACGCCGTCAAAAAAACCGCAATGCTTTTTGCAGCAAAATACTCTTTGCGTGAAATTTTGATACACAAGTTCTTAACATATCCCGTTTTTAAATCCTGATAATAAGAACCCCCAAAAGGCAGTGCGGCAAGAATCGGAAACAGGACATAATACAGATTGTTAAACGCAAGCTGAAAATCCGTCCCGATCCATGCCTGCGAGACAATCTTGCTGTCTAAGTCCTGCCAGAACACTTTGCAAAAGAAAAACAAATCCAAAATACAGATAGAAAAACCAATCAGGCAGCTAACCCGAAAACCTCTTGACCGAAATCCCCTTTTACATTCAAATAATACTGCGTTTCTCATCATTTACGTTTCTTCCCTAATCTCCAATTTTACTTTTACCGGATTGGGATACAGATCCATCACATAGTAAAATTCATTTTCATCTAATTTCTTCCAGTTTTTCTCATGGAAGCATTCTTTCATTACCTGTGTGGCAAACCATACCTCAGCTTCCCCGCCGCTTTCTAAATTTTCTGACGAAAAGAAATTGATCTTCGCCCCAAGAAACGGATCAATGGCGCTATACCAAGTAAGCGTTTCAAACCCATATCCCATTTCGTCCATAACCTTGTCCCAGCCAAGCGCTTTTCCCGTCTCATTCTTTATCCGAAATTTCACGCATACAATCTCGAATTCATCGTCTCCTGCTTCCACTTCCGCATCCATTGCCGACTCAAACTCCGGTATAGAGTATAAATGTGCTTCAAGAGCCGTTATGGATAACCCGTTATAACCAAATGTCTCCCGCATAGAAATCTCCACGCTCTCAACAACCGCCCTTTGGTTCACATTTATAATACGGATTGTCCAAAGCAGCAAAATCCAGACAATCAGAAATAGTTTTATTTTACCTTTCCTCATTTTTCCGCTTCCTCTAAATCCGACAGCTTTATCACATATTTCCCCTTGACCGGATTAATTCCATCCATCTCTAACTGCATATCAATGAACCCGAAATAATATTCCGGATTCTCTATCTCATCCTTTACGGCAAATCCAACGGTGCAATCCAATGTTTCCCCCGGCTGCAACGAATAACAAAAGAAGCTATGTTCCCTGTCCTCCCCCTGTGTATAAACAGGAGCATCAAAATAGCACATATTGTCATTATATACATACTGTTCCATATCGGGAGAAGACAGAATGCATCGAATCTCGTTCATATACACATCTCGCACTTTATCGGAGGTATTGGTAATCTGACAATTTATAAATATATAGCGGGTCTTGAAATGAACCATGCTGGTATGCTTGTTGACAATGTCAATGTTATTGTTAAATATCTCAATCGTTTCTTCAAATGTATACTTATCCGTTTCCCACATCTCTTTTAGCTCCGGGCATTCAGCTTTGATTGCATCATAATCTATATATTCTTCCAACTCGTTCGGATCCGGCAGCTCCCCGCTATAAAAATTCGCACCGTCATATTTTGTCTGTGCCGCAATATCCGTATCTTCAATTATTTCATAGGATAGGAATTCATACCTTATGTCCCGATATGTGAAGTTATTGCTCGTTTCATTTTCAGCCGCCGCACCCTCTGTCGCCGTATCGGCTTCATCAAAAACAGAATTCTTTGGGTCCTCTTCACTTTGCGCATTCATGTAGCGGTCTACCGGGCTTTGTCTATCCTTTTCATTCCGTATAATCAGTATCCCTGCTAAGAGTCCAGCAATTGCCACAACCAAGCCGACGAAAATGTATTTTTTCTTCATTTTCAGCGTATCTCCTTCCCCCTCATTTCTTAATAGGCATTTGCGAAACGCCAGAACCCGCATAAATACGGGATATTTTCTTGTTGACCTGACAGAACCGATATGCCAACATATTGATGGGCAGAAAGCTTCCATGATGCTTTTTGAAAGCTCATCCTGAAATCATGGTTGAAAAGAAATCCGATTCCCCGGATGAGGATAAAAGCCTTGCCGATTCTAAAGCATCGATTCCCACATTAGAGGATTTCTTCCGAAAACATCCGCTTATAAATCCTAAATCTTTTCTGGGCTCCTTGTTGGACTCAGGATGCGAACTTGTTTCGCAATTACCTATCATTTCTTAATCTGTCACGAATTAAAGATTATATTAATAAATGATTGTATAATTTCTCGTAGAATCAGGACTCCATACACCTGATGTCGTTAAATATGCCACTGCTCTTCTTTCCAAAGATAACCGAACCTCATTGTCGCCATTTGTTTTTGCCACATTTGCGATGCTCCCCTTCACTCCACGAGGAACAATAACCTTATTTGACCGAGGCGTTCCGTTGCCTCCTTTGCTTTTCTCCCGACCATAAATAGTATAATAAAGGTCTGGTCCTTCTTTGGGGTAAACATAGACCGTTGTATAATCGTTCTTATTTCTCCACTCAGTCGTGCCGCTTGCATTGCCATTGTAAAACGAAAACGTTGTATCCATTGTATTTGCTGCGCTTACTACGCTTGTAAAACCGGCACTCCCGGTAACCCCTATAACCAATGCCATTGCCAATGATAATAATTTCTTCTTCATGTTCTTGTACCCCACTTTTCTTTCATCTTCATTGTTTTCTTTTCGTTTCCGACTTGCCAATTGTATAACATCAACGGCATTTCCGTAAGTATATACTTCTTTCTGCCACAGCTTCAACCCACTTCGCATGAAACAACATTTTTCAACCTTATTTGGTCATTTTTACAATAATTCAGCCTACAACGCCACTTTTTATCCAAATGACATTGTAGGCTGAACCGTT
Source organism: uncultured Lachnospiraceae bacterium (assembly GCA_910578885.1). Taxonomy (GTDB): domain Bacteria; phylum Bacillota; class Clostridia; order Lachnospirales; family Lachnospiraceae; genus Roseburia_C. The sequence continues at coordinate 152,974 of CAJTSH010000001.1, forward strand.
ACTATTTTTTTGCTAACCCCTGAAAAATACAAGGAAGCTGCAAGCCCGCGGAAAGCATAATCCCGATTGAAATACAAACTGCATATGTCTGAAGCTGAAACCAGAAGAACGCCGCATCCAACAACAGATAAATAACGACAAGAACCGCCGTAATCTTTTTATATCGGACACGCTCTTTTTGACTCAGCACTCTGTTCTCATTGTCAATCGGACTAAAACAAATGAGGCTTACAGCTGCCGCAGCAGCAGCGAGCGCCAGCTGCCACCCTCCTTCGAGATGAAATGATAATACTATGCACAAAAATAGCAGCAGACTTGAGCAGAATAGACACACCCCTAAATGCTTTGCGTGGTATCCTCCACTGAATTTTCGAATTATCACAAATGGCGTCACAATCAAAATACTTTGTTTCATACAGCTCATACAAAGCCCAAATACGATAGCTAACAGTAATGGAGACAGTGTAAGAAATGCACTATACACCGCATAACTATATAATTCCCTATCGGCTTCTTCTACTGCGCTGCATTCGATCAGCCAGCCTGCTATTACATCTGCACATTTTTCAATCATTTCGTTCTCCTAAATTTCTCCAAATCTTTCGGTGCCTTAGGCTGATGCATAATAATACAGGATGTCGAATTTGCATCTGCGCGCAAAACTGCATTTAAGACTGACGCAGTTCCCTTTGCCACTGATTTTGCTATCTTACTTTTCATCTCATTTTCCTCCTCTCTCGAAATTATCTTTGTGCTTCCACTGACTATGATAAATGATTTCCTGCAAATAATCGAGTGTTTTGGTATGAATAAAACAATTTATGCTCTTTTTGGACAAAATTCCACCTTTTTCGCCAAAAATATATGTGACACAGAAAACATTGTGTAAAAAAGTTATTATCCGTTTTATATATTGCAGAATATTTCTGCATGGCATTCTTTTTTGTTTGTATTTCTATTGGTAAGATACAAGAAGAAAGAAGGTGATTTGGATGGAATTTCAGTATAAAGATATGGGAAATCGTATCAAAGTACGCCGTAAAGAACTGAAAATAAAACAGGCAGAGCTGGCAGAAGCTCTCGAGATATCAAACAACCATATGTCATCCATAGAAAACGGAAGGCAAAAGCCAAGTTTGGATACCTTTGTCGGAATATGTAAGCAGCTCAATGTCACACCCGATTACCTCCTGCTTGGAACCATGCATGGATATAACATCCCTCAGGATATTTTGGACAAACTGCGTTTGTGCAGCCAGTCAGATATAGAACTCGCCAGAGATTTTATTGAGCTTCTTGTAAAAAGAAACCACATAGGATACTCGAAAGACGACTACATGCTCCCATGAATCCCCATTTCTTACATCTCTGACGTTACTCGACAGGATATTCTCTTGCATTTTACCGGATTTTCGGGTTTTCCCCAAAATCTGCAAAAATTGTCTTTTTATGCAGACTCCTTGTACCTTCCCAACTGCTTATTGTATAATGTAAGAGGCAATGGACGATTCCGAATAGAGTTACGAATGGAGTGAATGAAATGCGAATACTAATCTGTGATGACGATACCTTGATACTTGAACAGCTTCAGAAATACATAAAAAATTATTTTTCCAACAACCATATGAAGTGTCCCGAAATGACCTGCTTTTCCGATGGAGAATCACTATTGGAAGATACGGGCGACAAAGACATTCTTTTTCTTGATATCGAAATGCCCGGAATGAACGGTATTTATGTAGGCAACGAATTAAAAAAAGCAAATGAAAAGATTATTATTTTCATTGTGACGTCTTATTCCGAATACCTTGATGAAGCAATGCGGTTCCGGGTGTTCCGCTATCTTTCCAAACCGCTGGATAAACAAAGGTTTTTCCGTAACATGAAGGATGCGGTGGATTTGTATAACACCATGACGGTCAAACTTCCAATCGAAACAAAGCAGGGCGTACACACGGTTCCGGCCTCGTCTATCATAGCAGTCGAGGCTATTGGAAGAAAAGTCATTGTGCATACTATCCTGCGAGATTTTGAATCTGTCCACAATATGCAGTATTGGTTAGAAGCGCTGCCAAAAAACTGTTTTTTCCAGACACACCGCAGTTTTATTATCAATTTTGAACATATCACAGATTTTGACCGCACGCTTGTCCACATGGCAGATAACCAGTTCGACGCCTACCTGACAAAGAGAAAATACAGCGCTTTTAAAGAAGCTTATCTTCTTTATCTGGAAAGTACGAGGTGAATCAAATGGAAAATGCAGTTTTTTATTTTTTCAGCTTTTTTGTGGAAGCAATTGTACTTTGGCAATATGCGTCCAATCTTTTTATTGCGAAACACAAGACTTGGGCATCACTTATCATACTATGCAGCCTTTACCTTGCTTTGTTTTCTATTTCACTGTTTGAGTCCCAATGGCTGAATACAATTTTGTATTTTCTTGCCAATTTTATTTTTCTGGTTACTCAATGCCGCCTAAAATGGTATTCCGCTTTCTTTCATTCCGCCATACTAATAGCAATTATGGGAATGTGTGAACTGATGGCATATGGAATCATTTCACTTTTCGCACCACAATTTTTGCATACAAGAGATTCGCTTCATAATTTAATTATTTTCGCTATCTTCAGCAAAATCATGTTCTTTACTGTTATCTATGTCCTAATCCAGCTTCTGAAAGGACGGCAGAAATGTAATCAACGACCTGATAAATCCGCATTCTTATTGGTTTTTATTCCAATAACCTCTGTTTTTATTATGCTCACTTTTGTAAATATCAGTGAAACTGATACGCTTTCACTTTCCCTATATTGGATGGTTGTTCTGAGCGCCATTCTTTTACTTATAGCTAATCTGCTTGTATTTGGAATCAATCAATATAATCAGAGAAAAAGTATAGAATTTACAGAAATGCAGCTATTGCTTCAAAAAGAATCAGACCTCACTGAATATTATGAGATGCTGCTCTCGCAGAACGAAAACCAAAGTATTTTAATTCACGATATCAAAAAGCACTTACAGTCCATTGACATGCTGAACGATGAAAAAGATCACGAAAAAATCAGCGCCTATATCCGTCAACTGATGCATTCCTCTGACTTAAAGGAATTCTCCCGGCTATGCGACCACGAAATGCTCAATGCAATACTGTCCCGTTACCAGCGCCAATGTTCCGATAAGCAGATTGACTTCCATGCAGATATACGAAGCGGAAATATTGATTTTATTACGGATACGGATCTTACGTCTCTGTTTTGCAATCTGTTGGACAATGCGATTGAATCAGCAGACGGCATCCCGGATTCTTTTATTGAGGTCAATACCGTCAGACGTGAAAAAACGCCTTTTATCGTGATATCCGTCATCAATTCCTGCCGCAAAAATCCTTTTTCGGATCAGAACGGCAGGCTTACCACCACGAAACAGGATCGGCATAAGCATGGTTTTGGCATGAAGAGCATACGGAAAACGGTCAATAAATATAATGGAGATATGCAGATGTATTACAATGATGATACTTCGACTTTTCATACGATTATATCATTGAAGCAGTGAACAGGCTTTTACCCCAGTCTCAACATCTTACTTCATAGTAAGAGTGAGGCCGGACTAGCTTGTCACAGATAAGCTTTTATACTTAATTCCGTCTGTTCACCAACCTTTTTGCTTACCAATTCAAATAAATTCTCCTTTGTGGCAAACAAGTTCTTCGGATTTCTTCCAATAATTAAATACTGGTTCTTATCATCCAATGAGATGTACTTCCTCGTGTCATCATCCAGCAAAATATCCGCATTGTCAACAACTATCAATTTTCCACCTGCTTGACTTATTATCTCCTTTATGTCCTTCTGGTAATCAAGATAATTTAAGCAGAGAATGTTTGGATTAACAGCCATGCATTCCTTAATAAATGAAAATGATGCTGTCTTTCCAGTTCCAGAATCCCCAGTCAAAATTGTAATATTATTTATGAATGTAAAATTAACGATAAATGAGGTATGAACTGTTGAAAAATGATCCATAATGACCGGCTTACTCTTCATTACACCACCACTCCTTTAGTTCTTCATAATCAGATATTTCTCGACCGCCTTTCTTTGTCTGAACTAGCACTTTATCCATATCAAACGGAATCAATGAATAATCGCTATAGACAGAGCCTTTATCCAGCCCATATATTTCTTCTAGCGCATTGTTTCCACATTCTTTTAGGCAAAACACTTTTTCTGGATAATACAATACATTCAGCACTGTTTTGCAGCCAACAGAAAGCCGATCTATATCCAAAATGACATCGTTAAATCTTGAACAAATTTTATATTTACTTAAAAGCTTCGAATTATCAATTTTTTCAATAATTGTATTTGCTCTTTCATCTAACTTAGCTACAGTATTCTGATTAAAAAACACATCATTCAATTCTATATATTCCTTATCACTAGGTATGTCCTTCTTATCTTTAAAAATCGTAATCACAATGACACCTCCAATCCAATCTTTGAAAACTGTTCCTTAAGGGATGTTCCTTCATAAATGTTCTTCATCTTATCAAATATAGACAATCTACTATCATCCAATCCGCAAATGTCACTTTCTTCACGATTATTCCATTCACAACAAGACTTTATCCAACATTCACCAATAGTTCCTTTCGAAACTTCAAATCCTGTATTCCTTGTCAACGCAAACAATAGTCTTGCTGCTAGTTGCTCAACATTATGTTCCTGTACATGTTTATCATATTCCATAATTTCTTGAATATCCTTGTATTTCAATTCGCCAGAATTAATAGAATCCACAAATTTTTCCCGCACAGCTATGGCATTTGCTCTCTTCTCCAGAAACTCATCATCCGGTGCATAAATCCATTTAATCAGTTCTTTAAATTCCAGCAGGATATACTCAAAGCATATAATATCCATCAAAACAACATTATCTTTTCCATCCACATAGCTCCTTAATAATTTCTGTTCCATTACGACCTGCAAATTGTCAAATGAATTATCAAAAACAATTATATATTTATTACTAATATCTTTCAAGGCTTTTACTGATTTGACTAATTCACTATTATTCTTTTTACCTTCAACTGTAACCTCTGGATATAGCTGCTCCATTAAGTTTTTCCAAAAAATATAACTCGCTTTTTCTTTACGGTCTTCTATCCACAAAAATGTCTTGGATAACATTTATTCACCTTCTTTCCTTATCAACTTTCCATCTTCATCAAATCTCTTTTTTAAAGCTCTTTCTACAGGAAGAAGCGACAGAAACAACGTAATGCATTCTACCGTTTCAACTACTGCGCCCACTCCTCCTACAATATCATCATTCTTTCCGATTGCCGGCAGCATCGCAATAACCGACAACGGCAGCATAATCCACCCTATCTTCCACCATAATTTTCCACAGTATAGCTGGGCAAAATCCCACGTAGCCTGATTTTTCCTTGACATTGACGTGCGATAGCCATAAAATCCATTTATTGTTTTTGGCGGATTCTTTACAAACACTCTTCCAATTACAATCATCAATATAGGTATCAAAAAGTTACATATTGTCATAAAAATCCAAAATCCCACTATGAGTCACCATCCTTTTTGTAATACCTGCGGTTCAACAGATTATGATACGCAATCATCCCAAATAATCCGCCCATCACTTCAATAATGCACAAAATTGCTGCAACCTCTCCTCCAAGAGGAAATCTGCACACAAAGCAAAGAATAAACCCTATTCCATATAAAATCCACATAAGACCATGCTTACGATTATAAGCTTTCACATCTGTAACCTGCTCTCTTTTAGGCGGTTCCTTTCCGCTCCAAAAACCAACCGGATTTTTGCTTCTATACTGAACAATTCCTATGATTATAATAGGCGCTATACCAATCAGCACTATTACTGATGTAATTACTGTTTCCGCCATCATATCCCCCCTTATCTCACATAAATACCAGCCAATCGCATATCCTTATCGTATGTCAGCCGATAAGTAGCGCTTACATTTTCATAAGTAACTGTAATCTCTCCTACTGCCAAATGAGTGTTTCCTTGTACCAGTTCTACCATGTATACTGCGCCGAACTGTTTCCGTTCTCCCCAATCATCGCATAACGTTCCTCTCATCCCCTCTCTTGTTTCTGCATTTAACAGGGACTGCATCTGCGGGATGGCATTTTCCTGTAAAGCAATATAATCTTCTGCATCCAATAAAGCTATTGTCTCTTTCATAGCGGCCTCTACTTGTTCCCGTTTGAAATATTTGCTCTGTTCAATATCAAAACTCTTAGGAAATATCCAATATACAAACCATATCAGAAATGTTACTATCACAATGACAGGAATCACAATTTTCAACACTTTATTTCTAACATATCGTTTCTGTTCTTTCAGCGAAATATTTTCATTAAAGCCGTCTGCGATTTCCTTTACCGTTCCCATCTGGGAAATGATTTCTTCCAACCGTTCCCCCTGCTTCATCCGCATATGAATATCCATCATTAGCTGCTTCTTAATCTCTTTTTTCTTTTTCCCGTTGCATTTAACTTTTCTAGCGATAGCGTTTACGTACTTTTCTGCATCCATTTCCTAATCCTCCATTATCTTTGATATCCCATCAGAAATCCTTTTCCAGACAGCTAAGATTTCATCAAGCGCTTTTTGCCCTGCTTCTGTAATTTCGTAATATTTTCTTGGCACTTGTTTCCCCTCAGCTTCGCTCCACTTGCTTACGACCAGCTTATCATCTTCCAGCCGATAGAGTATCGGATATAATGTACCGTCCTTCAGCAAAAATGTTTCTTCGCTCTTTTCTTTCAGCTCTTGAATGATCTGATATCCATACTTCGGTTCTGATTTCAGCAGTCTTAGAACAAGCATGTCTAAGACGCCTTTCTTCATTTGTCTTTCATATTTATCATTCATGGTTTACCTCTTATACTTTGTATTACTAAGTATATTGTAAAACCAATATTTGATAAAGTCAACATCAAAAGCTGTATTTCTAAATGTTATTCCTCCCTATAAACGTAAAAAAAGACGGATGGATTACAATTTTATGTTCCATACGCCTTTGTGCTGCTATTTTGATATGAAATTGTTTGTTACTTGCCTATAATATGCTACTCATTTCACAGTAAGCATAAACCCTGTCCCTGGGACAAGGTCAAGAGAAAACATCTTTTTAGATTCTAACTCCTTAAATTTCAGAATACATCTTTTCCTTTAATTTCAGAACGTAATCCAACGCCTCTGAAATATCAACGCTTTCGTTTATTGATTTATCTCTTGTAACAATCTCTATTCGATTCTCTTTCAGATTTCGCGGACTTACAACCATACGAATCGGAGCTCCTAACAAATCTGCATCTGCAAACATCTGTCCTGCCCGGATTCCCTCCCTGTCATCATAAATCACATCAATATTTCTGCTCTTTAGCTCTGTATAAAAATCGTCTGCAATTCGCTTTGTCGCTTCATCATCCGGGCGTATGCAGCACAGATGAACTTCCCACGGAGCGATTGATATCGGCCAGATCGGACCATAATCATCATGCTTCGCTTCACATACAGAAGCCGCAAGGCGTCCGATCCCAATCCCGTAGCATCCCATAACCGGATAATGGATGGAGCTGTCTTTATCAACATATTGCATATTCATGCTTTTCGTATACTTTGTGCCAAGCTGAAAAATATTTCCTACCTCGATACCTCTCTTAATTGTCAGCGACGGCTTTTTGCAGCATGGGCAGATATTGCCTTCCTTCACTTTTGCGATGTCCACATATGCTATATTTGCAATATCTCTTTCCAGATTCAGTCCAATATAATGGAATCCCTCTTTATTTGCACCTGCTACAAGGCTGTCAATTCCTTTTAAAGATATATCGCAATAATAGCTTACTTGTTCCGAAATATTGTAAGGCCCAATATATCCTGCAACCAACGGGGATTCTTCCGTAATCTCAGCCGGATGGATTTCTTCTCCAATTAAATTGCGCAGCTTTGTTTCATTCACTTCATAATCGCCCCGCACAAATGCAACCACAAAAGCGTCATCCGCATTCTTCTGATAAACAACTGCTTTGCAAGACGTTGTCACATCGCTCTTCAAGAAGCTGCATACGTCTTCGATGGTTTTACAATCCGGTGTCTCGATACACTCAAGCGGATAGCGTTTATCCATTGAAACATTTTCAACGATATTCTCTGCCGCTTCCATATTTGCCCTGTAATCACACTCAGAACACAAGACAATAGAATCCTCACCAACCTCATTTAGCAGCATATATTCATGAGATATGTTTCCTCCCATCATTCCCGAATCGGACGCAACCGTTACTACCTCCGGAATTCCCACGCGTTTAAAGATCCGATGATAGGCGTCATAGCACTTCTGATAATATGCGTCCAAATCTTCCTGTGATGTATGAAAAGAATACGCGTCCTTCATTGTAAACTCGCGCACGCGGATCATCCCCGCTCTTGGGCGTGCTTCATCCCTGAATTTTCTCTGAATCTGGTAAATCATAAATGGATACTGCTGATAGGACTGACCATACTCCCTCACCAAATGAACGGCAGCTTCCTCATGTGTCATTCCAAGCACCATTTTGGATCCGCTTCTATCCTGAAAACGCACAAGCTCATTTCCAATGCTGTCATACCGCCCTGATTCCTGCCAAAGCTCCGCCGGCATTACGACCGGAAACAACACTTCCTGACCATCAATCGCATCCATTTCTTCCCGTATGATATTTTCTATCTTTGCTGTAATCCTGTGTAAAACCGGATACTCCGAAAAAATTCCGTTGCCGACATACTTCATGTATCCGCCGCGCACCATCAGCGCATGACTGTCGATGGCGCAATCTGCCGGTCTTTCTTTAAATCTTAATCCTACTAAATTTTTGAGTTTCACTTTTTACTGCTCCTTCCTCTTGGCATAAAATAATTGTGTGAAGCTTACTGCTCGATAAGTCTTAGTCCACTATTTTATTATCCGTATAATTCTTTTCTTAGCTCTCCGCAGAGCGCCGCCATTTCTGACATTTCTTCTTCTGAACAAATTTCACTTAAATCATAAGTGAGCGGCGCAGACACAAAATCCATGAGAACCTTATTTATCAGTTCGTGTTCCTCTGGACTGGCTACAATACGAACATCCGATGCGGTAGTTTCCAATTCATCCCCAAACAATTCGCTTAAGTTAACACTACCGCTCACTTTACATTCCAGCAATAAAGCGGCAAGGTCAGTGATAAGGTTAATGGCATAATGAATATCTGTCTCCCAGCCTTCCGAATTCACGAACACCAGCGGAACGTCTGGATTTCGGAAATCATCATGCAGTTTGTCCAGTCCAAAGTCAGATAATATCTCCCCCAATGGAATTTCTTCTCTCTGTTTTCCTGCTAAATGCTCCACAAGCGTCAGGCTGTCGTCGGAATCACCGATGTAATTATTCCAATACTTATTTTCGATATACATTTCTTTCCCCCTTGATTCATTGCTGAATTTTATCTTTTATTAATTGCAATACTTTATCAGCAAATGCTATCGCTTGCTGTTCCCTTATATCCATGTTCCTGTTTGAAACATAGCACGCAACCGCCTCTGCCGCAACCGCCCGTTCCTCGAAAGGCAAGTGTTCCATTCCCCATTTACCGCCGTCCTTTTTGGATAGGCAAAGACCATCCTTCACGTATGCATATACTCTGCACAAATTCAAAATTATGTAAATCGGCTGCTCCAGAATATCGTCTTTCGCATTTTTAATATCAAGGAAAATACTATCTACATAATTCTCCTTTGGCACTGGAGCAAATACATTTTCGATTTTCTCCCCCCAAAGGACAATTCCATAATTTCTGATAATTGTAAAATGAGCTGCTAAATCCTTATCTTCCCCTTTCATTTTCTCAATATAATCTTGCGCGTTGTCTTGGAACCATTGTAGGTGCATAGGTGAAAAATGTAATTCAAACGGCGTAGGATATGCAAATGGATTACAATACTTTCTTTTTACAAAACTAATTTCTATTCCCTTGGGAGGGGCTTGTTCGTTTATGCGTATAATGTTCTCCATTAGCGCCATTTTCTGTGTATCAGAAATCTCATCCTCAGCAACTGCAATTATGTCAATATCGCTTTTGTCTGGATTAAAGCATCCCATCGCCATTGATCCATGCAAATATATGCCTGTAAGCTCTGCGCCCAATATCTCTATACTGTTACGAACAATTTCTTTCATCCCATAGTCTGTCATAAATCCCATTCAACTTCCTTATAATCTGCTCATTGACTTCTACTGTCTTGTCCATAAACTGCACGCCGCGTTCTCCCATGAAGTCTACACAATACATTAATGTATAGAACCAGAACGCTTTCTTTTCAATAGCGTTTACCTGCATTTCCTCCAAAATGTATATTACATAATCTATGTCGTATCCCATATTGAGCAACGCCATGTTCGTTAATGCCACATATGTCAACCTATCGCCTATTCCCATCCAATCAATATCTATAATACCCGATATGCGCCCGTTATGAATCAAAAGGTTTTTACTGCTAATATCGTCTAAATATGCAACAGGTTTCACTCCGGCAAAATACTCTTCGAACTGTTCCGCTTGCTTCCATAATCGCTCTACTTTTTCAACTTCAAAATATCCATTTTGAGCAATACGCTTTCCTGCCCGTTCAAGCATATAATTTATAAATGCACGCCACGACCAATCTGGCGCAATATTTTCTAATTCTAATGCCGCAACCTTATTCTGAATATTTACAATTTCTTTTGCAATTGCTTTTTTATCCTCTTCCTTAAGCTGAGCATATACCAGCCCAATGTCTTTCCCGTCAATGTAGGATAAAATCAGGTATTCATATTTTTCAAATTTTCCTTTTTCAATTATTTTAGGAACAGGAATTTCTATTGATGATAATTTTTTCAACCAATAGACGGTATTCTCATATGCATTACATTCTAAACTGCATCGAACAATATACTTCGTATGTGGGTATTCAACTATAAAAACAAAATTGCCCTGCCCCACTCCGCAACGTTCTATTGACATTGGGAATTTCGAAAAGCATTCGAGACATAATCGGGAAATTATTTTTTCATCCATTGCTCTTTACCTTTCGCAAAGATTCAGCTACTTTGCCGCCACTTCATCAAACGCACGTATCGCATTGCGGACACAATCATCGCATCCGCAAAGCACAACACCAGTATCTCTGCCCTTTAAGTCTTTGCATATAGTCGCCCCTGAATATTCCTTAAATTTATTTAGAAGCTCACGAGCCGCCCCAGCGCTTCCTTTACCATCCTTTAACAATCCCGCAATCATGGTTGCCCCAACAAGCGCGCCGCAGGTCGCTTCCATACAGCCCATACCTACTGCGAATCCTGAAGCAATTATATTTAAAGTCTCTTCATCCGTTTCAGTCAAATCTGCCAGTGCCTTTACAACAGCCTGACAACAGTTAAACCCACTATGTTTGTAATCAACCGCTTTTTCTATTCTATCCATTATCGTTTTCTCCAAATTATTTTATATTGTCCTTAACGTATTTTTATTTCTATATTCGCATCTTTTATTACTCTTCACCTGAAACAATCGTACCTTGCCAGTCTAAAATACCGCCAAATTCATATATATTCGTATAACCCTGTGCTGACAGTTTTGCCGCAGCCTGTTTGCTTCGGTTTCCGCTTCGGCAATAAATTAAAATAACCTGTTCCTTATCTGGCAACTCAGCAATCGCATCTTCCCCGATTGTTTCGTTCGGCACACAAATCGCATCGGGAATATGCCCTTCTCTGTATTCATCCATTGTACGTACATCAAGAAGAATATAATCCTTTTCTGTTTCCATCATGTTAACTGCTTCCTCCATAGATATCTGCCTATAAGATTCTTCATTTGAACCTCCGGCGCAACCAGACAGAACAAGCAACAGAAAAAGGAATGGCGATATAAGCCCTCTTATTTTGAATCGTTTTTTCATTGTTTATCTTTCACCACATTTTTCTAATATTAAAATTTTAATCAAAAAACTTTCCTTTATAAAAATTTTTGTTACCCAGCGGTTTTGCTGTAATCTTGAACAAGACGCATCCGTCCGGACACATAATAACCTTACTGTACTTACTATCTCCACCTATATTTTCTAAATCTCCGCCGCTTCTGACAGCCTCCATGATAGGATACATCATCATCATTACTTTGGAGCAGATACCCAATCCTTGTGAATTTACAGGGCAGCCATAGGTGCAAGTATATTTATCCCCAATTTCCTCACCATTGCGGCAAAAGCGCTCTGTTTCCTCATTATCTTTATTAAATCCTATCACTTCGATTTCCCATTCATATTCTTCATTATACCATTTCTTCACGCAAATCTCCTCCTTAAAAACAAAATTCATATTTACTTGGAAAAACTTCGTAAATATATGATATTCCAATCGGGATCATAAAAACTCATGTTTGTTGCCCCCCAAGGACGGACAGTCGGAGCTTCTATAATTTTGACCCCTAACTCTAATACTTTCCTATATGCCTCATCCATATCCTCCACCGTGAATGCCAGACAAATATTCTGGTTCTGATTGTTCTTTTCAGTCCCATCATTATAAACAGTCAACATGGTTTCTTCTGAGATGATAGTCTGATGTACCATATCATCACTGGAATTGTCAACTCCTAGTAACTTCTTATAAAAATTTGCCAGCTTTATCACATCATTGGTCAACAATCCAACTTCTCCTAATTTCATAAAATGTCTCCTTTCCAAATTCGATTATACCACTTTCATTTTCCATTTACACTACAAAAAATGAAGTAACTGTAATCGCCTTTTCTTCATATTTATATTGTATAGGGAATTGTGCTGTAAGTCTTGCGGCAATAAAATGGCAGTATGTCCTGCCTGTTTCAGAAACAGTTTCCCAAAATGATTTGAAGGAGGAATCTATCATTTATGGCTACCGGTTATTTAATCATACAGGCACGGATGGCGCATGACGCGCTTCCGCTCAGCGGGGTACAGATCTGGGTAATGGATGCTCAGGAAAAGCGTATTTATCATGTGACAACGGATGAAAGCGGGGAAACGGAGAGGATTGCTTTAGAAACTCTGGACGGATCCCTGTCTCTGGATCCGGATTTTTCCGGAACTCCTTTTATCAGTTATGATGTGCTTGCGATTGCGAACGGTTTTAATACGATTCATATTGTCGGCATTCCGATTCTGGATGGGGAGACGGCAATTCAACCGCTTGAATTTATTCCGATGCGGGAAATGCAGCGCACCCCGACCGTGACAGAGATTCAGATCGGCGTACCCGCTGTCTCCATGACGGGGAGACGTTATCAGGAAGGACCCCTTACGGAGTCCCGGGTACTCCGCCAAGTTGTTATTCCGAATCCGATTACGGTACACTTGGGAAGTCCCAACGCATCCGTAACTAATGTTCAGGTGTCTTTTCCCGATTATGTAAAAAATGTTGCCAGCAGTGAAGTTTATCCTACCTGGCCGGAAGCGTCCCTGAGAGCAAATATTTATGCAATTATCACTTTCGCACTGAACAGGATTTTTACCGAGTGGTACAGGAGCCGCGGCTACAGCTTTGATATAACAAACAATACCGCCTATGACCAATATTTTATACACGGGCGGAATATCTATGAATCCATCAGCCTGATTGTAGACGAAATTTTTAATGAATATGTCCGCAGGCAGGGGCAGACTGCGCCTTATTTTACATCATTCTGCAACGGAACCACCTCGACCTGTGCAGGCCTGTCCCAGTGGGGAACGGTTACGCTGGCAAATCAAGGGCTCAGCCCCTTACAGATACTTCGATCCTATTACCCGAAGGATATTGAAATTGCGGAGACGAACATTATTACCGGCGTTCTGTCCTCCTACCCCGGTACTGCGCTTAAGACAGGGAGCAAGGGGCTTGACGTACAGACAATTCAGACTTATTTGGAAAGAATCCGGCGCAATTACCCCGCAATTCCTGCGATTACGGATGAAACAGGCATATTCGGAGAAAGCACAAGGGCGGCGGTTGCCAAGTTTCAGAGTATTTTCAATCTGTCATCCGATGGCGTGGTCGGAAAGGCCACCTGGAATAAGCTTTCTTATCTGTATACCTCCGTGGCCAGACTAGCCGAGCTGGACAGTGAGGGGACTTCCCTCGGAATCGGAACCGTTCCGCCAAGTTCAGTTCTGCGCCTAGGTTCATCCGGGCAGGATGTCATTACCCTGCAGTATCTTTTGAATGTGGCAGCCGAATTTAATTCTGCGATTCCGGCTCCGGCACAGGACGGAAATTTCGGAAGAGAAACGCAGCAATCGGTAATGGCATTCCAGCGTGCGGCGGGACTTGACCCCGACGGCATGGTGGGACCGCTCACATGGCAGGCGCTGTATAACACTTATCTGGGAGTAGATAATATAATTCCGCCCGGCGCAGATACCGGCGTTACGGAATATGTTGTCCGTTCAGGGGATACTCTTTGGCTGCTGGCACAGAGATATAATACGACGGTTGACGCAATTAAGCGCCTAAATGGACTGACCAGCGATAATCTGAGCATCGGTCAGGTTCTTAAGATTCCCACTACGGCGTCTTCAGGCGGATCGTATTTTGAATATGTTGTCCGCTCTGGGGATACTCTTTGGCTGTTGGCACAGAGGTATAATACGACGGTTGACGCAATTAAGCGCCTGAATGGATTGAGCAGCGATGCTCTGAATATCGGTCAGGTTCTAAGGATTCCCAACGGCTGAGTATATGCTTAAAAGCAAACTTCCAAACTGTCAAAAAAAGACATGGTTTTTAGCATCCTTCGGTAAATTTTGTTATAGAGACCTTATTATACCAAACGGCTATAGACCATGTCTATTTTATGAAATTTGAGAGCGCTTTAAAATACACCCATCAGCCCAATCAACTGATCCCGTTGGACTGCTGCATCTGTGCCTTTTACCTTCTTCGCCATGCTCTCCAGTTCAATCTGGCTGTTGGCAATACGCATCAGCTTTTCCTTGAACTCCTTCTGCTCCTGCTCGGCCTCTCTAGCTCTCTTCGCCGCCCTCGCCCGACCTTGTAGTTTTATGGTGTTTTCCATTGAAGTATACAATTGTTTCATATCCATTGCTGTCATAGTTTGCCACCTCCTATCTGTTTTTTGGGAATTGTTGATTCAAAATGCTTCCATTCTCAAGAACCATATCCCCTGCCCTAATAGTATTATCGGCATCCACATACATTTTTTTAGGGTTTTCCGATAAGATATTTTAATGCAGAAACGGAGAGAGAAAAAACTTCCCTTTTCATCAAAAGAACCCCTTTTCCCCTTACCTCCTCTTAGTGATAAACCCAAATCTTCTATTGATAGATTCCTAAAAATGATGTTATTTTTCCATAGGTATATTCGCCATCAATCAATCCAAATTCAGGATCATAATATTTGTTGTCATATAACAACGTCCAATGAGTATAACCCGCATTTGTATGAACCGTTAAAATGGAATATTCATATGGTACAGGATTCTTTTTTGAAATACGTGTATTCTTTTCAGCATGTTTCACTCCATAAAAGTCCAATATCTCAATCAGCTGTCCTATACTTGTAGATCTATTTGTTTTCATATCTTTAATTACTTCTTCAATATCTTTACTTGTAATCATTGCAATACATGCCTGACCACAGGTTTCAGAAGTGGGCTGAATAACCAGTTCCATTTTATCTTCTCCTTCTCAACTACATTATTTGCTATCAACATTACAAAAAATTTGTAAAGCTATCTGTCCTTGAAACACTGTCCACATGAATATATACATCCATGCAGGTAATCCCCTATTTTTCATACACATGCTCAAAACAGGATAAAATGTCCTCCCTCGGCTTTTCACGAAACCCGTTTGTCCGTAAAAACTCCATTATTTTTTTATAGGCATTTGGAATACGTCCTAACCCTGCCGCAAAAGGATCCTGTATCGTAATCACCGCATAATCCGCTTCTTTCTGGCTGGCAAATTCCACACCCGTACAGCTTGTTTCAAAGCCTTCCGGCAAAATATAAGCTGCTACATATCCACGGAGACCAAATCGGTTCTGCATTTCGGATATAGCAAACGGAAAATCCCATCCAATTCTCATTGCATCCGGCTGAAATTCCAACAGACCTGACCGTCTGGCCCAATTTTTCATGTAGAAATTTACATCGTCTTCCGGATTCGGCGTGAGCATCACATATCTCGCCATCTTGAACGCTTTCACTTTTTTTACTATAATTTCCGAATAAGCCTCATCCCAGACATTCATATCTTCTTTGACCAAAGCATCTAATTTGCAGGAGAACACATCACTTAAGGAAACCAACTTATTCAATTCGGGAATAATTTCATCCGATTCCCATTTGGAAATTGTCTGACGGGAAACGGACATCATCTCCGCTAACTTCTCTTGTGTAACCTTCTTTTGTCTTCTCAAATACTGAATATTTTTTCCTAAACTCATAGAAGTTTCCTCCTAAGCTCATATATTGATGAAACCGTAGCTTTATATTACCATAACTATTAAGGAAAAAACACCAACTCAAAAACGCAGCTTCAGTAAGAATTGTCAACTGGAGGTTTACATTTCTTTTTTCTTGATAAGGCGAATTGATTGTTTTCCATAAACTATCCTCCAAAAATTTAACGCCCTATAAATTCAATTCATATTGATATTCTAAGCTATCTTCTGATGCAGATTTATTTCTTCGTCCGCCCCGCTCACCAGTCCTGCTCATACCAAGTTCACCTGCATCATTTTCAAAATACACACTGACTGCGCCAATATGTATATCATTATATATAATTGCAAATTCTAAAAATTTCGGTTGTTCCTTTTTCCATTCATTCTCGACATTTGCTAAAAATTCTTCTGCCTCCCCAACTGTTTCATCCGGCAAATGGCACATATATTTTGTATTTTCATAATCCATCGCATATTGAATTGTCGAATTTAGATATTTCTTTCCTAACGGCTTTAACACTAAATTTTCTGTGTTGATTTCAAGATAATCCATAATCTATGATCTCCTCATCAAATCTTATTATTTGATTATATCACTTCCGCGCTCCATGAGGTACTCTATACCATTGCAAAACAATATCTCGTTTCTTTAATTTGGTTTTTAGGTATTTCACGCAATGAATTTTCCTTATCTTCTATTGGTGATATAATCTCTAATGTATAATTCGCTCATCAATCCTCCGGACTACACTATTAGTGTATGCAGCAAAATATTTTAACCAAAATCCGCGAGCTGTTGGATTAAAACTTTCAAAATCCACTCCAAGTCTGGTATAGCCTTCTCTTTTCAACGCAGATATGGTAAAGTTCAGTAAATTTTGATATAATCCCTTACCCCTGTGTTCCGGCAGACAGTATGCACCTCTGATATGGCGATAGGTATCGCCCATTGCAACGAACGTTTCGCCGGGAACCGAAATTTTTACAAACGCACATATTTTTCCGTTCTGCTTTGCCACAAAGTAACGTGCCTCTTCCTGCATTGAAGATACTACAAACTCCTCTTGTGTTTCGGGCTCACGATTCATAAAGAAGGGGCTTTCTCGGTAATGTTGATATAATGCTAAATAAAGTGGATAGATAAAATGACATTCTGCTTTTGACAATTCGACTAAATCATAGCCGACGCAAAATTCACAATTAATCAATTCCATCGGACGGATAGCATCTAAACAGCGCAAGCCGAAACCATAACGGAAAAACTGTTGTTGAAGTTCTTCATCATGGGCGTATAAGCAGATTGCATGGGAAACTGCCCCGGTCTTTACCCACTTTTCCCCTGCCACCTGATACATGGCTGCATAAATTTGGGGGCGGTTTTTAGAAACAGCTGCATTTGCACCCATAGGAGAAAAAATCCCTCTCACATCAGTGGCACGAAACGCATTGTCAAAGGGTTCACAACAGCACATGAATCCTATCATCTTTTCATTTTCAAATGCAACAACACCCAATCCATTTTCGGCAAAACCGTATAAGTCAGGAATATCACACACTTGTGGCAATTCTTTTACATATTGCCGCTCATCATAATAATTTGCAAGAGCAATTTCCATTGCTTCTTTAACATACTTTTTTTCAAAATTTAATATATTCATCAATCTCTCCTTATTGTCTACGGAGAGCTAAATTATAGTCACCCTCCGTGTTTTAATACAACTATCATTATTTTTCATATCACATCATCTCCTTTACATGAAAATATCTATATAAACACAAGAAAACCTTGTGATAAATATTACTTAGTTATCCCACACTTTTTGTTTATTTAATTTCTATCATCTTTTTAATCCCATTTGAGATAACCTCAAACCCTATTTTCTCATAAAATGGTTCTTTTCCTTTGGCTGAAACACCTCCGATTGCTGTAAATTTTCCAGTAGCAGAATTTTCGCTTGCATAATCAACTAAATGATTAACAATCATTGTACCAATACCTTTTCGTTGAAATTGGGGCAAAATTATTATTTCTTGAAGATACCAATACATAGCACCGTCTCCAACAAGTCTCCCCATTCCCACAAGTTCCCCATTATATATTGCAGAAACATTAATTAAACCGTTTTGCAGAGCCTTTCGAGCATGCTCCACTGGTATCTCAACAAATCCTGCTTGTATTCGCAATCTTACAAAATCCTCCGCTTGTAAAATATTATCAACAAGTCTAATTTCTTCACAAACATTCCCGCCCATATTCACCCTCCTTTTATATTTATAAATAAGCAGCTAATTTCTCTATATCACTTCTGCTCAAAATCTACAAATATTTGCTTTTGATTATATCACTTTCACTTTTTATTCGCTACTCTAAAATATAGAGCATAGCAAGGCAGCGAAAGCGCCCCTTGTAGTTAAGAACTATCTTGATTGCAAGGAGGAACGCATATGAAGCCTATTGATGTTAAGAAAAAACTATCGGCTGCAATTGATGAGGTTATCAGCAATTCCCATGATTATTGTGTCAGTGCAAAATCTGATTTTAAATGCAGCCGCAAGCTCCCCTTTAAACAAATGATGCAAGGCATCATAGGAATGGGCGGAGTCTGCCTTGCAAATGAAATACTGGATATGTCAGAGTATTCACTTAAAACCGCATCCACATCTGCTTTCGTGCAGCAAAGGTCCAAAATTAAACCCAGAGCATTTGAAACAGTTTTCCAGTCATTCTCTAATAACATATCCTGTGACTTTACAGAAGGTATGAGGATTTTAGTTATTGATGGTTCTGCAATGCAGATTGCCACAGTTCCAAATGATACAGATTCTTTTCTTCCGGGGACAAATGGACAGAAACCATACAATCTTCTGCACCTGAATGCATTATATGATTTAAAACACCATATTTACATCGATGCGGTCATTCAGAAAGCAAAACTCCGAAATGAACATAAGTCATTTATTGATATGGTTGACCGCTCTGATATCAAGAACGCCCCCATCATTGCGGACAGAGGGTATGAATCCTATAACAACATGGCGCATGTGCAGGAAAAGGGCTGGAAATTTCTCATCCCGGTCAAAGACGGAAATCATTACAGATACATTGCGGCAAGTTCACCTTTTGATTATCTGCCGTCGAAAAGCAGAAAAAGTGATGCACTGTTATTTTATGAACTGCGGTTCAGGGTAGTGCACTTGCGGATTGGTGATGATACATTTGAAACAGTTCTGACAAATCTTGACGGACAGACATATCCGCCACAAAAACTGAAAGAACTGTATGCCAGCCGATGGGGAATAGAAACATCCTTCAGGGATTTAAAATATACGCTTGGTATGCTGCATTTCCACTCAAAAAAGGTGATGTGCATTCAACAGGAGATATATGCACACTTAATTATGTATAACTTTTCTGAAATGATTACCTCGCACGTAGTCATTAAACAAAAGCAGAGAAAATATACATATAAAGCAAACTTTTCCGTAGCTGTGCATATGTGCAGACTGTTTTACCATAGAAAAATCACATCACCTGTTTTGGAAGCCATCATTTCACGGAATGTTATACCCATTCGTCCGGACAGACATAGGATAAGGAAAAACAGCGATAAATCATTTAAAGGCTTCCTGTATAGAATAGCATAATTTTTAACAAATGCACAATTATTTTTGAGGCAGGGAAACCTGTCTGTTTGTGTCGTCATAAAATGAGAGAAATGAATTTGGTTTTCCATTTATCTCATGGAATAGACTTCCCAAGTTTCATCGGAGTTCTTCTATATTCCTGTAAAATTTATATTCGCACAGACATTCAAAACATAACCTTGATTTACTGTTTCTTCCAATAAGTCCATTTCACTGCCGGTTTGTAACCGATCGCTTTGTAAAATTCGTTAAATCCTCCTGTCATATGCGTTGCTCCCAATGCTTTTGTTCTTCGATACAATTCGGACAGGGCAGCAGAAGCAAGTCCTCTGTGGCGATATTCCGGAATTGTACAAAGCGGTTCCAAATAAGCCAGTTTATTTTCGGGAATCCACCACATTCCTGCATAACATGCATACTCCTCCTTTTCATCGGCAATGGTAACTGACAAATTCGTTGTTGCGTGTGGTGCCACTCCTAATAAATAATCATTCTGCTCGTATTGGTGATCCCAAGGCCCCTCATTTTGCTCATGATCGAATCCTTTCCAACAGCACCTGCTTCCCTTGTCCATGTCATATTCGTCTGGATTCACAAAATGAAATCCCTCCGGCAAAGGATAATTCAATACGTCCTCAAAATCAAACTGCATATCCCAGATTTCTGATTTTTGATTATATCCTGCCTGTTTTGCAGCGTTCATCAATGCGTCCTGTCCCCCAAAAAGGATCAGTTGTATTTCCCCGCCTTTCATTGGCATATAGGTATCCGCATATGCAATCATTTCTGATGCTAATTCCTCATATCCGGGTCTCAAACTAAAATAAATATCCGTCATAGGATTTTCGTAAAAGCAATATGCAACAATCTTACCGTTATCCTCCCAAATGCGATTTTTATAAGAATAAGTAATATCCATCCAATATGTAAAAGATGAAAAAGCATATTCAAAAAATGGGGCAGGCACACCGTTTCTCCAATCACGTTCATAAATATCCAACATAAACTGATAGATTTTACCGCAGTCTGCTAGTACACTAAATTGTCTTGTTGTTATATGTTTCATTTTTATCTCCTTTCGCATGAACTTTAGTCCATGAAATTATTGTAATAAAGGTAACGTTGTCACACAAGTAGCAAGAACAGTTATAATTAATCTGGGATCAAAAAGACGCCTGCCATTTATGCAAGCGCCTTAAAATTATCCATATATTATTTTTTTAATTGTACTATATGCCAGTCCATATTGCTCGGTTAAAACATCTATAGAATAACCTTCTTTAAACCGTTTTTGAATTTCTCTATTTCGCTCTTGATAAAATGTACGAGCACCGCTCGTTGCTCCCCATTCTTTCTTAATCGAAGCTTTCGGAACGTAAAGCACGCTCCCATCAATATAGGTCTGAAGCTCCTTTAATAATTGCTCTGGCAATATTTCTGCTGCGTTTATATATTTCATATCCGCCACTCCTTACTTATCTACTCATAAATAAAGTGCAGAAACAGCAGAACATATAGTGTTATTTGCCCATACAGAATTCTATATGCCTGCTATTCTGCATGGGCAAAAGTGTTCTTGACCCCATTTTTATATAATGCACGCATTTTTCGCCTCATGGCCTTTCCTCCTATCTTTCTATCTTTTTATTAGCGGAACAAGCCTATCCTTTCCACCAATATCACGATAACCAGTCAAATATTAATTTTATGGCACCGTTTTGGCACCAAAATGATTTTCTCCTTATCCAACCTTATTACATGGTGCTAGCACCATGTCTTTAACCTGAATTATTCATGAACATATAGAAATGCTTGATACTACAAAACCTTGAACC
>CAJTSH010000002.1 GCA_910578885.1 uncultured Lachnospiraceae bacterium
TTCTTTTGTTATCTGGTGTATAGAAACTGATTAACAAGTAGTCATTCTTGGCTACATCATTATTATACTAGGGGGTGATAAGGTGAAAGGCTTTGAGGAAATATACCGTGTGTATTTTGAAGATGTATTCCGGTTCCTGCGGGGGCTTACGGCGGATGAACATCTGGCAGAAGAATTAGCGGCAGAAACATTTTTCAAGGCAATGCGGGGGATTGACTCCTTTAAGGGGGACTGTGATATCCGCGTCTGGCTCTGTCAGATTGCGAAAAACAGTTATTATACCTATCAGAAAAAGCAACAGCGTATGGCAGGTGAGGAAGGACTGGAGCGGATGGCGGCGTCTGAGAAAAGCATCGAAAGTCTTTTCATCGACAAGGAGCTTGCCTTCCGTCTGCATCGAATTTTACATGAACTGGAGGAACCTTATAAGGAAATCTTTTCTTTGCGGGTATTTGGGGAATTGTCCTTTAAACAGATTGGGATATTATTTGGCAAGACAGAACACTGGGCATGTGTTACATATCACCGTGCGAAGGAAAAAATACAAAATAGAATGGGGGAATCATCATGAAAATGGATTGTGAAGTAATAAGGGATTTATTACCTTTGTATGTAGAAGAAATTGCAAGCGAAAAAAGCAGGATGCTGGTAGAGGAACATCTGGCTGACTGCAGGGAATGCCAAAAACGGATGCAGCAGATGAGAGAGCCGGAACCACAGATTGTCCACAGTGCTGAGCCTATGAAGCGATTTCGGAGGGAAATGAAAAAGCATACGGCGGTGGCAGCGGCGCTTACCGCATTCATTACGGTGGCAGTTATTGTCGTTTTGTGGGGGCTGTTCTTTTTAGAAGGCTCTGATGCGATGGGGTATGGTCTGATTTGTTTTTACTGGCTTATGCCGGTCTGCGCATTTGTGTGCACTCTGTTTGCGTCCATGAAAAAAAGTGGTTTTAATTATTTTCTGCCGCTTTTGTTTGGGCTGATTGGTCTGCTGCTGCCCTATCTGGTATCGCGTTCAACGGACTGGCTCTTTTTCTGGGTGGATTTGATTCCTGCGCTTGTGGGACTGGCGATTGGAACTGTCATTTGTGTTCGCAATAATAAAAAGAAGAAGTAAGAGTTTGTTTGATACAAGAAAACTAAGTAATGAGATAGACTAAGAAAGGACACGAATGAATAGGTTTTCGGTAGTTAGGAAAAGAGCAAAAAAGATAGTAGAAAAATATGGATTGGAACCGCCTTTCTATTCCGGTTTGTGAGCGTTGTGATCCCAATAGTTTATTGAAAAATATAGTAAATGAGCTATATTGGGATGACGATAAAAAATATATGCTTCAAAGCATAAATGGTGTTTTGTCAGGTATGAATAGTACATATAAAAGTGCTTCAAGAGAAGAATTGTATAACTGGGTGAAATATCGTTTTATGACGGATGAAAGATATCGGGAATTTTTTGTACATCCATTATTTGATAAATATATTGTTAATAAGATTAACAAGATGATTGCAATGAGGAAATAAATAGTATTATGCCCAGTCAAAACCGGAGTTAGTAGAACGGGAATCAGTAAAGCTGCTCTAATGTGCATTATGATTTGTGTAAATATTATCTGCTTAAACAATTGAATAGTCAAAAAATTATAGGAAAAGGTGTCGTATTTTTGTAAATCAAAATATGACACCTTTTTAAAATATGACACCTTATAGGCAAAACAAAAAAGATTTAAAATATAGTTTATCATATTAACGGAAATTGGCGCATATGGTTGCGCACGAATGTGAGGGGGAGCGGTTTTTTAAAGGAGGGACAAATATGGCAAAACGGAGAAACAGGGGGATATTCAAGAAGCTTGTATGCTTGGCTTTGACAGGCGTCATGCTTTTTGGAGAAGGAACAGCATTTGGAGCGTTTGGAGGCGGATTGGGCGCGGAACGGGTATCTGCCGATGAGACAACGGTCATTACGTCATTAGATTATTATGACAGCGCAAATGGAGCTTCACACACGGCATCCGGTGTGAAAGATGTAAGCTTTGGGTTTGTACTGCCGAAGTTTAACGGAAAGCCGTCGCAGGAACTGTCATTAGCAGATGTCCAAAACGATTTGGAGCTGCAGGTGTATGTAGACGGGACATGGACGAATATTGATGATATACCTGCTTTCCAGTTTAACAGCAACTGGGGATGGGAGTATCAGGTTTGGAGTGATACGGCTAACGGCTGGATCTGTTGGTTTAAGCTAAATGAGACGACAAAGCTGCGTTTTCACGGTATCACGAATGATGTAAATCTGGAATATACGTTGACGGTAAATAAGCTGGATACATTTCCGGTCACAAGTCTTGGGTGTAAGACACCGGAGATTAAGGCAGATGCGACCGGCGGTGCTGCGATTGACTGGTCGAACGTGATATTTAACGGAAACGACGCCATTAAGTATGCACAGGTAGAGGAAGATTTGGAGCTTCTGGTCGATAACAACGACGGAAAAGGCTTTGTGCCTCTTTTGGCGAATGCGGAATCGGGATTTATCTGGGACAATAACTTTGGGATTTATACGGACGGTAACGGCGGAATTTGGTTTAAAAATATTGACTGGTCGTTTACTGTGAGGATTCAGAAAAAGGATACTCCTGACATCTATACGGATGTGAAATTTACTTATACGGCTCCGGATCGGACGAATACAACGCTGACGCCTCACGACGGCACGACATTTAATGCGAATGATGCGGCAAACAACGTAGCGTCTCTGGCAATCGTCCTTCCGAAGATAAACGGCACGGAAGCGGTAAAGTCGGATTTGGACAGATTCGTATATGAGGTCTGTGATGGGGCGGTCTATGCAGATGGAAACTGGAGCGGCGGCGAGTGGATTGCACTTTCAGATTCGAGTAACTGGATTTATCAGGACAGCGGATATAATAACTATTCCGCACAGCAGCAGTGGGGATATTTTGCGGATTATGTGTTTGGGCTCTGGTTCCAGCCGGTCAGGGATAATACCTATCTGCGCATTGGGTATAAGGAAGAAAGCGGAGAAGTAAGAGACAATAACTGGATTTATTATACATTAATCGGAAATCCGAATGCAAAGTTCCCGGATGTATCGGACATGACGCCGATTAAGGTTGACAATGAAGGCGAGCCGAGCGGCGACGTTACTTCTGTGGAAGCGCCGGAAGGCTGGCAGCTGCTCTGGAATGACGAGTTTAACGGAAATACGGTGGATGATTCCAAGTGGAGCAACCAGACCGGATTCTTTATTGATGAAAATGACTACACGACAAGCGGCTGGGGAAATAAAGAGCTGGAATATTATACGGACAGTCCGGAAAATACGTCAGTTGCAGACGGAAAATTAAAGCTTACCTTAAAGAAGGATCCGAAGACTTTCTATGATACGCAGAACCGTCCGGCAGAAGCATTATATTCTTCGGGCAAGCTGATTTCACAGAATAAGTTCTCTGTAAAATACGGACGCGTGGATTTTCGCGCAAAGCTTCCTGCAGGCAACGGAATCTGGCCGGCGCTGTGGATGATGCCGAATGATGATATCTATGGCGGGTGGGCGATGTCCGGTGAGATTGATGTGTTTGAAGGAAGAGGGCGTACGCCGGAGATTGCATATGGAACATTGCATTACGGCTCCGTATGGCCGGGAGATTTAGAATCCGGCGATAAGATGAATATGAACAATACAGAAGGCGTCGGATCGGACATGACGAATTGGCATGTATACAGTCTTGTCTGGGAAGAAGGCAATATTAAGATGTATGTAGACGGAATCTGTTATATGAAGCGGAAAGCAGACAGCTGGAATTCGGCGGGTGCGCCGAATAACCCGAATGCTCCGTTCGACCAGAGATTTTATCTGATCATGAATCTGGCGGCAGGCGGATATTTTGACGGATTGATTTCGCCGGATTTTGATACATTTACATCAACAGATATGTTTGTGGATTACGTCCGCGTTTATCAGCGTCAGGTAGAAGAGGGCGAGGATGAGAAAAACGACACCAACGAGGGAATGACTACAAACGGCGTGGATGATGGGCTTTATGGAGATTATAAGATTGGAAAAGTAATTCCGGCAACAGGATTGACCTTGAACAAAGAGACGTTGTCTTTAAGCGCCGGTGCGTCTGAGACATTGACTGCAACGGTTGAACCGGCTAATGCAACCAATAAGAGTATTACATGGACGTCTTCCGACGAGTCCGTGGCGACAGTTAAGAACGGCGTGGTAAAAGCATTAAAGACAGGTTCTGCAACAATTACTGCAAAGCTTGGTGATTTTACCAAGACCTGTGCCGTAACGGTAACAGGAACAAATGTAACAGGTATTTCGTTAGATAAGACAACTTTGGCGCTGAATGTCGGAGAGACCGGAAAATTAAAGGCGACTGTCAGCCCGGCAGACGCAAGCAATAAGGGCGTAATATGGTCATCCTCTGATAAGACAGTGGCAACTGTAGCGGAAGATGGAACGGTAAAGGCGGTAAAGGCAGGCGAAACAACGATTACTGCGGCTGCAGAAGGCGGAAACTTTAAAGCGTCCTGCAAGGTAACTGTAACAAAAGAAATCATACCGGTTGCCTCTATCAGCCTTAATAAGTCGGAACTGTCACTTAAGGCGGGAAGCAGCGAAAACTTAACAGCGACGGTTCTTCCGCAAAATGCCGACGATAAGTCGGTAATCTGGTCAAGTTCGAATGAACGAGTGGCTACAGTAGTCAATGGCAAAGTAACGGCATTGAAGATGGGTGAAGTTGTCATTACAGCGACAACGGTAGATGGAGCGAAACAGGCACGATGCGCAGTGACCGTAACGGACAGCGGTTCTTCTTCGAATGAGAGACAGGAGACCGGATGCGAGATTAAAGACGGAAATATTGTTATCTATGAAAAGGAAAATAATGTTATTTTCCACACATTTATAGATTCGGCGGATGGAGAGATTAATCCTGCTCAGGTTGGTGCGGATGCGACAGCGCAGAACGGAGAGTATTGGGAGCATGTGATTACGAATGGCGCAGAAACATATGCAGATAAGTATCTGGCATATTGGTTTAATGTCAGCCCTACGCCGGTGGTCATAAAGGTAAGCGATATACCTAATGCAGATGCGCCGGCATTGACGAAATATGCAATCAAGTTCTATCAGCAGAATACATCCCTTGATGGGTATGATCTTGTGGCTACAGAATATGAGAAAGGAACAATTGGTACGGAGGTTTCTCCGGAGCCTGTTTCGTATACAGGATTTGCCTTGAATGAGAATGCGCCGGGCTCCAAAACAAGCGGTATCATCGCTGAAGGAGACAGCTTAGAGCTTGCGTTCTACTATGATAGAAATACATACAAATATACCTATGCATATAACAATGGTTCTGCCAATAAGGAAGGCGATTATACATATGGCGTAGGAGTTGAATCATTTGAGATACCTGTTAGGGAAGGCTATACCTTTGAGGGTTGGTATGAAGAAGAATCATTTGTAACAAAGGTGACCGAAATCACTGGTTTAAGCACCGGAGATGTGACGTTGTATGCGAAATGGATTCAGGATGCGGATGCAGCAGTTCCGACAATCAAAACTCAGCCGACGGGCAAGATCTATACGGTAGGCGCTGTGGCAGAGGCATTGATCGTAGAGGCTGAAGCGGCAGACGGAGGAACCTTAAGCTATCAGTGGTATCAGAATACGGCTAACGATGTAGAAGGAGCATCGGCAATTGACGGAGCAACTTCTGCAAGCTACACGCCAAGTGTGGAAGCGGAAGGAACGACCTACTACTATTGTGTAGTAACAAATACGAATGGAACAGCGACGGCAGCCGCAACGACAAATGCAGCGGCAATTGTTGTAAATGCAGCAGTGCCGCCAAAGCCAACAACATACACTGTAACCTTTAATTCCAACGGTGGAACAAGCGTGGCAGCCCAGACCGTTGAGGCTGGGAAAACTGCAAAAACGCCGACGGCGCCGACCAGAAGCGGTTACACATTTGCAGGCTGGTACAACGGGGCAGCAGCATATAACTTCAATACGCCGGTAAATTCAAACCTGACTCTGACTGCAAAATGGAATGCTAATAACCAAGGCGGAAACAACCAAGGCGGAAACAACCAAGGCAATGAAGTAAAGGTAGCCAACGTTAGTATTACCAGAAACTCCAAGAAGATTGCAGCAGGCAAGAAGATTACCTTAAAGGCAAATGTTACTCCGGCTAATGCATTCAACAAGAAGGTGACATGGAAGAGCAGTAATACGAAATACGCAACAGTCAGCCAGAGCGGTGTTGTAACCACGAAGAAAGCAGGGGCAGGAAAGACAGTTACGATTATTGCAACTGCGCAGGATGGAAGCAACAAGAAAGCTGCTTACAAGATCACGATTATGAATAAGGCTGTTAAAAAGGTAAAATTGACAGCAAAGACTAAGACAGTGAAGGCTGGTAAGAAGCTGACGGTAAAGGCAACGGTAACCCTGACTGCGAAGATTGACAAGAAGTCAAAGTCTACGAATGCAAACAAGACCTTAGAGTGGAAGTCAAGCAATACGAAGTATGCAACAGTAAATAGCAAGGGTGTTGTGGCTACAAAGAAGGCAGGCAAGGGCAAGACGGTAACAATTACTGCGACTGCTACAGATGGAAGCAAGAAGAAAGCAACCATCAAGATTAAAATTACCAAATAATAGCATAATTGTTTATTGTTGGGTACATGGTAAACGATGAATGGAAGGGGCTGTCACAAAACAGATGGAGAAAATGATCTGTGGAGTGACAGCCTCTTCAGAATATAAATATGTATAAAAAAACAAAAAGTCCACATGCTATAGAAAACCAAAGTCAGGAGAAACGCATATGGAAAGAATAGAGCCGACAGTAGAGAACAAAGAAGATGTCAAACGCGCTCCGGGCAGCGCCGGAGAGGAGCGGGACGTCATACGGGATGTAAAAATCGAAGATTACGATTATCTTGCCAACTCCGCTACAGGGATGGATTGTACGGGACTGATGAACCGCACACCGGTAGATGAAGCGGAAATGGCGTCGTATCAGCAGACGTATCAGTATCTTCCGCCAAACGTGAAAATAGGGAAACGCTGATGAAAGCGCTTTCTTAAATTCACCGCAGCCGGCGGATAAGACAAAAGATACCTCGGAAATATAGGGAAAACAGACCGAATCCACCAAGAAAGCCGGTAATCAGCCGGCGGATATTGGTGGATTCTTTGATTCCGGTTTCCTGGATGCTCCAGTCAATTCCCATCAGAGAAAGAAAAAAGACTGCCCATTTGGCGGGGAGAACCTTTTTCATAAGGAAAAGAAAAATGGCTGCCATGTGACCGAAAAATACGCCGGTGCATCTTGCGCAGACCGGAAATTGTTTACCTTTGTAGAAAAAGCTGCGCTCCGGCATCTGATGGCAGCCACTGTAATTGCCTAGTATCCGGATAAGTTCTAAAAATGATTGCCGCAATCCTGACATACGTGTATCACCTTTGTATATGTAGTGGTTTTGTGTTTTTCTTTTCCCATACCGCATAGTCCGCATAAGACTCCTGGAATGCTAAAGAGAAGATAGCCCAGACATGCCTTAATCCAGCCGAAGCCTTTGACTTTGCGGGTTGTTTTCGTGTCTGTGAGTGTCTGCGTCGTAACGTTGTTGCTTCCGCATTTCGGACAAATCATAGTGTGTGCCTCCATATCAATAAAAGAAAATATTTGAACTATAATTATGTTGCATCATTTGCAGGCTGATAGTATCATATTAAGCGTATAATATTGATGATATAATATCTGTTAACATTATATCATAATAAAACAGAAATGGATAGACTTAGTATGATGTACAAAATTTTTATTGTTGAGGATGATGTGATTATTGCACGAAGTATGATGCATCATTTGGAATCGTGGGAATACGAAGTGCATTGCGTGGAGGATTTTTCGAATGTGATGACGGAATTTGCGGCGTTTGAACCGCAGCTGGTTCTGATGGATATTACGCTGCCTTTTTATAATGGTTATCATTGGTGCAATGAAATCCGCAAGATATCGAAAGTTCCGGTTATCTTTGTTTCTTCGGCGTCGGATAACATGAATATTGTAATGGCGGTAAATATGGGGGCGGATGATTTCATTTCCAAACCGTTCGATCTGGATGTGCTGACAGTAAAGATTCAGGCAATGCTCAGACGCAGCTATGATTTTGCCGGAACAGGCACAATATTAGAGCACCGGGGCGCAATGCTGAACTTGACGGAAGCGACGCTCACTTATCAGGATAAGAAGCTGGAGCTGACCAAAAATGATCTCCGAATCTTGCAGGTTCTGACAGAGAATAAAGAAAAGGTAGTAAGCAGAGATACGTTGATGACAAAGCTGTGGGAAAGTGACAGCTATGTAGATGAAAACACACTTTCTGTCAATATGAACCGCTTGCGCAAGAAATTAGAAAGCGTTGGTCTTACAGACTATATTATCACGAAGAAAGGGATAGGGTATCGTCTGGGATGAGAGTATTGGGCGGTTATCTAAAGAAAAATGTGAGATGGATTGTGGTAGATGTTCTGTGCCTTGCCATCATGATACTTGTAATCAGTTTGAATAATCTGCCGATATCAGAGTGGATTTACGGTGCGTCCGTATGCTTGTTCCTGCTGATTGTCATTGGCGGTATGGACTTCTGGAGATATTACCACCGACACAAACGGCTGTTAAAGATAAGGGAAATTATTCCAATCTGCGTAGATGCAATGGAGACGCCGGAGGATGTTCTTGAGGAGGATTATCAGGCGTTTGTCCGTATGATCGATATGGCAAAGGGGCAGGAAATAAACGAGCTGAAGCGGCAGGGGCGTGACATGACGGAGTATTATACGATGTGGATACATCAGATTAAAACGCCGATTGCGGCGATGCGCTTGCTGCTGCAGGAGGGGGAATACGTTGAAAACGATGAGGTGTCGGAAGAATTATTTCGGATTGAACAATATGTGGAGATGGCGCTTCAATATCTTCGGCTGAATGCGGATTCCACGGACTATGTGATACGCCGTCTTGATTTGGATGAGGCGGTCCGGGAGGCGGTCCGCAAATATGCGAGGGTGTTTGTCCGTAAGAAAATCAGACTGGATTTTAAACCCCTGCAAACACAGGCGCTGACGGATGAAAAATGGCTGGTGTTTGTCGTGGAGCAGATTCTGTCCAATGCGCTCAAGTACACTGTGCGCGGAAGTATTTCTATCTATATGAAAGAAGAGGCGGACAAAGTTCTGGTCATAGAGGATACCGGAATCGGCATCCGAAGCGAGGATTTACCGAGAGTCTGTGAGAAGGGGTATACCGGTTATAATGGACATACTGACAAGCGTTCAACCGGAATCGGGCTTTATCTGTGTAAGCGGATACTGGCTAAGCTGGGGCATACGATAGAGATCGAATCGGAGATAGGTAAAGGGACACGGGTGCTGATAGGACTGGCAGAGGAATAAAAACACTTGATGTACAGAAAAGTGTACAGTAAGATGTAAGTATGGGAAACGGTGCTTTATGAAAGGGGCGATTATATTTTGTCTTGTAGATATCATTATTAAAAATTCGCAAAGTTATACCCCAACCTTACACTAATGTAAGATAAAACAGGAAAATGTAAGCTGAATCTATGGCTGGCATTTTCCTGTTTTGCTATACTGGCTTTAGTACAGGAAACAATGCTGCTTCGCATATTGCACAGTGCATGCTCTGCTATCCGAAGCGGAAAAAATCATAGGAGGACGATATGGCAATTTTAGAGGTCAACAATTTAAAGAAAATATATACAACCAGATTTGGCGGCAATCAGGTGCAGGCTCTGTCCAACATCAACTTTTCGGTAGAAGAAGGCGAGTATGTGGCGATCATGGGCGAGTCCGGTTCCGGTAAGACAACGCTTTTAAATATTCTGGCGGCGTTAGATAAACCGACCGGCGGAGAGGTGCTTTTAGATAACAAAAACATTGTACAGATCAGGGAAAAAGATATTTCATCTTTTCGCAGGGAGAATCTGGGATTTGTGTTTCAGGATTTTAATCTGTTAGACAACTTCTCGTTAAAAGATAACATCTTTCTTCCGCTGGTGCTCTCGGGCGTTCGGTATAAGGAGATGGAACGGCGTCTCGCACCGATTGCAGAGCAGTTGGGAATTACAATGCTCTTGGAAAAATATCCATATGAGGTGTCCGGAGGGCAGAAGCAGCGTGCAGCAGTGGCAAGAGCGTTGATTATTCATCCAAAGCTGGTGCTTGCGGACGAACCGACGGGAGCTTTGGATTCAAAAGCTGCAGACGGATTGCTGCGGATGTTCAATCGGATCAATGATGACGGGCAGACCGTGTTAATGGTGACGCACAGCACCAAGGCGGCGAGCCATGCAAAGAGAGTTCTGTTTATCAAGGACGGCGAAGTATTTCATCAGCTTTATCGGGGTAATATGACGAACGAGGAGCTTTACGCAAAAATATCGGATACGCTGACGATACTGACGGCAGGCAGGCCGCAGGATATTCCGTCGGATGAGGAAAAACGGGAAATGCAGAATGGAGGCAGTCATGAGTAAGGGATTATACACAAAATTTGCCGTCACAAACATAAAAAATAACAGGCAGTTTTATCTGCCGTATTTTCTGACGGGAATACTTACGGTTGCGATGTACTATATTATGTGCGCGCTGGAGAATAACGAAGGGTTAAAATCACTGCATGGCTCGGAGAGCGTTATCGTAATTCTGCAGCTCGGAACAATCGTAATAGGGATTTTTTCGGTAATATTTTTGTTTTACACTAACAGCTTTATTATAAAACGAAGAAAAAGGGAGCTGGGCGTATACAACATTCTCGGAATGGAGAAAAAGCATCTTTTTAAGGTGTTGTTCTTAGAAACGGTATTTACGGCAGGAGTGGTAATCGCAGGCGGTCTTGCGACCGGTATCGTATTCAATAAGCTGATGTGCATGCTGCTCTATAAACTGATGGGCGTGGATTCCGGGATTGATTTCTATATCTCGGCTGACGGAATAGGGAGTTCCGCCGTTTTGTTTCTTGCCATTTATTTTTTGACGCTCCTATATAATATGATGCAGGTAAAACTGGCAAAACCGATTGAATTGCTGCATGGGGGAAACGTAGGGGAGCGGGAGCCGAAATCCAAGCTGTTTCTTGCAGTTCTCGGATTGTTGTGTATCGGGGGAGGATACTATATTGCGATAACCACAACCAATCCGCTGCAGGCGATTGTATTGTTCTTTGTCGCCGTTCTGTTAGTTATTGCGGGAACGTATTGTCTGTTTACGGCGGGAAGCATTGTGCTTTTGAAGTTCCTAAGGAAAAACAAAAGCTACTATTATAAAGCAAAGCATTTCAGTTCGGTGTCCTTTCTGATGTACCGGATGAAACAGAATGCAGTGGGGCTTGCAAATATCTGTATTCTATCTACGGCAGTGCTGGTCATGGTGTCTGCAACGATGAGTCTGTATTTTGGGACACAGGATGAATTAGAGCGCAATTATCCGTCAGATGTGAAGGTTTCCATACAGTATGACGACAAAAATACAGATCTTGCCGTAGTGCCGGAGCTTGTAAAGCAGGCGGCAGAGGAAAGCGGACGAACCGTGCAGAGTATGGATTTCCATACGAGTGTTACGATAACTGCGTCATGGCAGGATGGGAAGGTGGTCTTTGACAGGGAATTCTTTAACGACATGAACATGGCGGGAGCGGCGTTGATCTGGGTAGCAGACCGTGAAACCAGTGAAAAGCAGTTTGGCGTAACGCTTCCGGAACTTGCCGAAAATGAAGTAATACTCTGCGAAGAGCCGGAGGCAGAACGCAGTGAATTTACTATAGGAGAAACGGTTTATCAGGTAAAAGAGACAAGGGAACTGATTTCGGATGAGGACAGTGTCATGAAATCTATGGTCGGCAAGGTTTTTTATGTTATTGTAAGAGATCAGGCGGCGGTAGATAAAATTTATCAGGAACAGAAGGCGGCATACGGTGAAAATGCAAGCCGTTATGACTATGAACTGGAACTTGATATAGACGGAACAGATGCAGACGAAATTGCATGCAACGCTGCAATCGGAAACAGCCTTTCTTTATGGAGAGAGCAGCAGCCGCAGGAGGCGGGCGTATGGATGGCTTACAGCCGCTCGCGTCAGGAACAGGCGGAGTCATACAGAGCGCTAAACGGCGGATTCCTCTTTCTCGGACTGTTTTTGGGGGGGATGTTCCTGATGATAACCGTGCTGATTATCTTTTATAAGCAGATTTCGGAAGGCTATGATGACAAGGGGCGTTTCATTATTATGGAAAAGGTCGGAATGAGTGACAGTGAGGTAAGAGCTACCATACACGCCCAGATACGGACTGTGTTCTTCCTTCCGCTGGTTACGGCGACTGTGCATGTAATGGCTGCATTTCCAATGATAAGGAGGCTGTTATTAATGTTTAATCTCGTGAATGTAGAATTATTTATGATTTGCATGCTTGTCTCTATCCTGCTTTTTGCCGCAATCTATTTTTTCGTATTTTTCATGACGTCGAGAACTTATTACCGAATTGTGGGAGAACAAATATAGCGCTTTTTTTGGGCAGACGCCTGTGCTTTTTAACACAGGCGTCTGTCTCTTTTTTCCAAAATATAAAAAAATCCTAAGTTTTCCCGGAAAATGACCGATAAATAAATTAGAACGTCGGTGAAGACGTATTTTTCAAGGAAGAAAGGAGATGCCGTTATGCGTATAGAAGCTTATAATCAGGTAGCAGCTTTATATAAATCAAGCAAGACTACAAAGACACAGGGCGCACAGGGAGTTGCATCGGGAAGAGACGAGGTACAGATATCCTCTTTCGGACGTGATTATCAGATCGCAAAACAGGCAGTCGCAGAAGTTCCGGACATCAGGGAAGATAAAGTTTCCGAGCTTAAAACAAGTATCCAGTCAGGGAATTACAGCGTGGATTCCGGAGATTTTGCAAGCATGTTACTAGAGAAATACAATGCAGCACATTTTTGAATAATTTGGTAAAGTGAGGATGAACCGTGGCTAGTTTAATGGATGATTTGTTAGGTGTTTTGGAGAGTGAAGAAAAGGGATACCGCGAGCTGATTGCCTTGGCGCAGGATAAGCGCCAGATAATTATTGATGCGGATATTACCAGACTGGAAGAAATTACCGAGAAGGAGCAGGTCATAGCGGATATGCTGCATAATCAGGAACTGAAGCGGGTCGCTGTTCTTTCGGATATGGCGGTGGTGCTTGGGCAGAATGCCGAAGAGCTGACGGTGGAGAAGATGATTGACATTCTCTCCAGACAGCCGGAAGAACAGGAAAAACTCATGGACTGCCGTATGCGTTTACGTGCGGCTCTGGATGAAATGAAGAAATGGAACGAGCAGAATCAAGTGCTGCTTCAGAATGCGCTTGAAATGGTGGAGTTCGACCTGACCTTGTTTAAGAGTCTGCGGCAGGCGCCGGAGACGGCGAATTATGACAGCAATGCCTATAATACAGGGACATTGCTCGGCAGCAGCGGGTTTGACGCAAAACAATAACGGGATGTGTGAGACGGAGCTTGTCTCGCATAATAAGCAGGATTGGAGGAACAAGTCATGGCGAACGGAATGGGAAGCCTATATATTGGATCGTCTGGTCTGAGAAACAGCCAGACAGCAATGAATACAACAGCAAATAATCTCGCAAATGTGAACACCACGGGATATGTCCGGCAGCAGATTGTATATCAGGATCAGGACTATTTGAATGTGGGTAAGAAAGCGGCTATCAGCAAACAACAGGCAGGGCTCGGTGTGTCGATAGCGGATGTGGCTCATGTGCGGGATGTTTTTTTGGATAAAGCATATCGTTTAGAGTCGGGGCGGCAGTCGTTTTGGGCTGCATGCTGTTCGACGACCGACGAGCTGTATACTTATTTTCAGGAATTGGAAGGTACGGCGTATCAGGAGAATTTAGAGGATTTCAGAAAAGCTTTGGATGAATTTTGTAAAGATCCTTCGGACGCCGTAAATCAGAATCTCGTCATGCAGAAAGCAAGCCTGTATCTTACTCGTTCGCAGTCTATCTATACGAATTTACAGACTTTTCAGAGTAATATTAACAGGGAAGTATCTGATGATATCGACCGTATCAATGAGATAGGGCATGAGATTTACAAACTTAACCAGCAGATTGCAAGAGTAGAGACGGGCAACGTAGAGACGGCGATGGATCTGCGGGATGAGAGGGATAATTATTTGGATGAGCTGGGCAAGCTCGCCAAAATCAGTTATAAAGAGCGCTCGGACGGTACTGTGAAGGTGAGTCTGGAGGGCGTAGAGTTTGTTGATGAGGCGCATGTCTATGAGATAGCGAAGAAGGTGGATGAGATAACCGGATTTATCACGCCTTACTGGCCTCACATGTCGGATACGAACCGCGGACAATATTCAGAGGTCTTTAATTACAAAGCAGATATTTCTTCTGCAAACAATTCGGACATTGGAGAGCTGAAGGCGTTGGTAATGCAGCGCGGAGACCACTGGGCAAATTACCTTGATATAGAGGGAATGTCGGCAGAGCAGTACAACAATACGACGGGAATGTCGGTTATGCTGACGGTTGAGGCGCAGTTCGATCAGTTTATACATGGGCTTATAACAGCGGTGAACGATGCGTTCTGCCCGAACATAGAATCCCAGACGGCAATTACCGGAACGGATGCGAATGGCAATGCGGTGACATTTGCAGCAGGCACATTGATACTTGATGCAGAGAATTGCCCGATTGGAAGCGATGGCAAGCTGCCGCCGCAGGAACTGTTTACCCGTATCGGCTGCGAGCGTTATCAGACAGTATATGGAGACGACGGGAAAACTTACTATGTATATAATGAAGAGGATCCTACGGATACCTCTAAGATGTATACAATAAAGGGAATTACTGTGAATCATGAGATTGTGGATTCGCCTTCCCTGCTTCCGCATAAGAACCAGAATGATCAGATTGATTATCCGCTGGGGGAGAAGCTGTGGGATATATGGGAGAAAACAGAAATGGTGCTAAGTCCGAACAGCACCGGAACCTGTAATTTTGAAGAATACTATGCGCGTATGATCGGAGAGCTTGGAACGGTTGGTTCCGTATATGATGCCATAGCCACAACATTGGAAGGAACGGCGACGGCAATTGACAATCAGCGCAGTCAGGTCATGGGAGTGTCCTCGGACGAGGAATTGACCAATATGATTAAGTATCAGAATGCGTATAATGCTGCAAGCCGGTATATGAATGTCGTAAGTGAAATGATAGAGGTGCTTGTAACCGGTCTTGGGGCGAGATAAAGGGAATGAAGTTTAGGATTCGGCGGCGAATCGCAAGAAACAGAGGTGAATGAAATGCCATCAACATTTTTTGGATTACACATAGCGGGTTCGGGGCTGTTTGCTTTTCAGGCAGCCAACAATACAATCGCAAATAATATATCTAATGTGCAAACTGCTGGATACAGCAGGCAGATAGCTAATATTCAGGCGGCGCAGGGGCTTCGCGTCAGCACGAAATACGGAACAATGGGAGCGGGCGTTGTTACAACGTCAATTACCCAGCTCCGGGATACTTATTATGATACGAAATACTGGCAGAATCAGTCGAAGACCGGTATGTATGACAGACGGCTGTATTATATGGATCAGATCGAGAGTGTCTATCGGGACGATGATGCGACGACAGGATTTGCAACCATATTCAGCAAGATGTTCAATTCGTTGGATTCATTGAAGAACAATGCCGGAGATGCGAATTTCCGTAACCAGTTCATCAGTGATGCGATGAATCTGACAAATTATTTTAACAGCATTGCAACACAGATGCAGAATCTGCAGAAGGATATCAACGATGAGATTAAGTCTACTGTAGATATGGTAAATGCAACTGCGCAGAAGATTGCACTGCTCAACAAGCAGATTAATTCCATAGAGATAAACGGCGGCTATGCAAATGAGCTCCGTGACCAGAGAGCGCTTCTGGTAGATGAGCTGTCCACAATTATTCCGGTTGAAGTGGAAGAATATCCGGTATCAAACAGTAATTATCCTGATATGTATACAGGGGGGACGAATTATAAGATAAAGGTAAACGGACAGTTGCTGGTAGATACTTATGATTATCACGAGCTGAAGTATACCGCAAGAGAGAATAAGATAAATCAGACAGATGCGGAAGGCTTGTTTGATATCACTTGGGCAGAGACGGGTATGTCCTTCAATCCTACTGCATTGGCAATGTCCGGCAGATTAAAGGGATTGTTTGAGATGAGGGACGGCAACAACAAGACCAACTTTAACGGAAAAATCGGAACGGGAGACGATGCGTTTGGAACGGCAACCGTAGACGGAAAAACTGTGACGACGGTAACCCTCGTTGATCCGTCCGTAACAGATATCAAGAATTTGAACATTGCACAGGAAGGAACCTTGACGGTTCGAGGGAACAATTACAATTACTCGAACTTTGAGATGAAAAAAGAGATAGCCACAGATGGAACGGGAGCGCCGATTTTAGACGAGGACGGGAACCAGACTTATACCTACAGCTATACTTTTACTTTAGAGAGGGAATTGAGCACAATCGAGAAAGGGAATATGGCAGGGAAGGATGCGAGAATCGGATTAAGCATTGATGCGATGGGAGTTCCGTATTATATGGCGCAGATGAACGAATTTATCCGCGTTTTCTCCAAGACCTTCAACGATTTGCAGCGCGGAACCGCCGATAACCCAGGCTTAGACTTGGAGGGAAATGAGATGGGAACATTTTTTGTGGCGAAGAATTTAACGGACGGTACGGAATATGATTTCACGGAGGATACGGTAAGTTCTTACTCAAATAGTTATTACCAGCTTACGGCATTGGATTTTGCGGTTTCAAGTGAAAGCGTGAGAAATCCTTCAAGGATTTCAACCCAGTCGAAGGAGAATTTTACGGCAGGGCAAGACCGGTACGATATTGCAGAAGCGATTATCGCATTAGAAAACGATACGTCATTATACCGCGGCAGTAAAGCGTCTGACTTCCTGAGGTGCATTTTGTCAGATATTACGGTTGATACCAATGAAGCGAAGCTCTTTAAAGAGAATTATGAGAATATAGGATATACAATTGATACACAGCGGCAGTCCATTTCCGGCGTAGACGAGGATGAAGAAGGATTGGAAATGATAAAATTTTACAATGCGTATAATTTGGCATCCAAGATGATTTCTACTATGGCGCAGATGTATGATAAGCTGATAAATGAAACAGGCGTATAGAATGAATTGCAATAGTTCGACCTGTAATAATGAATCTTGACAGGATAAGAGGAGGTAAACATACATGCGTATTACCAATAACATGATGATGAGAAACACGAAGCTTAATATTAACGGCAATAAGCTGAATGTGAATACTTTGAATAATCAGATGTCTTCCCAGAAGAAAATAGATAAGCCGTCGGAAGATCCGATCGTTGCAATCCGTGCATTGCGTCTGCGCAGCAGTTTAAGCCAGATAAATCAGTATTATGAGAAGAATATACCGGATGCCGAAACGTGGTTTGAAGTAACAGAGACGGCTCTTGATAATATGTGCAAGATATTGACGGATATTCATACACAGTGTGTCTATGGTTCGAATGATACGCTGGGCGAGGACGACCGCGACACGATTCTGCAGCAATTACAGGCAATGGCAGACCAGGTATATGCCGAAGGAAATGCGGACAATGCGGGAAGAACAATATTTACCGGTTATAAGACAAATACGACTCTGACGTTCCCGAATGCGGCGAAGGAGGCGTCCTATAATATCAACCAATATTTTGATTCATCCGCAATTGAGGAGCAGACTTATTGTTACAACACGTTGAAAACGCCGTCGGCACAGGAACTTGAAGATGCAATCGCTAACGGGACCGTGCCGGAAGATCCGTCTTCGGTGAGCGTGCAGCGTATACGTTTTGCATATAGCGGATTGTCTGATTTGAACAGCGTTTCTTATACGTATACCCAGAACGGCGTAGAGACGACCATAGATCTTAAAAATCCGACGAATGCGGCAAACTATTCCGAGATGACGACAGCGCAGTTGGAGGCCATTGATTATGAGGTCGGCGAAAATGCGGTGGTATACAATAAAGAGACGGGAGAATTGCTGTTGGGCGCCAATGTGGCAAAAGACATTATCGCTAAGGGCGCAACGCTCAGCGTGAATTATGATAAGACTGGATTTGACAAGGGCGAATTAAAGCCGGAACATTATTATGACTGTACGGATAAGACAGATCCGGACAATGAGATTGTATATAAGAATTATGATGAGAATAAGCAGTTCGTGGAGCAGCAGATTAACTATATGGTTGCGATGAACCAGACGATAACGGTAAATACCCTTGCTCCGAACGTGTTTGATTCTTCCATCGGACGTGACGTGACGGAATTAATCGGTGCGGTACAGTCTGCAATCTATGCGCACGACTGTGTGGATGAAATTAAAGCGATGATGAAAGAAACGCAGTATGCTTCCCCTGAGATGCAGGCAAAACTGGGAGAATATTTAGAGGCGGCAAAGCGCCAGATGGCATATGCGGATGATTACATGAAGAAATTGTATAGCAATGGGGTCAAACGGTTTGACGGATATATGCAGAAGGTGAATCTGGCGATTACAGACATCGGAAACAGGGGCGACCGTCTGGATGTCATTAAGACCAGAATGGAAACCCAGCAGACAACGGTCAAGAGCCTGAAATCCTCCAACGAGGATAAGGAGCTTTCGGATATTATTATTGATTATACATCTGCGTTTACGGCATATCAATCTTCTCTGCAGGCAGCGGCTAAGCTGGAGAGACAGACATTATTGGATTATTTGTAGGAGGAAGGTCATGAAAGCAGATACGCGCCTTTTTGGAGAAATAGATATTGATGAAGAGAAAATTATTCAATTTGAACAGGGGATTATCGGCTTTCCGGATTTGCAGAGCTTTACCCTGATATATGACGAAGAGAAAAAGGGGAAGGGGGCAATTTCATGGCTGCAGTCAATGGATGAACCGGAGCTTGCAATACCGGTCATGGATCCGCTTTTGATGTATTCTGGTTATAATCCGACCGTAGAGGAAGAGGTTTTAAAAACGCTGGGCGATTTGACGGAAGAAAATCTCTTTGTGCTTGTGACTGTGACAATCCCGCAGAAAATCGAAGATATTGCAATCAATCTGAAAGCGCCGATGGTAATCAACTCTGATACCAGGAAAGCGAAGCAGATTATTGTAGAAGACGATTTTCCGGTGAAGTACAAAATCTATGAGCAGATTAAGGATGGGAAAGGAAAGACGGGTGAATAGGGATGCTGGCATTGACGAGAAAAAAAGGCGAGTCGCTTGTGATAAATAATAACATAGAAATAACCGTGCTGGAAATCCGCGGGGATCAGATTAAGATTGGCATATCTGCCCCGAAGGAGGTTCCGGTCTACCGTAAGGAAGTATACAAGCAGATTGAGAAAGAAAATCAGGCGTCCCTGCAGATAGACGGGCTGGAAGCGTTGAAAAAGTTGCTGTAGAGCTAAAGTTTGCCCGGAAAAATCCGATATAAAGAATAGAAAATGTAGTGGCGTATGCCCCAAATAAACAATCTATCACATGGAGGTGGTATTATGGTAATTGAGCCAGTGAAGCAGACAACGGCGTATCAGGGAAGTGCGTCCGGCGCTTGGAACAGGGTGGCGGAGACGAGTGTTAGTGTGAAGCCTCAGACAGAACCTCAAGGAGCAAAGGATGCGGTGACAGTTTCTACAAGTCCGGCGAATACAAATGCGCAGATGGAGAATTCGGATGCTGCGAAGCAGAATGAGCAGATTAAGAAGGCTGTAGAGAGCATTAACAAGAGTAATCCTCAGACGGAAGCGATTTTCGGAATACATGAGGGAACGAATCGCGTTACTATTAAGATTGTAGACAAGGAATCCAAAGAAGTTATTAAGGAATTTCCGCCGGAGAAGACGCTCGACATGATTGAGAAGATTTGGGAGATGGCGGGGCTTATGGTAGATGAGAAGAGATAAGATTAAGGAGGAAAAGAGATGCCGATTAGATTATCAGGATTGAATTCGGGACTTGATACGGAGTCGATTATTCAGGCGCTGGTATCATCCTATAGTGTGAAGAAAGATAAATATGTAAAAGCGCAGACGAAGCTGTCTTGGAAACAGGATGCGTGGAAGTCATTAAATACCAAGATTTACAGCCTATATGATAAAGTTGGAAAGTTGAAGTATTCGGATGCGTGGAATATGAAGACAACTACGGTTTCCGACAGCACGAAGGTGAAGGTGACTGCCGGCGGCAAGGCGGTAAACGGAAACTATTCTCTGCAGGTAGAGCGGCTTGCAAAGACGGGATACCTGACAGGAGCAGAGTTGGACGCCAAAACTACCGAGAAGAGTACGCTTAAAGATTTGGGCTATAACGGTACTGGCGCGATTAGCGTAACAA
Organism: uncultured Lachnospiraceae bacterium; assembly: GCA_910578885.1. GTDB lineage: Bacteria > Bacillota > Clostridia > Lachnospirales > Lachnospiraceae > Roseburia_C. The sequence goes on from CAJTSH010000002.1 coordinate 20,588, forward strand.
CTGCTGAAGGCGAGACGAAGGAGATAACTGTTGACGGAGATACAACGATTAAGGATTTTGTGTCACAGTTGAATGGAGCGGGCTTGAAGGCAAATTATGATGCTAAGAATCAGAGGATACATGTGGCTGCATCGGATACCGGAGCAAAGAATGATTTTACCTTGTCGGGAGATCAGGACGCATTGAAGGCATTTGGATTGTCTGATGATGTGGCAAATAGGGTTCATGGACAGGATTCCATTATTCATTTCAATGGAGCAAAATATACTTCTTCCGGTAATTCTTATGAAATTAATGGCCTGACAATTGAAGCGCTGGCAGAGACCGGTGCTCAGGAAGTCAGCATTACTACGAAGGTTGATACGGAAGGACTTTATAATAAGGTAAAAGATTTCCTCAAAGACTATAATGAGCTGATTAATGAGATGACGAAGCTATATGGCGCAGATTCTTCAAGGGGATATGAGCCGTTGACGAGCGATGAGAAGGATGCCATGACGGACACTCAGATTGAGGAGTGGGAGAAGAAGATTAAAGATTCCCTATTCCGTCGGGATAGTACTTTGAGCGGTATCATGACCACCATGCGTATGTCGATGTCAAAATCCTACACGGTGGACGGCAAGAGTTACAGCCTGAGCAGCTTTGGTATTGCTACGTTGGGGATTTTGAATGCACCAAAGAATGAGGAAAGCGCATACCATATTGACGGTGATTCGGATGATTCGGATACATCCAATAAGGCGGATAAATTGATGTCCATGCTGACTACGGAGCCGGACACTGTTATTGATTTTATGAAGCAGCTTGCAACCGATTTGTATGATGGGCTGCATACTAAGATGAGATCTACGACATTGAGCAGCGCTTATGTTGTATACAATGATAAACAGATGGCAAGAGAGTACAGTGACTATACGACCACCATTGCGAAGTGGGAGCAGAAGATAGCCGATATGGAGGACTCTTACTATAAGAAATTTGCAGCAATGGAATCCGCTCTTGCGAAGCTGCAAAGCAGTTCGTCCTCGTTAGGCACTTTGCTTGGAGGCTGATGTCAGGTCATGGGATAACATTCTGCAGTGCCTGTGGCGCATATAGTAAAACTGCATGCAGATACAAGGAGGTACAGACATGTCTTTAAATAATGGATATGCGGCATATGCCAACAACAAGATTATGACCGCATCCCCTGCCGAACTGACAATGATGCTATATGAAGGCGCGGTTAAGTTCTGCAATATCGCAATCCGTGCCGTAGAAGAGAAGGACATTGAGAAAGCGCATACGAATATTATGAAGGTGGAAAATATCATTACTGAGTTTCAGGCGACATTGGATAGAAAATATCCGGTTTCCAAAGACTTTGATTCGGTCTATGTATATCTCAGCCAGCGGCTTATGGAAGCGAATTTTAAGAAGGATAAGGAGATTTTGGAAGAGGTGCTGGAGCATCTTCGTACAATGCGCGATACCTGGAAGGAAGTCATGCGCTTGACGGCGAACGGAACGCAGGTGACGTAAGAGATAGCAGGAGGACACATGCAGAATAAGAATTATATATCGGTTTTAAAGCAGGGTCTGGTAAAAAAAATTCATATTTTGGAACAGTTGATGGAGAAAAATGTCCGTCAGCGGGAACTCTTGGCAGATCCGGAGCTTGAGCCCGAGGAGTTTGAGGCAAGCATTAATGAGAAGGCTGCGCTGATTGATGAACTTACAGCGATAGACGATGGATTTGAACAGGTCTATGAGCGGGTGAGGGATGAAATTCAGAAGCATCGCAATGATTATGCGGCAGATATTTCGCAGATGCAGCAATATATTGCCGAAATTATGGAGAAAAGTACGCAGGTGCAGACGGAGGAGCAGCGGAACCGGGAATTGATTCTGAAGAAGTTTGCAGACGTTAAAAAGCAGATCCGTGAAGTGAAATCCGGCAAGAAAGCGGTAGATCAGTATTATCATAATATGATGAAGCTGAACTATGTGGAACCGCAGTTTATGGATAATAAGAAGTAATCTGGAAAATAAATAAAAAAGTTTTCCATTTACTATAAAGTATCGGAGAAAGTCTCCGATATATAAAACAAGTAAACAACAATGTTACTTGCGTGGATGAGTCATGAAGGAGCGTACGGCCTGATTGATGAGTTCACAAAACAACAGATTTGCAGCATGGATGCTGCAGTATATTCAAGGAGGAAACAATTATGGCAATGGTAGTACAGCATAATCTTACAGCAATGAACGCTAACAGACAGTTGGGCGTTATCACAGGCAATCAGTCAAAATCATCTGAGAAATTGGCTTCCGGTTATAGAATTAACCGTGCAGGCGATGATGCAGCAGGATTAAAGATTTCCGAGAAGATGAGAAGCCAGGTTCGTGGTTTGACACGTGCTTCGACAAACGCACAGGACGGCGTTTCCTTAATTCAGACAGCTGAGGGTGCTTTAAATGAAGCTCACTCCATCTTACAGAGAATGAACGAGCTGGCTGTTCAGGGTGCTAACGATACCAATGAGACTATCGACCGTGAAGCTATCAACGAAGAGCTTGATCAGTTGACAGAAGAGTTGGATAGAATTTCCACAACAACTCAGTTCAACAAGATGAACCTGTTAGACGGAACATTCAAGAGCAAAAACCTTCATGTTGGCGCTAATGCGAACCAGAAGATTGCTATCAGCATCGGCAATATGAATGCACAGACTCTGGGTCTGAGAAGCGTAACTAAGACAATGGCTTACGAGGGACAGGAGGGAACGCTTCCTACTAAGATCAATTACCGTGGAATGAGCTATACCTATAAAACAAGCGCTACGAAAGCATCGAATGTAGCAGCAGCAATTAGTACGTTTAAAGCTCAAGTTTCTGCGAAGTTTACAGAGTCCAATTATGCACCAAGTCTGGTTGGAAGTACAGTAAAGGTTGCTGGTTTGATTGCAAACGGTACTTATAGCACGATTTCTGCAGCAATGGCAGCAGATATCTCCGCTTACGCGAAACAGATGTCAGCAGCAATTACAAATAACTTTGCTGATTATGTAACAACAAGTACAACAGTTGCAAAGCCATTATCCAGCTATACTGAGACAGGTCGTGTTTCCGTAGAGAATTATGAGATGGCAAACAACTCCATTACAGCAATCCAGAATGCTATCAACACAGTATCTTCCCAGAGATCTGCACTTGGTGCAATCCAGAACAGATTAGAGCATACGATTGCAAACCTTGACAACGTAGCTGAGAATACACAGGCAGCAGAATCCCGTATCCGTGATACAGATATTGCTTCTGAGATGGTTGAGTACAGCAAGAATCAGATTCTTGCTCAGGCAGGTCAGTCTATGCTGGCACAGGGAAATCAGTCTACACAGGGTGTATTGTCACTGTTACAGTAAGAGGTATCAAAAATATAATTCAGAATTGGATTATAGAATTTCAGAGGTACGAGTATTCGTACCTCTTTTTTATCTTATAGAATAGGGTGTGGAAATGGAAACATTAGCAAGGGAATTGGCAAAAAAAGTGGATCTCATTTGTATAGAGTATCACTATATGAGACGCACAGATATTGTTGAACGAGCAAAAGCTCTAGCTGGAGAAATTCAGCAGTTAGTCTCTGTGCTTTTACAGGGAAATGTATTTGGAATGGAAGAAGAAGAATATAATAGTCTGCAAAGCTATGTAGTTCAGGTGCTGACGGATTATACTGAGGCAATTGCACAGCGGGACATGGTACGTATGGCGGATGCGCTGGAATTTGGGCTGCGGGATTTGTTGGACATTTATATAGATACAGATAGCGGAGAGAATCAGGATGAGCAGGGAAATATTTGAGAAGAACCTAAAGGCGATGGAGAAGTGGTATCCGGAATTTGCTGATAGGATTCGGGTGGTAGACGAAAAGAGAAATGAGCCGGAAGTGACAGTAGAAGCAGAGCTGTCTTGGGATGATGAAATTATTTTCAAAGTAAAGGCAGATGAGAGAAGTTTATATCTAAACGGGAAGCGGAACGTGAAAGAACCGCTTCGGATGTGGATGGAGCATCTGGGGGATATTCATGATTATGCACCGGTTGTATTGCTTGGAGGAGGGAGCGGCGCTTATTTAAAAAAACTTGTCCAAAATACTTCTGAAAAAGTAAATGTGATTTTATATGAACCGTCGCTTGATATTTTTCTGGAAATGATAAAGCAAGTGGATTTGTCGGAGGAAATTGAGTCTCGTCCGATTGCTTTTGTTGTAGAAGATGTGAATAAAAACGAACTTGTCCCAGTGATTGACAAGCTGATTTCGATAGAGACGATGGAATTTTTAAAACAGGAAATCCATCCGAATTATCAGGAGTTGTATCCGGAAAAAATGAGGGACGTTTTGGCGGAGATTAGGAAAAGAACGTCATTCATTATAATGAATTATCGAACAGGCATAAAATTTTCTGCACATCTGGTAAAGAATCAGATGCTGAATATGGAATATCTCTGCGACGGATACAATACAAGACGATTGTCAGAGGCAGTCCCTCATGATTATCCGGCAATCCTGATTGCGGCGGGTCCATCGTTGGATAAAAATATACAGGATTTAAAGCTGGCAAAGAATAAAGCTTTTATTTTGGCGGTTGATACGGCAGTCAAGCCTTTGATACGGGCAGGAATCAGGCCGGACGCATTTATTACGATTGATGCGATGAAGCTGTCGAATCTGGTGCAGATAGATGAAATCAAGGATACGCCGGTCATTGCGCCGATTACGGCAAATTACGATATATTAAAGGAACAAAGGAATAAGAAGATTTTCTATTTTGACGGATATTTTCTGGGAATGCAGGCCTATGCTTCAGTAGGAAAGATTCTGGCAGATGTATCTACAGGCGGATCCGTGGCATGCAGCGGTTTTTCTTTATTGTACAAAATGGGATTTAACACGATTATACTGGTAGGACAGGATCTTGCCCTTACGGGGAATAAGTCTCATGCGGACGGTACGTTTCAGGATAAGATGCCGGAGCAGGATACGAGCCGCATGCGCCGCGTTAAGGGAAATTATGAAGATAAGGTTCCCACAAGAGAAGACTTTAAAATGTATCTGGATTGGTTTAATATGTATGTGGAAGGCGTGAAGAAGCACCGCGATGTGAGAGTCATTAATGCGACTGCGGGAGGGGCATATATAGAGAATACCGAAGTGATGACATTGAAAGAGGCAATTGAGGAAAATTGCGGGAGAGAAATGGATTTTGAGGAATGTATTCGGAATATGAAGTCGGAATTTTCGAAAGAACAGCGGGAGAAGGTGGTCGGATATCTGCACACGGTTCCAGAACGGTTAAACGGAATTGCAAAAAATGCCAGAGGGCTTTATGCAATCTACAAGAAAATTGGGAATCTCTGCAAATCAGGACATGTCGACAAAGAGGCATACTTAAATTTGCTGAAAAAGGTGAAGAAGCAGACAAAAAAGTGTGAAACGGTATTGGAGTATGGACTGGTCGCATCTACAATGGCGGGAGCAGAACTTGTAGTAAGAAACGAGAGCCTGCAAGGGTTGGATTCCTTTGAGGAAGAAGGAAAAGCAATTTCAGATCAGGGAATGAAATTTGCAAAGATGATGCAGGAATGTGCGGAATTGCTGCGGGACTTTGCAAAAGAGACCTTGTTAAAAATAGAGTAAGGGATACCGGAGGAAAAGAATGATATCATATATTGAATGGATTAAAAAGAGCGTTGGATTATGTCTGGAAAATCCGGAGCGGACCGAGGAACAAAGAGCTGAGCAGTTTGGAATATTGGAGCAGGAATATCTGGCGATGTCTGCGGAGGAGCAAAAGGCGATTTCTGAAGTGATGCTTTCGCAATTTGAAGTGAATGATCTGATTTTCGTAGGTTCTTATTTTATGAAATATATGAAACAGATCAAAACATTTCAGGCGGATATGCTGACAGCAGTATTAAGGGGAAAATATGACGCTTATATTGGAAGCATGCTGGAATGTAATATTACTCATAATTTAGACGGACATTATGGGGAAAAGAGATTACTTCACAGGCAGAATGCGGAGAGATTTGACCGGATTTTGGATATCAAATTTCCGTATCTTCCTTTTGCGCAGAGGAATAAAAAGCGTATTGTCATTATTGCGGAACAAATCATGTTTTTGCAGCATGCGCCGACAAAGATGGTTCTTGAGTATATCTATATTTTGCAGGAGTATCTGGGCTATGAGATTTTGTTGTTTGCCTGCCCATGCGACGGTTTTTTGACGGAGAATCTATGGAACAGCGGGCAGTATTTACGGCGGATGACAAGAGACGAATTTGTAAATGAAGCGATTCGGGTTTTTTATAGAGGAGCTGAGATTTTTGGATACCAGATTAATATGACAAAGTTTGGTCCAAAAGAATACAATATGATGTTTTCAATGATTTATGCATTTAATCCTCTTTTTGTATTTCAGTGCGGAGTAAGCAACCCGGTTGCGGATCTGGCAAGAAAGTTTACTACGGTTGTCAGTATGCCAATGTCGATACAAGCAGCGGTATCAGATGCGGATATCCTTATTAGAAACGGAGGACGCCTAAGTGAGGAAATAGAAGCGGAATACGAAGAAGCGCTTATTGAAAATCAAGTACAATTGTTTGAACGAGGGGCGGAGGTTAGCTTTGAAGCAAGCGCAGAGAAGCAGGAACGTCCAGAGTTGGGATTACCGGAAGATAAATTCCTGATTGCCGTTGTCGGAAACCGGTTAGATGAAGAGCTGGATGAGGAATTTATCGGTGTCATGAAGTCAATTTTGGAAAGAACAGAGAATACGGCGATTGTAACGGTTGGAGATATGAACGAAAAGAAAGATCTTTTTGCCGGAACGGAATTTGAGAATCGGATGTATCATCTGGAATGGCAAAAGAATTTGCTGAAAACATATACGGCATTGGATTTGTATCTGAACCCGAATAGAAATGGCGGAGGCCATAGTGGTCTGATGGCAGTGGTCTCAGGGATCCCAGTGGTGACTCTGCCGGGGAATGACGTTGCGTCAAATGCGGGGGAAAGATTTGTTGTTGCAGACTACGATGAGATGGTACGTGAAGTTTGCCGTTATGTAACGGATGAGGAATACTACAGACTGCAGTCTGAGGCGGCATTAGAATACGTGCAGAAGAATACTGCGGAGAAACAGGTTAAAGATATGAAAAAGATGTTGGATAGCATCATAAAGATTATGGAAGAGAAATAGAAAGGTTTTACTTTAATGAAGATTATTGATGCCGTTTGGGAGAAGAGAAATTTAAATTTGAATACAACTGAGATTGATGTTGAAGCAGAAGATACTTTTGACCGTTTACTTGAAGCAATAACAAATGATACAAGTGATTATCTAGTCGTCCGGCTGCCGGCAGGCAGTTCAAAATTATTGTGCAATATGGAACGGCTGGGATTAACTTATGTTGAAGATATGGTAAGATTGGTACACAATTTGAATTCTGTAGTACTCACTCCGGTGGAATTGAGAATGTTTGCGCAGACTGGTATCAGAAAAATGGATGGTTCTGAACTGGATGAATTGTGCAGGCAGGTCGAACGCGGCATTTTTGGGACAGACAGGATTTCTGTTGATTCCTTTTTTGATGAAAATGTCGCGAACAAAAGATACGCTTATTGGATTCGGGACGAATTTGAAAGAGGGACGTCTTTTTATATTTATTTGTATAAAAATCAAGATGTGGGATTCTTTTCGTTAAAAGAGCAGGAGAATGGAGTCTATGTATCGACGCTTGGCGGTTTGTATGTTGACAAGAGGATTGGCGGGCTGGGTTCAATTATCAGTTACCATGTGATAGATGAGGTAAAGCGATTGGGTGGAACGAAAGTAAAGATAAGTGTATCAACGAATAATATTGTTGATTTAAAGGCTGTGATATGCAATGGATATGTTCCGGAATATATTGAACACATATATATAAAACATAGAGAGAATTGAGATTTGATAAACAGGAGGAGGCGGCATTGAATAAAGAAATAGAAGCTCTGCTAGCAGAAAATGATGTAAATGCGATTGAAACAGCTTTGAAAGAGTATCAAAAAGAAAAACCTTCAGACTATGATTTATATTCTTATTGGTGTATTTATTATATTTTGAATGATGATTTTGAAAGGGCATACCGGATAGCGCATGAAGCTGTAACTATAAATCCTTTCAATATTGCGGCGAATTATAATTTTGCAGCTTGTGCACAAGTATTAGGAGACTATGACAAAGCATATAAATCCCTTCTTCGCGTGCAATTTTTTCAAGATAATTATAAGACATATCCGGTAGATAAGGAGCAGGTTCAGTCAGAATTGGATGATATCAGACGGCGCGCAGCGGAAAATCCGGATTTAAAGGCGGAACTGGATATATTGGAAGATGAACATAGTTTTTCAATGAATACTCCGTTGTGTAACCCCAAGGTGGAGATGTGCGGCAGCGTGTTCAAAACATTTGACAGGAAGCGGTATTATGTGGGATTTGCAGAAAGCTGGTTTGACGCTTATTGGGGAATTGGCAATATTAAGAATTGTATTCATAACCGTTTGGAAATATTCGAAGTGGCGTCAATGGGGAGGGAATATACGATTAACGAAAAGGAAAAGGTTCTGATTCCTGTTTGTATGACACTGCAGGAGAAGAGCAAAAATGTGATGAATTTTAAAGGAAAAGGGAATACAAAATCTTATGTTGAGAGTGCGTATGGGAAATACAGTTATATTCCGATAGAGAAAAGGCAGACGCTGATCACACGGGGACCGGCCGTGTTTGCAAAGCCGATTCCGTTAGTGCAGGATCGTACTTCAGAGCGAAAAAGGCTGGTTATCAGCATTTTCATTGACAGCTTTAACTATAGTATTATTAAGAAGGGTGATTTGAAAACGCTTATGCCGTACACGGAGCGCTTTTTTTCGAAAGGAATTCAGTGCAGTGAGTATTATGCCGGTTCAGAGTGTACATTGCCTTCTATTTCGACTTACTGGACAGGCAAACATTCCACAAACCATATGAATTTAAACGAGGGCTATCGTTTGGATTTTATGAGAGGGCAAAAGGTGCTTGCGGAGTATTTTCATGACGCAGGTTATGTAACTGCCAAAATCGGAGGCAATGATGGGGTATCGCCCCTGCAGGGATACATAAGGGGGATAGACCGTTTTTTGTATCAGTATAGTTCGCAGGGATATCGCGCAAAGGAAGTTGTCGAAGATGTACTGCAGCATTTGGAGACCTTCTGTGAGACAGACCAATACCTATGGATTGAATTTGTAGATTTGCATGACGTCGCAGGCGGCTTTATGCGTTCCATTAAGGTGCAGTCGGAAACGCCGCTGGAAGATAGGATTATTGACAATGAATGTAAAACAACCGTGAAACAGACGAAGAGTGTCAATAAGGAAAAGGTGTATGTCCGGGAACTGAAAGAACTGGATTTTTATCTGAACCAATTATATCAATACATAGAAGAACATTATGCAGATGAGGATATTGTTATTTCCCTTTTTTCCGATCATGGGACGGCGTTTAACGTAGATAATGGTCAGTCATTTGCATGTGGGCAGAGAATGAATGTTCCGCTGATGGTTCGCGGTTCAGAAACTCCGGCTGGCATGTGCGATGAAATTATAGAGAGTGCGGATTATGCCTCTATTATGTGTAAATTGGCGGGAATACCGTACGATTATGAAGGAACGGATGCGAATCTGCCGGTAGTATTCGGCGGAATTAACGAAAGGGAATTTGCTCTGAGTCAGGTGCTGTTTATTGGAGATCCGTATTGCGGGGCGCTGCATGGAAAGGATTTTCATTATTATTTTGAAACGGCTGAACCGGTAACGTCTGAGTATCAGATTGATGTGGAAGGCGCAAAGAGTTACCTTCTGGATGAATCCGGGAATGAGATTGCAGATGAAGCGCGCATTGCGGAATATGAACAGGTGATACGTAAGGAAATTTGCCATTTGATAAAATACAATTAGGAGAGTTTTATGCAAGCGATTATTTTGGCCGCAGGAATGGGAAAGCGTTTAAAGGATTTGACGAAAAATAACACGAAGTGCATGGTGAAAGTGAATGGAGAAGCCTTGATTGACAGAACGCTAGGCCAGCTTGAGCGGTTGCATCTTTCACGAATAGTCATTGTTGTCGGGTATGAAGGAGACAAACTGATAGATCATATCAGCACTTTGAGCATCCAGACTCCCATCTGTTACATCAATAACCCGGTCTATGACAAGACAAATAATATTTATTCATTGTCTCTGGCAAAGGATTACCTTGTGAAAGAGGATACGTTATTGCTGGAATCCGATATTATATTTGAGGATGATGTATTAAGGGTTCTTGTTGAAGATCCTCGGGAGACGCTTGCGCTGGTGGATAAATACGAGAGCTGGATGGACGGGACATGCATGAGGCTGGGGGAGGATGGAAGCATCAAGCAATTTGTTTCATCAAAAGAATTTGTATTTCACGAGACGGGCGAATATTATAAAACAGTCAATATTTATAAATTTGGCAGGCATTTTTCTGAGACGCATTACGTGCCTTTTTTGGACGCTTATCAGAAGGCTCTGGGAGAGAATGAGTATTACGAACAGGTACTGCGCGTGATTACAATGCTGGAAGACCCCGAAATCAAGGCAAAACCACTGGAAGGTCAGCTCTGGTATGAAATAGATGATATTCAGGATCTGGATATTGCTTCGTCTTTGTTCGCATCCGACACAGATCAGAAAGTGTCGATGATGATGAGCAGGTATGGCGGATATTGGCGGTATCCACGGATGCTGGATTTTTGCTATCTGGTAAATCCGTATTTTCCGCCGCAGAGGATGATGGATGAGATGAAGGCGGGCTTTGAGAAGCTTGTCACGCATTATCCGTCGGGGATGTATGTGAATTCACTGCTGGCGGCAAAGAATTTTGGCGTCCATCAGGAGAATATTCTCGTGGGGAACGGCGCGGCAGAGCTGATCAAAGCTCTTATGGAGCGTTTTTCCGGCAGAATAGGTTTTGTCCGCCCGACATTTGAGGAATATCCGAACCGGTATGAGGAGGAGAAATCCGTTTTGTACCTGCCGGGCAGCCCAGATTATGCATACACAGCGGAAGATTTGATGAAGTTTTTTGACGACAAGGAAATTCAGGGGCTGGTTGTCGTCAATCCGGATAATCCGTCTGGAAATTATATCTGTAAGGCAGATATTTTAAGGCTGATAGCATGGACCAAAGAGAAGGGAATCGAACTGGTCATAGACGAAAGCTTTGTGGATTTTGCTGATGAGGAGGACGGGACGATAATCGTACAAGAGATTTTGGATGCAAACATTCACTTGCATGTAATAAAAAGCATTTCAAAATCTTATGGTGTTCCTGGTCTGCGCCTTGGAATTCTGGCGTCCGGGGATTTGCGTCTGGTGGAAGAGCTCAAAAAAGATGTCGCCATCTGGAATATAAATTCGTTCGGGGAATTTTATATGCAGATCATGGAGAAATATAAACGTGATTATGTGAATGCCTTAGCTTTGTTCCGTGAAGAGCGCACCCGTTTTTGGGAGCTGCTGGGAGAAATTGACGGACTTCGCCCGATTCCGTCTCAGGCAAATTATGTGATGGTTGAGGTAAAAGGCCGCGTCACATCACATCAGCTTACAAAAATAATGCTGCATAAATATAATTTACTTATAAAAGATCTGTCAGGAAAAATGCAGGGAAAGCAATATTTGCGGCTGGCAGTCCGTAATAGGGAAGATAATGATAAATTGCTGGATGCGCTTAAGGCAGAACTGATGCGCTCATAAATACTTTTGGTAAAAGTAAACTACTTGAGACACATGCGGCAGTATGGTATACTAAATTGGCAGAAATAAATCTTTCGTGCATAAGTATTAGCATAAAACAGTTTCAAGGATGAAAGGAAGGAAATACTTATGAATAAATATGATCAAAGATACGATTTTTGCCTTGCCCAAAAGTCCGATATTGAAGAGATTATGGATTATATCGGCAAGCACTGGAAAAAGGGGCATATTTTGTCCGTCAGCAGGGAGTTTTTTGAGTATGAGTTTCTGGACGGGAAGGATGTCCATTTCATTCTTGTGAGGGACAGGCAGAATGATGGTGTGATTGCTGCGCTTAACGGATACTATCTTTGTTCTAAGGACAAAGAGAATTTGGATATCTGGGGAACGCTCTGGAGTGTGAGGAATGATTTAAACAATATGCCGTTGCTGGGGGTAGAGATTGGACGGCGCAGGGATCAGATGGTAGGCAGCAGGAGCGAGATTGGCGTCGGAGATAATGAAAAGACGGCGATTCCGGTTCTTGGAAAGCTTCTGAAAAACCGTGTGGGAAAGCTTGAGCATTACTATCTGCTCAATGATTTGCCCGACTATAAGATTGCCAAAATAGAGAATAAGATAATCTGGACTGGAAGGCGATTGGAAGACCATCCATATTACCTGAGAAAAATAGATCGGAAGAAAGAGATTGAAGAAAGATTTGATCATAAGAAGTACAGTGGATACATTCCGTATAAGGATAGCTGGTATTTTGAGCACCGCTTTTTTGAACATCCGATATACCGCTATGACGTCTATGGAATTTATAATGAGAACGGGAATATAGAAACGATATTGGTGTTCCGTAAGGTTTCATACAATCAGTCCCATGTATTACGGCTGGTGGACTGCACAGGCAATAAAGGCGCAATCAGATATATATATAATGATTTGAAGCATCTGTTGGAAGACGGAAGCGAATACATAGATTTCTATTGTTTGGGATTTGAAGAGGAAGACTTGAAGATGGCAGGTTTCATAAAAAGAGAAGAGAATGATGTGAACATTATTCCGAATTTTTTCGAGCCATTCTTACAGGAAAATATTGAAATATGGTTTAACAGTACCGCGGAGGACGTTACAATCTGCAAAGCGGATGCAGATCAAGACCGTCCGAGCAGACTGCGGTAAGGGAAGCTGATGTATTGTGTGTACAAAGTCGTGAAAGGAACGAGAAATGAGTATTTATGATTCCGCAGAAAATATTAGAAAAAAGGCATTAAAAATGGCGCTTCATGCAGGAAAGGCCGGAAGTCATGTGGGAGGCAGTTTTTCCTGCCTTGAGATATTGGCGGTCTTATATGGCGTAGTCATGAATTATGATTTGAACAATAAGGGATGGGAAGAAAGAGATCGGTTTATTGCCAGTAAGGCGCATTGTATTTTGACACATTATGCCACGCTGGCGGAGTTTGGGTTTATCGACGAGGAGGCGCTGGATTCTTTCCACGAGAATGACGGGCTGCTTGCAGGACATCCGATGGGTACAGACATTGGAATGGAGTTCTCAGGAGGAAGTCTTGGAATGGGCATATCGCTTGGAATTGGGATGGCGGTTGCCGCAGTGTGCCGGAAGCAAAAACAATGCATTTATGTTCTTCTGGGAGATGGGGAATGCAATGAAGGTGAAGTGTGGGAAGCATTTATGTCAGCTTCACAATTCCACTTGAGCAACCTGACCGTTATCATTGATTACAATAATATGCAATTTGACGGCGCAAATGAAGAAGTGATGAGCGTTATGCCGCTGGAAGATAAGCTAAAGGCATTTGGATGGACGGCGGTGTCCTGCGACGGGCATAACATAGAGGATCTGCAGAAGGCGTTTTCAACGGAACATGACGGAAAACCTTTGGCAATTATAGCGCATACGATCAAGGCAAATGGAATTGAAAAGTATGAAAATACGCCTGAGTCGCATCATTGTGCAATAAGTGAAAATGATTATGCAGAAGCATTGAAATGGATGGAGCAAAATCATGATAGAGTTTAATAAAAGAAATATTCGTGCATGGTCTATTATGGGGATAAGTCCGTCTATATGGAGCATTGCATTAGAAGAAATCATAAATGAATCGGAAAAGCCTGAGAACATGAAAATTCTTACGGCTGATTTGGAGCGGTATTCTGGGCTGGGGCGTATAAATAATTTACACCAGAATCTTGTATATAATCTGGGAATTGCAGAACAGAATATGGTCGGGGTGGCGGCTGGCCTGTCGCTTGAGGGATTTCAGGTATTTATGACGACATATGCTCCTTTTATGACGTATCGGTGTGCAGATCAGATTCGTCATTTTATGGGAAATCTGAAATTACCGATGGTAGCAGTTGGCTCAGCGGCAGGTTTTTCCGCAGGGATGTCGGGAAACGCTCTGTTAGCGTTAAATGATATTGCATTTATGAGGGCGGTTCCTAACATGGTTGTCTTGTCGCCTGCAGACTGTACGGAAGCGATAAAATTAATGTTGGCTGCAGCCAGATTAAACCAGCCGGTATATATGCGTTTCTGTGGGACGACAGGTCTGCCGGTTGTATACCAGCAAGACTATATGTTGGAGATTGGAAAACCTGTACAGTTGATTGAGGGAAATACGATTGCGATACTTGCGACCGGAACGACAATTGTACATGAAGCATTGGATGCGGCCAGTCAAATTGAGAAAATGACAGGTATTTTGCCAAGCGTATATGATGTGCATACGATTAAACCGATGAATCCAGATAATTATGTAGAAATATTTAAAAAGAATCAACTGATTGTGACTGTTGAAGAACATAGTATAATCGGTGGTCTGGGCAGTGCAATAGCCGAGCTTATGGTGACAAATGGGCATCCAAAGCTTCAGGTTATGATAGGAGCAGAGGACCGTCAGTATAAGCTGGGCGATCGTGCCTTCATGCTGGAACAGGCGGGATTAAAGGCAGAATTGATAGCAAACAAAATTGTTGATAGATACAAAGGGGTGTGAAATGAGAAAATTAGAGGGAAAGAATGTAGTAATCACAGGCTGTAATCGGGGAATTGGAAAAGCCATACTTGAAAAATGCGTTGCGAATGGCGCAAATGTTTGGGCATGTATGCGTACAATGGGAGATGACATAAAGTCAGAGTTTGAGGAGCTTGAGAAGAAGCATGGAGTTTGGATTAAGTGCGTGAAGATTGATTTCCGGGAGGAAGAAAGCATCAAGAAAGCAGTGAAAACCATTATGTCTGAAAAGAAGAAGGTGGATGTGCTGATTAACAATGCAGGTATGCCGTATAGCGGTTTGCTGGCAATGACGCCGATGGCTGACTTGAGAGAGGTAATGGAGGTGAATTTCATTGCGCCCCTGCAGATGATTCAGGGATTGTCCCGTTTAATGGTGAAGCAGAAAGAGGGGAATATCATCAATATAGCGTCTATCGGAGGAATAGAGACAAGGGAGGGCTTTCTTGCCTATGGTTCCAGCAAGGCGGCATTAATCTGGGCGACGAAATCGATTTCCAAAGAGCTGGGCCATCATAATATCCGAGTGAACGGAGTGGCTCCCGGACTGATTGAGACAAGGATGGGAATTGATATACATACAGATAAACAGATTGAAGAGACGGTTGATTTGTCTACCATGAAGCGGCTGGGTATGCCGGAGGAAATAGCCGATGCGGTCGTTTTTCTGGCTTCTAAGGAATCATCATTTATTACAGGTCAGGTGATTCCTGTAGATGGAGGGAGATAACAAGTGTCGATAGAACAGTTACATAAAATGAACCCGTACTGTTTGGCGCAGCAGGAAAAGGAATCCATATTATCTGAGATTGTAATTGAAATTTGCAAAAAGCATTATCATCAGTGTCAGGACTATAAAAAAATCGTCGATTTTTATGGTGTGGATTTGACCGACGCAAATAGTTACTATGAGCTGCCGTTTTTGCCGGTGCGGATTTTCAAGAAATATAATTTAAAAAGCATTCCAAAAGATAAGATTTTTAAGACTATGACATCATCAGGGACAACGGGACAACAAGTCTCCAGAATATATCTGGATAAAGAGAACGCTTTGCTGCAGCAGAAAGTCCTGCTTAGGATTCTTTCGGACATCACAGGGAAACAGAGGCTTCCAATGCTGATTGTGGATTCTCCTGACGTCGTCAGCGACCGGAAGCTATTTTCTGCCAGAGGTGCGGCATTGATGAGTATCAGTATGATGGGAAGGAACCCGGTGTATGTGCTGAATAGCGATATGAGTTTAAACGTAGAAAAACTTCAGGAGTTTCTTGAGAAATATGGGGAACAGCCTAACATTATGTTCGGCATGACATTTATGGTCTGGCAGCATTTTTATCAAGAATTAAAGAAAAAGAATCTCTGTCTGGATATGAAAAATACATTTTTGCTGCAGAGCGGGGGCTGGAAAAAGCTGCAGCAGGAGTCGGTTTCCAGAGAACGGTTCAAGGAAGAGATTACAAAAGTAAGCGGGATATCTAAATTTTCGGATCATTATAGTATGGCGGAACAAAATGGCAGTGTTTATGCGGAATGTGAATGCGGACATTATCATGCAAGTATTTATTCGGATATTATAGTTCGGAATTTTAAAGATTTTTCAGTCTGCGATATTGGAGAAGAAGGAATTATTCAGGTTGTGTCATGCCTGCCGAATTCTTACCCCGGGAATTCTCTGCTGACAGAAGATATTGGCGTGATAGAGGGAATAGATGATTGCCCCTGCGGACGAAAAGGAAAGTATATAAAGGTAATCGGAAGACTTAAAAATGCAGAATTAAGAGGATGTAGTGATACTTATGCAGCAAAATATTGAGTATATGATCGGGAGCATGGAAGAGACAGTTCATGCGAAGCCATTGCCCGTTTTTGACAGGAATGTAATTGAACTTCTGGATGATGTTTCAAAAGAAATACTGAAAATAAGGAATGTCAGGGAATTTGAGGATTTGGTTTCTATCGCATTTTGGATTCGAAAAGCTTCCCTGATAAAGATGAAACAACAGTATGAAACAAAAGACCGTCTGGGATACGGGCTTATGTTTCATATTACGCCGTCTAACATACCAGTGCAGTTTTTGTATTCGCTGGTTGTTTCTTTATTGGCAGGTAATGCGAATATTATCCGAATGTCACAGAAAGAATTTGAGCAGGGAAGAATCATTTGTGAGGCGCTCAGAAAGTCGTTGGAGAAATATCCGTCCATGCTGCCGTATGTCTGCCTGCTGCGGTACGGACACGACAAAGAAATCACAGATGAGTTATCTTTAAAGTGTGACGGGCGCATTGTCTGGGGAGGAGATGCAACAATTTCTAAAATAAGAGAATCACCTTTGTCTGCGCGGGCTTTTGAGCTTACGTTTGCGGACCGGTTTTCCCTGTGCATCATCAATGGCCAGAAATATTTAGAAGCGCCTTCCGATACAAAGGAAATACTGGCGCATGGATTCTATACCGATACTTTTTTTTCGGATCAGAACGCCTGCAATTCTCCAAGAATGGTTGTGTGGATTGGGGAAAAAGAGAGCTGCAGGAATGCAGCGGAAATCTTCTGGAACTTAGAGAAAGAAGTTGTAGAGCAAAAATATGCGCTGGAACAGATTTCAGGCGTGAATAAATTATTGCAGGAATGCACCATCGCAATTGAAATGGATGCAAAGCGTGACAGAAAAAACAGTTACGGTAATTATGTGAATGTAGTGAACGTCGGGGAAGTCTCGCCCAATATTTCTGATTGCAAGGGCAACGGAGGATTGTTTTTTCAGGCATTTGTAGAAAATGTAAGAGATATCATAAAATGTGTCCAAAAGGATTGGCAGACATTGAGTTATTATGGCGTTTGTACGACTGAGATTTTATGCGCCATAAGGGAGACGGGCGTGAAGGGAATTGACAGGATTGTTCCGATTGGTCAATCTATGCCGCCGTCCTTACAATGGGAAGGGATTGATTTTATTTATAGCCTGTCAAGGCATATTCATGTTTTGTAAAATAATATTATTTTAATGATTCAATGAGAGTGAGAAAGGAGCTTTGTATGAACAACAAGGAAAAATACAGGAAGGTATTTCAGGAGACTTTTGAGATTAGCGGGGAACAGATTGATAATGCCGAGTATACGGTGACCGCTGGATGGGATTCTGTCGGACATATGACTTTGGTGGCGGCATTGGAGGATGAATTTGATATTATGATGGATACGGACGACATCATTGACTTTAGTTCTTTTGAAGTCGGAAAACAGATATTGAAAAAATATGATGTGATCATAGACGAGTAAAATGAGGGTTTCTATGAATGATATTTTGAAAATTCTGCCGTATTCCCTTACAAAGCAGGAAAAGGACAGGCTGCTGACCAGACGTTTGAGGGAGCTTACAGGATATCACAGAGAGCATTGCAGAACTTACCAAAAGATTTTGGATATGCTTGACGTCAAAGAGGAGCAGATTTCAAGTTACGAAGAGCTTCCTTTTTTACCGGTACGGTTATTTAAAGATATGGAGCTTCGGAGTATTGAAAAGGAAGAGGTTTTTAAAACGATGACTTCTTCCGGCACGACGGGGCAGACGGTCTCAAAGATTTTTCTTGACCGCCAGACCTCTATGAACCAACAGAAAACGTTAGTGAAAATTGTTTCTGATTTTACCGGAAAGAGCCGTCTTCCAATGCTGATTATTGACTGCCCGTCCGTAGTGAAAAACCGGGCGATGTTTTCAGCAAGAGGAGCGGGCATCTTAGGATTTTCCATTCTGGCGTCAGACCGCCAATATGCCTTGGATGATGATATGAGGCTGGATCTGGAGGGCGTGCGTGCTTTTCTGAAAAAGCATCCGGGCGAGCGGATTTTACTATTTGGTTTTACATTTATGATTTGGCAGTATTTTTATAAGGAACTGCAGAAGAACCCAGGCTGCATTGATTTAAGCAATGCGGTAATGATTCACGGCGGCGGATGGAAGAAGCTCCAAAGTGAGGCTGTCGAGCCGCAGGAATTTAAAAGGCGGCTGCAGGAGGTCTGCGGGTTATCAGATATCCATGATTATTATGGCATGGTGGAACAGACGGGCTGTATTTATATGCAGTGTGAGTGCGGGCATTTACATGCAAGTATTTTTTCAGATGTAATCATGAGGCGCATGAAGGATTTTTCTATCTGCGATATTGGCGAAAAGGGTGTGATACAAGTTGTATCCCTTTTGCCGGAATCCTATCCGGGGCATTCGATTCTGACAGAGGATGAGGGCGTCGTGCTGGGAGTGGACGATTGTCCATGCGGCAGAAAAGGGAAGTATTTCAAAGTGCTCGGAAGAATAAAGAATGCAGAAATCAGGGGGTGCAGTGATACCTATGAAAAACAGTGAGATCACATATTTATTTGGAAAAGAAGAAGCTTCTACCATACCCCCCTCCCGTATAACATATGAGGACCAATGCATAGAATTTCTGGATTGCTTGTCGAAGGCAATCCGCAGTGATGTAGAAGCAAAACGTTATCCCGAGCTTTTAACGTTTGCTTTCTGGATTCGGCGGGCAGGTATTTCAAAGCTGGGGGAAGCGTATGCCAAAAGACAAGGAGGCATAAAACGCATTGGTAAAGGACTTGTATTTCATATTGCGCCTTCAAATGTACCGGTTAACTTTGCCTATACGCTGGTATTTGGGATGCTTGCGGGAAATGCAAATGTCGTCAAAATCTCATCAAAGCGTTTCCGTCAGGTAGATATTTTGTGCAGGCTTATGAGTCATTTGACGGAACAGGAAGAGTTTCAATGGGTAGAGCGGCAGAATGCCGTTGTGATGTATGACCGGAGCGGGGACGCCACAGATTACTTTTCGGGAATCTGCGATGCGCGGGTGATCTGGGGCGGAGATGCAACGATTGCGCAGGTGAGGAAATCGCCTTTACAGCCTAGAAGCACGGAGGTGACATTTGCAGACCGCTATTCTTTTGCAATTTTGTCCGCAGAAGCCGTGAACCGGGCGTCGGAAGAGGAAATAAAGCAGCTTGCCAGACGGTTTTATAATGATACGTACCTGATGGATCAGAATGCTTGTTCGAGCCCGCACCTTGTCTGCTGGATGGGAAAAGAAGACGGCTGTGAGACGGCGGGCAGACGCTTTTGGCAGGAGGTGTTTGCGGTTTGCGCCGAAAGCTATGAGCTGGCGGATGTAAAGGTGAGTGAAAAATATGCCTTATTGTGTAAAATAGCAGATGAGTTTGAGGATATAAAGGTTACAAGGTATAAAAATGCGTTGTATGTTGTCCGTTTGGAATTGCTGCCGAATGAGATCACAGAGTTAAGAGGAAAATTTGGTCTGTTTTTTGAATGTCGGTTAGACAGTCTGGAGGAAATCATTGAGAGGGCGGGAAAGAAAGTTCAGACCTGCGCTGTCTATGGGATAGAGACCTCTGAGATTGCGGATTGCGTGTGCAGCATGCACGCAAAGGGAATTGACCGTATCGTGCCCATAGGAGGGACGCTGGATATCGGCGTATTTTGGGACGGCTATGATGTAATCAGCGAATTATCCAGATGTATTATATTTGAATAAGAGTAGGAAGAATACAAATGCAGAGATTAAATATTGTCATGTACCATTATGTACGTGATTTGAAGAACAGCAGATATCCGGAAATTAAGGGACTTGATTATGAACTGTTCAAGCAGCAGATTCGATTCTTTTCGGAAAAATTCCATGTAGTCAGAATGGAAGACGTCATTGCATGGTATAAAGAAAAAGCTCCTCTTCCGGAGAATGCCATGCTTTTGACATTTGACGACGGATATATTGATAATTATACCTTTGTATTTCCGGTGTTAAAGGAATACGGAATGCAGGGCTCCTTTTTTGTACCGGGGAAAGTGTTTACGGAGCATTGCATGCTGGATGTGAATAAGATTCATTATCTTCTGGCAAGCGCATCAATTGAGATTCTCTGTAAGGAATTATTTGCCCAACTGGATGCTTATCGAGGGAACGGATGGGAGTATCCGTCGAATGAGGAGCTTTTTGAGGAATATGCAAAAGCGAATCGCTTTGATAATAAAGAAACGATATTTTTCAAGCGTATTCTTCAGGTGGCATTGCCTGAGGAACTTCGAAATATAATCTGTGATAATTTGTTTCAAAAATATGTGGGCGTTCCGGAGGAGATTCTGGCGCGTGAAATCTATATTAGTTATGATCAAATGAAATTAATGAAGCGCGAGGGAATGTATTTTGGCGTTCATGGATATGATCATTACTGGATGAACCGGCTGGAACCGTCTGCCCTAAAGAAGGATATTGAGAAGGGACTTGCCTGTATGGAAGGATTACTGGATGAAAAGGAATGGGTCATCAATTATCCATATGGCTCGTACAGTGAAGAAGTGGTGGAAAGTCTTAGAGACAGCGGCTGCGTCTTGGGATTGTCTGCGGATGTACGTGTTGCAGATTTAGAGAAGGATAATCGTTTTATCCTGCCGAGACTGGACACGAATGATTTCCCGCCTAAGAGTGAGAATTACTTGAAGTTTTAGAGGAAAGTTGCGATAGCGTAGGAGGAAAAGATGAAGACATTTTTTATTGGCGATATAGAAATTGGAGGCAGCCTTCCGCTTGTAATTCCGGAAATCGGAATCAATCATAACGGCAGTCTGGAAGTGGCAAAGGAAATGGTGCTCTCGGCACATCGCGCGGGAGCCAGGCTCATCAAGCATCAGACGCATGTGGTAGAGGACGAGATGAGCGCTGCTGCGAAGGCGGTGATTCCAGGCAATGCGGATATTTCCATTTATGATGTGATGGCGCAGAGTGCGCTGTCAGAGGAGGAGGAGCATGAATTAAAGCGGTATACCGAGGAGCTTGGCATGGTATTTTTAAGCACGCCGTTTTCAAGGGCGGCGGCGGACCGGTTGGAAAAGTTTGGCGTCAAGGCTTATAAGATTGGTTCCGGTGAGCTGAATAACTATCCGCTGATTGACCATATTGCACAATTTGGTAAGCCGATGATCGTATCTACCGGTATGAACGATATTCCGTCAATCGCTAAGGCGGTGGATATTCTGGAGAGACGCGGCGTGCCCTATGCCCTGATGCATACAACGAACCTGTATCCGACTGCTCCGGCACAGATCCGCCTTGGAGCGATGCAGGAGCTGATGCAGGAGTTTACGGATGTTCCGGTCGGGCTATCCGATCATTCTTTAAACAATTATGCATGTATCAGCGCAATGGCGCTTGGCGCTAAAGCGGTAGAACGTCATTATACCGATAAAATGGAGCGGACAGGCCCTGACATTGTGTGTTCGATGGATGAAGCGGCACTGGGAGATTTGCTGCAGGCTGCGGGGGAAGTGCCGCAGATGCTTGGCGGGACGAAGCAGGCACTGCCGGAAGAGCAGGTTACGATTGATTTTGCCTTTGCAACCGTTGTTACGATCCGTCCGATTGCCAAAGGAGAAACGTTTACCAAAGAAAATATATGGGTAAAACGCCCCGGAACCGGTCCGATCCGGGCGGAGCGCTTTGAAGAGATTCTGGGTAAGAAGGCGGCTTTGGATATTCCGAACGATATCCATATAGACTGGAGCATGATTGGAGAGTAGTATGAAAAAAATATTATTTATCACAGGCACAAGAGCGGATTACGGAAAGATAAAATCTTTGATGCAGGCGCTGGAGCAATCCGAAAATTTTTCGCTCTATGTCTATATTTCGGGAATGCATTTGCTGGAAAAGTACGGTTCCACTTACAATGAGGTTTTAAAGGACGGTTACAGTAATGTGCAGATTGCCTATGGACAGCATTTTTCGGACAGTATGAGCTATAATACGGGAAATGTAATCTGTGATCTGACCGGTTATGTAAGCAGCGTCCGGCCAGATATGATTGTTGTACACGGCGACCGCATTGACGCACTTGCGGGTGCGGTTGTGGGGGCATTGAACAACATCCGTGTTGCGCATATTGAGGGAGGCGAGGTTTCCGGTACGATTGATGAGTCTATCCGCCATGCGATTTCTAAATTTGCGCATTTTCATTTTGTATCTAATGGGGAGGCGAAGTCTAGGCTGATTCAGCTTGGCGAGGCAGGGACGAATATTCATGTGATAGGTTCTCCAGATATTGATATTATGCTTTCACCGGATCTTCCAGACATTGAAAGTGCAAAGCAGCGGTATGGGATTCCATTCGAGAAATACGGCATATTGATGTATCATCCGGTTACAACACAGTTTTCGATGACGAGGCAGTATATTAAGGAGCTGGTGGATGCGGTTCTTGCGTCGGATAAGCAGTATATTGTAATTTATCCGAATAATGATTTGGGAACAGAGATTATTTTAAGCGAGTACCACAGATTCGAGGGAAATCCGAATTTCCGTATTTTTCCGTCGATTCGGTTTGAGCATTTTTTGACTTTTTTAAAAAATGCCGAGTTCATGATCGGTAATTCGAGTGCAGGTATTCGGGAGACTTGTATTTATGGGATTCCAAGTATTGATATTGGAGACAGGCAGTCCGGCAGATATGTCCCTGAAATACTGAAAAATATTCAGCATGTGAATGCCTGCCGCAGCGAGATAGAAGGTGCAATCAGCAGGATTGAGGATTATCGTATTAAGAGCCAGAAGTTTGGAAACGGAGACAGTACGAAGCTGTTCATGGACATTTTGCAACAGGAAGAGATTTGGACGACGCCAATCCAGAAACAGTTCAACAGTCTCGGAGATATGTAGACTTTTATAAATATCAGGAGTTTTATCATGCTAGAAAATAAATCTGTATTAGCGATTATTCCTGCCAGAGGAGGCAGCAAAGGAATCCCCCATAAAAATATTGCAGATGTTAATGGCAGGCCTTTGATTTCGTATACAATTTCGGCGGCTAAGGACTGCCCTTATATAGACCGGATTCTGGTTTCTACGGATGATGGACAGATTGCAAAAATCAGCCGGGAATATGGCGCTGACGTACCTTTCCTGCGCCCGGATTATCTAAGTTCAGATACAGCGAAATCTATTGATGCAGTTCTTCATGCGATTGATTTTTGTAAGGTAAATGACAGGGCTTATGATATTGTTATTCTGCTTCAGCCCACATCACCGCTTCGGACGGGGGCGGACGTTACCGGCGCTTTGGATTATTTTGTGCAGAATCATTGCGACAGCCTGCTGTCACTGACTGAGATTGAGGAGCATCCGGTTCTCACCAGACAGATGGATGACGAGACAAAACGGTTAAAGCCAATTCTTTCCATGCAAAGCACAGTCAGGCGTCAGGATATGCAGCCCTTTTATCATGTGAACGGCGCAATTTATATCAATTATTGCAGGGATTTGACAAGGGAGACAAGTCTGAACGACAATCATTATGGTTATGTCATTCCGTCTCCTCACGGTTTGGATATTGATACGTTAGGAGATTTGGAACTGGCGGGGTATTATCTCGCAAAAGAAACCGAAGGATGCAACGAAATATATAATAAAAATAAAGGAGATAAAGATAAAATGGAAGAATTGTTGGAAGTTTTAGAGCAATTTGATGACTGTATTGATTTTAAAGAAGAGAACGCCTTAATGACAGATGGGGTGATTGATTCTGTACGTTTGGTCGAACTTGTAGGAGAATTGGAAGATCATTTTGGCGTGGATATTTCATTAGATGAAGTTTTGCCAGAAAACTTTGATTCGGCGGAGTATATATGGAATATGATACAACGGCTAAAAAAATAATATGTTAATTTGAGAAGGTTGGGAAAAATGAATTCAATAGTTGAAGTGGTTGCGTCTCATGCAGAGACTAATCCAGATAAGATATGTATTGTAGATATAAAAGGAAGTTATACGTATAAAGCTACATGGAAAAAAGTACAGGATATTGCATATTTGTTCATGGAGATGAAGATAGAAAAAGGAGATTGCGTAATAGTGGAATGTACGCAGGATTTTGAATTTTTGGTCTGCAATCTATCCTGTCAATTAATCGGGGCAATTTTTGTTCCGGTAGAACTTAAGGCTTCTTTCGAAAAAGTCAGTATGATTTTAGAAGATACGGATGCAAAATTATTTTTATATGCGTCAACATATGAATTGGCGGTCCCGATGTTGAAAATGGAAAATCTGTTTCAAAGAGAATTGGAAAACACGGGAAAGTCTTTTTTGTTTCCGCTGAATGAGACGACGGCGGAAATATTGTATACGACAGGAACGACAGGCAGATCTAAGGGAGTAGAAATTACAAATGGAAATAATATAGCAATTGCAGAGAATATAAAATATGGAACAGAAATGAAAAGTAATAATGTCGAGTTGATTCCATTACCGTTAAGCCATTCTCATGGATTGCGAGGCTGTTATGCAAATTTATTAAATGGAAGTACTGTTGTATTATGCAATGGCGTATCGCAGGCAAAACGTATATTTGAGTGGATGGATCAGTATAAAATCACATCAATGGATTTATCGCCCAGTGCGGCAGTAGTTTTACTGAAATTATCAAAAGGTAAATTTTTTGAGGTCGGCGTTCAGCTTGATTATATAGAAATTGGTACGGCAGCTTTGGAAGAGGACACAAAGAAGCTGCTTTTATCAGGATTTCCAACTGCCAGATTATATAATTTTTATGGGACAACAGAGTCAGGCAGAACATGTATTTTAGATTTCAGCAAAGACCGTGATCGCTGCAGATGCATCGGCAAGCCAACGAGAAATGCAAAGTTTATTGTTACAGATGAAAACAGAAATATAATATCTTCTTCTGCAGATAATTTAGGTTTATTGGCAAGTGCAGGAACGATGAATATGAAAGGATACTGGAAACAACCAGAATTAACATCTCAGGTAATGCAAAACGGATTTGTGTATACAAATGATTTGGGATACATTGATGAAGATGGGTTTGTTTATGTACTTGGCAGAAAAGACGATGTTATAAATTGCGGTGGAATAAAGATTGCTCCAGAGGAAATAGAAGAAAGTGTGAGAAAGTATCAAGGGATAGTAGATTGCGCCTGTGTACCAATGGAGGATAAAATATTGGGTCAGGTGCCTAAGATTTTTATTGTAGTCGATAATAAAGAAACGTTCCAAAAAAAAGACTTAAAGAAGTTTTTAAAAGGGTATATTGATGATAGTAAGATGCCGAGGAAAATCGAGATTATTGATGAGATTCCCCGTACATATAATGGAAAAATTCAAAGAGCTAAATTACTTGACAATATGAAATAACTGCCATACAATAACCATATGGTTATGCGGCATAGGTAAAAGGTTATGGTACAGATATGGATTTTGAACTAAATAGTAGGTACATATTATGCGTATATGAACAGGGAAATTTAACGCGTGCCGCTAAAGCAATTGGAATCTCCCAGCCTGCTTTGAGCGCTGCCATCAGTAATGTAGAAAAAAGAATTGGATTTAAAATCTTTGATAAAAGAAAGCAGCCGTTTGTTTTAACAAAAGAGGGAGAAATTTATTTGGATTATCTTCAGAAGCAGCAGCTTCTTGTAGATGATTACAAAAAGAGGATAGAGGAACTCTATGATGATGAAAAAGGAAAGGTAGTGATTGGGGGACCGACAGTATATACGGAATCATTAATTGCGGATGCAGCAGCCGAATTGCATAAGACTTATCCCAGATATGAAATAGCAATAAAGAATGCTTCTGTTCCTGAATTAATAAAAATGGTAAAGAAGGGCGAAGTAGACTGTTTTATAGGTACAAGCGATAATTTACCGGAAGGGTTTGAGATATCGGAGGTTAAAGAAGAAACAATCTATCTATGCATTCCCCAAAAATGGTCTGTAAATCAGAAATTGGAAAAATACAGAACGAGATTGGGAGAGGATGGGGAATGTTTTGATTATACAATATTAAACAATCTGGGATTTATATTTATGGAATCAAATCAGCCCTTACAAATAGAAATAGAAAAATTTATTGAAGAAAATAAGCTATCTGTTCAAAAAGTATTAAGTGTGAATCAGGCATCTGTAGCTGTGAGGATGACGGCGTTAGGAACGGGAATTTCATTTGCACCTGAGGAAGCCCTTATAAACAGTAAATATTTAGAGAACATATGCCTCTATAGGCCGTCTGATATAATATCAAAAAGAAAAATCTATGTTGTTTATGATCAAGAGAGGTACATGACCTGTGTATGTAAAAGATTAATTGAGATTTTGCATGATATGAATTATAAAGAGAGAGGTAAATGAAATGATGAAAAAGATGAAGAAACTGTTGGTATTGTGTGCTGCAGCAATGGTTGTATTTACCGGATGCGGAGAAAAGAAAGAAGAATCAGCAAGCAATAAAAGCGCTGAAAATGCTACGTTAAATATAGCATATCAGTATGGATTGGGGCATGTGCCTGCAGTAATTGCTAAGGAAAAAGGCTTTATTGAGGAAGCATATAAGGATGCGACTGGTAAGGAGCTTACAATCAATTGGAACCAAATGAGCTCAGGCGCTGATATTAACACAGGAATTGCCTCCGGCAGCTTGCAAGCTGGATTTATGGGCGCAGGACCGGCGATTTCAGGTGTAACAAAAGATGTAGGATATAAAATTTTTACCAACATAACGAATCAGGAACATTGTTTGATGACAAACGATGAAAGTATTACTTCGCTTGGCGATCTGATTGGAAGTGAGCACCAAATAGCTTTGGTCAACATTGGCTCTATACAGCATATCATCCTTGCAAAGGCGTTGTATAATGCAGGATATGATCCGCATGCGTTAGATTCGAATCTTGTTGCAATGGCGCATCCTGATGGTATGTCCGCATTAGAGTCAGGCAGTGTAGCTTGTCATTTGACATCAAGTCCATACATTTATATGGAGCGGGCAAATAAAGATTTACATGAAATTCAAGAGATAACGGAAGCGTTGACGGTAGACAATACTTTTAATGTGGGTGTTGCATCAGAAGAATTATATAATAATAATAAAGAATTATATCAGGCATTATGTGATGGGGTACAAGCGGCGATTGACTACATAAATAATAATATGGAAGAAGTTGCGAAGCTCACATACGAGTTGGACGGAAATAGCTTAGAAGATGAGCAGGAGTATCTGCAGAAAGGTAGATATACTGCTGAAACCAGTGGGATTTTTGAGTTAGCTGTCTTTATGGCGGATAATGACTTTATTGATAAAAAACCGGAATCTTATTCCGATTTGGTTTTTGATAACGTTACTGGCGATTAAAGGAAGAATCAATTATGCAACATAATCAAAAGAGAGAAAAAGTCCATGCAGTATTGGTAAAGGTAGTATTTATTATTTTTATTTTAGTTATTTGGGAAGCTGCTGCAAGGATGCGTATTTTTGGAAGCCGGTCAGAGCTGCTTTTCCCTCCATTGGAGGTAATAGGAAAAGCATTTATCAGAAATTTTATAGAAGGATATGCAGGAAGATCGCTATGGATTTATATTGGTAATTCGATGCTGTTACTGACCAAAGGCTTGGGGATTGGTATTTTGCTTTCCTTTCTATTTTCCGGTTTATCAATGGTAAGTAGGAATTTTTATCATATTTATAACCTAATGGTTTCCATATTTGATTTACTTCCAGGAGTGGCATTACTGCCGGTGGTCATTATTATATTTGGCATAAAACCGGATGTTATCGTATTCTTGGTGGTTCATGCAGTGTTGTGGCCTATGTCGCGAAGCATTTTGGATGGATTTTTGGCAGTTCCCCAAATATATGTTGAAGCAGGAATGAATATTGGCTTAAGGGGAGCCGCTTTGTTGTGGGGCGTTTATCTTCCGGCAGCAATGTCGTATATTCTGTCAGGGTTAAAGGTCGGCTGGGCAAGGGCATGGCGGGGACTGATAAGTGCAGAGATGATTTTTGGCATAGCGACTTGCCCGGGTATTGGGTTGTTCATTAATCAGATGAGAACAAATATGAATAATGCAGAAATGTATGCGATTTTAGTTGTTATAATCATTATTGGGCTGATAGTTCAATATGGGATTCTGGTACCGATTGAAAACTGTACAACGAGAAAATGGGGAATGTCAAAATGACAAATGATAGTAATATGATCTTAGAAGTGAGAGATTTGACAAAAACATATGGAGATAATCTGGAGAAGCGCATTATTTTAAAACAGATAAATTTAGAAGTGAAAAGAAATGAGTTTTTATGTATTCTCGGATCATCAGGCTGCGGCAAGACGACATTGCTCCGATGTATTGCAGGATTTGAAAATTATAGTGGAAGTGTTTTGGTCAACGGTAAAGAGAAGTTAGCTCCCGGCATAGACAGGATTATGGTCTTTCAGGATTTTAATCAGCTATTTCCTTGGAAAACGGTGGAGAAAAACGTACAATATCCACTAAAATTACAAGGGATCCGTGATAAAGCGGAACTGAGAAAAAGAACGCATGAAGTTTTGAGAAAAGTTAAATTACTGGAGTATGCCCATTATTATCCGCATCAGTTATCGGGCGGAATGAAGCAGCGGGTAGCCATTGCAAAAGCATTAGCATTGAAGCCTGAAATTATACTTATGGATGAGCCGTTTGCTGCCTTGGACGCAATGACAAGAAATCAATTGCAGAATGAATTGCTGGCTATTTCATTAGAAGAAAATTGTACGATTATTTTTATTACACATAATATACAAGAAGCGATTGTCTTGGGAACAAGGATTATTGTATTAGAAAAAGGTGGAAATATTTTGATAGATCGTGATAACCCGATAAAAAGACCGGTTACGCCTGCGTCTGAGGGATATGGAGCTGTCTGGGAACAATTACATAGCGCTTTGTATCAAGAGAATAAGCCAAATACGGATATCATTGTTGATTAGTGTTTTCCCCATATCTGTAAATGTTTTTAAAACATCTACAGATATGGGTTTTTAGTTTTAGTGAAGTTGGTTTGGTCTGTCCTGATCACCGTCAGCTTTACAAAATAGAGTACGGTCATCTGCATAACGAACCCATATGTCAGTATTTTCCTGCAGAAACGGCTCAAAATAGTTAGGGATGATATTTGTATCATTTTCTGTTTTTGACGTAAATCCAGCGTCCAAAATATATTGTTGTTGGAAGCCGAAGGTATAAAAATCTACATATTCATATTGATTTTGGGTCATTAAGCCATGAAATAGAGTTCCGAGTCCTGAAAATAAACTTTGATCGCCGATATAATCTACAATTCGCAAGATCTTCTGACCTTCGTGTGTGACAATACGTGTTACCAATAAAGCAGATATTTCATTTTGGTTATTATATAATCCGTAAACTTGATAAGTACGGTAGGGATGTTGGAAAAATCTTTTGTTAATATACCAAAAATCTTTATATGGAACACTATCCAATGCCTCTATGTCAAAACACTTTTTAATTTCATCAACAGAAGAGAATATAGTGGATTTCGTTTCAGGAATACTCTTGGAAATCTGTTTATGAATTGGCTTATTTATAACAGCTATTTTAAATTCTTTAATTTCAGGATTAAGTAAGTAATAATGGTTCATTTTAGCTGTTTTCTCATGAAACATTTTTTTCCTAATAGGTACTGTAGTGTTCGGATTGATACCTATACCAAGATGCATGCGGCACTGTACTATGTCGGTAATTCTTTTTAACAGCTCTACACCAAGAAATGTCATATTTTTTCGTGAATCATTTACTTTCCAGATACTTCCCCATATATCCTGCTTAGAGGAATCGGATGTATGCGAACATTTAAGGAAACCGGATATAGCTTCAATTGTGTTGGTATCTTTGTCGATTGCTAGGATAACATTTACGGTATCGTTTTCAACGAATTCATATTCAAATAACTTTTGATCTATTGACATGATATGATTCTTTTTCCAGTGGTTATTTATGAATTGCATAATGTCAGGAATTTCCGAAATTTTAGCGAGCCGTATGTCGTATCTTTCATCATATTTATTCATTGATAGTCTCCTTAAAATTTGTTATTGTTATGAATATATTTGTTTGTATATTATAACAGAAGTTGGTTTGTCTGAAAAGGTATAAACACGTTGGGCGGATGATTTGTTCTGGGGCAGTGTTGCATTTTAGGATTGTCTGGGTTAAAATATGAGGAGTGGAAAACTTTACAGGAGATTCAAAACGGATTATGGAACAAAAAGTTATATTAGAAAAAATTTATCAGAAGGCAAAGGAATGTCCGGATAAATGTTGTGTTTTGGAAAAGGAACGCAGGATTACCTATGGCCAATACTGGAACGCCATTAGCCGTTGCGCGGCATATTTAGCAGAAGAGGGGATTCCCAAGGAGATGAGAGTAGCGGTTGTTTCTGAACAGACAGCAGTATTTTTAATGGCGGTGTCTGCAATTCATTTGGCAGGAGCGGTAGTGGTTCCCTTGGAAAAAAATCTGTCGGAAAATAGAATTATTGAAATTATGGAACTGATGGATACACCGTGGGTAGTCGGAAGAAATCTGAGTATGCCGGATAAATATTTTTTTATCGATTTTAATAATATAGATAAATTTTTCGAAGAATACGGATCAGAATCTCAAAGATGGGATTTCCCCCAGGGAAATGCTCTTGCAGACATTTTGTTTACTACAGGGACAACCGGTATGCCGAAAGGGATACAGGTGACGCATTTTACCAATACCGCCATTGCTGAAAATGTAATCGACAGCGTGGAACTGGCAGAGGATGATGTTGAACTTATTCCAACGCCGATCAACCATTCATTGGGACTTCGGCGTTATTATGGCGCTATGTACAGAGGAAGTACCATAGGAATTGTAGATGGCGTGATTTATATGGAAGATTTTTTTGAGATGCTTAAAAAATATAAAATGACAGCCGTAACGCTGGTGCCAACAATGCTGAGTATTTTATTAAAATTTTCGAAAGGCAGACTGGGGGAGTTTGACCATCAGCTTCGTTTCATACAGCTTGGTTCGGCACCGATTTCGAAAGAAGAACAAAAAGAATTATGTTCTTTGCTGCCGAATGTAAGACTGTACAATACATATGGGGCAACGGAGGCGGGATGTTCCTGCATTTTGGAGTTTAGCAGGCTGCAGGACAAAAGGTTCTGTATTGGGCGGCCAACTGTGAATACTGCGGTGGGGTTTGTGGATGATAACGGGAAAGTAATAACTGCCACAAAGGATAAACCAGGATGTTTGTTTTTTGAGGGACCTATGACTATGGCAGGATATTGGAAGGAACCGGAACTGACCCAAAAAGTACTGCAGGATGGGAAAATATTCACAAATGATATTGGCTACAGGGGCGAAGACGGTTATATATATCTTCTTGGGAGAAAAGATGAGGTAATAAACAGTGGGGGGAATAAGATTGCGCCTGTAGAGGTAGAAGAAACGATGCTGAGGTGTGAAAAAATTGAAGATTGCGCATGTATCCCGGTGTGGGATCCAGTAGCAGGTCAGATTCCTAAGCTATATGTTGTTATGAAATCAGGGGAGGAGCTTTGTCAGGAAGAATTGATAAGATTTTTGTCAGAGCGTTTGGAGTTTTTTAAAATTCCTAAGAAAATAGAGCAGTTGGATAAACTTCCAAGAGCGTATAACGGAAAACTGTTGAGAAAAGAGCTGAGAGAAAGAGAGGAGAAGAAAAATGGATGAAAAAACAAAAAAAATATTGGATATCATCAGACAGGTAAAACCGTCCTTACAGGATATGGACGAAACTACGGTTTTAAACAGCGGAGCATTGGATTCTTTGGACATTATAACAGTTGTGTCATTACTGGAAAAAGAATTTGGAGTGAAAATCGAAGGCACATGTTTGAAAAAGGAGAATTTTGAAACGGCAGTAACTCTTAGAAATATGATTGGAAAAATATAAGACAGTAGGAGAGAAAGAAATGAATAGGATTCTTTGGAAAAAAATAATTGCGGTTACGTTACTTATCTGTATGATGGCAGGAATGGCTGCATGTGGGAAGAAGGGTGACAGAGTTGTACGGATTGCGCAGACAGGAGTTTATGTTTCCGCAACTGCGCAGATCATGAAAGAGAAGGGTATACTTGAAAAATATTTACCGGAGGGCGTTAAAATTGAGTGGAGTGAAATTGCGACAGGACCGGATCTTAGAGATGCAATTGTTTCTAAGCGGGTGGACATTGCCGATTTTTCTCTTATGACGTACATTGCAGCATATGAAAATGACCTGCCGTTAACGTTGCTGTCCTTTTCTGGATCTACGCCCATTAATATTTACAGCAATGGCGGTGAAGTAGAAAATTTATCTGATTTTTCTGATGCGTCAAAAATTGCGATTACGAATAAGAGCACGAACCTTCATGTTGCTTTTCTGGCACATTGCGCGGAAGAACTGGGTGATGCGATGATTTATGACAACTGTCTCTCACCGATACCTGCTGCGGATGCGATAGCGTCACTAAAAACTTCTAAGGACTATAATGGGGCGATATTTTCATTTCCAATGATGGTAAAGGCTGAAGAAAATGAAAATTTGTTAAAAATAGCTGAAATGACAGAGGTAATCAATGATTACAGTATAGGAGATGGATTTGTTACCCATTCGGATTATCTGAAAAACAATAAAGATATTGTGGATGCATTTCTGAAAGCGCAGGATGAGACACTGCAGTTTATAGAAGAGAATCCGGAGGAGGCTTCCCAGATATTGGCTTCTTTATATGGCGTGGAGCAGACACAGATCAGCAGTCTGTTGGAAAGCATGCCGCCGCAGAAAAAGGTAGTTGGTTATGATAAACAGGCGCAGTTATTGTATGAGGCGGGGATTTTGGCAGAAGAACCAACGAAATTTGAGGAAATACCCAATTATGAAAATATACCAAAGTAGAGGAAGCATATGTTTAATTCAGATGCAAATAGGTTAAAACAGACATTTATATGGACATTTTTAATTTTATGTATATGGGAATTTGCCTCTCGGACAGGATTGGTAAACACTGACATACTGCCGCCGTGCACAAAAGTGTTGCAGGCGGCAGTTAGAGAGTTGGTATCAGGAAAATTATTTTTTCAAATTGTAAATTCATTGTACATAGTGTTGTTAGGTTTCTTGATCAGTTTTGTGATAGCAGTATTTGTTACGCTGGGGTGTGTGTATTCAAAACTCTTTGAGAGTTTCTTTATGACATTATGCACCTTGTTCAATCCCTTGCCTGGAATGGCAGTACTGCCGCTGATTATGATGTGGTTTGGAGTGGGGAACGGTGCAATGCTGGCATTGATAGTTCATGGGGTGTTGTGGCCTTTAGTGACGAATTTATTATCCGGGTTTCGGACAGTTCCTAAAATATATAAAGAATGGGCTTCTAATATCAATATGACACCGTTTCAGGTATTCAAGGATATATATGTCTTTTCTGTTATGCCTTATGTAATTTCAGGTCTGAGGATAGGATGGGGAAGGGCATGGAGAGCGTTGATCAGTGCAGAGATGGTGTTTGGAATGATAGGTTCCCTTGGCGGAGTTGGATATTACATTTATGTGAACCGTGCCTATGCAAATATAACAAATGTAATGGTAGGAATTTTTATGATCATTGTGATCGGTGTCTTTATGGAAGCGTTTCTGTTTAAAAAGCTTGAGAAGCATACGGTAGATAAATGGGGGATTGACAGATGACGGAAGGTACTATTTTAAAAATAGAAAATGTAGAGAAATCGTTTCAAACCCATGAAGGCAGCCAACAGGTATTGCGCGGTGTTTCTCTGGAAGTAGACAGAGGTTCTATTTTATGTATATTGGGATATTCTGGCTGCGGAAAGACAACACTTCTTAGGATTATATCAGCTTTGGAAATGTGTGACGCTGGAAAAATTTATGTAGATGATAAATTGTATGATAAGCCATCCAAAGATGTATTGTTGCTTTTTCAAGATTTCAATCAGTTATTTCCATGGAAATCAGTGCTGAACAATATTGTGCATGCTCTTTTGGTTACGAAAAGCGTCAAGGATAAGGAACAGGCAATTTTAAAGTCGGAAAATGCATTAAAAGAGGTGGGGCTTTATGAATTTAGAAACCATTATCCTCAGCAGTTGTCAGGCGGGATGAAACAGAGAGCGGCAGTTGCAAGAGTTCTGGCATTAAAGCCCAAGATACTTTTGATGGACGAGCCCTTTGCCAGTCTTGATATGGTCACAAGGCATAATCTGCAAAAACTTGTAAGAGAGAAATGTAAGAAATATGGGGTAACAGTCATTTTTGTCACACATGGTGTAGAAGAGGCCGTACTAACAGGCGACAGAATTGTTATAATGAAAGCCAATCCGGGGGAGGTTAAAATGACTCTGGATAATACGTATGTCCATACAGAAGACAGTGTGGATAAAATGAAAATGATGTCTACAATTATGCAGCAGCTAAATTCTCAAGTGGAACAGGAGATAGAAAATCATGGAGATTAGACTTGCGGAGAAACAGGATATCCCACGCGTAATGCAGTTTCTCAAAGAAAACTGGAGCGAAAATCACATTTTGGCAAACAATACAAAGTTTATGGAGTATCAGCATACAGACAGAAACGGCAGGTTTACTTATGTGATTGCAGAGGAAGATGGGAAAATATACGGAGTAGAAGGATTCATTCCAATGAATGGAGAAGAAACACCGGATATTTCCGGAGCATTGTGGAAAGTAATCCCCTGTAATTATTTTATGTTGGGAAAATCTATTAGGGAAGCTTTGCTGGAGCTTACAAAGTGCCGCTATATATCTTCGCCCGGAATCAATATGAATACATCAGGACGTGTACTTAGTATGTATGGACAGCATGTGGAAAAGATGGATCATTATTACAGGATTCGTGATTTAGAGGAGTACCGCATTGCTGTTATAGGAGATAAAACGATTCAGAAGGCGGATAGCGGAAAGGCTGGAGCCAGATTGGAATATGTCAGTAGTTTTGAAGAGATGGACGGGTATCTTTCGGAAGAGTATTTGAAAACAAAAGTTCCGTACAAAGATAAGGTTTATTTGAGAAACCGCTATTTTGAACATCCGGTATACAAATATGATGTGTATGCTATTGTCCAACCTAAAAGGCGTTCTTTTGTTGTTATGAGGGAAGTGCTGGCAAATCAGGCAAAAGCAGCCAAGATTGTTGACTTTATCGGAGAAGATGAGGACTTGGCAGGATTGGCTGGCGAGTGGGACAGAATATTAGAGGAAAAAGGATACGAGTATATAGATATTTATTCTTATGGGATACCGGAAAGTATTATGGAGCAGTCTGGATTTAGGAAATTACAGGGGGAGGATAATATTATCCCAAATTATTTTACACCCTTTGAGGCAAAAAATGTAGATATCTATTTTGTCAGCAATGTGCTGGAGGGACTGCATTTATATAGAGGTGACGGAGACCAGGACCGCCCCAGTGAATAGAAGCCCGATTAAAATGCAGATAGCAAAAAGAGGAGCGCCGCAATGGAATTAGAACAGCAGTTTTTATGTTTGTTGAAAATCGTAGAGGATTTACAGAAGAAAGTGATCCGGCTGGAGCAGGAAAATCTTCGGCTGATTCAAGGGCAAAAGCAGCTGATAGAATGGGTTGAGCAAAATCAGAAGGATAACGCACGTTTTCAGGAAAATGCAGAGTATGAGTTAAGAGATGCAATCAGTCATGCGCCGGAAGATTTTTTTCCGCAGATTTGTTCCGGGGAAATAGTAATTGAAAAAATTGTAAATGAAGGAAAGTCATTGACACGGTTTGGAGACGGTGAATTTTCTGCAATTGCGGGAAGGGTGCGTCATAGGTTCCAGACTCAGATAGATGAAAAGCTGCAGCAGCGCCTGCTCGAAGTTCTGCATTCGGAAAATGAGAATCTTCTGATTGGAATTGCGAATAACTATGGCAGCCTGAAGGAGTATAATGAGCAGGCGAGGCGAGAAATACGCTGCTATATGAATCCGATAGTTCGTAAGGAGCATTTACAGATACTTGACGCCAAAAAGGTTTATTATGATGCTTATGTTACAAGACCTTATGTCATGTATGCCGATAATCAAACGGATGCGCCCGCAAAAAGATTTGAGAATTTAAAGAGGATTTGGGATAAGAGGGATTGCATTTTTGTTGAGGGAAGGTATACAGGTCTGGGAGTTGGAAATGACCTGTTTGACAATGCGGCATCTGTGAAGCGGATTGTGGGTCCGGCGGAAAATGCATTTTCCAAATATGATCAGATTTTGGACTGCTGTCTGAAACAGCCGAAGGATAGCCTGTTCTTATTGGCTTTGGGACCGGCTGCAACAGTGCTTGCCTATGATTTGTGCCAGGCTGGCTATCAGGCGGTAGATATCGGTCATATTGATTTAGAATATGAGTGGTTTTTGAAAGGAGAAGGGCGCCGGACAATGATTGTTGGAAAGTACAATAACGAAATGGAAGGCGGAGATAGGCCGGATGATATTGCGGATGTGGGATACAAGGAACAGGTGATTGAGGAGTATTCGGAATAGGCGGATAATTTGTTTTCGGTCAGTGTTGCATTTTGGAGCTGTCTGGGTTAGAATATGAGAAGGACATGCATACGGAGGAATAGGGAATTTGAATATTTTGGAGCGTTGCCTGACGTTAAGCGAAGAGGCATACAGACAGGAAGAGGAGAGCGAAAAAATACTTAGAGAAAAAGTAGATTATTTATAAATGAGAGTGGTTTGTTTCTTTTTGGTTATTGGAATTATAGGAATGGCTATTTTCTTTTCATTGATTATTCTGAACATATAGGAGTGGGTTATGGGGGACTCAAAAGATAAGAAAAAGGAAAAGTCAACCGCAAAGAACCGTAAAGAGTTAGATTTTTTGCAGCAGTTGAACATAGCAGAGGATTTGGAAGAGGCAGAGAATGAACTGGAAGATACTTACAGAGAGTTTTAGAAGGGGAGGGCAAAAAAATGAGTGAATATTTAAGCAAAGATTTTTTTGAAAGAGTTCAAGATGATTTTTATAAATACGAAAATGACATTGAAGGTTCGATTCTTAGAGCCGATGGGATTGAACGAAATGAGCAGCTTCGGGAAGCAGAAATGGAAGAAGACTATAAAATATTGGAGACATTTGGGGCATTGATGTAGTTGGGGATGGTTGAGTTGGAATTGCAGACATTGAATATGACGAATCTGGCGAAGACAGTAGGTAAGTATGTCGATATTAAGCCAAAGAGAATTCGGGCTGAGTTAAAAGAATATATACTGCCGAGATTGGATTTTTTGAGCGGGATACATAGGCGGACACAACGCTATTTTGTGATAGAGGAAGGATATGTGGAGCCGGAGTGGAAGGATATGGTGAGTATCCATTATATCAATACTTCATATCAAACGCAGGGGAGAGTAATGCGCGTGCATGTATTCCGGGCGAAAGAGATGTCGGAGAAGAGTTATGCGGGCTGCTTTACTTTACGGATGATTAATGAGGTAAGGCTTATGCTTTCGTTCATTTATCCGAATTGGAGCATTGTCAATTGTGATAATAAAAGGCTGAATGTCATGTCTTATTTGAAAACAGTTCATGTATCCGGTCATGAGTTTGCCTTTTATACGTATCCGCTTTTTGTGCAGGATAATATCACAGTTACATGCGCACAAGCATGTTTAATTTCTATGTCTAGATATTTACATTATAAATATGACTATAATTCTATTCGCTTATTAGAAATTAATGAAGCCTTTCACTCTGAGAAAACGAAGTTATTTCCATCACCGGGACTAGGACCAAAGCAGATGCTGGAAATCTTAAATAGTTATAATATTTCTGTGGGCTATATGGTGTATAAGGAAGGCTGTAAATTTAAAGAATATATGGACTATACATTGGAATCGGGTCTTCCTGTTATTATAGGTGTTACATTGGAATCTGAAGAGAATAGAGAGGTTCGCCATGTAATACAAGTTATTGGGCATGTTCGGGATATGAAAGAGCGGACATACGTCATTTATGACGATTCCGGCTGTTATATAAGAAGTCAGGACGGAGAGGGCGGTTTTGTGACTGCGGTAACATGGGATGAATTGAAAAAGGTGATAAAAGAAAGAAAAAGTTTTATCATATATCCGATACATGAGAGAGTGTATATATTATATGACAGCTTT
This sequence comes from uncultured Lachnospiraceae bacterium, assembly GCA_910578885.1. Classification (GTDB taxonomy): domain Bacteria; phylum Bacillota; class Clostridia; order Lachnospirales; family Lachnospiraceae; genus Roseburia_C. The sequence continues at coordinate 59,545 of CAJTSH010000002.1, forward strand.
CAGCAGATTTTAAAAAACATGGTAAATGAAGTGGCGGTCTATAAGGAATTATGGAATCAGGGAATCTGCAATTTTGATTCGGCAAGGATTTTATTGGCTGATAACAGGGATGTAAAGAAATTCTTAAAGAAAGCGGTAAATGGTGCAGAGTTATATTTGAAAGATTTTGGGGATGAGATAGAGAAACTGATGGAGCGGGATATGCCGCATTATCTCTGGTATTGTGAAGTACCGATAGAAGATGCATATTTGATATTTTTGGCGGATCCGACATACAGCAGGGTTACCACCCGGAATATATTCTTGAATTCTTTTCCGATTGTTACAAAGGAGCAGTTGAGCCTGTTGAGTAATTGAGGAGAAGCGTTGCTTATATTAGTTTTGCGCTAAACAATGTACCATACATAGAAAAACGCCCCTTATCATTGGCTGATAGAGGGCGTTTTTTGATTCGTCGGCAGGAGTTAAATATTCCGAATCAGCTCTTCCACCCGCATCTCCAGCCGATGAAACTGCATCATCTTATTATGCCCGTTTTGGGCAATCTGTTTCCGCTCTTCCTCATGGTTCAGGTAATACTCGCACTTTTCTAATAATTCCGCTTCGCTGGAATAAGTCTCTAAATCAGTCCCAATCTCAAAATAGTCCGGAATTTCACTTTGGAAATTGGTCAATAGGAAACCGCCGCAGGCAAGGATGTCCCAGATACGCAGCGGCAAGGCGGTCTTAATGGATTTAGCGGTCATATTCAGATTGATTTTACTGAGCCTAAAAATCTTTGGCATATCATGATAGGTACGGGCAAGCCCCTTGTTATGAATCTTAGGAAGCCCGGATGTATCGCTGCCGGTATAAAGATCCACGGAGAAATGTTCCGACAGGACGGCAAGCAGGCGCAGCCGTTCTTGCTCTGTTACCTTGGTGCTAAGATATAAATCTGCAACGAGAGCCTTCTCGTTTCTTTCATATTTCTCAGGGAACTGGTAAAAACCCGGAAGATACTTTTGGAATTCTGCAACCAGATCGTCCGTCATAAGCTCGCGAATAAAATTATATCCATATATTTTAAGCTGGGATTCAATGATTCCCTCCAAATAGCCGCGCAGGAAGTCCGGCGGGTTAGTAAGCTTGTTATATGGACATTTTTCGGAATATAAGGAGCCTACAAAGGAGATATCGCAGCTATATTTTTCGATATCCTCAGACGTAATACTGCCGCAGACGGATTCCATAGCGGAAATGTCTGAGGTTAGGGGCAGGTAAAAAATGCAGTCCGGATTTTTCGGCGCAAATTCTTGATATTGTGCGTAATCAAATAGAAAGATACGGTTCCAAGGGCGGTAGATGGAGTCCGAGTACAGTTCAAGAACCGGGCTGTCTACCAGCCAGCAGGCATAGGGGATTTTAAAAATATTGCATACTTCGGAAAGAACCGGAAAATAGTTAATGCTGAACACAAAATCATAGCGAGCCGTTTTGAGCGGTTCGCTGACAAGCAGTAACTGTTCCTTGGGAGTCAGTTCCTTGTTCTCCATTTCCTCGGTAATCTCGGCGACTTTGTGTCCGAGATTCTTCATGGCGGAGATAACTGCGGATTCATAAATGCTGTTATAACGGTAAAATAAAATATTCATAGTAAATGTGCCCTCTGTAAAAAATAGTCCTCTGTGTCGCATACGGCATAGCAGCGGATGCTTATATAGGTTAATTATACAATAAATTGCACCATGACGCCAGAACTAGATTTCTTCTTATCGCTATGCTATACTTTTAAAAGACAGTAAATAAGGAGAATGAGATGAACATCTTAATTTATAAATGGAAAGCATATAACTATCTGGATATCGAGAAAACTTTTTTATATATGGGGCATACGGTGGATTCCATTGAACAGATGCTGGCGAGCTATGATGAGGACAGGAACTTTGAGGAACGTTTAGAGTCTGTTTTGGAAAAGTGTAGCTATGATATGGTCTTTTCCGTCAATTATTTTGGCTGTATTTCTAATGTCTGTGAACGTTGTCATGTGAAATATGTCTGCTGGACCTGTGACAGTCCGCTCATCAGCATGTATCACCAATCGGTATTCAATTCCTGCAATTATATATTTACCTTTGACAAGACAAATTTTTTGGAATTCCAGTCGATGGGGGTGAAGCATATCTGGTATCTGCCGCTTGCAGCAGATACGGCAAGGCTGGATTATATTCTTAGTGATATGACGGAAACGGGGGAATCAAAATCCACAGAAGCCGGAAAAGAAAATGATATTCTCCGATTTCAAAATGAGATTGCTTTTGTGGGAAGTCTCTATGAAAAAAATTTTTATGACAATCTTTCCGATAAGCTGTCGGATTATCTGAGGGGATATTTTGATGCGGTCATGCAGGCGCAGTTGAATATCAGCGGCGGCAATATTATAGAAGATATGCTGACAGCCGATATTTTAGAGCAGCTGCAGCAATATTTCCGGTTGGAGAAATCTAAGGATTCCTTTTCGGACATCGGATTGATTTTTTCCACCACGGTCCTTGGTTTTAAAATAGCTGCAATCCAGAGAAGGCGTGCGCTTGCGGCATTATCTGCAAAATATCCGGTGTCCGTTTATTCGAACAGCGAGACAAGCGGACTGCCCAGGGTAAATGCAAGGGGGGGAGTAGATTATTGGAGTGAAATGCCAAAGGTTTTCCGTGCCTCGAAGATAAATCTGAATTTTACCATACCCAACATTAAGAGCGGTCTGCCGCTTCGGATTTGGGACGTGTTGGGGGCGGGCGGCTTTCTAATGACGAACTATCAGGCGGAACTGCCGTATTATTTCGAAGGAGGAAAGGACTATGTCTGCTTTGAGTCAGAGCAGGAACTGGTGGAAAAATGCGGCTATTATCTGGCGCATGAGGAGGAGAGGAAGATGATTGCAAAAAATGGATATGAGAAAGTCAAGAACCTCCATAACTACCGGAATAGAATCGAACAGATGATGGAGTTGATAGCAGATGAGTAGGAAGTTGATTTTTTTGGAAGGGGCGTATGATACTCTGGACTTATTTGCCGAGGAATTACGTCATATATATGAAAAGCAGGGATATGAAACGCTTGTCCTGCAAATGGAAAGCCTTGAGGAGTCAATTGGAAGGCTTATGCAGTTTGCTTCTACAAAGGTGAACGCCGTTCTTACATTTAACAATCTGGGTTTTTACTTGGAATTGGGAGAAGGGAAGAATCTCTGGGATGAGCTTGGGATTTGCTGCATCAATATCCTTATGGATCATCCGTTCCGGTATCATCGTTTTCTGTTGAAGGCGCCTGCGAATGGCGTCGTGTTGTGTACGGACAGAAATCATGTAGAATACATTAGAAGATTTTATCCTGCCGTCAAAAAGACGGGATTTCTTCCGCATGGAGGGATTGGGCGGATAGAACGCTGCAGACCGATTGCGGAGAGAAGCATTGATGTGCTCTATGCCGGAAGTCTCTCACGGCATGCAGCGGAGGGGCTGATACCGGACTTGGGCAATATTACCGAATATGACGGCTTTGATTTGAGCCGGAAGGTTCTTTCCGAGCTGATAAGCTCTCCGAGCCGGACGACGGAGGCGGTGATAGAAAATTATTTTCTGGAACAGGGACTATATATGCCCGACGAGCGTCTTCGGGAGGAGATTTCCAGACTGCGTTTTCTGGATGTCTATGCGACTTCGTTTTTCCGGGAGCAGTCGGTGCGGTATCTGGTGGAACATGGTATTCCGGTGACCGTTTACGGGCAGGGATGGTCAGAGTGCGAGTGGGCGGATAATAAGAATTTGACTTGCGGCGGGATGATACCTGCGGCAGAAGTTTTACACAAAATGGAGGAAAGTAAGATTGTTTTAAATACGATGACTTGGTTTAAGGCGGGGGCACATGACCGTATCTTCAACGGAATGCTGGCAGGTGCGGGAGTAGTGACGGATACCTCGTCTTATGTGGAAGAGTGTTTTGTGGATAAGAGAGAAGCTGCAATTTTTCGGCTGGAAGAGCTGTCCGGTCTGCCGGCACTGGTGGAAAGGATGTTGAGCTTCACAGCGGAGCTTCAGGAGATGGCGGATATGGGACGCCAAAAGGCGAAGGAAGAGCATACGTGGGAGAGGCGTGCGGAGGAACTGACGGGGTATTTTGAATAGGGGCCTAATATTACTTAAAATCTCTGTAATTCCTGTATTTATGAGCGCTTAAAGCAATAGAAATGAATTTAAGAAGTGTAATCAAAAACAATTCGAACTGCATTATCTCGGACAACATTGAACATTTCCGCTTAAACTTTAGACTTATCAATGATATGATACAAAAATATAAAAAAGCCGGAACCCTTAATCTGTAAGGATTCCGGAATCTGCACTTCATTATGAAATGTGCTGAACAGACACCTGTCAGGCGTCTGCTGCCCCTGCCAAGGAATCGATGCGACAGGATTTGAACCTGCGACCTCTGCGTCCCGAACGCAGCGCTCTACCAAGCTGAGCCACGCATCGTTTCTGCAACAATTAAATCGTGCTTGATTATATTACCACAAAGATAAAAGATTGTCCAGTGATTTTTTGAAAAATTTGAAATAATTATAACATCGAAGCCAAAGGCGGAACTGTTACAATTAATTTGTTATTGTGAAGCCGGAGACTGAACTGCAACAGTTTTTTATGAACCCGTAGAAGCGGCGGCGTGAGGTTCAGGTAAGATTCTAAGGAAACGCAGATGAAATCAACGTTTCCCTAAACGGATTCATATCCGAGAAGGATACCCTTCCGCTCTGCGTAGAAGCTGCACAGACCGCCGGTAGGAAGGATTCGGATATCAGGCGTCTCGTAGGCAGCTTCAATTTTAGACTTTAGCAGCTTGGCGCCTGCTTCATTTTCGCAGTGGCTGATAATCACCTTTCCGTTGGAGTATCCATTTTGAATCATCTCTTTCAGCATAGAAGAATAGGAACGGTTGGCGCCTCTGCATTTGTGCAAGACCTCCAATGTGCCCTCCCGGCTGGCGCAGCCTACAATATGTATATTTAGTACATCAGCCATTTTAGCGATCAGTTTGCTGGTTCTGCCGTTTTTTACAAGGTTATCAAGGCTTTCAAGGTGGAAAATCAAATGTGTATGTTGTTGGTAAATGCGGATTTTGTCACAGATTGTATCGAAATCCAACCCTTTTTTGAAATATTCATTCAGCTTTTCGATCAATAACATCATTTCTGGGCCGGTGGACAATGTATCAATGATACAGATTTTCTTGTCGGGTTGTTCCTCCAGCACCATCGTGCGTGCAGTCATCGCACTGTTATAGCTGCCGGAGAGACTGCTGGTAATAGTTAAGGCAAATACCTCATCTGCCCGCCTGAATTGTTCTGCCCATTCTTCTGGAGAAGGACAGGATGAAGAGGACTTTCCCTTATATGCATACATTTCCCAAAGCATTTCCGAAGTATTTAATAATTCGTTGTCAGTAAATTCTTTCTCACCGATACGGATTTTGAGAGGGACACAGGCAAAAGCAGAATCATCTGCAGTATTTGTAAGAGTATGGATATTGCAGCTGGAATCGGATACAATGATGTGTTTCATAAGGTCCTCCATTTTAAATAATATTATTCAAACTAAATATATTGGTGTTTGAAAACTTGATAAGTAGTATTTAAAACTACATTATCAAATGGGTATGGATTTGTCAAGGGGTATTGAGAAAAAGAAAGAACTGCCATTCGCGGGAGGTATCGTGAACGTCAGCTCTTGATATGTAAACCTGATAAAATCAGGAGAATTTTTTGCCGGAACTGACAGAATAGCGGAGATTCCTGCGACTCAACAGCTCCTTTTGAATTGATATATTTATCATACTGGAAAAATGTGTCTATAGTTTGATTAGATTCGAAAGAATCTATAAAAATTGTTAAGAAATCGCTAAGAATAGTTTGGTATAGATTTAACAGAAATCTTGTAACAGTTCGGTCTTTGGCCTTGCTGTTACGAAAGCTTTCCCAAAATAAAAGAAAAAAGAGACAGAAAATCTTTCTTATGATATAATCGTCTTAACGGAAAAATAATTAAAGAAAGGAAATGGGGCAATGGAGACGAAAGAAAAGGGAATTAAGGCGCTTATCGCCATGCTTCTGGTGTTTGCAATACCGGTAGTGATTATGGGAGTTGCAGCGATCATCCTCATGGGAGTAGTTGCAGGCGGAAACATGGGGTCTGGAACCGCTACGATTATATTAATCGTATTGATGGCAGCTATTGTAATATGTGTATTTGTCAGTGTGAAGGTAATTGTGGGACGCCTTGGTAAGGTGGCGGGGAGCATTGGAGCAATTGCTGATGGTACGCTTGATTTACAGGAAAATAAATTGGCAGAGAGAAACGATGGGATCGGTCGTATCATGCGTTCTGTAAATGAGATGGTGAAGTCATTTGCGAAAGTGGTAACAGGAATTCGGAAGGCAACAGATGCGTTGGATGTGCTGTCTGATGATTTTAAGGAATCCTTTGATAATATGACGGCTGCGATGGAGCAGGTCGGCGGCGCCATCGGAACGATTACTGACAATACCGTTTCTCAGGCGGATAAGACAATGGACATCGAGAACAAGATTAACCAGATTAGTCAAGCGATTGAAGTCATTGCAGAAAATGTGGAGGCATTGAATATAAGTGCGGACAAGATGAAAGAGTGCAATACATCTTCAGAGAAGATTATGCGGGATCTGGTTCAGATCAGCAGCGATAATGGCACTGCGATTGAGAATGTCCGAAGCCAGACTGATTTGACGAACCAGTCGGCATTAGAGATTCGTCAGGCAACAGAGATTATTGCAGGAATTGCAAGCCAGACGAATCTGCTTGCATTGAATGCAAGCATCGAAGCAGCAAGAGCAGGCGAGATGGGAAAAGGCTTTGCCGTTGTTGCGGAAGAGATTCGGACTTTGGCAGACCAGTCCAGAGAGTCCTCCGAGCACATAACTGCGATTGTCAACAATCTGATTGAAAATTCCAATGACAGCGTGGAGATTACGAAGAAGGTATCGGAGGCATTTGCACAGCAGAACGAAAAGATTCATGAGACGGAGGAGATTTTCTCTCAGTTGAATAAAGAGATTGTCATTGTAGGCGGATCTATTTTAGGAATAGGCAAGGAAGTTGATAGCTTGAACCGTCACAAAGAAATAATCGGCGAGGGAATTGTGATATTGTCGAGTGCTGCGGAGCAGAATACAGCGAGTGCGGAAGAGACGTTGAGTGCAATGAACGAGTTTGAGCAGTTGGTAGATAATTGTAAGGCAAGTACTGACCAGATTACAGAGGTAACAAAAGAACTGATTGGACACATCGGTAAAGTAAGTATGGTGTCTGAAAAGGGGAAGAACATTCTAGGCGGCAGTGCGGCGGAAGACTGAACGGATGTTATGTTTGCAAATGAATAGGAGAGAGGACCGGCGTTAGTAGGACGGTGGAAACGCCTCGAATAGAACACATGATTTTCGGATGAGTTTGTCTGAAGCATGTGTTCTTTTTATGCCCGAATTTTTGAGTTATGGAGATTTGAGGTGAAATATCGCATATTGCGGCGGACAAAAAATTGTTCATTTGATGTGCAAAATGTATAAGCGCAAAAGAAAAAAACACGAAAGATATGTCAAACAACCGAAGATTTTGGGGAAAACAAAGCAGAAATACAGCAGTTCGACTAACGGTGCACAAAATAAGTCAAAAAATATCAAAAATTTGCATGTACACTGGCGCAAATTTCTAATATTATGTAGTTGCAACTGTTTTTTGTCTAACATATATAAGGAGGAAAAAATGAAAAGAAAGAGTAGTAGGGCATTTGCTGTATTGTTGACTGCGGCATTGACAGTTTCCTGCTTCGCCGGCATGGGAAAAGCCGTTCGGGCAGAAGAAGCTGAAACGCAGACGGTTGAAACTGCAGGAGAGAATGTGTTTGGGGTGACACTTCCTGAGGATTATTACAATCGAAAAGTAGTGGGATATTTCCCGAATTATGCAATTAATCTGGAGGCCCACAAATATTTTGATATTACGCAGCTGCAGTGGGACAAACTGACGCATATACAGTATGCTTTTGCTGTTGCTGATCCGACAACGTTCGAGCTGGTTCCAAGCGACCCGGAGAATGATGTGGAGAGCAAGTTTGAGGGAAGAGATTTTTACCATAAAGGGCAGAAGATTGAAATGGATGAAACACTTGGCTATTATGGTCAGTTCAATCTGATGCACACGCTGAAAAAGATGTATCCTGACGTTACTGTGCTGGTTTCCACCGGAGGATGGGCGGCATCCCAGTCTCTGTGGCTTGTTACGGATAACGAGGAGAACATGGTGAAATTTGCGGATTCTGCAGTAGAGTTTATCCGTAAGTACGGTTTTGACGGAATCGACATTGATTTTGAATATCCGTCTGAGACAAGTCAGTCCGGTAATCCTGACGACTTTGGCATTTCTGAGCCAAGAAGAGCAGGAATCGGCGACCGTTATTCCAAGTTTATTAAGATTATGGGCGAGAAGCTTGCGGAGGCTTCCAAAGAGGATGGAACATACTACTGGCTTACATCAGCGGTAACTGCTTCTTCCTGGGTTCTGGGAGGCCAGAATAACAGCGAGTTTTTAGATTATCTGGATTTTGTTTCCGTTATGTCTTATGATTATCATGGCGGCTGGAACGAGTTCGTAGAGAACCAGGCAAATATCTATGCAGATCCTGCGGACACAGAGACAGCTTCAATGGCGCAGCCGACGCTTGGATTTGACTGGTCGATGAACTATTATCGCGGTGCGGTACAGTCCGAGAAAATTTTGATGGGCGTGCCGTATTACACAAGAGGATGGACCAACGTACAGGGCGGTGAGAACGGTCTTCACGGCAGATCCAAGACTCCTGCAACGGGCGAGGAAAATATCTGGCATGATTTGGATGCAAATGGAAACGAAATGGCTGCAGGCGCGAACCCGCTCTGGCATGTGTTAAACCTGATGCAGAAAGATTCCAATTATAAGAAATACTGGGATCCGGTTGGATGCGTACCTCATATCTGGAATGACGTAAATAAGACCTTTTTGACATTTGAGGATGAGCAGTCCATTCAGGAGAGAATCAACGTAGTAAAAGAGAAAAATCTGGGCGGCGTTCTGATCTGGGTTATGCATGGCGATTACGACTATGATGAAGAGAGACGGGAATATACGGTAGGCGACACGCTGACAACTATGCTTTATGAGCAGTTAACGAAGGCAGAGCCTGCAAGCATCACATCAGATGTAGATCTTGATGTAGAGGTGGCTGATTTTGATGTGGACTTTACAGGAAAATATGACCATCCGAATTATTACTATTCCGTTTTTGTTACCAATCATACGGGAGAAAGTTTAAAGGGATATACACTATCCTTTGATCTTCCGAAGTCGGCAATCTTCCAGGGTACATACGGAGGAGGCGCTCCGGTAATCACACCGTCCAAAGATCCGGCGTTTAATACGGTAACCTTGACGGCTCCTGCTTGGCAGGCATTGGAAGACGGAGAGACGATGAAGCTGGAAGGATCGATTAAGCTGAACTTTGCTGGAGTGAAGAACTTCAAGTTAAACGGAAAGGCAATGAGATCCGAAGTGGAGGCTGAGCGTGCAAGGTTACAGAGGCTCGGCGTAAATGTGCCGGATATCGTAGAACCGGAAAAGCCGGTAGACCCGGAAGTTCCGGTAGATCCAGAAAAGCCGGTAGACCCAGAAGTTCCAGTAGATCCAGAAAAACCGGTAGATCCAGAAGTGCCAGTGGAACCAGAAGTTCCGCAGGATACATATGACAGCGCAGCAATTTACGTAAAAGGTGACACGGTTGTTTATAATGGCGAGACCTATGTATGCAAATGGTGGACGCAGGGCGTAGCACCAGGAAGCCAGTGGGGTCCGTGGGAATAAGTTATTGAAAGTTAAAAGGTATAGACAATAAACAGATGTAGTGAAACATATGATGTAAAGGGATAAAATAGACAAAACTGCCGGAGCTGGAGAGCTCCGGCAGTTTTGGCGTTTATGCTTACAATCTACATTATAATAAGAAGGTTTTCATCTGCATTTTAATAATTATGCCTCAGAAGCCATTTGTTTTACGTGTTTCAAGGCCTTGGAAACCGGAGGAATCGCAATGATAATCAGCGTGATTACGGCTTCTGTGGCAAGGTAGGAGCCGTTGTATGCCAGAGAATAGACAACGGCGCCCATTTCGGCGGGGGCATAGGCGGCAAAGAAGATAACGCCGGAAAGGAAGGCGAAGAAATATCTTCCAAGGACGCCCGCGATATAGCCGATGATTAACCCATGTTTTTTCTGGTAGAAAAAGCCGGCAAGCCCCAGGGCGCCGAAAGCAAGAGGATAATCAACCAGCATTTGAGGAACGGTATAAAAAATAGGCTCTAAAATGAACTGCAGCAAACCGTACGCCATACCGGTCATAATGCCCGCATAGGGTCCGTACCAGTAACCAATTAGAACGATAAACAACATGCTTAAAAGAGTAATGGAACCGCCCAGAGGCATATCGAATAACTTGATCATAGAAGTGACCATAGCGAGAGCTACTGCGGCGGCAGAAAAAACGAGCTGTTTGGTCGTGAGCTTGACAGATTTCTCTTTAGATTGTATACGGCGAACAATCAGGGCAATCACAATCAGCGCAAGAATTACAACGGCAACCGTAATGATACCGGTGTCGGTTAGTCTGACAGCGTGATCTCCCCACTCGTCTGTTGGGGCGGCAAAAAAGTTATTCATAAAAAAATCCTCCTAACGTATTTATTCTGCCAGGAGGTCGTACAAATGCTTCCTTCCGCCGGTATTAACCGGATCAAGTAATGAGGGTCGATAAAAATATCTCTCAGCCAAAGGCACCCCTAGCAAGAATCATATTGATTTTACAGTGCCTAATTATAATGTGTGGAGAGAGAAAAGTCAAGAAAAAATTGTGCTTGCAAAAGAAAAAAAGATGTGCTACAGTCTAGTATATTCAGAAAGAACTGGAGGAAGCCATGAGACCGGAATTTGATTGCACATTATATGTCTGTACTGATAGGAAGCTGATGAGCAGCGCTTCGGTGGAAGAATCTGTCGAGGCGGCAATCAGGGGCGGAGCAACCATGATACAGCTTCGGGATAAGGACGTGACAGGAAGAGAATTCTATGAGACCGCAGTGCGGTTGAAGCAGGTCACGGCCCGATATCATATCCCGTTGATTATCAATGACCGGGTAGACATTGCAATGGCAGTCGATGCGGAAGGCGTGCATCTAGGGCAGAAAGATATGCCTGCCTCTGCAGCAAGGAAGCTTCTTGGCGAAGATAAGATCATAGGGGTATCGGCGGCGAAAGTAGAAGAGGTAAAGCTGGCATTGGAAGAAGGCGCAGATTATCTCGGTGTGGGGGCTATGTATGGAACTTCCACCAAGACAGATACCAGATCGGTGTCGATAGAAACTCTTGCACAGATCCGGCAGGAAGCAGAGATTCCGATTGTGGTAATCGGAGGGATTGGAAAGGACAATGCAATGAATTTCCGAAAGCTGGGGATAAACGGAATTGCGGTAGTTTCCTCGGTGATTGCGCAGCCGGATATAGAAGCGGCGGCAGCGGAGTTAAAGCAGATATTTCTTGGGAGAGAGGCGGTATGAAAACGGTATTGACAATTGCGGGAAGTGATTGCAGCGGCGGTGCCGGGATTCAGGCGGATATCAAGACGATAACGGCGCACAAGCTTTATGCCGCAAGTGCGGTAACGGCATTGACGGCACAGAATACAACCGGTGTATTTGGGATATCGGAGTGTACGCCGGAGTTATTGCGAAGTCAACTGCATAGCGTGTTTTCGGACATTTTTCCGGATGCGGTCAAGATAGGAATGCTTGCGTCCTCGGCGTTGATAGAAGTCGTGGCAGATGCGTTAATGCAGTATCGTCCGCATAACATAGTCGTAGATCCTGTGATGATAGCGACCAGCGGAAATGATTTGCTGGAAATGCCGGCAAGGGAAGCGCTGAAAGAAAAGATTTTGCCGCTTGCGGATTTAATTACTCCGAATCTGCCGGAAGCAGAAACCCTTTGCGGGAGAAAATTAGTGACAGATCAGGAGATGGAAGCGGCGGCAAAAGAACTAAGTGAAGCTTACCGGGCGGCTGTGCTGATAAAGGGCGGGCACAGGGAGTATGGAGCCGATGATTTGCTCTGCGGGACGGAAGATGCCGTTTGGTTTCGGGGAAATCGGTTAGAGAATCCGAATACGCATGGAACTGGCTGTACGTTGTCTTCGGCGATTGCCTGCCGATTGGCAGAAGGGTATTCCATGGCAAAGAGTGTGCATCTTGCGAAAGAATATCTTACCGGAGCTATTCGGGCCGGGCTTGATCTGGGGAAAGGAAACGGTCCTCTTGAACATGGCTGGTGGCTTGAGATGCCATGGGATGCTGGCAAATAGAAAAGGGGCATCCGGCGTTAATTGTAAATAGACTTAAATTAGCTTGCGTGAAGCTGTTTTTGCTTCGCTTAAATATGTAAAACGTAACTTTTATGCAGGAAAGAAAGGGCATAAAAAGGGGGGCACCACCGCGGGCGCCGCTTCTTTTTGTGCCCTTTCTTTGCAACGGTACAGCCTGAAGCAGAAAAAGATTGACATGAAATGGAGGATAAAATGAAAACAACAAACATCAGAAAATTGACACTTGCAGGTATTTTTGTGGCGCTTTCCGTCGCAGGTTCCATGTTCCAGATTCCGGTATTGGGTTCAAAATGTGCGCCCGTGCAGCACTTGATGAACATTATGGGAGCGGTATTTTTGGGACCGGGTTATGCGGTCTTTGCAGCCTTTGCATCCAGCCTGATTCGAAATCTTTTGGGACTGGGCACGCTTCTGGCGTTTCCGGGGAGCATGTGCGGCGCATTGCTGGCAGGACTGCTTTACAAATATTTCAAAGCGCTGCCGTTTGCTTATGTGGGGGAAGTGTTTGGGACAAGCATTATAGGCGGACTTCTGGCATTTCCGGTGGCGGCATATATTCTTGGAAGCGAGGTTGCGGTATTTGCATTTGTAGTACCGTTTCTTGTCAGCACTTGCGGCGGAACAATCATAGCAATTATACTTGTTACGGCTTTGAAGAAGTCAGGCGTGATAGACCGCTTGCTGGAAAGCGGCGGGGGACACAGGACGGAGAGGGTTTGACATGAAGTGTTATCTAAAAGAGGTGCGGCGGAAAAGACCGCTGATACATTGTATCACAAATGTGGTAACGGTAAATGACTGTGCAAATCTTCTTTTGGCGGCGGGGGCTTCCCCGACGATGGCGCATCATCCGGCAGAAGTGGAGGAAGTGACTGCCGGATGTGATGCGCTGGTCTGTAATCTGGGAGCGACCGAAAGCTATGAGGCAATGGAAAAGGCGGTCGTAGTAAGCAATCGGTACGCTCATCCGGTTGTTATCGATCCGGTCGGGGCAGGAGGCAGCGGATTCCGCCGGGATTTTTTCCGGCATTTATTGCAGGTGGGGCAAGCAGCGTGCATCAGAGGAAATGCATCTGAAATTCTGGCGCTGGCGGAAAATAAAAATACCGTTACGGGCGTGGACGGCGGGAATTGTCCGAAGCATTTAGCGGCTTTGGCGGCAAAGGAACTGGCAGAAAGGACGGGAAGCATTGTAATCGCATCAGGAGAGCGGGATGTTATAACGGACGGGAAAACAACGTATCTCGTTGACAACGGAGATGTTTGGATGACAAAAATAACCGGGAGCGGCTGTATGTCATCTGCGCTTCTTGGTGCATATCTTGCGGCTGTGAACGATATAATGGAACAAAGAAGTAAAAATGCCTTGCCGTCAGGTGTGGACAGGGAGGTTCTTGCGGCGTGCGCGGAAGCAGTGACAGTCATGGGTATTTGCGGAGAATTGGCAGCGGAAGAGTGCAGGGAATCCGGACAAGGCAGTATGCGCTTCCGAATGAGATTGATAGATAGATTGTTCGCACTGGGGGAAGAGAGCATCATCTTAAAACAACAAATGATTAAAGCTGAGAGGCGAGAAAAATAAAAAAAGTGCTCCAAAATCCTAAAGAAATTCCGGCAATTTGACGATATTATGATATAGAAGCGGCATATCATAAGCTTTTTTGCCGAAAACCGGTTGCGTAGACCGGGGAAATGCCATATAATTATATCTATAACGAAGCAGACAATACTGTCTGCTTTATCTGACAGATATAAGAAACATTTTGGATAGAATTCGGGTATAGGAGATGATTAGTATGCAAAGAAACAAGGATGTTGGAAAAAGAATACTTGGATTACTGTTGACAATCTGCTTGGTGACAGGGATGATACCGGCGATGCCGGCGAGGGCGGCGGCGCCGGACAATGTGAAGATTACGTTGTACACGGACAGTACCCGCAGTACGGTGGTGGATCCAGAGTCAACATATACGTACGATGGTACAGCAAAACAACCCTATGTTGTTGTGGGGCAGGATGGTGTAGAACTGTCGCAGAACGGCAACTATTTGGTGAATTATTTGGGAAATATAAATGCCGGAACGGCAGTTATTAAAATAACTGGAAACGGGTGGGAAGAGGATAAAGAATTCAAAATTAATCCGATGCAGATTAATTTTGTTGCAACCACCTGCCAAGATACAGAAGGGGCAAGCAATATACCGTATTGCTATTACACTGGTTCCAGCGTCAGACCGGTGATTACCGGAGTGACGGGAATGCTCTCGAACGGTCAGACCGTGACGCTGGGGAGTGCGGATTATACGATTACCTCTATAAATGATACGAATGCATGTACAGATACAAACAGTCAGGTGGCGCCTCGTTATACAGTCAATTTGACAGGGAATTATGCCTATGCGCCAGATGTAAGTCCGGCTACGGTTCGTTACAGGATTTACTATAACATGAATGATGTCACAGTAGATGATATTTCGGGAGTTGTTTATAACGGAGCGGAGCAGAGACCGACGGATAAGGTCAAGCTGACAAATACGAGATTTACCAGTGACAATGTAACAGCCGATGCTCAATGGGCGAACAATGTCAATGCAGGGGAAGCAACATTGGCTCTGACGGGAACCGGTCTGTACAAAGGGCAGATTACCAAAAATTTTACAATTGAGCGGGCAAACATAGCGGATGCGACTGTGGAGTTTGATCAGAATCCGCCGGTTTATGACTATACAGGGTCTGAGATATTGATGGCAGATCATGTGAAGGTTTATTTTGGAACAAATTTAGTGCCGGCTTCGAATTATACCATTCAAAAGCTGAGCGGAACGGATCCTGGTCCTGCTACAATTCAATTAGTGGGTATCAATAACCTGACAGGAACAAAATCGGCTACGTACCAGATTGCATATAGAGTTTCGGACTGTACATATGAGACGGAACTGGAATATACCGCAGCAAAAAATGTGCCGTCTTTAACAGTGAAGGACGGCAGGGGACAGACAATCAATCCGTCCATGTATACGGTCACATATTATAATGCACCGGCAACAGAAGGCGGACCTTTATACCAAAACAGCGATAAGATAGCCGAACCGACAGCAATGGGGCTGTATTACATTAGAATAGAAGGAGATGGCAGTAAAAATTGTCTGGGTACCTTGGGAACGGAAGATGCCCCCTTGTCTTTTCGGATTGTCGGAGCAAATCTTGACAAACTGAAGTATAAGATTCTGGGTATTGACTATATCGGTTCAATTACGCGCCCCTATGACGGAAAATCTCATTATTCAGCTATGACGGATGTTACAGTAATTAACGGCGAATCTGCTTTGGTGAAGGGAACTGATTTTGATGTTGAGGTTTATGGGGATGAAGGTTGTACTACAGAGCCTTTGACCGCAAAAGATTGTGTGAATGCGGGCACCTACTATATTAAAGTGACCGGAAAGGAAGGGAGCGCTTACGAAGGTTCCTCCAAAATTTTGGTATATAATATAAGGGCAATTAGCGCAACGGTAAATAGTATTGTTGTACAGCCGCAAATCTATATAGGCGGTGCGGTTATTCCGTCAAAGGATGACATTGAGGTGAAAATAACAGCAAATGGTTCGGTTATAACCGTAGATCCGGAGGATTATGACTTCACCTGTTCAAACAATACGGCTGTTGGGACTGCTAACATTACTGTTACACTGAAAAGGAATTATACCGGACAGGGAACGGGAACTTTTATAATCCGGGGAAAGAAAATAAATGAGTGTTCTATTACAACCACGCCGGCAGCGGATGCAAGCGGCGTTATAAACTTTGTATATAATGGAAGCCCTCAGAAGCCGACGGTTACAGTAATGTCAGAAGACCGCCGGTTGACGGAAGGGAAGGAATATGAGGTTCATTATTACAACAGCAGTAATTTTATACCGGCAAATGAGATTACCGGACGGACAGATGCGGGAGAATGCTACGTTGTAGTGAAAGGAAAGGGCGCATTTGCAAATGAGGACGGAGATTGGAGCCAGAAATTTAAAGTGAGTCCGAAACCGCTTACGTCATTACCTGAGGGTTCATTTACAGCAGCAAACCGGGATTATAGTGAGACGCAAGTGACGCCAGAGGTTACCGTAATGGACGGAAGCACAATGCTGGTGAAGGATAAGGATTATACATTGGTCGGCTTGTTTTTGAATGAGGATTGTACGACATCAGTGCCGAATGGAACTTCGGGAAGGGTATATGTCCGAATTCAAGGAAAGGGTAATTATGACTCTAATTCATACCTTGTGACCCAGTTCTATATCGGAAATGATATTTCTACGTTGGTGTCTTCCATTGATGTGCCGGGGAATCTGACATATGACGGAGCTTCGAAGTATAGCACGATTAACACTGCGCTGAAAGTGTATCGTGCCAACGGAGAGGAGCTTGACCGCACAAGGTATGATATTAAATATTATGCAGATCGGGCGCATACCAGGCCGATTACCGATGCGAGTAGTGAGTTTACAAATGCCGGAACCATTTATATTGGAATTGAAGGAAAGAACGGTTATTATGGATCGTTCGACGGAAGCTGTGTGATTACGCCAAGAAGCATTGCTACACTAGAGGGAAGCGTAACGGGTACTTACGCTTACACGGGAAGCGCAGTAGAGCCGGTGATTGCAAGCGGAAGCGGGGACGGTATTACTTTGGTCGATCCGAATTTTGCTACCGGAAGATATACTCTGACAGAGAATGATTACCGAGTTGTTGAATATATAGATAATACAAGTGCAGGGACGGCGCGGATTATTCTGGCTGGAAAGGGAAATTATGGCGGAAATAAGACGGTTTCATTCACAATTCAAAAAAGTGATTTGAATAATTTGCCGCTTCTGGATGTGAAGGTTGGGGAAGCGACCTATACCAGCCGGAAGCAGCTGCCGAGCGTGACGGTTACTTATGGCGACAACAGTATGGCGCTGGTTCCGGAGAAGGATATTGTATTAGAATATTATACAGATGCAAATTATCAGTTCGCTGCACAGGACAAAGACCTGACAAATGCGGGAGAGACGTATGTTAAGATTTCGGGACAGGGAAATTATACGGGCGTGCTGCTCACTGCAACATTAAAAGAAAAGAATAAATTTACCATTAAGCCACGCGACATCAGTGAAACGATTGTAAGTCTGGAAGGGCAGACCTATGTATATAGCGACGTTTTGACAGCTTCTAAGATTCCGGACTTTACGGTGCGTTATCAGTATGCGCAGGGAAGCTACTATACGCTTCAGATGGGCTATGATTACACCATTAATCCAACGAGAAAGGATTATACAATTGGTGAGACACAGCTTGAAATAGAGGCAAATGCAGCAAATTTATCCGGTAATTTTACTGCTTCTAAGACAGTGACATATTATTATTGCGGTAATATGGATAATAAAGCGAATGAAGTTTCGATTTTAGGAGTGGATGATGAGGTAGAATATGTTGATACCATTGGTCAGATGGGTCAGACATTTCCGTCAATTGTAGTAAGAGACAGTAAGGGTCAGACGATTGATTCGAGCTGTTATACGGTTACTTACTCAAATAATAAGAATGTTGGTCTTGCGACAATAAGCATTCAAGGCAGGGCAGAAAGATTCTGGACGGGAACCTATGTACACACATTTAAGATTAAAGGTAATATTTCCGAGGCAGAGGTGGTGATACCGGATCAGGTCTATCTCGGAAGGGAATATACGGCAGAAGACATTCAGAATATGCAGGTAACCTGTCATGGTTATACACTTCAAAAAGACAGGGATTACACGATATCAATTACGAATGGAACAAATGCTTCCTTAAAGTCGGCAGGAACAGCGGCGCCGACGGTTACACTTACCGGAACAGGCGATTTCTTCTCTGGCAAGACGGATACCAAGAAAGAAACATTCTCTATTAAGTACGACATCAACAGTGTAGATTTGAAAATTGCGAAGATTCCGGAGCAGATTTATACCGGAAGCCCACTGGAGCCGGAAGTGACGGTTACGTACGAGAAACCGGATCATACGATTGCAACACTGGAAAATGGCAAGGACTTTGAAGTACAGTATTTTAATAATATAAATGTATCGGCAGAAAACGGCGTGCGCGGGCCATATGCAGTTATTACCGCAAGAGATGACGGACTGCTGATGGGCGGCAGCCGGACAGCTTCGTTCGCAATCGGTAAAGTGGATCTGGCGTCTGAGGAACATGGCTATGAAATTAAAGATCTGGCAGAAGAGTATTATTATACAGGAGCTGCAATCCGTCCAACTGTTACGGTACAGGATAAAACGGGAGCCGTATTGGATCCTTCGAATTACAGTATAATTTGTGAGAGTGCAAGCTGGGAAGCCGGCAATACAGTTACGCTCAGAGTAGTCGGCAAAAATAATTATTATAACGAAATTTCTGCAAAGTTTAAGATTGTAAAGAGAAGCCTGTCAAATGCGGCGAATCAGGTGGAAGCGGTAATTGACGACCTGACTTATAACGGAATGGAGCAGAGACCGTCATTCAAAGTCACGTTTGAAGATTATAATTTGGACGCCAACGGAAAAGGCAGGACACAGACGTTGGTAGAAGGCCGCGATTATCAGATTCTGGGCTACTATAACAATAAGGATGCGGGAGAAGGAAGCGATTACAATTATGAGAGCGGACCGTATGTAAAAATAGCAGCATTAAGCGGCAAGAGTATTGAAGGCGAACGATATATACCGTTTACAATTAAGCCCAAGGAAATGGATGCTCTGTATTATTCCAGAGTAGAAAATGTTACTTATGAGACGGGCAAGAACGAATATAAGCCTCCGGTTACAGTGAAGATATCTGCCGGAAGCGAAGCGCCGTTGGAAGCGGATTATGACTATACGATTAAATATTATAACAATACGGGAGCGGCAGCCGCAAATAATACGGTTGGACCGTATATAGAGATTAGCGCATACAGCCATAACTTTAACGGAACCCATATCATACCGTTCTCTATTTTGGAAAAGGATATTACAGGGGAAGAGTTTACGGTAACGCTTCGGGAGACGTCCGGTGACATTAAGTTTGATGACAAAAAATGGAATTATCCGGATCCGCCGGCAGCGGGAGGCGCTTATGTTCCAAAGGTAATTTTGACTGACAACAGCGATCCTGAGAATCCGATTGACTTGACGGAAAACGATTATCAGGTGGATTATGCAAATAATAATGCAGTCGGAACAGCGACAATCACGATAAAAGCCAGAAGTAACTATACGGGAACAAGAATCGTAAGATTCACAATCGGAACGCTGTTTGATTTTACAAATGTTTCCATTAATCAGGGGAACTCACCAGTCAATGACAGCTTTGAACCTACAACGTATAACGGCAGAATGCAAAAACCGGCGGATATATTGGTGAAACGTATTGTGGATCCGGTCGCAGAGCTGACGGAAGGGGTAGAGTACGAAATCCGTTACTATTCGGATGAAGCTTGTGAAAGACCGGTCCCTGACGTAAGCGTGGTAAATGCAGGAACATATTACGTGAAAATTTCCGGTCTTCCGTCCGGCGGATACATCGGAGACATTGTGATTCCGTATACGATTAAGCAGAAGAGCGTGAACTCGGCGGATGTTATTGTAGATGAGATTCCGGATCAGTATTATGGAGGCGGTAATGTCCGTCCGGCGGTTCGTCTGTCGGATAAGACGACCGGCTTAGAGATACCGAACAGTGCATATGACGTTACCTATCGGGACAATATGAGCATTGGTACGGCAACGGCAACCATTACGGCAAACGAGAACGGCAATTACACCGGAACGAGAGAAGTGACATTCTCAATTCTCCGTCAGGATATCAAAGGTGCGACCGTAGTGAAGATACCGGATTATGATTATACCGGAAAGCCAATTATTCCGGAACCGGTGGTATACTTTAACGGTACCAAATTAGTGAAGGGCAAGGATTATGTGTTACGGGATGATCCAAACTACGGAAACAATATAAAAGCCGGAAAAGCGTGGGTTGTAATTCAGGGAATCGGTAATTATACTGGTGTGAAGGCAGATGATGATACATCGTTTAACATTAAAGCGAATCTGGAAACGGCAACAGTAAGCGCTGTCGGTAATCAGGTCTATACCGGAAAGCAGGTAAAACCGTCTGTGAGAGTTATTTGCGGCGGCAACGTTCTGACTGCTGGAGTGGAATATCAGATTACCTACGGCAGCAATATCAATCCGGGTGACGCATATTTGTATCTGACGCCTACGGCGAAGTACAGCGGATTATATACAGGATCTTATGTGGTGAGATTTTCTATCTGTGACACTTTGGAGAAGGCGGAAATTGGAGGAATACCTACTTCACAGACCTATACAAAGTCACCGATCACTCCGAACCCTGTCGTAACAATCGGCACTACAGTGTTGAAGAAGAATAAGGATTATACGGTAAGATGGAGCAGTAATGTCAACGTAGGAAGGGCGGTTGTAGAAATTATCGGTAAGGGAAGTTATGCCGGAAGCAAGTCCAAGACATATAATATTATTGCTAAGAATATTAACCGTTGCAAAACGAATTCTATTGCAGCCGTCAGCTACAACAAAAAGAGTCAGAGACCGAGTGTGGTTGTCCGTGACGGAAGCAAGGTACTGGCGCAAAATGTGGACTATACGATAAGTTACAGAAGCAATAAAAAAATCGGAACCGGAATAATTACGTTAAAGGGAATCGGAAACTATTCGGGAACGAAAAAGGTGAAATTTTCCATTGTTTCCGCACCGATTACCGGATTGAAGTCAACTTCGATGTCAACAACGTCTACAAAGATTAGCTGGAGTAAAAAGAGCAATATCACCGGTTATGAGGTATATACGAACAATGCCCGTAAAAGAATTGCCCGGACAAAGAAGACCAGTGTTACGCTTAACAATCTGAAACAGGGAACTACCTACAGATATAAAGTAAGGACGTATACCGTTATAGGTAAGAAGACATACTATGGTGCATTTAAGACGATTGCTTTTGCAACGAAGCCGGAAGCTCCGGCAATCACTGTAAGCTCTACAGCAAAGCGGCAGGCAAAGATCAGCTGGAATCGGGTATCCGGCGCAAACGGATATGAGGTGTACGCAGCCACGTCAAGGAATGGTTCTTATAAGAGAATAGCATTGATTCTTAAGAGAGCGACGGTAAGCTACACCAATAAGAGACTGACAAGCGGAAAGACCTACTATTATAAAGTAAGGGCATACCGGACAGTAAACGGAAAAAAGGTATATAGTTCCTATTCCACTGTGAAGTCAGTTGTGGTAAAATAATAAATAGAAGCATGAAGGAAGGCAGGCGTCCGTTATCGGGGGCCTGCCGGAGTCATAAATAAAGAATAAGGCAGATGAATCATAAGTTATGGATGAAAAAATATACAAGCTGGGAAATTATGAATTCAAAACCTTAAGGGAGTACAGGCAGGGTCAGGAAGATTTAGAAAAAATCAAGTACATTACGGAGCAACTGGATATTTATGATCCGGAAGTGGCGCTCCGGCTGTATAACCTGATGCGCAGCAAAAAGATTAGATTTAAAGGTGAAATCGGGAAGTCCTTCTTCTGGTGCATTTCGGACATTGTGGCTGACAGTTCTATGAACATGATAGAGAAGGAGAAGGGGGCGGACAAGGAAGAGGCAATAAGACCGATTTTGGAAACAAATTGGCAGAAGATTGTAGGAATCGCATGCATTGTCATTGCAGTAATCTGCATGGGATATTACGGATTTATGGAATTGCAGGATTATTATTCTACAAAGCGTATGGAACGTTTGCAGAGCAATGAGAACAGAACTACCAATATGGGGTATTATCTGAGTACTGAGAATCTTCCGGAAGAGACATTGGGTGAGGCAGAAACAGAAACAGAGACGGAAATCACCCCGCCGCCTATATTAGAGGAATATGCCGAACTTCATGAGAAGAATCCTGAGATGGTAGGTTGGTTGAAGATTGAGGGAATGGACATTGACTATCCGGTCATGCAGTCTTCGGAAGATGAGTATGATTTTTATTTAAGACATTCATTTGATAAACAAGAAGACAGAAACGGTACGCTGTTTGTGGATGCACGGAATAATATTTTAAAGAGGGATACGAACCTCATTATTTACGGACATAACATGAAGAGCGGAATGATGTTCGGAACTTTGAAGAATTATCTGAATGAAACTTTTCGGAACCAGCATCAGACGATTCAATTTAATACGATTTATGAGAAGGCTACTTACAAAGTTATCGGCGTCTGTCTGGGCAAGGTAGAAAATCAAGATGAGACTGTGTTCCGTTATTATAATTTTTTAAATGCAGCGAATGAGGCAGAGTTTGAAGATTATATGGAGCACATCCGGCAGATGGAAGTATATGGAGCCAGTATAGATGCGGCTTATGGAGACGAACTTTTAACATTATCTACTTGTAATTACTATATAGAAGATGGTAGAATGTTTATAATAGCAAAAAAAGTAAAATAAGATGGGAGAGGTGGCCATGACAAGAAAACGAAAAAAGATATTGGCGTTGCTCGCAGTAATGTGCATGCTGTTTACTATGCATGAAGGACAGATTGAGAGCTACGCAACAGAGGTAAGCGGAGCGGAATCGGAACAACCGATAACAGAGCCGGTAGTGGAAGAAGACAGTGCACTTGCTAATGGATTTATCATTGACAATGCAGGCACGCTTGCCGGATATGAAGGGGCAGGCGGAGATGTGATTGTTCCGTCCGAAGTAACGGCAATTTCGTCAGGTGTATTTGCAGGTAATACCTCTTTGACAAGTGTGACATTACCGGCAAGCGTAGTAATGCTTGGAACAGGTGTATTTGCTAATTGCACGAATCTTACGACAGTTACGATTCAAGGAAACATTTCTTCAATACCGGCGCAGACTTTTTATAATTGTTCGAATCTGCGTAGCGTATATGTACCTGGAAGCGTGACCTCTATCGGGTCGGATGCGTTTGCAGAATGCGTCAGCTTATCAGGAATTACAATTCCGGCAAGTGTTACCAGCATTGGAGAAAGAGCATTTTTTGATTGTTCAAGTTTAAGCGGAGTATCCATACCGGAAGCGGTATCATCAATCGGAGCGAATGCTTTTACGGGCTGCTCTAATATGACTTCCTATTCGGTAGCATCCGGAAACGGACATTATGCTTCCAGCGGCGGATGCCTCTATAATAAGTCAATGACAAGGTTTTTGAGATGTCCGGAAGGTCGCTCAAGCGTATCCATTGAAGCTGGTACGAGGACAATTGCCAGCAATGCATTTTATCAGTGCGCAGCAATCCGTTCACTGACGATTCCGTCAAGCGTTACGACGATTGAGTCGAATGCCTTTACGGATAGCGGAATCAGTGATGTCACAATGATGGCAAGCGTTACCAACATTGGCTCGCAGAGCGGCTGGACGGCTGATATTATTTACGGCGAGACCAATTCTGCAGCAGAGACATATGCGAATAACAACAGCATTGTGTTTCAGGCATTGAATGCAACTCCTTCGACCGAGACAGAAACAGAAACAGAGACGGAGACAGAGAAAAAATCTGGAACAGAAAATCCTGGAGACGGCAATAACGGTGGCAGCGGCAATAACGGCAGCGGCAGTAATGGCGGTTCAACCGGCGGAAACGGCGGTTCGGCAGTAGGAAGCGGCAACGGAACCTCCGGCGCAACAAAGACAACAGGCGGAACGGCTTATACATCCGGAAGCGCCAAGACAACAAGTACAAACGGTAAGGATACCACACCGAAGACAGGTGATGGAATCAATCCGATTTTCTTCTTCTGTATTGCATTTCTTTTGACAGGCGGATGCTTGTTCATAGTTGGAAAGAAGAAAGCGGCACGATAAGACAGAATAATATATAGATTATTTATTGATATAGGATGAAGCCATACATAAGAGTGTCTGTAAATGCTTAAAAATCAAGCGTTTACAGGCACTTTTGTGTGAGAGGAAAAATAGATATTGACAAATCATGGAAAAGGCAATATACTTTGATATGCAAATTATTTGAGTATCAAATAGTTTGCTAAATGAACAGTTTGAAAACCAAAATAAAGGAGAACAAAACTATGTTAGAAAAAATGAAAGAGATTATTGCAGACCAGTTAAATTTAGATGGTGTGGAGATTACGGAAGAATCAAACTTTAAGGATGATCTTGGCGCAGATTCCTTGGATTTGTTTGAACTTGTTATGAGTCTGGAGGAAGAGTTCGGCGTAGAGATTCCATCTGAAGATTTAGAAAAGATAGTTACTGTTGGCGATGTAATTGAGTATTTGAAAGAGAAAGGCGTAGAAGCTTAAAGGTTATCGTTCACACAGTGCCGTTACTGGAACGACAATGGACAGTAACGCTTAAGGAATGCTAAAAGGAGGAAGGCATGAGACAGGAAGTGACGGAATTACTGGGTATCAGATATCCTGTAATACAGGGCGGAATGGCATGGGTTGCGGAACATCGGCTGGCTGCGGCTGTGAGCAATGCCGGAGGCTTGGGACTGATTGGCGCAGCAAGTGCACCGCCGGAGATTGTACGTGAGGAAATCCGTAAAGCAAAGGAATTGACAGATAAGCCCTTTGGCGTCAACGTAATGCTGTTGAACCCTAACGCAGAGGAAGTAGCAAAGGTTGTTGTGGAAGAAGGAATTAAGGTGGTGACAACCGGAGCAGGGAACCCTTCAAAGTTTATGCCGATGTGGAAAGAAGCGGGCGTAAAGGTGATTCCGGTTGTTGCCAGTGTGGCAATGGCGAAGCTGATGGAACGAGGCGGTGCAGACGCAGTCGTGGCAGAGGGCATGGAAGCCGGCGGGCATATCGGTTCCGCAACCACTATGACGCTGGTTCCGCAGATTGTAGATGTGGTAAAGATTCCGGTTATTGCAGCGGGCGGCATTGCCGATGGAAGAGGCTATGCGGCGGCAATGATGCTGGGCGCTTCTGCGGTTCAGATGGGAACGCGGTTCATCGTGGCGAAGGAATCTATCGTCCATGAGAATTACAAAGAGAGATTGATTAAAGCGAAGGATATTGATTCCGAAGTGACAGGGATGAGCACCGGTCATCCAATCAGGGTACTCCGTAATAAGATGACAAGAGAGTATCTGAAACTGGAAAAGGAAGGAGCATCCTTTGAGGAGCTTGAAATGCTGACACTAGGCGCTCTCCGTAAGGCGGTAGTAGAAGGCGACGTTGTGCAGGGAAGTGTTATGGCAGGTCAGATTGCCGGACTGGTCAGCAAGGAAGAGACTTGTGAAGAAATCATTCGTGACGTAGTAGAAAACGGTGAGCAGCTTTTAAAGAGCTGGGTATAGACTGACGGACCAGACAGCAGAGGAGGTAAGTAATGGATAAGACAGTATTTATGTTTCCGGGACAGGGAGCGCAATATATTGGAATGGGAAAAGATTTCTATGAGAACATTCCCATTTGTAAGAAAATATTTGAAATTGCATCAGACGTAACCGGTCTGGACATTGCAAAGCTCTGTT
Organism: uncultured Lachnospiraceae bacterium; assembly: GCA_910578885.1. Lineage (GTDB taxonomy): Bacteria > Bacillota > Clostridia > Lachnospirales > Lachnospiraceae > Roseburia_C. The sequence continues at coordinate 85,614 of CAJTSH010000002.1, forward strand.
TTGAGGAAAATGAGCAGATACATATTACGGAGTTTACACAGATTGCAATGCTGACAGTCGAAGCGGCAATTTTTGAAGCGCTTGAGGTGAGCGGGAAGAAGCCTAAGGCAACGGCGGGCTTGAGCCTTGGCGAATATGGTGCATTAATCGCATCGAAGGTCTTAGAGCCAGAGGATGCCTTTAAGGTGGTCAGACAGCGAGGCATTTTCATGCAGGAGGCTGTTCCCACTGGCGGAGCTATGTCTGCGATTCTTGGACTGGATGCAGAGGCAATCGAGAAGGTCTGTGAAAATACAAAAGGTCTTGTTTCCATTGCAAACTACAACTGTCCGGGTCAGATTGTAATTACCGGAGAAGAGGAAGCCGTGGCTTTGGCGGGGGAAGCATGCAAGGCGGCAGGAGCTAAGCGTGCCTTGCCGTTAAAGGTAAGCGGACCATTCCATTCCGAGATGTTGACAGGAGCTGGAGAGAAGCTGGGCAAGGTATTAGAGGAAACTAAGGTACGGGAATTTGCGATACCATATGTCGCAAATGTAACTGCGGATTATGTAACAAGCGCAGATGAGGTGAAGCCGCTGCTGATTAAGCAGGTTGCTTCTTCCGTTCGCTGGCAGCAGAGTATGGAGCGCTTAATTGCGGACGGATACAATGAATTTGTAGAAATCGGACCGGGACATACACTGACCGGTTTTATGCGTAAAATCAATCGTGATATTAAAACTGTAAATATCGAGAAGCTGGAGGATTTTAAGGCATATGTTGGAGAATAAGATTGCTCTGGTTACCGGCGGAAGCCGCGGAATAGGAAAAGAAATTGCCCTTTCCCTTGCAAAGGAAGGGGCGGTTGTAATTGTCAATTACAATGGCTCTAAAGAAAGCGCCGAAGCAGTTGTGGAGGAAATCATAACTGCGGGCGGTAAAGCAGAAAGCTATCAGTGTAACGTTGCCGACGGCGCTGCATGTGAAGCAATGGTAAAAGAACTGATAGAGAAGTATGGACGAGTGGATATTCTGGTGAACAACGCCGGAATTACAAGAGATAATTTATTGATGAAAATGTCAGAGGAAGACTTTGATGCGGTCATTGATACGAATTTAAAAGGAACCTTCCATACGATACGTTATCTTTCACGCTATTTTCTAAAACAGCGTTCCGGTAAGATTATCAATATCTCTTCTGTTGTGGGAATCGGCGGAAATGCGGGTCAGGCAAACTACAGCGCTTCGAAGGCAGGAATTATTGGACTGACGAAAAGTGTTGCAAGGGAGCTTGCTTCCCGAGGGATTAATGTCAATGCAGTAGCGCCTGGGATGGTCGATACGGAAATGACGCAGATCTTGTCCGATTCCGTGAAAGAAGAAATGATGAAACAAATTCCATTGAAAAAAATGGGGAATACAAAGAATATTGCAGACGCCGTAGTATTTCTGGCGTCTGATAAATCAGATTATATTACAGGTCAGGTGCTGGTAGTTGACGGTGGCATGACGATGTAGCTTGCAGAAAGGAAATGAAGTATGAGCAGACGAGTTGTAGTTACAGGTATGGGAGCAATTACTCCGCTTGGAAACAGCACGGAAGAATTCTGGAAGGGAATTACCGAAGGGAAAATCGGTTTTGGCGAAATTACACATTTTGACAGCACAGATTATAAATGTCATATTGCTGCGGAAGTAAAGAATTTTGATGCGAAAGAATATATGGATTTTAAATCTGCAAAGAGGATGGAGCTGTTTGGCCAGTATGCAGTGGCTGCCACAAAGGAAGCATTGGAAGACGCAGGCATTGATATGGAAAAAGAAGATGCATTTCGAGTCGGAACGTCTATCAGCTCTGGAATCGGCAGTCTTCAGGCAATGGAGCGTGAACATAAAAGACTGCTTGAAAAGGGACCCGGAAGAGTCGGCCCTATGTTCGTGCCGATGATGATCAGCAATATGGCGGCAGGAAATGTATCTATCCAGTTTGGACTAAAAGGAAAAAGTATCAATGTAGTGACTGCATGTGCTTCGGGAACCAATTCTATCGGAGAAGCATTCCGTACGATTCAGTATGGGGATGCAGATGTGATGGCAGCGGGCGGAACGGAAGGCTGTATTACTCCGATTGGCATTGCAGGCTTTACGGCATTGACGGCGTTGTCCACTGAGACGGATCCCGCAAAGGCGTCCCTGCCGTTTGACAAAAACCGCAGCGGCTTTGTAATGGGAGAAGGAGCAGGAATTGTAATCTTAGAAGAGCTGGAACATGCAAAATCCCGCGGAGCCAAAATCTATGCCGAGGTCGTAGGGTATGGCTGTACTTCTGATGCGTTTCATATTACATCTCCGGCGGAAGACGGTGAGGGCGCCGCAAAGGCAATGCTTGCAGCAGTAAAGGATTCCGGTGCATCGCCGGAGGATATTCTGTACATCAATGCGCATGGAACAGGAACCCATCACAACGACCTGTTTGAAACCAGAGCAATTAAGCTCGCATTTGGGGAACATGCAAAAAATATCAAAATCAATTCCACAAAATCCATGATCGGACATCTTCTTGGTGCGGCAGGCGCTGTTGAATTTATTACCTGTGTCAAAGAAGTGGAAGCAGACTTTCTTCATGCAACCGTAGGATATACTACGCCGGATGAAGAGATAGATTTGGATTACTGCAAGGAAGCAGTGAAGATGGATGTGAAATATGCACTGAGCAATTCACTTGGATTCGGCGGACACAACGCAAGTATTCTGGTTAAAAAGTATGATGCATAATAAAAAGCAGAGGTGAGAACATGTCTTTATTATCAGCAAAGGAAATCATGGAAATCATTCCGCATAGACAACCATTTATGCTCTTAGATACAATTGAGGAGATGGAGCCGGGCGTCCGTGCAGTGGGGAAAAAATGTGTAAGCTATAACGAACCATTTTTTGCAGGGCATTTTCCGGGCGAACCGGTCATGCCGGGAGTGCTGATTATTGAAGCATTGGCGCAGACCGGAGCGGTGGCAATTCTTTCACTGCCGGAAAACCAAGGAAAGACGGCGTATTTTGCGGGAATTAATTCGGCAAAGTTCAAACAAAAGGTAGCGCCGGGGGATGTATTAACTTTAGAAACTGAAATTGTCAAAGTTAAAGGACCAATTGGCGTGGGCAAGGCAACTGCAACGGTAAACGGTAAAATTGCTGCGGCAGCAGAACTCACATTTGCCATTGGAAAAGGTGAGTGATATGGGAGCAAAGATTATAGATAAAATTAAGCTGGGAAAAAAAGAGGAGCCGGTAATGGAGGAAAAGAAGCTGCTTGTATGTAAAGGCTGTGGAAGAACGCTGAAAAAGGCGGAAGTGGTGGCAAATAAATATGTCTGCTACGGATGCGGATATTATTTCCGTGTTAAGACGAAGAACCGGTTGAAGATGGTTGCAGATCCGCAGAGTTTTACTCCTTGGTTTGAGGAAATGGAGAGTAAAAATCCATTGAATTTCCCGGACTATGAAGAGAAATTGGAAGCAGTGAAGGAAAAGACCGGACTGCACGAGGGCGTTACCATCGGAAAGGGAAAGATTTATGGAGAAGAAGCTGTAATCGGCGTCTGTGATGCCAGATTTTTGATGGGAAGCATGGGGCATGTGGTAGGCGAAAAGATTGCTTCGGCTGTAGAACGCGCAACAGAGGAACGTCTGCCGGTCATCATTTTCTGCTGCTCCGGCGGCGCAAGAATGCAGGAGGGAATTGTCTCCCTGATGCAGATGGCGAAGACCTCTGCGGCATTGAAGAAGCATTCGGATGCAGGACTTTTGTATATTCCGGTGTTGACAGACCCGACGACGGGCGGCGTCACCGCCAGCTTTGCTATGCTTGGGGATATCATTCTTGCAGAGCCGGGAGCGTTAATTGGTTTTGCAGGACCAAGGGTAATTGAGCAGACCATCGGACAGAAATTGCCGGAGGGATTTCAGCGGGCACAGTTTCAGCTTGAGCATGGATTTGTGGATGCGGTGGTGGAACGTAATGATCTGAAGAAAACGCTGTATGAAATTTTAAAGCTGCATAGGCTGTCTGTTGCAGATGGGTACGCAGCATTTGCACCTGCCACCGAAACGGACGGAAGACCGACGGAGCTGATGCGGGAGCGCGCTGCAAAGGCAGATGTGTTAGATGCGTGGGATAAGGTGAAACTGGCAAGATCGGTTGACAGACTTTCTACTGAGGATTATATAGGAGCAATTTTTGAAAAATTCATGGAGCTGCATGGAGACAGACAGTTCCGGGATGACCCTGCAATCGTGGGCGGAATTGCATATCTGGACGGACAGCCGGTGACGGTAATCGGAATCCAGAAGGGAAAGGATATGAAGGACTGTATGCGTCACAACTATGGAATGGCATCTCCGGAAGGATACCGTAAGGCGCTGCGTCTGATGAAGCAGGCTGAAAAGTTCCGCCGTCCGATTATTACCTTTGTCAATACCTCCGGCGCTTTCTGCGGTATGGAGGCGGAAGAGCGCGGACAGGGAGAGGCAATTGCAAGAAATCTCTATGAGATGTCTGCACTGACAGTTCCGGTGCTTACTCTGATGATCGGTGAAGGCGGAAGCGGAGGCGCACTTGCCTTGGCTGTTGGAAATGAGGTCTGGATGATGGAGAATGCGACTTATTCCGTATTGTCTCCCGAAGGTTTTGCCTCTATTTTATGGAAGGATGGAAAACGGGCAAAGGAAGCAGCTGAAATCATGAAGATAACGGCGGAGGATTTGAAGGAGCTGGGAATCATTGAACGGGTGATTCCGGAGTATGGCAAGGCAGATGAAAAGGCATTATCTTCAATTGCAGGTTACATGAGAAAACATATGCGGGAGTTTCTGATACGTGAAGACAAGAAAACGGGTGAAGAGCTGGCACAGGAAAGATATGACAGATTCCGCAGCTTTTAGAAGGAGTGTGCAATGACAGGCAGAATATGTGGAACCGGAAGTGCCCTGCCGCATCTTCTGGTAACCAATGATGATTTAAGTAAAATTATGGATACCTCGGATGAATGGATCAGCAGCAGGACCGGAATCAAAACGAGACATCTTGCAACGGAAGAGACTACGACAGGGCTTGCGGTCGAAGCGGCCAAAAAGGCGTTGGAAGATGCAGGAATCACCGCAGAGGAACTGGATTTAATCATTGCGGCAAGTGTTACGGCGGACTATCTGTTTCCGACACTTTCCTGTGAGGTGCAGGGGGCAATCGGTGCAGTGAATGCGACTGCATTTGATTTAAGTGCAGGCTGTTCTGGATTTCTGTTTTCTCTTGCAACTGCACAGGCATATATCCAGAGCGGAATCTGCAAAAAAGCATTGTTAATCGGAGCAGAGGTGCTTTCCAAAATTATGGACTGGGAGGATCGTTCTACCTGCGTCCTGTTCGGAGACGGAGCCGGGGCGGCAGTCGTATGTGCAGATGAAGAAGGAATCCGCAGCATTATCAAAGGATCGGATGGTGCAAAGGGAATGGCGCTGAACTGTAAAAACCGCCCGGTCAATAATCCGTATCAGAAGAATCAGGCGGAATTATCCTACACCTATATGAATGGACAGGAAGTCTATAAATTTGCGGTACGTACCGTTCCGCAGTGCATTGAGGAAGTGCTGCAGAATGCGCAGATGAATGCAGAGGATGTGGATTATTTTATTGTACATCAGGCAAATATCCGCATTATAGAAGCGGTAGCAAAACGGTTGAAACAGCCAATGGAGAAATTTCCGATCAATCTGACGGAATGCGGAAATATTTCTGCTGCAAGCGTGCCGATTCTTTTGGATACGGTTAACCGCCGCGGCATGATGCATAGAGGAGATAAAATCGTGCTTGCCGGTTTTGGCGCAGGACTTACCTGGGGAGCCGCCGCGCTGACATGGTAATGAAGAAATGGGTGAAAATAATGGATACAGATAGAACCCTAAATGATATTCTGGTGAATTTATTTAATGACTTGATGGACATAGAGGATAAATGTCTGATAACAGGGGAATTCCGAAATATATCCAACAACGATATGCATGTAATCGAAGCAGTCGGCATAGAAGAGCCGAGAAGCATGTCGGAGGTTGCAAAGATGTTAAATATTACCACCGGAACATTGACAAGGAGTATCGATGCGCTTGTCAGGAAGAAATACGTAGAGCGGAACCGGAGTGAAGTGGACAAGAGGGTTGTGCGCCTGTCACTGACGGAAGCGGGAGTCCGGGCATATGAACACCATGCGCGGTTCCACCAGAATATGATCGAGGATATCAAGCAGCAGTTGAGTGACGGTGAGACCAGAGTCCTGATTGCGACGCTTGGGAAGCTGGTTGCGTATTTTCAGGAGAAGTATAAGGAATATTTGGAGAGTAAGTAGGGATTGATACATGGAAGAGCAGGCTGTTTGAGAGAAGCCTGCCTTTTCTATAAGCTGATGGAATGTAATATATAACTTGAGGGTATATCAAATAGAAAAATTAAAATTTATTGAATTTTTTAAGCAGAAAACTTGCAAAAATGCTAAAAAATCACCATCTGATATTATGAAAATAATCCAAAAATGAAAAAAATGTTGCCAAGACTTGCAAAACATTATACAATATAACTGTTGGTGCATATGCTGCATAAAGCGGTGCGCTGAAGTTGGAATATTATTAGAAAAGAAAAAGGAGATAGACAAGATGAGTTACGTTGATGAAGTGCTGGAGAGAGTAAAAACCAAAAACGCTTCTGAGCCGGAATTTTTACAGGCTGCTGAGGAAGTATTAGAGTCTTTAAGACCGGTAATCGAAGCAAACGAGGAGAAATACCGCAGAGAGGCTTTGTTAGAGAGAATTACAGAGCCGGACAGACAGTTTAAATTCCGTGTGCCTTGGGTAGATGACAAGGGTCAGGTTCAGGTAAACACAGGATACAGAGTACAGTTCAACAATGCCATTGGACCATACAAGGGCGGTCTGCGTTTACATCCGTCAGTAAACCTTGGTATTATCAAGTTCTTAGGATTTGAGCAGATTTTCAAGAATTCCTTAACAGGTCTTCCGATCGGCGGCGGCAAGGGCGGTTCTGACTTCGACCCGAAGGGAAAATCAGACAGAGAAGTAATGGCATTCTGCCAGAGCTTTATGACGGAGCTTTGCAAATATATCGGCGCAGACGTAGACGTTCCGGCTGGTGATATCGGAACAGGCGCAAGAGAAATCGGTTATATGTTCGGGCAGTACAAGAAGATCCGCGGTACATATGAAGGAGTATTAACAGGAAAAGGCTTAAGCTACGGCGGCTCTTTAGCTCGTACGGAAGCTACCGGTTATGGTTTATTATACATTACAGAAGAGCTGATGAAATGCCATGACATGGATATGAAGGATAAGGTATGCGTAGTATCCGGTTCCGGTAACGTGGCAATTTACGCAACAGAGAAGGCTCAGCAGATGGGAGCAAAGGTTGTGACCGTATCTGATTCTACAGGCTGGGTTTACGATCCGGAAGGAATTGACGTCGCTCTGTTGAAAGAAGTAAAAGAAGTAAAACGTGCACGTCTGACAGAGTACGCAGCAGCCAGACCAAGCGCAGAGTACCATGAGGGACGCGGCGTATGGCAGGTTAAATGCGATATCGCTCTGCCATGTGCAACACAGAACGAGCTGTTATTAGAGGATGCAAAGCAGTTGGTAGCAAACGGCGTTACTGCTGTATGTGAAGGTGCAAACATGCCTACGACCTTAGATGCAACGAAGTACTTACAGGAGAACGGCGTACTGTTCATCTGTGGTAAAGCCTCCAATGCGGGCGGCGTTGCAACATCAGCACTTGAGATGTCCCAGAACAGCGAGAGACTGAGCTGGACATTTGAAGAAGTAGATGCAAAACTGAAACAGATCATGGTAAACATTTATCACAACATTGATGATGCTGCAAAACGTTACGGCATGGAAGGCAATTATGTAGCAGGTGCAAATATTGCGGGCTTTGAGAAAGTTGCGGATGCAATGATTGCGCAGGGTGTGTGCTAATTCGGAAAATACGGAATATAGAGATTTGATAATATGGGAAAGTCCTGTAAACTTTGGGTTTATTGGGCTTTTCCTTATATATTGGAGTAATAATAGAATAGTAGAATGGTAGCCGTAGAATTCTACGTTAAATTATACATACCGCGTTATCCGCTCAAAAAACAGTAGATTCTCCCCGCCAAATATACTATAATATCAATATATCATTACACATGTAGCAAAATCTGGAATATAACAACAAATTAAAGGAGAAACACATGAAATTATGCATTGCAAAAGCTCCATGCAAGGTCTTTTCGGATAGGGCGGCATGGAGTAAGTAAACTATCCTGAGACTTTGCGAATTAACAGGAAAATAAGATAAATTAAGGAGCAAAGTCTATGAATATAATGAAATATAAAGAACCCTTTTTTGAAATGCGGACATTCTTACTGCTTTGGATTACACAAGCATTTTCCGGTCTTGGAAGCGCTATGACAAGCTATGCACTGGTCATTTGGTCCTATGCCCGGAGCGGTTCGGCATTAACGACGGCACTGCTGATGGTCTGCTCTTATGCGCCTTATGTGGTATTTTCCGTCTTTGCGGGGGCATTGAGTGACCGGTGGGATAAAAAGAAGACGATGTTGGTCTGTGATGCTGCTGCGGCGGCAACTACGGTCGCGATCGTACTGTTGCTGCATTACGACATGCTTCAGATTTGGCATCTCTATTTTGTCAATGCCATAAATGGTCTGATGAATACTGTACAGCAGCCGGCGTCGGAAGTGGCGGTGACACGTATTCTTCCAAAGAAATATTATCAGAAGGTCGGCGGTATGCGTTATCTTTCCAATGCAGTAAATTCCATTTTGACGCCAATACTTGCAACGGCTGTTTTAGGACTTGCTGGAATTGGGGCGGTGATTACGTTTGATTTGGTCAGCTTTGCAGCTGCTTTTACCGTTCTGTTGTTTGGGATACAGATACCGCAGGGCAGGCAGCAGGTGAAGGAAGAGAAGCTGTTGAAATCTGTAAAGCAGGGAATTAGCTGGCTGAGAAAAGAACGGGGCATTTTTGATCTCATTCTTTTTCTTGCTTCGATCAATTTGGTGGCGTCTGTCTATCAGGCGGCATTACCGGCAATGCTTTTATCGAGGGAAGGCGGAAGCGAAAAAGTGCTTGGCATGGTAAATGCGGTAATCGGGGCAGCAACCTTGTTGGGAAGTCTTTTGGCGACGCTGGTGAGGGAATCAAAAAGCAGAGTGCGGGCAATCTGCAACTGCCTTCTGTTTTCCATGAGCTTTGAGAATTTTATGCTGGCATTGGGACGGACGCCGTTCCTATGGTGTGTCGGCGGATTCCTCGGATGGATATTGATTCCGCTTATGAATACTAATCTGGATGCTATTATGAGACTGCGGATACCGGAGCATATGCAGGGGAGGATTTATGCGGTGCGGAATTCGTTTCAGTTTTTTACGATACCGGTAGGTTATTTCTTAGGAGGGCTGCTAGTCGATGAAATATTTGAGCCGGTTATGGCGGTGCAGGGAGCAGGAAGTATTCTGGTGCGTTTGTTTGGCGCAGGGAAAGGATCGGGAGCCGCATTTCTTTTCTTTGTAATTGCATTTGCCGGAATTGTGGTCTGCCTGTATTTCAGGCGTGATAAACATATTTGGGAACTGGAAAAATAATTTTCGTTTTTTCTCATACAGGAACTGTCCTGTATGAGAAAAGCCCTTAGGGCAGAATTTGACGGAGGTGTCATATGAAGAAAGCACAGGTCATTATTGACAAAGAGTTTCTTGTAGGTGATATTGATAAACGGCTGTACGGGTCGTTCATTGAACATCTTGGGAGAGCGGTATATGAAGGGATTTATCAGCCGGACAGCCCGTTTGCAGACGAGCAGGGATTCCGAAAAGATACGCTGGAGCTTGTCAGGAGTCTGCGGGTTCCGATTATCCGTTATCCGGGAGGCAATTTTGTGTCCGGTTTCTGTTGGGAAGACAGCGTCGGACCGAAGGAAAAACGCCCGGCAAGGGTTGAGCCTGCCTGGCAGGTGGTAGAGACGAACCAGTTTGGACTGAATGAATTTGCGGATTGGTGCAAGAAGGCGGACACGGAGGTGATGATGGCGGTAAATCTGGGAACCAGAGGCATAGAAGATGCGAAAAATTTGGTGGAATACTGCAATTTCACAGGCGGCACGAAGTATAGTGATCTGAGAAAATTGCATGGATATGAAGAGCCGCATAAGATTCGGACATGGTGTCTTGGAAATGAAATGGACGGACCTTGGCAGATTGGGCATAAAACGGCGGAGGAATATGCGAGATTAGCGAATGAGGCCGGTAAAGTCATGAAATGGATGGATTCAGATATTGAGCTTGTCGCATGCGGAAGCTCCGGTTCACACATGCCGACCTTCGGCTCGTGGGAAGCGACGGTTCTTGACGAGTGCTATGATACGGTGGATTACATTTCCATGCATCAGTATTACGGCAAACGGGATGGGGATTCGGCGAATTTTCTGGCGTGCAATGTAGATTTGGATGAATTTATTACCAATGTGGCGGCAATCTGCGACTATGTAAAAGGGAAAAAACATGGAAAGAAAGACATTCAGATTTCCTTGGATGAGTGGAATGTCTGGTATCATTCAAACGAAGCGGATAAGAAGATAGAGAAATGGGTTCAGGCGCCGCATCAGATTGAGGATGTCTATAACTTTGAGGACGCCCTGCTGGTCGGAAGCATGCTGATTACAATGCTGCGGCATGCTGACAGGGTGAAAATCGGCTGTATGGCACAGCTTGTCAATGTCATTGCGCCCATAATGACGTCCGATACGGGAGCGTGGAAACAGACGATCTATTACCCTTATTTCTATTGTTCGCTGTATGGACAAGGAACCGTGTTGAATACAATCGTGAAGGCTCCTGTGTATGAAGCAAGGGAGCATGGGGTGACGCCGTATCTTGATTGTGTGGCAGTGACGAATGAAGAGGCGGAAGAGTTCGTCATTTTCGCAGTCAATAAGGATTTGGAAGAGGATATGGAAGTGACGCTGGATTTGCGGCAGTATGCCGGGTATCGGATTGCGGAGCATATCGTTCTTCATGATGAGGATTTGAATGCAATAAATACAGAGGAGAATCCTGACAGGGTAAGCCCTCGGAAGGACGGGCAATCTTCCGTCTCGGATGGGATTCTTACAGCTATTATGAAAAGTAAAAGTTGGAATATGATTCGCTTGAAGAAAGGAGAGCAATAAGATGGAAAATGTACCTCAAATTAAAATCGGAATTGTAGCGGTCAGCAGAGACTGCTTCCCGGAGAGTTTATCGGTAAACCGCAGAAAAGCCTTAGTGGAGGCATATCAGAAAAAATATGGAGCAGAAGATATTTACGAGTGTCCGGTCTGTATCGTGGAGAGTGAAATCCATATGTTACAGGCGCTTGAGGATATTAAGGCGGCAGGATGTAATGCGCTCTGTGTATATCTCGGAAATTTCGGACCGGAGATATCGGAGACATTGCTGGCAAAATATTTTAACGGACCCAAAATGTTTATTGCGGCAGCGGAGGAGACGCAGAATGATTTGATTCAGGGGCGCGGAGACGCATACTGCGGAATGCTCAATGCCAGTTATAATTTAAAACTGCGCAATGTCGGCGCATATATACCGGAATATCCGGTCGGCGACGCAGAGGACTGCGCAGATATGATTCATGAATTTCTTCCGGTTGCGAGGGCTGTTGTGGGATTATCGGAACTGAAGATTATTTCCTTTGGTCCAAGACCGTTAAATTTCCTAGCGTGCAACGCGCCGATTAAGCAGTTGTATAATCTTGGTGTGGAGATTGAGGAAAATTCAGAGCTGGATTTATTTGAGGCATTCAACAAGCATGAGGGAGATGCGCGCATCGGGGAGCTTGTTGCCGATATGGAGAAGGAGCTTGGAGCCGGAAATAAAAAGCCGGAGGTTCTTGCGAAGCTTGCACAGTATGAACTTACTCTCTTGGATTGGATAGAAGCGCACAGAGGAAGCCGCAAGTATGTAGCGATTGCCGGGAAATGCTGGCCGGCATTCCAGACGCAGTTTGGCTTTGTCCCTTGTTATATCAACAGCAGGCTTACGGGAAGAGGAATTCCGGTATCCTGCGAAGTAGATATCTACGGCGTGCTAAGCGAATTTATCGGAACCTGTGTCAGTGAAGATGCGGTTACGCTTTTGGATATTAACAACTCCGTTCCAAAGGATATGTACAAGGAAGCAATTGAAGGCAAATTTGATTATAAGCATACGGATACATTTATGGGATTTCATTGCGGAAATACATGCAGCACAAAGCTTCGCAGCCATGAGATGAAATATCAGATGATTATGGCGAGAAGCCTCCCGATTGAAGTTACGAACGGGACGCTCGAGGGAGATATCATTCCGGGCAGCATCACATTTTACCGTCTGCAGTCTACCGCAGATAATAAGCTGCGGGCATACATTGCGCAGGGTGAGGTTCTTCCGGTTGCAACAAAGTCATTTGGCGGAATCGGAGTGTTTGCAATTAAGGAGATGGGGCGTTTCTACCGCCATGTCCTGATTGAAAAGAATTATCCGCATCATGGGGCGGTTGCGTTCGGTCATCATGGAAAAGCGCTCTATGAGGTGTTTAAGTATATAGGCGTTCCGGTCATGGATATCAATTACAATCAGCCGGCAAGTCTCCCGTACACTACGGAAAACCCGTTTCAATAGGGAGTAAAGAGGAGAGACAGAGTGTATTATTTCATATAATATACTCTTCTTTTCTATATCCATAAAGTCATCTTTGGTAGAATAGGAATCGGAGGTTTGAAAATGGAGCATAAGAAAGAAATCATTTCCGAGGGAAAAGCAATTCTTGGAATAGAACTCGGTTCGACAAGAATAAAAGCAGTGCTGATAGATGAGGAATACCAGACGATTGCGTCAGGTTCCCATGAATGGGAGAATCAATTAGTGGATGGAATCTGGTCCTATAGCCTGAAGGCAGTCTGGTCGGGACTGCAGGATTGCTACGCCTCGCTTCTTAATGATGTTGATAACAAATACGGTATACAGATAGAAAAGGTAGCGGCGATAGGAATTTCCGGGATGATGCATGGTTACATGGCGTTTGACAAAGATGAAAATCTGTTGGTGCCATTTCGGACATGGCGGAATACCATTACGGAGGAAGCTGCGGCGGAATTGACGGGCGTGTTTGGCTTTAATATACCTCAGAGATGGAGCATTGCGCATCTATATCAGGCGATTTTAAATGAGGAACCGCATGTGCGGGACATTGATTACATGACGACGCTGGCAGGTTATATCCACTGGAAACTTACGGGTAAAAGGGCGGTCGGTATCGGCGAGGCGTCCGGAATGTTTCCGATTGATTCTAAAACCAAGACGTATCATGCACAGATGATGGATAAGTTCCACGAACTGGATAAGGTGAAAAAATATAACTGGAGCTTAGACCAGATTTTACCGGAAGTGTTACTGGCGGGGCAGCAGGGAGGAATTTTGACAGAAGAAGGCGCAAAGCTGTTAGATGTAAGCGGGAACTTAAAAGGAAATATACCGCTTGCACCGCCGGAAGGGGATGCGGGAACGGGAATGACGGCAACGAATTCCGTAGCGGCCAGAACCGGAAATGTTTCTGCGGGAACGTCGGTATTTGCGATGGTGGTGTTAGAGCATGAACTGAAAAAGGTTCATGAAGAGTTAGATATGGTGACCACTCCTGTGGGAGACGCCGTTGCAATGGTACATGGCAATAATTGCACTTCCGATTTAAATGCTTGGGTCGGCTTGTTCCGGGAATTTGCAGAATTGCTTGGATGCGATGCTGACATAGACGAAATCTACGGCAGGCTTTATACGAATGCGCTAAACGGCGATAAAGCCGGCGGGGGACTTTTAGCGTTCAACTGCTACTCAGGAGAGCCTGTCATTGGTCTAAGTGAGGGAATCCCGCTGTTTATGCGCAAGCCGGATGCAAGGATGAATCTGGCGGATTTTATCAGAACCCATTTGTATTCCTCGCTTGCGGTATTAAAAATCGGATGTGACATTTTGTTTAAGGAAGAAAAAGCAGAGGTGGATACGATATATGGTCATGGCGGATTGTTTAAGACCAAGGGCGTAGGGCAGAGCATTTTGGCAGATGCGTTAAATGTACCTGTGGCGGTCATGGAAACGGCTGGAGAGGGCGGCCCGTGGGGGATGGCTGTTCTTGCAGCGTTTTTGGTGCGGAAGAACGAAAATGAGACGTTGGCAGAATTTTTGGAGCGAAAGGTATTTTTAGGCAATCAGGGAAAAATTGTGGAGCCGGACACTGAGAACGTAAAAGGATTCGATGAGTATATAGAGAGATACCATAAGGCGATTGAGGTGGAGCGGCTGGCGGCAGAAAAAATGAAGGGATGCTTATGTTAGAGGAATTAAAGAGAAAGGTATACGAGGCAAATATGGAGCTGCCCAGACGGGGGCTTGTGCTTTTGACTTGGGGAAATGTCAGCGGGATTGACCGTGAGACGGGCTGTTTTGTCATAAAACCAAGCGGCGTAGATTATGAGAGGCTGACGCCTGAAGATATGGTAGTCATGGACTTAAAGGGCAATAAGGTAGAAGGAAGGCTGAAACCTTCCTCAGATACGCTGACACATTTGGAAATTTACAAAAGGTATGAGCAGATCGGCGGCATTACGCACACGCATTCAACAGAAGCGGTTGCATGGGCGCAGGCGGGAAGAGATATTCCCTTATACGGAACGACACATGCCGACTATATGTTCGGAGACATTCCATGTACGAGAAATCTGACGACGGAAGAGATTGAAGAGGCGTATGAGGCGAATACCGGAAAAGTAATCGTAGAGACGCTTGCGGAGAGGGGGATCAATCCGGTCTATACACCGGCAATCTTGTGTAAAAATCATGGTCCGTTCACATTTGGCAAGGACGCAATGGAATCCGTACATCATGCGGTCATTTTGGAGGAAATTGCAAAAATGGCAAGGTATACGGAAGCATTAAATGCAAACTGCGGGCATGCGCCGGATAACATAAAAGAGAAGCATTTCTATCGCAAGCATGGTGAGAATGCGTATTATGGGCAGCAGGGGTAAAGCAAAGAAAATGGAAAATATTAAGAAGAAAACACATTGGAAAAAATTCATACAGAGAGGATTGGCTTTGCTGCAGATCATAGTATGTTGTGCTGTACTTTTTACCATGCCGGTCTGTGCAAAGGAGACGCGTACTGTAAGAGTGGCATTTTTCCCGATGGAAATTTTTCATGACTATTCGGAGACTGATGGTTATGGCGGCATGGATGTGGCTTATCTTGAGGAGCTTTGCGGCTATACCGGTTGGAAGATTGAGTATGTGGATTGCAGCAGTTGGGACGATGCCATTGAAAAGCTTAAGGCAAAAGAAGTAGATTTGGTGGGATCTGCGCAGTATTCGAAGGAGCGTGCCGAAACTTTTGAGTATGCAGCTCTATCCAGTGGATACACTTTCGGCTGCCTGTTTGTGGAGAAGGGCAGCGGTCTGGCATATGAAGATTTTGACAGTATGAAAGATATGAGGTTTGGCGTTGTTGAGACCTATATTCGGAAGGGGGATTTTTTAGAGTATTTGGATCGAAACGGAATCGCAGACCCGCAGGTTCAGGAATATGGCACAACGCAGGAACTGAAGGAGGCGCTTGCAGCAGGAGAAATTGATGTAGCGGTCCATACCTTGATGGAAGTGAGTGAAGAGCAAAGTCTGGTGGGAAAGTTTGCCTACGCGCCCTACTATTATATAACATGGAAGGGCAATGAGGTTCTGTTAGACGAGCTGAATATGGGCATTGAAAATTTAAAGATAGATAAGCCAACGCTGGAGCAGGAGCTTATTACCGAGTATTATGGAGAACGCTGGGAGAATTTTGCAGCCGAAGAGCTGCGTCTTATCAATCGGGGCGACACGGTAAGGATTGGATTTTATAAAGATACAAAGCCTCTGGCATATATTAATAATGAGGGGGAATACGATGGAATCTATATCCAGATTTTGAAGATTGTTTCAGAGAGAAGCGGAATTATAATGGAATTTTGTCCCTTAGACCGGAGTGAGTATTGGAAGGATCTGCTTATGAAGGGGGAGATTGATTTCTATGTGGGCGCGAATGACATGAAATTTGCACAAGATGAAAATATCGTGCGTACAAATGCCTTTATGTCATATGATGCGGTTATTGTTGCCAGGAAAGACTATGCGTTTTCCGATGAGGAAGTAACGATGGTACTGACGAAAGGACGCACTTATTGGGCAGACTTGATAGAGATGGAGACGCAGTTGATCTACTGTGACGGTGCAAAGGACTGTCTGCAGGCCTTGGAGAGAGGCAGGGCGGATATTACGCTGCTGAACACGATAGAGTATAATTATCAGTCTAAAAATGAGAGATTCTCCGACTTGATTGAGTGGGAAAATTACCGTTATCAGTCGGGAACAACTCTGGCAGCCAACAAGGAGGCAGATCCTGCACTGCTTGGCGTTATGAATAAGGCGCTGAGAATGGTGTCGGAGGCAGAGAAGGCGGATATTATCAATCAATATATGAATATTCCTTATGACAGCTATGGAGTGTGGGATTATCTGTACCAGACCAAAGATGTGCTTGTTATTTCCGGCATTATATTGGTATTGATAATGATCTTTGTATATGTTATTTTACATATTCGGAAAAGATCTTATCTTCTGCTTGAAAAGAAGAACGGGGAGCTGCAGACTGCAATACAGGAGGCAGAGAGAGCGAATCAGGCAAAGACAGAATTCTTATCTCACATGTCTCATGATATACGTACGCCCATAAACGGAATTATGGGGATGCTGAATATTGCGGAAAAGAATCCGAAGGATTTGGAAAGGCAGGTTGACTGCAGGGAGAAAATTAAGAAATCCGCAGAACATCTGCTGTCGCTGCTCAATGATGTTCTGGATATCAGTAAGCTGGAAAACGGAAATGTGGAATTTGCCAATGAGGTTTTTGATTTAAAAGAATTGTTGTATAACTGTACGATGATTTTGGGCGGGCAGGCGGAAGTGCAGAATGTGAAACTGATAACGGATTTTGAGGAGTCAGGAAATTTACCGCATAAATATTTTATGGGAAGCTCTCTTTACATAGGACAGATTTTGATCAATATAGCAGGCAATGCCGTAAAATATAATAAACCTATGGGCAGCGTCCGCATTAATTGTTATGAGATTTCCGCTGAGAATGGGATTGCGCAGATCTGCTTTGAGATTTCCGATACTGGCATTGGTATGGATAAGGAATATTTGAAGCACATTTTTGATCCGTTTACTCAGGAGAAAAGCGGCGCAAGGACGAATTACCGGGGCAGCGGTCTTGGTATGACCATCACTAAAAAACTGGTAGACAAAATGGGCGGAACCATACAAATCGAAAGTGAGCCTGGTCAGGGCAGTGTATTCACTGTAGTTCTGCCTCTGGAAATTTCCGATCCGCCAAAGAGTCAGGAAGAAGACGGGACAATGATCTTAGGGAAAGCTGCCGGAAAGCGGGTTCTGCTTGTAGAGGATAATGAACTGAACCAGGAGATTGCACAATTTATGCTGAAAGAAGAGGGAATGGAGGTCACCATTGCCGTCAATGGGCAGGAAGCAGTCAAGCGTTTTACGGAAGCGGAACCTTATACCTATCAGATTATCTTTATGGATGTAATGATGCCTGTCATGAACGGCTATGAGGCAACGAGAGCCATACGGAGCCTTGACAGACCGGATGCGGATAAGATTCCGATTATTGCTACGACTGCGAATACCTTTGCGGAGGATGTAGAGGCGGCTATGGAGGCGGGGATGAGTGAACACATCGCAAAGCCGTTGGAACCGGAAGTAATAAAACGTGTGCTGGTCCGCTGGCTGGGAGAAGATAAATAAAATTTGTATGATAACAAAAGGGCAGCGCCGTTTGGCGCTGCTCAGACTGTTTTCTGCGACAATTGAAAAGAGAGCCTGTTTGGAGGGGTTAACCGGATGATTCCCCCTCGCCGGCAGATGCCATCACATCTCCCGCATCCACAATCTCAGGGGCGTCAAAATTAACCTCCGCATTATTTGCGACGTCATTCGGATCAGGATTATTGTTATCTTCTTCCTCGTCACCCCAGAGGGATTCGTATTCCTCTTTTTCCTTAAGCTCGTTGAGCACAGCCATATTTTTGCATGACATGTACAGTTCCATGCTGTATTCCATCAGCTTTCTCTCATCTGAGGAAGGAACCTTTGCGCCTTTTGCAATTCTCCTTGCAACTTCCATAATTTTAGCAAGATCCACGGCAGCTTCCTCCAGCGCTTCGCCTTGCTGCTTCGAGGCTTCCGCATTAAAGTAAGCAGTGTGCATCTCCATGATCTGCTCCATAAAATTATGGTATTCATCGTATTTCTTCGTTACGGCGTCATAAGATAATTCTAAAGTGGCGGCTTCTTCGGCATACTGCTCTTTTGCGCCCGGATTAGCTTTCATCTTTTGTTCCAGCTCTTTCTTTTGTTTGGCCAGAGATACTTTCTGATTCCAAAAAGCATGAAGCTGTGTGGAATAGAGGTTCCTTGCATCTCCTATTTTCATAAAATCACATCCTTATATTTGCTCGTACTTCCCTGTATCCTACTATATATATCGGAAGTAATTTGGGATAAATTAGATATTTTGGCAGTATAAGATTTTATGCTTGTGAAACTTCCCGAAAAATAGTATCCTATATAAAGACAAGAAACAAAGCGGTAATAAATTATCGAGGTGTTCAAAAGAATGAAAGGCAGAGTGGAAATTATGCAGCAGGAAAAAAATGCCCCGTTAGGAGTAGTAAAAGAAATTTTTAGCTGGATATTAACTATCACAGCGGCAGTTGCAATGGCACTGTTTTTAAATCATGTGGTATTCATCAATGCTACGATACCTTCCGGCTCAATGGAGAATACGATTATGGAGGGGGACAGACTGCTAGGTCTGCGCATGGCTTATAATCGCAGCGAGCCGAAGAGGGGAGACATTATCATATTCAAGTATCCCGATAATGAAGAGGAGAACTTCATTAAGCGCGTGATTGGACTGCCGGGCGAGACAGTGGAGATACGTGACGCCAGGATTTATATCAATGGTTCTCAGACCCCGTTGGAAGAGAACTATTTGAAAGAAGAGTGGGTGATTGAAACAGGACCGTTTTTATTTGAAGTGCCAGAAGACTGTTATCTGGTTCTGGGGGATAATCGAAACAGTTCCAAAGATGCGAGGTATTGGGCAAATACCTATGTGGCAAAGGATAAGATTCTTGGAAAAGCATGGTTCCGCTATTTCCCGTTTAATAGTATGAGGGTATTGGAATAGGGAGATATTGAAATGATTCGTTTACTCGAAAGGATATTTATCAGTAAGAGACCGGAGAAAGAGAAAAGACAGGCATATGGCATACTATGCGGAGTAGTTGGGATTCTTTTAAATGTCTGTCTGTTTATTGGGAAATTTCTGGCTGGCGTTATCAGTAATTCCATTGCAATCACAGCGGATGCATTTAACAATTTGTCGGATGCGGGCTCATCATTTGTTACCTTGATTGGCTTTAAGCTGGCGGGAGCCAAGCCGGATCCGGAGCATCCCTTCGGTCACGGAAGGATGGAATATGTGTCTGGTCTGGTCGTGGCAGGTGCAATTCTTATAATGGCATTTGAGCTGGTAAGAGACTCTGTAGATAAGATTTTACATCCGCAGGAGACAGTATTTTCTACGGCAGCGCTTGTCATATTGGCGATATCCATTCTGGTGAAACTGTATATGGCATATTACAACAAAAGCATCGGCAAGAAGATAAATTCTACGGCTATGCGTGCAACCTCATTGGATAGTTTAAGTGATGCATGCGCAACGACAGTCGTGCTTGTTTCCGCGCTAATCGCTGAAATTTTTCATGTTCGTATTGACGGATGGTGCGGCGCATTGGTGGGTCTGTTTATTTTTTATTCGGGGATAAACGCAGCGAAGGAGACGCTCGATCCATTATTAGGCCAGCCTCCGGAGAAAGAATTTGTAGAGGAAGTGGAGCGGTTGGTCATGCAGGAGAAAACGGTCAGAGGCATTCATGATTTGGTCGTTCATGATTATGGTCCGGGACGGTTGATGATATCTCTGCATGCTGAGGTTCCGGCTGACAGGAATATCTTAGAGCTTCATGACATGATAGACAATCTTGAGAAACAGATTGGGGAGAAGATGAGCTGTGAGGCTGTCATCCATATGGATCCTGTGGTGGTCGGGAATCCGCTCATCGAAGAGTTAAAGAGAACAGAGAAAGGGATTCTTGCAGAGATAGACAGTAAGCTGAGCCTGCATGATTTCCGGGTGGTCATGGGACCAACACATACGAACTTGATCTTTGATGTGGTAATTCCATTCAAGTATAAGTTAAGCGATGAAGAATTGGTAGGGCAGTTAAAAAGCAGAACGAGTGAGTTGTTGGGAGAGGAATATTTTCTTGTAGTGAAAGTGGATAAAGCAAGTATAAAATAAAAGCAGGGGGCAGGATCTATATAAGAGCCTGCTCCCTGTTCCTTTATCTGTCTATTTCCCGACGGAATTTCTCAAAGCCTTCTCAATGTCAGGATTAATTGAAGCACCCGGTAATGGAGATGTAATTTTATCTGAGCCGATACCTGCCGGTGACGGTCCCATTTCTGTTATTGATTTTGCTGCATGATAAGTATATTCATTGGAGGTTCTAAAAATGGTATTGCTGGAGCCTACAATGTTGGCGGTAATTATATCGCCATCCTCGGCATCATCCCCCGAAATCCGCAGCATGGTGCTGGAAATAAATGCGGTGGAAACCTTGGTTCCATTTACATAGATTTTTGTCCAAGGTGTGAAATTCGAACCGGAAATATATATTTTACCGTCAACAGAGTTGCGGATAATCTGTATTTTCACATCATCAATTCCCATTACAAGGTCGCTGGCAGGATATTTGTCCTCTCCGTTATAAGCATAACGCTCGCCGTAAAGCAGGTCATATTGAAGCTGCTCAAAATCCTTCAGGTAAGTTTCGGAATCCTTCTGCGTCTGATGTGTTGTAAACAGCGTTCCTTCGTGGATTCCGATCTGATCCATAGCATTTGCCATCAATTGATAAGAGGTTAAATCGGCATCCTCTTTGGCTAGGCCGAAATTGTTCCAAGTGATGTATTTTGTTTTAAAAATATCACCTGCCGCCATGTCAGCGTCTTCTAATCCCATTGTTGGAAGATGATCGCCGAACATAACGATCATGGTCTTTTCGTCCCGTTTTGAAACTTCGTCAATCAGATTAGCGATGAACTTATCCACTTCATGAATCATATTGACATAATATTCCCAACTGTTGTTGGTTCCCTCATCAGCAGCGCCGCCGACCTTGATTTCCGGATTTGTTAGAATCTTCTCTTTGGGATAGTCGCCGTGTCCCTGTACGGTAATCGTATATACGAAATCGGCCTGATCTGGCGTAGCGTCCATCGCCTTTATGGTCTCGCGGATCAGAATATCATCGGTAGGCCAGTCGCCAAGAGGGGTGTACTCTTGGATATTCATGCACTCCTTGCTGGTAAAGGTGTCAAAGCCCATCATGGAGAAAGCATTTGCACGGCTGTAGAAGTTACCGCCATTGTTGTGGACAACATGTGTTCCATATCCGATAGAATTTAAATTCGAGGCAATGCTTTCACAGTCGGTTTTCTTTAACGTGGTTTTATAGGGGTATTCTCCTGTGCCGAAATACTGTAAGCCCATGCCGGTCAATACTTCAAATTCCGTGTTGGCGGTTCCCGCTCCAACTACCGGAACGGTTAAGTAACCGGAAGAAAAGTTGTTGTACAAATTATGGAAATTCGGAACCGGGTCTTCGGAGAATTCCAAAAAATTCACATCATATGGATCAATGAAAGATTCCAGTAATACTAAAATAATATTCGGAGCATCCTCAGCCGTAACGGTAGTCTCTTCCTTTGCCGCGTTGACGTTTGCCTGAATTTCTTCTATTGTCTCCTTAGAGTAATCCTCCGGTTTGCTCATGCCCCTGTCGACAACGCTGGAAGAGAATCCATAGACGAATCCATAATTTTCATAGCCCTGTGCAATATTGGAGAAATAGGACGCTACAATATTGGTGCTCTGCGCAGCCTTTGTGGTAAGCGGAAGGAGCAGACAGCTTGCGGCAACAAATAACGGAGTTAAATATTTATGTGTATTACCCTGAAACTTCGGACCTTTTACAAACATCCAGATACAGAAGGCAAAGAAGGCGCTTACAACGCATACAACCAGAATGGCTTCCTTTGCGGTAAAGTAATTGGTGTTTTTCATTTCAAATAAATCGGACAGACATTTTAAGTCGGTAAATCCGAACGGGGTGACGCGCTTGGCGAGGATACATCCGTTTACCGTTCCAAGGAATATCCAAAAGCCCCCGACTAACAGCCGCACCAGCGCCCTTCTTCTTACCAGATATGCCAGAGACAAGCTGGTAAATATAATGAAGGAATTGTATAGGTAAGCCGCGGTGTGCCCGCCTACAAAAGCCAATGCCGATACGAAGGAACGTCTGGAAATACATTCTATTGTAAAACAGAGCAGGCAGGCTAGAATAGCATGATAAATCAGTGAATACTTATTTAAATGTGCTACTGCCTTCTCTGTGCGAGGATTTGGCTGACGGTTCTGCTTTTCGGCTTTACGGGTCTCGTGTTTTCCTTTCATGTAATGAATCATATCTTTTATTGAACTCATACGGTGAATTCCTCCTTAACTTTTTCAACAGCGCTTTCGAAAAGCGCCGGTAAATCATATGTCAATGCTAAATTATCTATGCTTGAAAAGAATATATCGAAAATGCCGAAAAATCAACGGTAAACTTTGATAAAAAATTATTAAGTTTTTTTTAATATCAATGAATTCTGCATAATAAACAAGCAGAAAATAAGAGTTGGTTATAGAAAATGGAAAAAAATAAGAGTATAATAAAGAATGATAACGTACATTTTGCATATGAACATTGGCAAATGGGAAAAATTGTGATATATTTTTGTTGTATAATTTCATAGAGACAGATGAGGAATTAAGAGATGCTAGAATTGAAAGATATCAGTTTTCAGGTGAGCGATGAAAATGACAAGGATAAAGAGATACTTAGGAATATCAATTTAACAATCAATGAGAGATTTGTGGCGGTGACAGGACCGAACGGCGGCGGGAAGTCCACGTTGGCGAAAGTGATAGCCGGGATTATTCAGCCAACGTCCGGACGGATACTTCTGGATGGCGAGGATATTACCGAGATGTCGATTACCGAGCGGGCAAGGGCAGGCGTCAGCTTTGCATTTCAACAGCCGGTGCGTTTTAAGGGATTGACTGTGAAGGACTTGATTACCCTTGCGGCAGGCAAGGATATTTCTGTGACGGAAGCATGTTCTTATCTTTCGGAAGTGGGGCTGTGTGCGAAGGATTACATTGACCGGGAAGTGAATGCCAATTTGTCCGGCGGAGAGTTAAAGCGGATTGAAATTGCTATGATTATAGCCAGAGGGACGAAGCTGTCCATCTTTGACGAGCCGGAGGCGGGAATTGACCTATGGAGCTTTAACAATCTCATACAGGTATTTGAGAATTTGCATAGAAAAATCAATGGTTCTATTTTGATTATTTCCCATCAGGAGAGAATTTTGAACATCGCAGATAAAATTATTGTTCTTGCAAACGGAGAGGTTCACGCTGCAGGCTCTAAGGAAGAGGTTATGCCGACGCTGCTTAAGACTTCGGAAGCATGCAGTACATTGATGGATAAGATTGTTTAGAATGGATGGGTGAATGAAATGGATCAGATACAGAAAAACTTACTTGCGCAGGTGGCTGATTTGCATGAAGTACCGGAAGGCGCATATAATATACGTTCCAATGGAAAGTTAGAAGGCAGGAATACGACAGCCAATATTGATATAGTGACCAAGGAAGATAAGCCGGGGATTGATATCATCATCAAGCCGGGGACGAAGAATGAGAGTATGCATATACCGGTTATTCTAAGTGAAAGCGGTATAAAGGATTTGGTATACAATGATTTCTACATTGGTGAGGATGCAGATGTGACAATCGTTGCAGGCTGTGGTATCAGCAATTGCGGAGTGGACACTTCCGAACACGATGGGATTCATACATTCCATATCGGCAGGAATGCAAAGATCCGCTATGTAGAGAAGCATTATGGGGAAGGAAATGGAAGCGGAGAGCGGATTTTGAATCCGACAACCGTGATTCATATTGATGAAGGCGGATATATGGAAATGGAATCCGTACAGATCAAGGGAGTGGATTCTACGGAACGCGTAACAATGGCGGATTTGAAGGCGGGGGCATCTCTGGTGGTGAAAGAAAAGCTGATGACCCACGGGAGGCAAAAGGCAGAGAGTAAATTTTCTGTTAATTTAGATGGAGAGAATTCAAGTGCGAATATCATTTCACGCTCTGTTGCAAAGGGGAACTCCGAGCAGATATTTATTTCACATTTGAATGGAAATAATAAGTGTGCCGGTCATACAGAGTGCGATGGGATTATTATGGATCAGGCAAGGGTAAATGCGGTGCCGTCTTTGTCGGCGAATCATCTGGATGCAAGTTTGATCCATGAGGCGGCAATTGGAAAAATAGCCGGAGAACAGCTTGTGAAGCTGATGACGCTTGGACTGACCGAAGCAGAAGCGGAAGAGCAGATTGTGAATGGTTTTTTGAAATAGCCCAAGGTCAGTTTCGCATGGGAGGGTGGAGAGAGAATGAGATTGAAAGCGAGTGATAAAAACGAACAACAGGAGATGGATATCTGGAATGGTGTGATTCTGGCGTCCATGTGGCGGATTTATATCATATGTGTGGTCGTGCAGTTGTTGTGCCTGTTTACCTATAAGCCAACATCAGAATGTTCTTATCTCACATATTTTGAGATTTATTTTTTGCTTCCGGTAGCGGCGCAGGGCATATTGTTGCTGCTGTTAAAATTATTTATACGTTACAAGAGTGAATATCTGAGTGATTATGTACTGGATGTTGTGTCGATTATAATATCGAATCTATTTTTTTCGGTATTAGTTTTGATTCATTCAAATATGTCTTACATTACAGTGATGCTTATGGCGCCGATTGCGCTGGTCTCCGTATATAAGGTGCAAGGGTTGATCTGGATACAGTTAGTGGTCTCCACTGTACTGTATGTGGCTTCGAGATTTCCGTTTTTACCTAGGGTCACTTACTGGATGGATGAGATGCCGGGTCTTCGGATTATTACATTTTTGGCGCTTGCATTTGTGTTTGCGGCGGTAGAAGAGCAGGTGAGAAAATCTTCCCTGCAATTGAATATTCAGGTGTGGAAGGATTCATTGACGCATTTATATAATCATGAAGCCTTTTATGAAGAGTTAGAAGAAAATATGGAGAAATTCAAAACGGATCAGGAGCCGTTTTCTATTTTGATTGCGGACATTGATAACTTTAAGATGGTCAATGATACCTATGGTCATGCCTATGGGGACGAGGTTATCCGGGCCGTGGCGCGGGTCATGGAAAAAAACCGGGGTTCTAGGGATTTTGCAGCAAGATACGGCGGTGAAGAATTTGCGATGATATTGCCGAGAAAGCAGGTGGGGGAAGCAATTCTCATGGCGGATAAGATAAGGCGGGAATTTGGCGCCATCAATATTGAATCCAAAGATGGACCTAAGAGTTTTTCTATCAGTATTGGCGTGGCGGAGTATAATAAGCCTTACCGGACCAGCAGTTCTTTTTTTGAGGAAGCGGATCAGGCATTATATAAGGCTAAGGCTGGCGGGAAGAACAAGGTCTGCTGTTATAAATAGAATACATACAGAAATTAAGAAACGCCGGCGGAGTCCGGCGTTTCTTGACAAGATTATTTGATAAATTTGCTGATGGCATCCTGTAAATCTTTTAACACCTGCTCATCGCCTGTTTCCACTGCGTCCACGACACAGTGGTTGATATGGTCCTCTAAAATAATTTTGCCGATATTGTTGATGGCAGAGCGGACGGCGGCGATCTGAATCAATATTTCGCTGCAATCTCTTCCATCCGCCACCATTTTTTTGATGGATTCCATATGACCAATCGCACGCGCCATCCGGTTCAAGACGGCTTTCGTATTGGTGTGTACATGCTTATGCCCGTCGTGGGAATGGATATGGGAAATTGTTTCTTCCGAAGAAATATTGTTATTTGTAGGTGATTCTGACATAGTGTGCTCCAATTCTATTTTTAGATTGCAGGGTATTAAGGTCTGTCGTGTCATAAATCATATCATATAATTGTCAAATGTGCTATAATAAGGAAACGTATTTCTTGTAATCAACCTAGCGGTTGGTTACATGATATAATAAAGGAAACGTATTTCTTGTAATCAACCTAGCGGTTGGTTACATGATATAATAAGGAAACGTATTTCTTATAATGAATTGCTTGGTGAGAGAAAGGAAGTATAATACATGATATTTGGGAAACGTAAGGCATATAAAGTTGAAGAAGGAATTGTAAGAATTCAGTTCGCATCGGGGGAGGGAAGAGTTACGCCTCTGACAGATGAGATTATCAATATTTTTTCTCCGATAGAGACTATAGAACACAGGTCTAAGGCGGTGGAAGGAAATAAAGCGAAAGGCATTGCCTTTTCAGTAAAGGAGAAGCCGGACTATCTGGAAATTCAGACTAAGAGGCTGACGGTACGGGTCTATGATGAATTTAAAGTGGACTTTTATGACGAAAAAGGGATGCTTCTGTGTGCGGATTATCGTGGTGAGCGTCAGTTTGGAAGACAGATCAGTGATAAATTTATCAAGCTGTTAGAGGTGGAAGGGCATGAGATTCCTACGGATTCCAACTTCAATTATGACATTCAGGTAGTGAAGCAGATGGAGGGGGACGAGGCATTTTACGGACTGGGGGATAAGACAGGATTCCTCAATAAACGTCATTACGATTATGAAATGTGGAATTCCGATATCCCGGCGGCGCATACGGACGCCTTCAAGGCATTGTATAAATCAATTCCGTTTTTTATTACGCTGCGGAAGGAATGTGTCTATGGAATCTTTTTTGACAATACGTATCATTCTTACTTTGATATGAGCAAAGAAAATGAGCGTTATTATTACTTCGGGGCGAGAAAGGGCAACTTGGATTACTACTTTATCGCAGGAGAAACTATGCCCCGGATAATAAAGAATTATACTTTTTTGACCGGAAGGACGCCGCTGCCGCAGCTGTTTACGCTAGGCTACCATCAATCCCGCTGGGGATATGAAACAGAGGCGGATGTGCGGGGCGTTGCCGCAAAATACAGGGATCTGGAGATTCCGATTGATACGATACATCTGGATATTGACTATATGGACGGATATAAAGTATTTACATGGGGGGAAGAGGATTTTGGCGAGCCGGGAAAATTGATAAAGGATCTGACTAGGGACGGATTCAAGATTGTTACGATTATCGACCCGGGCGTAAAAGTAGAAGAAGGATATTCTGTATATGAAGAAGGAATGAGGCAAGGGTATTTTGCAAAAACGCCGGAAGGCGATACCTATGTCAACGCCGTGTGGCCGGGGGATGCAGTCTATCCTGATTTCGGAAACCCTGATACAAGAGCGTGGTGGGCGAAGAATCAGAAATATCTGGTAGAACTGGGCGTGCGCGGCGTCTGGAATGATATGAATGAGCCGGCAAGCTTCCGGGGAGAGCTGCCGGAGGATGTGGTTTTTACCGATGAAGATGAGAAATCGAATCATGCAGCTATGCATAATGTCTATGGACATTTGATGGCAAAGGCGACCTATGAAGGACTGAAAAAATATGATAATAGAAGACCTTTTGTAATTACGAGGGCTTGTTATAGCGGTTCACAGAAATATACGACTGCCTGGACCGGTGACAATCAAAGCCTTTGGGAGCATCTTCGTATGGCAATCCCGCAGATGTGCAACTTAGGCTTATCCGGCATGGCATTTGTCGGGACGGATGTGGGAGGATTTGGCGCAGATGTGACGCCGGAGCTTTTGGCGCGCTGGGTGCAGGTGGGATGTTTTTCGCCGTTGTTCCGAAATCATTCCTCGAAAGGTTCCGTTAATCAGGAGCCGTGGCTGTTTGGCGAAGAGGTTCTTGAAGTAAACCGGAAATACATCAAGCTGCGCTACCGTCTGCTTCCATATCTCTATGATTTGTTCTGGGAGTGTGAGAAGAATGGGCTTCCG
The DNA here is from genome assembly GCA_910578885.1 of uncultured Lachnospiraceae bacterium. Lineage (GTDB taxonomy): Bacteria > Bacillota > Clostridia > Lachnospirales > Lachnospiraceae > Roseburia_C. The sequence goes on from CAJTSH010000002.1 coordinate 113,991, forward strand.
CCGTTTCGTCCGCTCGTGCTTCACTATGAAAAGGATGAGACGGTAAAGAACTTGAACGGAGAATTTTTATTCGGTGAGCGGATTCTCGCAGCGCCGGTCGTTGAGCAGGGAATGAGTCAGAAGCTGGTCTATCTTCCGAAGGGAACTTGGTATGATTACTGGACCGGAGAGAAGAAAAAAGGCGCGGCGTGGCTTATGAGGGAAGCGCCTTTGGATGTATGCCCGTTGTATGTCAAGGAGGGAAGCGTGATTCCATGTTATGAGCCGATGCAGTATGTGGGAGAACATGAAATGGATACGCTGATTCTGGATGTCTATTCCGGGAATGGAAGATATGTGCATCATCAGGATAACGGTGAAGATTTCGCATATCAGAATGGCGGATATAATGAATATGAGTTTGTAATTTTGGCGGATGGAACCTTAAAAATCGAGCTGGTTCATCAAGGCTATGAGAAGCTCTATCAGAAATTTATCGTGCGCCACAATGGAAAATCGCAGGGGTTTTCATTTACGGGCAAACCGCTTACGATTTGGCTGTAAGATATGGCGGAAGCAATAAGGCAAGGAGAAGATACCCATGAAGCGTGCAGTTGCATTGAGCGGGGGCGGAACAAAAGGCTCCTATGAATTAGGCGCATGGAAAGCGTTATTGGAGCTGGGAATAGATTACCAGATTGTTACAGGAACATCAATTGGCTCTATTAATGGCGCTTTAATGACGACAGGAGATTATGAGAGGGCAAGGGAGCTCTGGAATACCATTACGATGGAAGATATGATGGCGGATGGAATAAACCTGACCGCCACCATTGAAGGAATGTACGACCAGAAGGAATCCATCCGTCCCTTTTTAAAGAGATATGTGAAAAACAAAGGAGCGGATATCTCACCGTTTACAGAATTTATAGAGAAGCTGATTGATGAACAGGCAATCCGGGAGGCAAAACGGGATTTCGGTCTGGTAACCGTGCAGTTCCCTTCTTTAAAGGCATGTGAGGTGACGAAGAAAGACATTCCGAGAGGGCTTTTAAAGGATTACATTCTGGCGTCAGCCGCAATTTTTCCGCTGTTTCCGATGCACAAGATCGGAGATCAGATGTATCTGGACGGCTGCTACCATGACAACCTTCCGATTGATCTTGCGCTTCGAATGGGGGCAACGGATATCATAGCGGTGGATTTGCACACTACGCCGGCACATGCTAATTATGCGAAACGCCCCTATGTGACATATATCAAACCCAGCCGCAGTCTTGGGACGATGATGAATTTTGACCATGAGCTGTTAATGGAAAATGCGGCAATGGGATATCAGGATACGATGAAGGTTTATGGGGAATACTATGGTTACCTTTATACATATACTAAAGAGAGTGTGGAAAAGTGCGGGAAAGAGGTTGGAAAATTTATTGCGTTTTTGGCTTTGACAGATTTATATCTGACGGATGATACGCCTGCGAAGAAGCTGGGAAAGGGTGATTTTAACCGGATTTTTACGGTTCTTCATGAGAGGGCGGAGGGGCGTGTCATGACAAAGGAGCAGTATTTTGTCCGGGCAGGTGAAATCTGCGGTCAATTATTAGGTATAGACGTGAGATCAGTCTATGATATGCGGCGTTTCATGGAGACGGCGGGAGAGAGGCTGGGGCAGGAATCGGATTACCCGGATGCAGCGGTTTTGATGGGGAAGGAAGGTATGGAGCTGGCTGCGAAGCTGACAGAGTTAAAAATTAAACGTAACGGTACGTATCTGCTTGGAAGTATCTATTATGCAATGAAGAGAAATACAAAGAACGTGAAGCATATGTCAGTTCCATTGCTTGCCATAGCCCCTGAGGAGCTTTCGGCCGCATATTTCCTGCTGTCAATTTAGGGGAGAGAGCAAGGTATGGGTACAGGTTAAATTTGTACGGACATAGTACGAATCAGACGAAATGTCATATAGTAAATTGATATCGGAAAATGGAGCAAGTCAGTGGATTATAGTAAAGAGCAATACTATAAGATGCAGCAGATGCTGGCAAGTCAGGCGTATGGAGCCGGAGAGCGCGGGGGAAAGCAGCCTTTTTATATGACCTATCCCATACAGAGTTTATATATGACGGAACTCGAATATGAAAAGGATATGGAGCGGATGAAGGAGCTGTATCCTTCGGAGGCGAAGAAAATTCTGGAATATGTTGAAGATGAATGTGACAGAATGGAATATGAAGGAAGTTTAATGTTCGATGAATTTCCGGATCGTTTGATGCTTCGCAGAATATGTGACAGGATTTACAGCAAAGTCATTGGCAATGAGGAATCTATTCCCGATGAATCCGAAGGTGAGAGGTTGGATCCGGGATTGGAGATGCAGCAGAGAAGGCGCGGGGATGATGGAAGATGGAGAGACAACGGCAGACGAAGAGATAATAACAGGGGCAGGGATGACGGCGTACAGAATCTGATCGAGGTGCTCTTGTATAACGAAATGCACAAGAGGCGCTGTCGTTACAAACGCTGCCGCAGGTGGTGGTAAATAGCAGTTGAGATTTTCGCAAAAAATATTTATACTGATAGAATGTCAAATATTTGGCAAGTAGTCTGCGCGGGGAACCGCGCAGACATTGCAGGCGAAAATAGCGGTGCAAAAGAGATTGATAGAGAAAAAGAGGACATGCAGATGAGCAAGGGGATTGTCAAGGGAATTGTTTTGGGAGCCGTATTTATTGTTGCGGTCGTCCTGTTTGGTTTTTCCATGAATCATACAAATGAAGATTTAACTGCCGAGATGAAGGAAGCAACGCTTCCGGTCGTAAATTTTTATTATCAGGATGAGCAGATCAACGAGTTGTTTGGATATGTAACGGAGATGGAAGGCTCTTATATGAGGGATTCCATTACGCCTGTGGATTCGAAACGTATTCTTCCTATGAAGATTCAGACATATGGCTATCTGGTGGACGGGATCTCCTATGAAATCAGAAGCCTGGATACCGAAAGGCTGATCGCAGATTCCGATATAACGGACTATACCAGTGAAAAGGGAATTATCAGAACTGATCTTGAGATACAGAATCTTCTGGAGGACGGAGCGGAATATCTGTTTATTTTGAAGCTTCGAAATGGAGAAAATACAGTGTATTACTATACCAGGCTCATTGAGCCGGCAGACTGCTATGTAAAAGAAAGTCTGGATTTTGTAAAGAATTTTCATGATACGACCTTTAATAAGGGGGCGGCGGGAACGCTGGCGACCTATGTGGAGCCGAATGCGGCCGGCGATAACAGTACATTGAATAGAGTAGACATCCATTCCACCTTGAATCAGATTAGCTGGGCGGATTTTAAGGGACAACGGATGGGGGAAACCGAAATTTCCATTAAGGAGATCCATCCTTCCTATAACGTCATCATGCTGTCTTATATTATGTCGTCAAAGAGTGAAAACGGAGAACTTGAATATTACAATGCCAAGGAATATTATCGCGTCCGGCATTCTACAGAGAGAATGTTTCTGCTGAATTTTGAGAGAAATATGACACAGATTTTCCGTGGGGAGAATAACCACTTTTATGGGAACCGCGTGCAGCTTGGAATACGCGACGGAGAAATCGAGTATATGGCAAATGAGAACGGAACCAATGTCTGCTTTGTACAGGAAGGAGAATTGTGGTCATATCAGGCGGCGGAAGAGAAGCTTTCGCAGGTTTTCAGCTTCCGAAGTTATGAGGGAATGGATTGCAGAGAGAATAATCCCAGACATGACATCCGTATGATAAAGGTGGACGAGACCGGCAGTGTGGATTTTGTGGTTTATGGTTATATGAATCGGGGAAATCATGAGGGTGAGGTAGGAATCGGCGTTTATCATTACAGCAGTGTAGAAAATACGGTAGAAGAAGAGTTGTTCATTCCCTATACCAAGTCTTATGAGATTATGAAGGCGGAACTGGGGCAGATGATGTATGAAAATGAAGACAATCAGTTTTACATCATCTTGGGAGATTCTTTGTACGAGATATCTATGAATACTCTGGAATATAAAGTGATAAAAGATAGGCTGGAAGAGAGCGGTTATGCAGTGTCAGAGTCAAATCAGTATGCTGCGTGGCTGGACGAGGGGAAACTGAACTGCGGAACCACCGTCTATGTCCGGAATCTGGAGACGGGCACATCGTTTGAAGTAACTGCGGAGGCCGGAGAATATATAAAACCTCTTGGTTTCATGGAAAACGACTTTATTTATGGGACGGCAAAGCAAAGTGATGTGGTAAGGGACGCGGCGGGGAACGAGATTTTTCCGATGTACCGGGTGTGCATTATGGATACGGAAGGGAGCAGCCATGAGATTATAAAAGAATATCAGAAGGCGGGATATTATGTTACCGGAATTGAAATCGTGGATTATACCATCTATCTCAATCGAATTATGTATAACGGGACCGCTTATGCGGATGCGGACGAAGATACGATTATGAATCGGAATGCGGACGCAGGAAGTGCAGTAGAGACGGCTCTCACGGTGACCGAGGAGAAACAGACGCAATATCAGTTGGTCTTAAAATCGGCAAATGAGATTCATGCAGGACGCCTGATGACGCCGAAACAGATTGTGGTGGAAGAATCCAAAGAACTTCCGTTAGAGAGAGAACAAACACAGGATCATTACTACGCATATGCAAGAGGAGAAGTGCTTATGGCAACAAAAAATGTTGCAAAAGCGATTCAGATTGCAAATGAAAATATGGGCGTGGTTCTCGGCGATTCCCAGCAATATATCTGGAAGCGGGGGAAGAAGACTTATCAGCCGGCAATCGAAGTAAGCGTGGGGGAAGCGGAGGCTCAGGGAAGTACGGTTGCACAATGTCTGAGCGCAATGCTGGGGCTGGAAAATCTAAATGTCGGCGTGCAGGGGCTTTTGGAGCGCGGAGACTTGCCGAAGGAAATTCTTTCAGAGACAATGCAGGGTATGACAGTTTTGGATTTGACCGGCTGCGGTTTAGAAGAGGCGCTTTATTATGTGAATTGCCAGACCCCCGTATTTGCCATGTATGACGGCAATCATGCTGTACTGATTACCGGATATGATTCGAGAACGGTAACGATATACGATACTTCATCTGCGGCGCCTAAGCGGGAGAATCTAAAGGATGCAGCGGAACAATTTGAACAAGCAGGAAATCTGTTTATCGCCTATCTAAAGAATTGACAATAAGAACAAACATGATAGAATGATTTGCTATGTAAACAAGAAAAAGGAGAACTAAGAATGGAAAAAATTGCAAATTTTATCCGTTTGGCAGATGAGTTTGTATGGGGACCGTTTATGCTCGTTCTGCTGGTGGGCACGGGAATTTTTTTGACAATCCGTCTGCACTTTCTGCCGTGGAGAAATCTGGGCTATGCCTTGAGGATGACGTTAAGCAAAGAAGCGCGTACTACGAAGGAGGGAACCGGTGATATTTCTCCGTTTTCAGCGTTGACAACGGCTTTGGCGGCAACGATCGGAACCGGCAATATTGTAGGTGTTGCGACTGCTATGGTATCCGGCGGACCGGGAGCGCTAGTCTGGATGTGGATCTCTGCATGCTTTGGGTTATCTTCCAAATTCAGCGAGTGTATGCTGGCGATTAAATACCGTGAGGTCAACGAAAAAGGGGAAATGTCCGGCGGTCCGATGTACACGATGAAAAAGGCGTTTCGGCATAAGAAGCTGGGCGCCGTTTTGGGATGGATGTTTGCATTGTTTGCAGTGCTTGCCTCTTTTGGAATCGGAAATATGACGCAGGCGAATTCTATTTCCGGCGCGCTGTATTCGACCTTTCAGGTTCCGGAAACGATTTGTGGAATAATCCTGACGTTAGTCGCATTCATTATAATCGTAGGGGGAATTAAGAAGATATCCAAAGTATCTTCGGTAGTAGTTCCGTTCATGGCGGTTTTCTATGTAATTGCAGGATTGTTTGTCATTATTTTTAACTATCAAAATCTGCCGGAAGGCATTGCCATGATTTTTCGGATGGCGTTTAGCATGGAAGCAGTTGGCGGAGGGCTCTGCGGAAGTATTACGGCAGCTATGATGAATGCACTGCACTATGGTGTGGCGCGAGGCGTGTTTTCCAATGAAGCCGGCATGGGTTCGGCGGCGATTACGGCAGCGGCGGCAACAACGGACAGCCCGGTAAAGCAAGGATATGTCAACATGACCGGTACATTCTGGGATACCATCGTTGTCTGCACGATTACGGGGCTCTGTATTGCAAGCTCCGGGGTTCTGGGAGTCACGGAAACAGATACCGTGGGACGCTATACTCTGGCTGGTGAAACGCTGACGCTGCGGACGGTAAATGAAGAGAATGAAGAAGCGCTGGAAGAATATAGCGTGACGTTGGAAAATAATACGGCGGTCTTAGTCAATCAAAAGGACGGTTTGGAACTGGTGCTGCATACTGCTGCAGGTGAAACTGCGGGGACGCTTATCGGGGAGTTTCAAGATGAGGCGGGTAATCATTATCAGTTTGGAGAGGATGGAGTCTATACATACGATACACTGGTAAAAGGTGCGGCATTGACTATTCTGGCGTTTAAGAGTGCGCTCGGAGACGCCGGCGGTTCTCTTGTGTGCATTGGAATCGTATTGTTTGCATTTTCGACAATTCTAGGCTGGGAATATCATGGGGAAAAGGCGTTTGAATATTTGCTGGGGACGTATCGCTACAATCTTGTTTACCGAATTGTTTTTTCTGCAATCATTTATGTGGGAGCGACAACGGCGCTGGACGTCGTGTGGAATTTTTCGGATATTGCTAATGCCTTAATGGCAATTCCTAACTTAATCTGTCTGTTGGCGTTAAGCGGAGTAATCGCAAAAGACGCAATGGAATTTCAAAAGGTCTTGAAGAAAGAGAAGAATAATAATTAAGAGAAAAAAATATTAGATAAAGTTGCATAATTTATAAATATATTTTTTGCTTCCGTTGGCACAAATGACACAAATTCCTTAAATTACTTGCAAATTGCGAATTTATAAGATATATTATCTATGGTACTAATAAGTTAAGGAAGTGGATGAACATGAGCAAAAAGGAAATTGTTGTTTCAAATGTTTCAAAGTATGATAATCCTATTGCGGAATTAGTACAGGTTGCATGCCGCTATGACAGCAACATTACACTGGAAAGTAATGACCGCAGAATTAATGCGAAGAGCATTATGGGGATTATGGCTTTCAATCCATCCAAAGGCATGACGGTCAATATTGTAGCCGATGGTAATGATGAAGAGGAAGCGTTGTTGGCAATGGAAAAGTTTTTAGTATGTGAATAGTTTTCAGGAGGGAAGCATATGCAGAAGAAAACAGCAGGAAAGATGGCTGCAAAGGCAGCTGAGAAAGCAGCAGACATGAAAGCGAGTGTAAAGGCAACCGGTGAGAAAGCAGCCGAAAAAGCAGCAGAAACGAAAACCGCTGTAAAAGAGGCAGTTGAAAAGGTTGAAGAAAAAGCAGCAGAGGTTAAGGAAGAAGTGAAATCTGAAGAGAAGAAGGTCGCTGCAAAGGCAGAAGAGGCCAAAGAAACTGTAAAGAAAAGTGCAAAAAAGGTAACTGCCAAGAAGGCGGCAGAGAAAACGGAATTAGTACCGGAAGTATTTATTCAGTTTCAGGATCGTGAGGATGTTGTGAAAGATGTTATTGATAGAGCAAAGGAAGCATACGTAGCAGACGGTCACAGAGCATCTTCCATTAAGTCGCTTCAGGTATATTTAAAGCCGGAAGAAGCAGCAGCATATTATGTAATCAATCAGAAATATGCCGGCAAAGTAGCTCTGTTCTAATTAAAGTATAAATAACATAGTAAAAATTAGCGCCAACATATCGGTGGCGCTATTTTTTTATGCACAGGGGCGCATGAGGAGATTAGCAGCAGAGCTGCATGCGCCCCGCGCGGCGAGTAGGGAAATAAATCCCCCCTACTCGATTGCACAGGGGCGCATGAGGAGATTAGCAGCAGAAGCTACACGCGCCCCTGCTCGATTAGTAATCGAAAAATAAGTTTACCGTTTTGCCTTATAGGCGGTAATAATCTTCTGGATTCTTTCATTCGGATCTAATAAATCACTGATAGATGTATCGTGATTTAAGGTATCAATAATGTAGGCAATATATTTGCTCATGTCACAGTTGATGTAGTAGGGTCTGGAAAGAAGCTCCGGCGTCTGGTAGCATAGATTTGTTGTAACGACCTTGTAGATAAGACCGTCTTCCACCGCTTTGTCAAATTTTTCAAGACCATTGGTGAACAGACCGAAGGTAGCTACGACAAAGACGCGTCTGGCTTTTCTCTTCTTTAATTCTGTGGCGACGTCAATCATACTGTCTCCTGAGGAAATCATGTCGTCAATAATCAAAACATCTTTGCCTTCGACGGAAGAACCTAAGAATTCATGTGCGACAATCGGATTGCGTCCATCCACAATTCTGCTGTAGTCGCGGCGTTTATAGAACATGCCCATGTCTACGCCAAGTACGCTTGATAAATAGATTGCACGTCCGGTTGCGCCTTCGTCCGGGCTGATGATCATCATATGGTCATTGTCAATCTCCAAGTCGTCCACATTGTTGCAGATGCCCTTGATGAACTGGTAAGCCGGCTGTACGGTTTCAAATCCCTTGAGAGGAATTGCGTTCTGGACACGGGGGTCGTGAGCGTCAAAGGTAATAATATTATCTACCCCCATATTGGTCAGCTCCTGTAATGCCAGTGCGCAGTCCAAAGATTCTCTTGTAGTACGTTTGTGCTGACGGCTTTCATATAAGAAAGGAATGATGACCGTAATTCTTCTCGCTTTACCGCCGACAGCAGCAATGATACGTTTTAAATCGGAAAAATGATCGTCGGGAGACATATGGTTGGTGTGTCCGCATAAAGAATAGGTCAGGCTGTAGTTGGTAACGTCAACCATCAGGTATAAGTCGTATCCGCGGACAGATTCCTTGATAATCGCCTTTGCTTCTCCGGAGCCGAAGCGGGGGACAAGGGTCTTGACTACGTAGGAATCCCGTTTGTAGTCTTTAAACGCCGTTGAATCCTTGTGGCGGTTTTCGCGGTTCTCTCTCCATCTGACAAGATATTTGTCGACTTTTTCTCCCAGCGCATTACAGCTCTCCAGGGGAATGAGACCGAGGGTTCCGGCAGGGATTGTTTCTAAAGTTCTTTCATCGTTAGGCATGAGTGATCCTCCATCATAGTGTTTTGTATATGCAATAGATATGTATCTACTGTAATCGTTCCAGCTTTTTTTTGAGGCGGATATCGTCTCCGAAAAGTCTGATCATAGTGTAGCTGCTGAAAATCCGGGAGCAGATACGTTCCGAATAGACAGCGGATAAATCTTCCATATTCAGGTTCGTAGAAATCAGTGTAGACTTTTTGTGAAGCATGCGTTCATTTAGGCACAGGAAGAGCTTCGAAATTGTAAAGGAATTGGCAAGCTCTGTTCCAAGGTCATCAATAATCAGCAAATCACAGTCGAAAATATTCTGGTGTGCCAAGATGGCATCGGAATTGCGGTCAAAGGTGTTCTTCTCAAAAATATCAAACAATTGAAAAGCCGTAAAATAAATTACGGAATGCCCCAAATCCAGAAGCTCTTTTGCCACGCAGTTGGACAGGAAGGTTTTGCCGACGCCTGCTTCTCCATAGAAGCAGAGATTTTCAAACGTCAAATCAAAATCGGAAATGAACTTCCGGCAGGTCATGACGGCATGTCTGGCTGATTCCAGCGACGAAAGACCTGTTTTTTCGTCAATCATGCCGTCAGAATAATAATCATAGGAAAATGCGGAGAAATTCTCCTCCTGCAAAATTTCTTTGATATTCGATTGGGTATAAATCAGGTCAATGGCAGCCTGCACAAAGCAGTGGCAGCGTCTGCCGTCAATATAACCGGTATCTTTGCAGTCTGGACAATTATAGTGTAACTGAAGGGCATCAGGTTTATAACCAAGTTTTTGAAGAATATTATTTTTTTCTTCCCTAAGGAGAGCAAGATGGGCTTTTAAGTCGGCTATAGCATCTTCGTCACCGTCAATCAGTTTTTTTGCCTGAGCAACGGAGGTGCCGGCAATCTCGTCGTCAATCCGGGCAAGCCTTGCATCCTTTGCATAGATTGCAGCTACACGTTTCTCTAGTTCATGTTGATTATCCAGCTGCCTTGCGTTGTAGCCGCGGGTCAATTCATCGTACTGGCTGTTGCTTAATGGCATAAAACGTATCCTCCCAAATTAACATATATGAATTATTGCATGGAACGGTTCAAAAGCTGTTTTTCAAGTTCGGTATAATCGTAGGAACGCTGTGGGTAGCTGGTAAAACGGTTCTTACCGGAAGGAGCCGTTCTGGCAACGGTTCTGGCGCCGGAAGTTTTTGCAGCATTGGATTTCGTTTCCTGAAAAGCTGCATCCAGTGCGGCGATGTCTTCCAGATGATGTACGTTATTCTTTTTCCAATTACCCAGTATTCCGTCCGCATATTTAAAATTAGGCTGATTCGTCGCCTGAATCGTCCTCTTGCAGGCTTCACTGATAATATCCAGTGAAAATCCATACTGGTTTGTCCACTTCTCGATAAAGTCCGCTTCAAATTCAACCAGATTGCGTCCGGAGATGCCAAAAGCCTTCATGATTGCATAGGAAGTCTGGCTGTGAATGCGGGAGGCCTTCTTCGCCTGCTCTACGGTCGTAAATTTAGAGTCTGCCCAGGCGAGGGCGACTTTGTTCATATACCGGATGGTGCGGTGTCCTTTATCCACACAATATTCAATCAGATATTCAATCAGTTCAATCGAAAAACGTAAAGTATCATGCCAATAAAGAATAGCATTTATATCGGTGGGATTCAAGGTACGCCCCATATATTTTTCCGCAATGAACATTAGATTCTGCACATCCTCATCCTTTTGGAAACTGTCGAGCTGTTCTCTGGTGTATTCCGGGCGTTTTTCCTCTGATACGGAAGCGGAGTTTGCCGGCGCATGATATACGGGGACAGCAGCGTCTGCTGCGGCGTCAGCGCTGTTTCCGTCAATTGCAGCATAGGCAGCCAAATCTCCGGCATTGTCTGTCAGGGGCTTATCCGGTGGAGGCGTAAGAGAATCGGGAGCGGAAGAATCCGAAAGACAGATACCGGTAAGCTGGCCGCCTTCGTCATATTCCAGACGAAGAATGCGCAGCTTCTCCCAATACTTCAAGGCGCGGAAAATATCCTTTTCTGTATTTTCGAACTTGTCCGCCATGCCGATTATGGAGAAATTATCCCCATAGCTCATGCAGCGGAGCAGATACAGGTAGATTTTTACAAATTCTCCATTGGCATCCGCCATGTAGTTGTCGATAAACGTGTTTGGAACGCTGGTGGCAGTTGATTTACTGTCCGTATGTAAACGTATGTCTTTCATAAAAATGCCCTCTCTCAGTGTTGCCATTATAGCATAAGATTTTTTGAAAAGAAAGTGTGATTTTTTGAAAAAATCTAGTAAAATCAAGGGTTTCCACAATTGTGGATAATGTGGATAATGTGGAGGGCCTGTAAACCGTTCATGTTATGGTAACTGCCGATAAACGGCAAAAAGAGAGAGTTTTGGGAAAATCTTAACGAATTATAAAATTATTATGTAAACATAAAAAATCCACATTAAATTTTGCGGTTCATCGACAATTTAATGTGGATAATGTGGATAATGTGGATAACTATTCGTTTAATAGATATTCTCCCACCTGATAGATATCTCCGGCGCCCATAGTTATCAACAAGTCGTTGTTTATGCAATTTTCATTTAAAAATTTCTCAATTTCTTCAAAGGAAGAAAAATAATAGGCTTTACAATCTAGTTTCTTCAGTTCATCCAGAATTACTTCAGAAGTGATTCCAAAGGTATTCTTCTCTCTTGCTGCATAGATGTCGGAAAGCACGATTAAGTCTGCAGCAGAAAGGACTCTGGCAAAATCCTTATAAAATGCATTGGTTCTTGAGTAAGTATGAGGCTGGAATGCAACGACAAGGCGTCCGTGAGGATAATTCTTTGCAGCGCTTAAAGTCGCCTCTACCTCAGTCGGATGATGTGCATAGTCATCAATGACGGTAATGCCGTTCCTGCGGCCCTTGTACTCGAAACGTCTGTGTGTGCCGCCGAAGGCAAGCAGACCGCGTTTGATGTCGTCCGCGGAGATTCCCAGCTTAAGGCACAGGGCAATGGAAGCTAAGGCATTTGCCACGTTATGCATGCCCGGAACGCTTAACGTGAAGGTTCCGATTTCACTGCCGCGGTACAGAGCGGTAAAATGTGCGCAGGCTTTTTCGTTAAATGTAATATTTTGAGCATAATAATCAAAGTTTTCGCATAAACCATAAGTAATGACATTGCAGTCAAGCCCGGCTGTTATGTCCTGATAGTCTGCGATTTCACCATTGATAATCACTGTGCCGTCTGATGCGGTATTGGAGGCAAAGGCATGAAAAGAATTACGGACATCTGCAAGGTCTTTGAAAAAATCCAGATGTTCTGCTTCCACGCTTGTGATAATGCTGTATCTCGGATAGAAGTTTAAGAAACTGTTGGTGTATTCGCAGGCTTCCGTAATGAAAACCTCGGACTTGCCTACCCGGATATTTCCGTCAATGGCGTCTAAGATGCCGCCTACGGAAATCGTAGGATCCTTCATTGCGGTCAAAAGGATTTGCGAAATCATGGAGGTTGTGGTAGTCTTGCCGTGGGTTCCGGAAACTGCGATGGAATGATGGTAATTTGCCATGATTTGTCCGAGCAGCTGGGCGCGGGAGAGCATTGGGATGCCGGATTCCTTTACCGCTGCGAATTCCGGATTATCTTCCCGGATTGCTGCGGTATAGACCACGAGCTGCGGGGTGTTTTCAATGTTGGACGCTTTTTGTCCAATGTATATTTGGGCGCCAAGGGAGCCTAATTTATCTGTGAGGTTGGATGCTTTGGAATCGGAGCCGGAAATGGTAAAGCCCTCTTTTAAGAGGATTTCTGCAAGACCGCTCATACTGATGCCTCCGATACCAATGAAATGAATGTGAATCGGTTGTTCAAAGTTGATTTTGTACATGTTCATTACCTGCCTGATATTATTTTGTTTACCTTATTTCATTATAACTATATAAATAAAATTTGCAAATTTATTTTCGAATTTGGTAGAAAGAAAAACAGCGTTTTGAGAAAGGGGGAGTGCGTTTGCGGATTGGAATCCTGTATTTGGCTGGCGGGGGAAGCACCCATCACAAGGTGATGGGTGGCGATTCCAAACAAATCGCATCTGGAAAACTAGTTTTCCGCCTGCGATTTGTTTGTAATCTGACAATGCTGCTTTTAGCAGCATTGCTTCCTCCGCCAGCCAAATACAGGATTCCAAGCCGCAATTCCAAAGGATTTCAACATGAGATACAAATTGTGCAAACTCACGAAAATATGAAAAAAAATCCAATGCAATTGTGAAAAATGATGTACAAAACTAGAAGCATATGGTATAATTTTCATATGTAATAAATTCATAATATGACGCGAGGTGAATGACGTGATTAAGAAAGAGATGATAGCCATGCTTTTGGCAGGCGGGCAGGGCAGCCGGCTTGGGGTTTTAACCGCAGGGGTTGCGAAACCTGCAGTAGCTTTTGGAGGAAAATACAGAATCATTGATTTTCCGCTTAGTAACTGTATTAATTCCGGCATTGATACCGTAGGTGTTTTGACGCAGTATCAGCCGCTTCGGTTGAATACACATATCGGAATCGGTATTCCGTGGGATCTGGATCGTAATAATGGCGGCGTTACGGTACTTCCGCCATATGAGAAGAGCGAAAACAGCGAGTGGTATACAGGAACGGCAAATGCAATTTATCAGAATCTGAATTATATGGATAGTTATAATCCGGAATATGTCCTGATTTTATCGGGCGACCATATTTACAAGATGGATTATGAAGTTATGCTGGATTTCCATAAGGCGAATAATGCAGATGTGACGATTGCTGCAATGCCTGTACCGTTGGAGGAGGCAAGCCGTTTTGGTGTTGTAATTACGGACGAGAATAAGAGAATTACGGAATTTGAGGAGAAACCGGAGCATCCGAGAAGTAATCTTGCTTCGATGGGAATTTATATTTTCAGTTGGAAGGTATTGAGGGAAGGCCTGATTGCGATGAAGGATCAGAGCAATTGTGACTTTGGTAAACATGTCATTCCTTATTGCCATGAGAAGAAACAGCGTCTGTTTGCGTATGAGTATAATGGATACTGGAAAGATGTCGGTACACTTGGCTCTTATTGGGAAGCAAACATGGAGCTGATTGATCTGATTCCGGAATTTAATCTTTACGAAGAATACTGGAAGATTTATACAAAGAGTGAAATGATTGCGCCGCAGTATTTCTCCGCTGAATCCGTTGTGGAGAAGAGTATTGTCGGTGAAGGCAGTGAAGTATGCGGAGAGATTCACAGTTCTGTCGTAGGAGCAGGCGTGAAGATCGGTAAAGGAGCGGTTATCCGCGACTCCATTATCATGAAGGATTGTACCATTGGTGAGAATGCTGTTATCAATAAGGCAATTGTAGCAGAAGGCTGTACCATTGGCAGAGACTCACAGCTTGGCGTAGGTGAGTATGCCGAGAGTAAGTTGAATCCAAAGGTATACGCATTTGACCTTGTTACGGTAGGAGAGAACTCTGTTATTCCAAGCGGAGTACGAGTTGGAAAGAATACGGCGATTTCCGGTGAGACAGTTGCAGAGGACTATCCGGACGGGCTCTTAGCGAGCGGAGAATACATTATTAAGGAAGGTGACAGATCATGAAGGCATTAGGAATCATTTTAGCAGGCGGAAATAACAGCCGGATGCAGGAACTTTCCAATAAAAGAGCAATTGCTGCAATGCCAGTCGGCGGAAGCTTTCGGTGCATCGATTTTGCTCTGAGTAATATGAGCAATTCACATATTCAGACGGTGGCAGTGCTGACACAATATAATTCACGTTCTCTGAACGAGCATTTAAGCTCATCAAAGTGGTGGGATTTTGGCAGAAAGCAGGGCGGGTTATATACCTTTACGCCTACGTTGACCGCTGATAACAGTTGGTGGTACCGCGGAACGGCAGACGCCATGTATCAGAACATTGACTTCTTAAAGAGACGTCATGAGCCGTATGTGATTATAACAAGCGGTGATTGCGTATATACATTGGATTACAATAAGGTTCTGGATTACCATATTGAGAAGAAGGCGGATATTACCGTTGTATGCAAGGATATGCCGGCAGAGGAGGATGTCAGCCGTTTCGGAGTAATCCGCATGAATGAGGATGCGCGGATTACGGAATTTGAAGAGAAGCCGATGGCGGCACAATCGAATACGATATCTACCGGAATCTATGTAATCCGCAGAAGACAGCTCATAGAGATGTTGGAGCGGTGTGCGGAGGAGGGACGGAATGACTTTGTAACGGATATTCTGATTCGTTACAAGAATATGAAACGAATTTATGGCTATAAGATGGATGATTATTGGAGCAATATTGCAACGGTAGATTCCTACTATAAGACCAATATGGATTTCCTGAAACCGGAGGTTCGGAAGTATTTCTTCCACGACGGTCCGGGAGTATATTCCAAGGTGGACGATTATCCGCCGGCTAAATTTAACGTAGGATCAGATGTACGCAATAGTCTGATTTCCAGTGGATGTATTATCAATAGCAAAGTAGAGAACTCCGTATTATTTAAGAATGTATTTGTAGGCAAGAATTGTGTGATTAAGAACTCCATTATTTTAAATGAGGTATATATCGGAGACAATACGCACATTGAGAACTGCGTCGTTGAGAGCAGGGGAACTTTGAAAGCCAACACATACTACAGCGGAGATAATGGCGTGAAAATTGTTTTAGAGCATAACGAGCGCTATGTATTATAGACTAGAGGAAGGCGCTCAGGTCGAAAGGGGCTAATGAGAATGCAGATTACAGACGTGCGTGTACGCAGAGTAGAAAAAGAAGGAAAGATGAAAGCCATCGTATCCATTACGATTGATGAAGAATTTGTGGTTCATGATATCAAAGTCATAGACGGAGAAAAGGGATTGTTTATTGCAATGCCAAGCCGCAAGGCGGCGGACGGCGAATATCGGGACATTGCGCATCCGATAAATTCGGATACAAGAAGCAAGATTCAGCAGATTATTCTGGATAAGTATCAGGACGAAATGGCTGCGTTAGACGAGGCATAGCATAATTGATGAGATGGGGACAGGAACTGTGAACGGCGGCAGGTGAGACTGCGTTGGCGGGAACGGTTCCTGTTTTTTTGCTGTATCAGTCAGTCAAGTGAAGAAAAAGAAATGGGAATGGCTCAGCCTGCAGCTACACATTTGCTACGTAGCTGCAGCCAGTAACAAGAAAATAGAAAAAGCCATGAGCAGCTTGACAAAATCCTGATAATATATTATAGTCATATAGTTCACATTGTAAACTATATAAACGAAAATTAGCTGCAAAAGTATAATTGTTTCCAATTTATACCCAATAGGAGAGAACAAATTATGGAAGATTTTAACTGGGTTTATATGATGGAAAAAATGCAGGATATCCGGCTTTTTTCCAGTCTTCACGTAAGACAGACAAAAAAAGACAGCATCATATCCTCTCAGGAATTGGATTTACTGTCCCGAATTCTATTGTCTGGTGAAGCGTTGACTCCTCTGGAGCTGACGGTAATGATGGGACTGAGCAAATCAGCGGTAAGCCGTTTGATTGAGCGGCTGGAAAAGAAGAGATTGCTTACAAAATTATATAATTTAAAAGATAAACGAAGCTATACGCTTCTTATTACAGAACAAGGTAATCAAGAACTGGAGCAGACATACCGGTATTATCTGGAGCCGATTTATAAACTCCGAAGAACTCTTGGAGAAGAGCGCTTTGAAAATTTAACAACACAAATCAAATATGCAAATCATATTTTACAAAACGGGAGGTAGACAGAATGACTTTTTATCAAGAACTTCAACTAAATCAAGCCGGCTCAAAAAAATACATCGCCAGCTTCCAAGATTCAAAAGAAAAACTCAAACATATTGGAATTTATTTATTCAAAATTTTTCTCAACATAGCTTTCAGCATGGTATTTATTATTTTATTCAGTATCATATTCGGCAGTGAAAACAGTATTGCGGGACTTGCAGTGCTTCTTTGTGTTTTGGTTTTCCGATCTGCTGACCTAGGAATTCGTGCTTCGCATGCAGTTTTTGATATTTTTATCGTGTTCTCAATCCTTGCAGTAGGTCCAAAAGTATCTAATCTTGTTCCTGCCGGCGGCGCTTTTTTCATCAATATTATCTGCATTCTGCTTTTAATGGTGCTTGGCTGTCACAATGTAATTATGTCTAATCACTCTACCTTAGTGCTTTCTTACCTTCTTCTTCAGGGGTATGACGTCAGCGGTAATGCATATAAAATGCGTCTGGCTGCTCTTTTGGTTGGAGCGGTCTTAAGCGCTGCTGTTTTTTACCGCAATCATCGGAAAATAAAATATAAACGAAGCTTTAAAAGTTTGTTTCAGGAGTTTGATTTAGCTTCTGCGCGTACCCGGTGGCAGCTTTGCCTTACCTTCGGTGTATCTAGTGTCATGCTGATTGCTTCTCTTGTGGGAATTCCAAAGGCAATGTGGGTAGGAATTGCAGCGATGTCTGTGCTTGCGCCATTCCGAAGTGATCTTGAGTACCGTGTAAAATATCGTGCTCCGGGAAATATTTTGGGGAGTATTCTTTTTCTGTTATTATATTATATATTACCGGAGGGCAGCATTGCATATTTGGGAATACTTGGAGGGATTGGTCAAGGACTTTCCGCCAGCTATGGATGGCAGACAACGTTTAATGGTCTTAGTGCGCTTTCTATTGCGGTTCCTGTCTTTGGCGTGCCATTTGCGATTTTTCTCAGGGTTTTTAATAATTTATTTGGCTCCGTTTATGTATGGCTGTTTAATCGAACATTTGAACCGTTTATTTCTTTTGTCAATAATAAATGGGAGAAATCGATTGCTTCATAATAATAACCGCAAATGTTTCGATTACGAAATGGGAAACTCATGCCAGATTCAGGGGTGACAAATCAAAAAAAATCTTGTAAAATAAATAGTTGATAATGTTTGAAGGCTGGAGGAACGAAAATGTTAAAAGCGGTTATATTAGCAGCGGGAAAAGGAACCCGTATGAAATCTGATTTACCGAAGGTAGTGCATACAATTGAAGATAGGTGTCTGGTAGATTATGTGGTAGATGCGGCAAAGGCTGCCGGAGCGGACGATATTTGTCTGGTCGTTGGATATCAGGCAGATGTGGTAAAGGGCAGTATTGCAAACAAAGATGTAAAATATGCGATGCAGGAAGAGCAGTTAGGGACCGGTCATGCGGTAAAATGCGCAAAGGATTTTATAGGAGTGGAAGGAGAGACACTGATTTTATTCGGTGACACGCCGTTGATTACCGCAGAGACATTGAAGCGTCTGCTGATTCATCACAAAGAGAATGGGAATGCGGTAACCGTACTTTCTGCAAAGATTGACAATCCGACCGGATATGGAAGAATTATCAGAGACGAGAACGGGAATTTCTTAAAGAGCGTAGAGCATAAGGATGCAACCGAGGAAGAGCGTGCTTCCCACGAGATTAATTCCGGCATGTATATCTTTGATACCAGAGAACTGAGTCAGGCATTGGATGAGTTGACGCCAAATAATGCACAAGGGGAATACTATCTGCCGGATACGCTGACAATTATTAAGGATAAAGGCTTAAAAGCAGATGCATTTGCATTGGAAAGCCCAGAGGACATTTCCGGCTGCAATGACAGGGAACAGCTTGAGGAAGCTGCCGTAATCATTCGGAGAAGAAATCGTAACAGGTAGAAGAAAGGCAGAGAATACATGTATATCATAGCAGGACTTGGCAATCCGGGAAATTTGTATGCGCATACAAGGCATAATGTAGGATTTGATGTCATTGATATTATTGCAGACAAATATAATATAGATGTCAGGGAGAAGAAACACAAGGCATTTTGCGGTAAGGGCGTGATTGAGGGGCAGAAGGTGATACTGGTAAAGCCTCAGACCTTTATGAATTTAAGCGGCGAAAGTCTGGTTGAGTTTGTAAATTATTATAAGGCAGATCCTGCAGGGGAACTGATTGTTATCTATGATGATATCACTTTAGAGCCGGGAAGGATGCGAATCCGCCGAAAAGGAAGCGCCGGAGGGCATAACGGAATCAAGAATATTATTGCCCGGACGGGTACGCAGGAATTTCTGCGGGTAAAGATCGGCGTGGGCGCCAAGCCGCCGGGATGGGATCTCGCGGATCATGTGCTGGCACATATGTCAGGAAAAGAAAAAAAGCTTGCCGAGGAAGCGTTTCTAAATGCGGCGGACGCCGTTTCGCTTCTGGTAAATGGGGAAATTGACAAGGCAATGAATATATATAACTAATGGAAAGGGACAGTGCCTCGCAGCGGTTTGCGGGGCATTACTCTTCAGTAAGAAAGATGGAGGAAAAATTGAAAGCGTTTTTGGACCCTCTTTATGAATTAGAGGAACTACAGGAGGCAAAAGAGCAGGCAAAATCCAGCGGTATTGTACAGATATCCGGCTGTATTGATGCACAGAAGTCACATATGATGTATGGTTTGGGCGATGGTTTTAAGAATAAAATCATCGTTACTTTTAGTGAAATAAAGGCAAGGGAGCTGTACGAGGATTACCGCTTTTTTGACAAAGAAGCACTGAATTATCCTGCAAAGGATTTATTGTTCTATCAATCTGATATCCGTGGAAATCTGCTGACGAAAGAACGGATTGCATTGTTAAAGCGATTGGCAGATGAAGAACCGGTTACGGTAATTACTACATTTGATGCATTGATGAACCGGATGGCTGAACCGGATAATTTTTCGAAGGCAGTTCTGCACATTGAGGCGGGAGA
Organism: uncultured Lachnospiraceae bacterium; assembly: GCA_910578885.1. GTDB lineage: Bacteria > Bacillota > Clostridia > Lachnospirales > Lachnospiraceae > Roseburia_C. Next base: position 134,016 of record CAJTSH010000002.1, read on the forward strand.
AGAGCTTGAAATAGAAAAGACAACGCATCAACTTGTGCAGATGGGGTATATGAAGAATTATCAGACAGAAGCGCCGGGAGAATTCGCGGTGCGCGGCGGGATTTTGGACGTGTACCCGCTGACGGAGGACAATCCGTATCGGATTGAAATGTGGGGGGATGAAGTAGATTCCATCCGCAGTTTTGATGCGGAAAGCCAGCGTTCCATAGAAAATCTGGAAAAAGTTTCGATTTATCCGGCAGCGGAATTTGTTCTGACCAAAGAAGCTGCCAGTATGGGATTGAAAAAAATGGAACAGGAGAGCAAGCGGGCAGAGAAGAAGTTTCGGGAAGAAATGAAGACGGAGGAAGCGCACCGGGTAAAGACGAGTTTTGAAGCATTCCGGGAGGAAGTGTCAGAGCTTTCGGGCGGTGCAAATCTGGATGACAGGATTTCTTATTTCTGGGAGAAAAGCGTCAGTCTGCTGGACTGTTTTCAGAAGGAAGAGACAATTGTTTTTCTGGATGAACCGGTAAGGCTTTTGGAAAAGGGAAGGGTGACGGAGCAGGAATTTTCGGACAGCATGAAGCAGCGTCTGGAAAAGGGCTATATACTTCCGGGGCAGATGGATGCGCTCTATGGTAAGGAGGAGATACAGGCAAAGTTTTCAAAAATGCATTGTATTGCACTTTCTGCGTTGGACATGAAGCTGAATGAACTGGACATAAAGAGCCGCTTTCATGTTCAGGTGAAAAGCGTCAACCCCTATAACAATAGCTTTGAGCTGTTGATTAAAGATTTAAAGCTTTACAAAAAAAATGGGTATAGGGTTATACTCCTATCAGGATCAAGGACAAGGGCAGAGCATCTTGCAGGAGACATTGCGGCAGAGGAATTGAACTGCTTTTACACGCAGGACTATGACCATACGGTAAAGCCGGGGGAAATTATGGCGGCGTATGGCAAGGTGAAGCGAGGCTATGAATATCCGATGCTGAAATTCGTTGTTATCTCAGAGAGCGATATTTTCGGCAGCGAAAAGAAGAAGAAAAAGAAACGGCGGATTTATGAGGGGGAAAAAATACAAAGTTTTAACGATCTTTCCATTGGAGATTATGTAGTGCATGAGAATCATGGGCTTGGCATCTACCGGGGAATTGAGAAGGTAGAGGTGGATAAGACCGTTAAGGATTATATTAAGATAGAGTATGCAAAGGGAGGTAATCTCTATATACTTGCCACCCAGCTAGAGCTGATACAAAAGTATGCCGGTGCGGATGCGAAAAAGCCAAAGCTGAATAAGCTTGGAAGCGCAGAGTGGCATAAGACGAAGACAAGAGTCCGGGGGGCAGTTAAGGAGATAGCGGAGGAATTGGTACAGCTATATGCCGAGCGGCAGAGCAAGGAAGGCTTTGTCTATGGGGCGGATACGGTCTGGCAAAAGGAATTTGAGGAAATGTTCCCGTTTGAAGAGACGGAGGATCAGGAGCTTGCGATAGAAGCTACCAAGAAAGATATGGAGAGCGCGAAGATCATGGACCGCCTGATTTGCGGGGATGTGGGCTACGGCAAGACGGAGGTGGCGATCCGAGCCGCATTTAAGGCTGTGCAGGATGGCAAGCAGGTGGTGTATCTGGTGCCGACGACAATTCTTGCACAGCAGCATTACAATACCTTTGTTCAGAGAATGAAAGATTTTCCTGTGCGGGTAGATTTGCTCTGCCGTTTTCGGAGTCCCTCAGAGCAGAAAAAAACAATTGCAGATTTAAAAAAGGGAATGGTGGATATTGTAATCGGAACCCACCGGGTATTGTCAAAAGATGTGCAGTATAAGGATCTGGGGCTTCTGATTGTGGATGAGGAGCAGCGTTTCGGTGTTGCCCATAAGGAGAAAATCAAGCAGTTGAAGACAAATATTGACGTTCTGACATTGACGGCAACTCCGATTCCGAGAACGCTTCATATGAGTTTGATCGGTATCCGTGATATGAGCGTATTGGAGGAGCCGCCGATGGACCGGATGGCGATTCAGACCTATGTCATGGAATATAACGAGGAAATGATACGGGAAGCCATCAATCGGGAGCTGGCGCGGGGCGGGCAGGTCTACTACGTTTTTAACAGGGTGAATCAGATTATAGAGATGACGGCGAAAATAGAAAGCCTGGTAGAGGATGCAGTCGTAGCATTTGCCCACGGACAGATGAAGGAGCGGGAGTTAGAGGATATTATGTACCGGTTCATCAACGGGGAGATTGATGTGCTGGTATCTACAACGATTATTGAGACGGGATTGGATATTTCCAATGTCAATACAATGATTATCCAAGATGCGGACAATATGGGCTTATCCCAGCTTTATCAGCTGAGGGGGCGCGTGGGACGTTCCAACCGGACGGCATATGCCTTTTTAATGTACCGCAGGGATAAAATGTTAAAAGAGATTGCAGAAAAGCGTCTGGCGGCAATTAAGGAGTTTACGGAGCTGGGCAGCGGCTTTAAGATTGCCATGCGGGATTTGGAGTTAAGAGGTGCGGGAACGCTGCTGGGGGAGAGCCAGAGCGGGCATATGGAAGCGGTCGGCTATGACCTCTATTGTAAGATGCTCAATGAAGCGGTAAAAAGTGCGAAGGGAATAGAAGGAAGAGAACAGTTTGAGACTTCCGTCGATGCCAAAATTGATGCATTTATTCCGGTCAGCTATATTCCGAACGAATATCAGAAACTGGATATTTATAAGCGGATAGCGGGAATCGAGACTGATGAAGAAAGCGGAGAAATGTTAGAGGAGCTGATTGACCGTTTCGGCGATCCGCCTAAGTCGGTGACGAACCTATTGCTGATTGCAAAGCTCAAGGCGAAGGCGCATCAGGTCTATATGAAAGAAATTGTACAAAAGGGAAATGAGATGAAATTCGTTCTCTATGAACAGGCTAAGATAGATGTAGCGAGGATACCGGAGCTTGTGGACGTCTATAAGACCAGATTGAAATTTACGCCGGATGCCAAGGGACCGTATTTTACCTTGATTCTTCGGAATAACGATAGGAAAGACAATAAGGATGATATGGAGCTGATGGAGGAGTTTTTGGATGAGGCGGGAAGGATATTGTTGTTGTAAGTCGTCATTAAGAACAGAATTGCCTGCGTTAGCCAGAAGCTGGATTTTGCAGGCGTTATCCAGCTTCTGGCATTGCCGCATAAAAAAGCAGTCCAAATCCTTTCGCAAGTATATCTGCGACGGTCTTTGGACTGTTTTTTCGTCCGGCTCGCAGTATGCACGAAAATTTCACATTTAACATCTTGCGGCTTCAGGGAAAAAGTCTTATAATAAACTAGATTGCCGCAGGGTGTGCAAAGGTATTAGAATGATAAACAACAGGAGGAATCCGATATGAATTGGAAAAAAGGAACATCTCTGGTACTTGCCGGAGTAATGGCGTCATCTGTTTTATTTGCAGGATGTGGAAAGAGCATAGATAAAGATGCCGTAGTTGCAACATTGGGGGATAAAGAAATCTCTTTGGGATTTGCAAATTTTATGGCGCAGTATCAGGCGATTACCTATGATAGATATTTCCTTTCCATGTATGGCGAAGATATGTGGAATCAGGATATATTCGGGAACGGAAGTACCATGACAGAAACGGTGAAGGACGGCGTCTTAGAGAGCATAGAGATGAGTTATCTGTTGGAACAGCATATGGAGGAATATAAGGTTGAGATAACAGATGATGAACTGTCTGCAATGCAGGAGACTGCAAAACAGTTTATGGAGGATAACTCCAAGGGAGCGATAAAGGCGTTGGGTGCTGAGGAAGAATATGTAACGGAAATGCTTCGGCTGAGCATGATTCAGACTAAGATGCAGGAAGCAATTCAGAGCGAAGCAGACACCGAAGTCAGCGATGAAGAAGCTGCGCAGAGAACCTTCAGCTATATCCAGATCAATGCCAATAGTTACACGGATGATGATGGAAACAGTGTAGACTATACAGAGGAAGAGAAAGAGGAACTGGCAGAGAAAGCAGAAAATGTGGCAAAGGCTGCTGCTGATGATTTCGACGGAGCTGCTGCGGACAATGATTATACGGTAAGTACCTACTCCTATGGGGCAGATGAAGATAACAGTACGATGGATGAAGCTGTGACGTCAGCCGCAGATAAATTAAAAGAAGGCGAAGTATCCGATTTGATTACTACAGAAGCTGGAACGTATTATATTATCCGTCTTGACAGTGAGTTTGATGAGGAGGCAACAGAGACAAAGAGAGAGTCTATCATCGACACAAGAAAATCGGAGCATTATACGGAGATAACGGACGGGTATAAAGAAGCTGCTGAGTGGAATGTGAACGAGAAGGTATGGGAAGCGGTAAATTTTGACGAACTGTACACCGTTTATGAAGAAGAGTCAACAGAAGCAGTAGAAGAAACAGAGAATTAACATTTACAGTGAAAGCGACGGGGCTGGACATTATGTCACAGCCTCGTTTTTATGCACAGGGGCGCATGAGGAAAGTAGCAGCAGAAGCTGCATGCGCCCCGCGCGGTGAGCAGGAGGAATAAATCTTCCTGCTCGATTGCACAGAGGCGCACAAAGAAAGCAGCAGCAGAAGCTGCATGCGCCTTGCTCGATTCGTATAGATATACATTTTAATTGATTGGAGGCGGATAGAAGGATGGAAAATATTATTTTAATCGGTATGCCAGGAGCCGGAAAAAGTACAGTAGGGGTAGTATTGGCAAAAATCTTGGGCTTTGATTTCGTAGATTCTGATATTGTAATACAGCGGCAGGTGGGAAAGCGTCTGTGTGATATTTTGGAGGAAGAGGGGCTGGAAGCCTTTTTGGAGACAGAGAACAGGATTAATTCAGGGCTGAACTTGAAGAAAACCGTGATTGCGACAGGTGGAAGCGTGGTATATGGAAAAGAGGCAATGGCACATTTGAAATCCATTGGGGCAGTGATATACCTGCAATTATCCTGTGCCGCCGTCGAACGGCGTCTTGGAGATTTGAAGCGCCGCGGAGTGGCGATGAAAGAGGGAGAGAGTTTGCGTGAATTATACGAGGAGCGCAGTGATTTGTATGAAAAATATGCGGATTATATATTGGATTGCAATAATTTGACAATAGAAGAGACGATTGCGCAGGCAGTAGAGCTTTGCCGTTCAATAGCAGAAGTTTAGATAAAAAATATCATTTATCCTAGCATGAATTTGCCGGAATGGTAAATACTATAGCTTATGAAAATCCCGTTTTTGGATTCTCATAATAAAGTAATCGGATCAGTCGTAACAAAAAGACGGGAAATGAATAAGATATATGAAGAGGTTCTATACAAACAGGACATTGGAGGCGATGGAGAGTGAATTATGCGTTTCTTTGGTTTACAAGAAATAGAGAATGGATTATAATGTAATTTAATGGGAAAAGAAAAGTGGATTTTTATCAAAAGTTACAATATTATATATTTTTTGTAAAAAATGCCAATGAAATTCGCTTGACAAAAGAGTGAAATAATTACTATAATGTTGTGTTCGTATAGAGTGTGATTGATTTGAAATTTCGTATAGAGGTGCAGTAATGGAACAGTATGTGATCAAAGGCGGTAATCCTCTGGTTGGTGAAGTCGAGATAAGCGGTGCAAAAAATGCGGCGCTTGCAATTCTCGCTGCGGCAATCATGACCGATGAGACTGTAACAATAGATAATTTACCAAATGTCCGTGATATCAATGTATTACTTGATGCAATGGAAGGGATAGGTGCGAAGATAGAGCGTCTGGATACGCACAAGGTAAGGCTCAATGGTTCGACGATTCATGATTTGACCGTAGCATATGAATATATTAAGAAGATTCGGGCTTCGTACTATCTGCTGGGGGCGTTGCTTGGCAAATACCGCAGAGCCGAAGTGGCGCTTCCTGGAGGCTGTGATATCGGAAGCCGGCCGATTGACCTTCATCTGAAAGGATTCCGCGCATTGGGTGCACATGTGGACATTCAGCATGGACTGATTACTGCATCTGCAGAGAAGCTGGTTGGCGGACATATCTATCTGGATAAGGTGTCGGTAGGGGCAACTATCAATATTATGATGGCAGCGGCGATGGCAGAGGGTAAGACGATTATCGAGAATGCTGCGAAGGAGCCGCATGTCGTAGATGTGGCTAACTTCTTAAATAGTATGGGCGCAAGAATCCGCGGTGCGGGAACAGATGTTATCCGCATTGTAGGCGTGGAGCAGCTTCATAAGACAGAATATTCGATTATACCGGATCAGATAGAGGCGGGAACCTTTATGTTTGCAGCAGCCGCAACGAAGGGGGACGTGACGGTAAAGAATGTCATCCCGAAGCATTTAGAGGCAACTACGGCAAAGCTTTTAGAGGTTGGCTGTGAGGTGGAAGAATTGGATGATGCGGTTCGTGTAGTTGCGTCGAAGCCGCTGAACCATACACAGGTTACAACACTTCCGTACCCGGGATTTCCGACTGACATGCAGCCGCAGATGTCTGTGGTTTTAGCAGTTGCACAGGGAACCAGTACAGTAACGGAGAGCATTTTTGAAAACAGGTTCAAGTATGTGGATGAATTGACGCGTATGGGCGCTCAGATTAAGGTAGAGAGCAATATTGCGATTATCACCGGAGTGAATGGTTATACCGGCGCAAGAGTCAGCGCACCGGATCTTCGCGCGGGGGCGGCGCTTGTAATTGCAGGGCTGGCGGCAGACGGGGTAACCGTTATAGACGATATTCAGTACATTCAGCGTGGATATGAGAATTTTGAGGGTAAATTGTCAGAACTTGGCGCACAGATAGAAAGAGTAAGTTCCGAAAAAGAAATTCAGAAATTTCGTTTGAAAATATCATAAAAGAGAGAGCTGTCCGCCAGATGGGTGAACAGCTCTTTTCTACGTGTCAATATTAAATCAGAGATTTGATAAATAACGGGCTTTTATCTAAATCAATACAATCGCCGTCATCTAACTGAACCAACGGCTTGGATAAACGGTTGCGGTTCAAGAGTACAATCTTGGCGCTTCTGCCGTCGCTTAGCATAACCCGGTTATTTTGATAAGTCGTTGCGATTCGTTCTAAGAAAGTCAGTATGTATTTCGGTTTGTATTTCTGGAAACCGTCTTTTTCAAATTCTGCAATTACCTGAAACGGACAGAGCGGCTCCCGATAAGAACGGGCAGCAGTCATTGCGTCGTAAACATCGGCAATGGATATAATAAGCGCATAGTCATCAATTTCGTTCATGGTAATTCCCATAGGATAGCCGGAACCGTCGCAGCGTTCGTGATGCATCAGAGCAGCTTTCTTGACATGGGAATCTAACGGCTGGTTCTTTAAAATATCATAACCATACTGTGGATGCTGCTTAATCAGCGCAAATTCTTCGTCTGTAAGCTTTGTCTCCTTGTTCAGAATTTCATCAGGAATTTTTGTTTTGCCGATGTCGTGCAGTAATCCGGCTAAAGTAAGCGTGTCAAGCTCTTCCTCGGAAAAATTCAGCCAAGTGCCGATCATTCTGGAAATCAGTGCGACATTCAGACTGTGGGCATACGTGCTGTCATTGTCCATGCGCATGTTATGCAGCATATCAAAGAACTCTATCGAAGTACTCTGGGAACCGAGCAGAGAAGCCGTCTCCCGCAGCAGAACGTCCTTATTCATAGTGCCGCCTGAATTGAGAAAGGCGGCAAAGCATGACTTCAAATCATTCGTGCGCAGTGTAAAATCTACCTGAAACCGCTGGAACTGAGGACTGTTCTTTACTTTTTGAGAATAAGATGCTTTTGCAAGAACTCCGTCATCCGGCGTCTGCGGCTTGGCTAAAGTGCCGGAGCTTATGGGAGGAGGAGCAGCTTTGATGTCCTGAATCTGTACCAATTTAATCCCATAGAAATCAATTCTGGAAATCATTTTATTGGTCAGCTCGCTATTCTCTTTGACAATGACTTGTCCATTCGGTGTCATGACCGGCGCTGCAGTTATCATGCCCGGCTGTAATTCCTTAATCTGATATTCTTTCATATTTGTAAAAACCCCATTTTCATAACATAAAAAGACCATATAACTAGTATAGTATTATGGTAATAAAAGGTCAACAGAAAAAAAACAATAAGCCTTGACTTTTTATTGAAATAGGTGTATTTTAACAACTAGAGGTTTTAAATTTCATATTGCTACATCGTGATGTTTCTATTTATATGGTACATTGCAATTTCTCTTATTCAGAGTGATGGAGATACATAGGATCGGTGAAGTCACGGCAACCCCAGAGATGGAAGGTGCCCGCCTGAGCGAGTAAGTCGAACAATAAGAGGATTTGATTTTAGTTTAATTGTTATAACTATCGGGTCCGCTTGTTTTTCAAGCGGACTTTTTTAACGAATGAAAGGAGACTACATATGGAAAAACGCTTGTTCACATCGGAATCAGTAACAGAGGGTCATCCCGATAAAGTGTGCGATGCAGTTTCGGATGCAATTCTGGATGCATGTATGGCGCAGGACCCGCAGAGCCGCGTGGCGTGTGAGGCAGCATGTTGTACGGGCTTTGTGTTGGTGACGGGAGAAATCACAACAAAAGCACAATTGGATATTCCTGCCATTGTGAGAAATACGGTAAATGAAATCGGTTATGATCATGCGGAAACCGGCTTTGACGGACATACTTGTGCAGTCATGGTCGCATTGGACCAGCAGTCCGCAGACATTGCGATGGGCGTAGACCAAGCATTGGAAGCAAGAGAAAATAAAATGTCCGATGAGCAGATTGAAGCCATCGGAGCAGGGGATCAGGGAATGATGTTTGGTTATGCAACCAATGAAACCGAAGAATACATGCCGTATCCGATTTCGCTTGCGCATAAATTGGCATTGCAGCTTGCAAAAGTGAGAAAAGACGGAACCTTGAAATATTTAAGGCCGGACGGAAAATCTCAGGTGTCTGTAGAGTATGACGAAAATGGCAAGCCAAAGAGATTAGAAGCAGTGGTGCTTTCAACACAGCACGACGAGAATGTGACGCAGGAACAGATTCATGCAGATATCAGGAAGTATGTTTTTGATCCGGTACTTCCGGTGGAATTAGTGGATGGAGATACCAAGTTCTTTATCAATCCGACGGGACGTTTTGTCATCGGCGGACCTCACGGAGACGCCGGTTTAACGGGACGCAAAATCATTGTGGATACCTATGGCGGGTATGCCCGTCACGGCGGCGGTGCATTTTCGGGCAAAGATTGTACGAAGGTTGACCGTTCAGCGGCATATGCGGCGCGTTATGTTGCAAAGAACTTGGTTGCGGCAGGATTGGCAGAGCGGTGCGAGATTCAGTTATCTTATGCAATCGGCGTGGCACAGCCTACGTCGATTATGGCGGATACCTTCGGAACAGGAAAAGTTTCCGATGACAAGCTGGTTGAAATTATTCGTGAGAATTTCGATCTCCGTCCGGCAGGCATTATCAAAATGCTGGATCTGAGAAGACCGATTTACAGACCGACAGCGGCTTATGGACATTTTGGACGGAATGATCTGAATCTTCCGTGGGAAGCATTAGATAAGGCGGATGATTTGAAGAAATATTTATAAGCAGCCATTCTGCCGTCACTGGAACGACTAAAGAGAGTGAACAGTAACACACTTTATGAAAGTTTTAGAATTATTTCTGGAAATTTCATGGGAAAAAACGGAATTCATGCTATAATGGGTCATGAGAGCGCAGGCTCTCATGACTTTTTGTATGCACAGGATTGCATAAGCTGCATGGTGAGTAGGAGAGGCAAAATGAAGCTCAAAACAAGACTGATTATATCATTTTGTATCATTATATTTGTCCCGATGGGGCTGATGGCGTGTTCGCTCTATGGATTTCAGCGTTTTCAGCTTCGGGAGATTGCACAGACATACGGAATGGGGGAGAGCAGTGATTACACCTATCTGACGAATTCTACGCAGCTGCTGAACCGATATACGAAACAGATTTGTCAAGAGCTTTTGACAGTGGCGGAAGAGGATACGGTGAAATTGGAGGATTTCACATATCTGGAGGAGATGAATAGCAGACTTTTGGGGAAATACTCGTTTCTTTTGGTGCGCAAGGACAATGCCATTATTTTTAAAGGAGGCGGAGATGCAAAGATATCTGCGGATACGCTTCCGGCTTACGGAGAGGGAGACGCCAGTCCCGATTCCCGCTATTTTTTGAACGGGGATACGCAGTCTCTGGTGAAGCAGATTGATTTTATCTATGAGGATAACTCCCAAGGATCTTTGTTTGTTGTGACTTCCATTCAGGGATTGCTGCCGGAGATGAAGGGATTATTGATTGATGTTATAATCTCTGTGCTGCTGATTCTGGTGCTGACCGCGGCAATGCTGACAATCTGGATTTACAAGGGTATTATCGGGCCGATTAAAAAATTGGAAACGGCAGCGCAGAACATTAAAGAAGGGAATCTGGATTTTGAGGTGGAGGCGGAAAAAGAGGACGAGATTGGAAGCCTTTGCAACAATTTTGAACAGATGCGCAAGCGTCTGAAGGAATCCACCGAGGAGAAGCTGGTCAACGAGAAAGAAAGCAAGGCATTGATCAGTAATATAGCCCATGATTTGAAGACGCCGATTACTGCAGTGAAGGGATATGCGGAAGGTCTGCTGGACGGCGTGGCGGATACGCCGGAGAAGATGGACAAGTATATTCGGACAATCTACAACAAGGCAAACGAGATTGATCTGCTGTTGAATGAGCTGACATTATATTCCAAGATTGATACAAATCGAATTCCATATAATTTTAATAAGATAAATGTAGCGGAATATTTTGATGACTGCATTGAGGAAATCGGATTGGATTTAGAGGCAAAAAATATCGGATTATCTTATTTTAACTATGCGGAGGATGATATTTTAATTATTGCAGATCCGGAGCAGTTAAAGCGCGTCATTCATAATATTATCGGAAATTCCATCAAATATCTGGACAAATCAAAGGGTTTTATCAATATCAGAGTCAAAGATGTGGGAGATTTTATCCAGATAGAGATTGAGGATAATGGAAAGGGGATTTCATCGAAGGATCTGCCGTATATTTTTGACCGGTTTTATCGGGCGGATTCCTCAAGGAATTCTGCGACGGGAGGCAGCGGGATTGGTCTTTCCATTGTAAAGAAGATTATTGAAGACCACGGCGGTAAGATATGGGCGACGAGTAAGGAGGCAACAGGTACAATCATGTATTTAGTGCTGAGAAAATATCAGGAGGTAATCAATGAGTAAAGTATTGATTGTGGAGGACGAGATAGCAATTGCAGAGCTGGAGAAGGATTATCTGGAACTGAGCGGATTTGAGGTGGAGATAGAGGGCTCCGGCAAAGATGGCCTGACAAGAGCCCTGACAGAAGAGTTTGATATGTTCATTCTGGACTTAATGCTGCCGGGGATGGATGGTTTTGAAATCTGTAAAAAAATCCGGGAGGTAAAAAACACGCCGATTCTGATGGTATCGGCAAAGAAGGACGATATCGACAAAATCCGGGGGCTGGGACTTGGTGCGGATGATTATATCACCAAGCCGTTTTCTCCGAGTGAGCTGGTAGCAAGGGTAAAGGCACATCTGGCAAGATATGAGAGGCTGATTGGCAGCAACGCGCAGGAAAACGACATTATTGAGATTCGCGGAATTAAGATAGACAAGACGGCGCGGAGAGTGTGGGTAAATGAAGAGGAAAAGCCGTTTACCACAAAGGAGTTTGATTTGCTGGTATTTCTTGCCCAGAATCCGAACCATGTCTTTACGAAGGAAGAGCTTTTTAAGGAAATTTGGGACATGGAGTCGATTGGAGATATCGCAACGGTTACAGTGCATATCAAGAAGATTCGTGAAAAGATTGAGATGAATACGGCAAAACCACAGTATATTGAGACAATCTGGGGCGTGGGGTATCGATTTAAACTGTAAGAGAAACAGGATAAATTGCGAAGCATGTTATGGAGGTTTGCGTGAATATTTCAGAGCACATAATATATGAAGATGAAGCGATTATTGTCTGCTATAAGACTGCAGGAGTGCCTGTGCAGTCGAACCGCGTGGGAGAGCAGGATATGGGAAGTCTGCTGCGGAATTACCTGGCGGCAAAAGGTGAGGTACCTTATATCGGCTTTGTGCATCGTCTGGATCAGCCGGTAGAGGGCGTTATGGTTTTTGCCAAGACAAAGGAAGCTGCTGCAGCGCTTAGCAGGCAGATGCGGGAAAAAGATATTGATAAATATTACTATGCGGTAGTTTGCGGAACGGTTTCGGAGAAAGAGGGAACGCTGATAGATTTTCTGCTGAGGGATGGGAGGAGTAATACTTCATCCGTTGTGACTGAACAAACGCCGGGAGCCAAAAAGGCAATCCTGCATTATGACCTGTTGGCAAGGGAAGAGCAGCCGGCGAGAAGCCTTGTACGGATACGGCTTGATACCGGCCGTCATCACCAGATACGGGTGCAGTTTGCACATGCGGGATGCCCGCTTTCCGGCGACCGGAAATATAATCAGACCGGAGAAAAAATGAGGGGAAATATTGCGCTTTGTTCGTATCGGATAGAATTTGCGCATCCAATAACCGGAAAACGGATTGCTTACGAGATTGCGCCAAAAGGTCTGGGGTTTTCGTATTTTGTAAAAAATGGAAATATTCCAAACAGAATTGGCATAGAATAACAGTCTGGTTCTTCCGGCAAAATGGGATAAGAACTACAGGCGGCGGACATACTTTTTCTATGAAGAAAAGAATAGAAAAACCGTGGTCGGATATAGTTTTTTTAATAGGAATTACAATCGCGGTATACCTTGGAATCAGGTATTTGCTTCCGCTTGTATTTCCTTTTTTATTGGCGTTACTATTTGCTGCCATACTAAATCCGCTCGTAAAAAAATTAGAAAACAAAATAAAGCTGCCGAGAGGACTGTTAAGTTTTCTGGTGGTTATACTTGCACTTATTGTTATAGGAGTACCGGTGATATGGCTGGTCTATAAGCTGATACGGGAATTTTGCAGCCTGATTGGAGGATACAAAAGTTGGAAGGGGGAAGCAGAGCAAATCTGGTGCATGTGCTGCGAGCGCATTGAACAGATTAGCGGTATCAAGGCAGCAACCGTTATAAGCTGGGGGAACGGAAGAGCAAATTCCATAATGACAAACATGGAGGAAAAGGTAGTGCCGTTCTTGATGGATTGTTCCATCAATGGATTGAAGGGGATTGCAGGATTTTTCTGGAAATTCCTTGTTACTATGGTGGCGACAGTGCTGACACTTACCGATTTTCCAAAATTTCGGGAGAGATTTCTTCGGACAAAACCAGGGAAAATTATCGGACGGCTAGGGAAAAATACCATGCATGCCGGAGGCGCTTATTTGAAAGCCCAGTTCATCATCTTTGGAATCGTGAGTGCAATCTGTGTGGTAGGACTGTTTCTGACGGGAAACAGGTATGCGCTGTTAGCAGGTGTTGGGATTGGTTTTTGTGATGCGCTTCCGTTTGTTGGAACAGGAATTATTTTTGTTCCCTGGTTGATTTTAAAGCTCTTTCAGGGAGAATATCTTTTTGCGGTAGTCTATGGCGTGCTCTATATCGTCTGTAACATTACAAGGGAATTCTTAGAGCCGAAGTTGGTAGGCAAGGGGCTTGGAATCCATCCTTTGTCAGTAATTATCAGTCTTTATGTAGGGATGTGCGTCTTTGGAGGGCTTGGAATTTTATTAGGTCCGCTCTCGGCTCTTCTGATATGGGAGTGTTATCAGATGCGTCAGGAATATGAAAGGCAATATGGGGAGGAGACGGAGGAATAAAATATCTGTTCTCATGACTGCCAAGTTAAAAAATTCTTCGTTGATACAGTAGATAAACATTCTTCTATACGTTATAATAGATGAAAGTACGCACCCATTCCATGACGGAGAGAATGCGTATAAAATATGGAAGAAAGAGAAGGTAATGGGATGAACAAGAAACAAAAGCAATGGCTGGGAGCCGGTATTGTCCTTGTGGCGCTTGTCTTGGCAATCGTATGTTGGAGAGTGGGAAGCGGTAAGGAAAGCGAGCCAAGGGATACAGAGATTGCAGAGAGTACAGAGGGTATACAGCAGTCAACGGAAGGCTATGTTCCGACGGAGCCTAAGGAGCTGAATAAGGAGCTCTATATGGACGCCGGTAAGGATGTTGAGGAAAGGGTATCAGAACTGCTGTCCCAGATGACGCTGGATGAGAAGATTGGACAGATGATTCAGCCGGAACAGGCTGCCATCAGCTATCAGCAGATTACAGAGTATGGAATCGGATCGGTGTTAAGCGGCGGAGGCTCTGCGCCGGCAAGCGGCAATACTGCGGAGGACTGGCAAAAGCATATCAACAATATAAAGCAGGCGGCAGTGGACAGCCGTCTGGGCATTCCGGTTATCTATGGTGTGGATGCGGTGCATGGTCACAATAATGTGTATGGCGCAACAATTTATCCGCATAACATTGGACTGGGTTCTGCCAATGATCCTGATTTAATGGAGCGTATGGGAAAAGCAGTAGCAGAAGAGGTACGGGCAACCGGAATCCAGTGGACCTTTGCGCCGACGCTTGCGAACCCGCAGAATGAATTGTGGGGACGGACATATGAGGGCTTCGGAGAAGACGTGCAGATTGTAGCGGATCTGGGCGCTGCATTTGTCAAGGGGCTGCAGGGAGCGGTCGGTTCGGATGAATATCTGGATGATTCCCATGTGCTTGCTACGGCAAAGCATTACATAGGTGAAGGCTATACCATGAACGGAACCAATCAGGGAAATGTGAAGATGGAGGAAGAGGAGTTTGAAAAGCTGCTTCGGGAAGAGCTTTTAGTTCCCTATCAGGAGGCTCTTGACGCCGGTGCAAGAACCGTGATGGTTTCATTTACCAGTGTAAACGGATTAAAGACGCATGAGGATAAATATCTGATTACAGATGTGTTAAAAGGAGAGTTAGGATTTACCGGGCTGGTTGTCAGTGACTATAACGGAGTTCAGCAGGTGACAGGTAATACCTATAAGGATAAGGTCGCAAATGGCGTGAATGCCGGAATTGATCTTTTTATGGAGCCGAATTCATGGATGGAGTTCATTCAGGTATTGCGTGAATTAGTGGAGGAAGGAAGCGTAAGCATGGAGCGCATTGATGATGCGGTCAGCCGGATTCTCCGCGTAAAATTTGAAGCAGGACTTTTTGAAGAGAAAATCGGAGGAGAGACAGAACAGTCATTAATGGAAGCTTTCGGCGGTGAAGAACACCGGGCGATTGCGAGAGAGGCTGTGAGTAAATCACTCGTGCTTCTTAAGAATGATATGGTAAATGAAAAAACGGCGATGCAGGCGCTTTCAGACAGCAAGAATATTCTGGTAGCCGGAAGAAAAGCGGATAATATCGGCGTACAGTGCGGCGGCTGGTCCATAACCTGGCAGGGGAACTCCGGCAATATTACGGAGGGAACGACGATATTGGGAGGACTGCAGCAGGCAGCCGGCGAAGGCGTGACTGTTGATTACAGTGAAGAGGGTGAAGTGCAGGATTCCCATGATGCAGTCGTCTTAGTGCTTGGAGAGCTGCCATATGCAGAGAGCAGCGGTGACAGAAGTGTTTCCAATCTGGTTCTTACAGCCGAGGACCGGCAGACGTTAGAAAAGGTGAAGGAGTCTGCAGCGGCGGCTGGCAAGGAGGATATTCCGATTATTGCGGTGCTGCTTTGCGGAAGGATGATATCTATTGCAGATTATATTGATGATTTTGATGCGCTTGTCATGGCATGGCTGCCGGGTACCGAGGGTCAGGGCGTTTCCGACGTGCTGCTGGGAGAGCAGGATTTCACAGGAACCTTGCAGTATACTTGGACTTGGAGCCCTTCAGATATTGCGAATAAATTTGCAGAGGGCAATGACGACAAAATCTTATTTAAGAAAGGAACCGGTCTTCGTAAAGACGGAAGCAGTATCACAGAAGAAGGAACCGTTTTAAACGGAAGTTCCGGAACGAAAACGGATGATGAGACGCAGATTGTCGGACTTGATTTGGAGTCGGCAAATTATATCGTGGAGGCTGAGAACTATACGGAAGCAACCGGAACCCCTCAAAACGGAAATGCAAATAACATTGTATATGTAGACCATTGGAATGAGAATGGTGCAGCTGCTAAGTGGGAAATCTGGGTGCCGAAGGCAGGCAAATACCGTCTGCATTTTAAGATTGCTTCTGAAGCGGAGATTAGCGGGGTATTGGCAGGATGCGGAAAGGAATCCGATATAGATATGACGGAGATTTCCATTCGGGCGACCAAAGACTTGAATGAGTATCAGGACTGTGATTTGGATGTGACGCTGGAGGAGGGCAGTTATGTGCTGCAGTTAGACGCCGGGGGAGCAGGAGCGGATTTCAGACTGGATAGTATTGCGTTTGAGTATTTAGGGAAACGCTGATTTAATCAGCGCTTCATTAGATTAAATGCGTTATTGCATAGAAGCAGTATAAGTTAAAAAGAACCGCCTGCGGGATTTGACAGTCCCTTAGGCGGTTTTATAATGGTCATTTTTCTGTGAACCTTATATTTATTTATTGCTTCTTCTCCAGATTTTCATCTTCTCAGCCTCGGCAATCAGCTCATCTCGGAAATCAGGATGTGCAATGGAAATTAAGGCTTCACATTTCTGCCAAGCAGAAAGTCCCTTTAAGTTGACCTTGCCGTGTTCTGTTACGACATAGTGCACATTCGCGCGGGTGTCGGTTACAATAGATCCAGGATTCAAGGTAGGCGTGATTCTGGATTTCAAATTACCTTCCTTATCCTTGAAGGTGGAGGAGAGGCAGATAAAGCTCTTGCCGCCGTTGGAAAGGTAAGCGCCAAGCACGAAATCCAACTGTCCGCCTGCGCCGCTGATGTGCTTGATTCCGGCAGATTCAGCGTTGACCTGTCCAAATAAGTCAATGTCTACCGCATTGTTGATGGAAATAAAGTTATCCAGTGCGGAGATAGAACGGATATCATTGGTGTAGTTGACAGGGGCGCTCATCAATTCCGGATTCTCGTCCAGATAATCATACATTTTCTTGGTTCCTGCGCCGAAAGCGTATGCCTGACGGAAACGGTCAATGTTCTTTTTCGCACCGTTGATCTTGCCGGCTCTTGCTATGTCAACAAATGCGTCTACATACATTTCAGTGTGGACGCCCAGATCCTTCAAGTCGGATTCTGCGATCAGGGAACCGACAGCGTTTGGCATTCCGCCGATACCAAGCTGTAAGCAGGCTCCGTTTGGAATCTCTTCTACAATCAGTTTTGCCACAGCCTTATCCACGTCAGAAGCAGGACCGCCTGCGCCAAGCTCTCCGATTGCAGGGTTTTCTCCTTCTACAATATAAGTAACATCGGAAATGTGTACGCCGTTTTCAAAACCGCCGAGACAGCGGGGCATATTTTCATTTACTTCTACGATGATTTTCTTTGAAGTTTCACAGACTGCCGCCATATGAGAAGCGTTTGGCCCAAAGTTGAAAAATCCATGCTTGTCCATCGGAGCTACCTGAAACATAGCAACGTCGTCCGGCGTAGCAGAGTCTCTATAATATCTTGGCAGCTCGGAATAACGGATTGGCGCATAGTAGGCAAAGCCGCGGCTGATGTATTTTCTCTCGATTCCGGACATATGCCAGGAATTCCAAGTAAAATGCTCTCCGGCGTCTTCACGTTCAAAAACGGCAAGCGGCTTTAAAATAATACCGCCGCGAAGATTGACATCCTTCAGCTCATCGGTACGTTTTGCCAGTGCTTTATCCAGCGCATCTACGGTTCCGGTACACCAGCCATAGTCTACCCAGTCGCCGGATTGAATAATTTTTACAGCTTCGTCTGCGGAAACCAGTTTCTGTTTGTATTCTGCGGAAAAATCCATGATAAAACCTCCTAAAATAATTTATATGAGCCATACATAGGTGATTGTGAATTTCGTTATAGTATGGCATTCCAACATGTTTTCATACTAACACTTGCGGCGTATCTGGTCAAGTTCAAAGAAACTCTTCCTCCGATGGAAGCGTCCAGATTTCAGACAGATGCCGGTATTCCATAGATTTTGCGGTATAATCCTGATACAGATTTGAAAAATGAGCGTCATTCCCATTTAAGAGTGAGGCGGCGAGCTTCTCATAGCAGGCAGCCAGACGCTCCAACGGTAAATCCCCGTGAGTATGGATGTTTAAGACCGGATTCGTTTCATAGGCGGCATTGTAGTACCAGATGACAGCCTCGTTGTAGTCTTTGACCTGAAAATAAAACTCGCCAAGTTCATAACACATCTCGGAGCAGGGATTTAAAGTGATATCCTTGAGGGAATATTTAAAGAATTCCTTGTCGTCTCCGATAATCCGATAGGCGTGTGCGAGAACGCAGGCTGCTTCCTTTTGCATATCTTCACTTGCGCCAGGGTCTGCAATCGTGTGCAGGAAGATGGGAAGCGCATCTGTAAAATCCTGCATATCTCCCGTCATCAAAAGTTCTCTGGCATACATCCGGTGCAGCTTGCCGGACAAGTATCCGTCTCTTTTATATGCAAAAAGAAATCCCATGAAATCCCGTTTGCTGTGAAGCCCTTGCGGGAGATGCATAATCTCAATATCACTGTTAAATACCAAAGGTTCTGTGCGAACCGTCTCATGAATCGGATCGATCCAGACAAATTCCCGCAGACGCTTAAAAAGCTTGGGACGGCATTCGTCGCTGAAATTCAAAACGGTATTAAATTCGTTTTTCGTCACATATTTCATCTGTACGATTTCTATTTCGGGAAGCAGTGCGCGTTTCAACAGAGAAAATTTCTGATGATTCGAGGAGTCTAATACTTCGTCCGCATCGGCGACATAGATGTAATCCATCGCTGCCTTGGAAAATGAAAAATTTCTGGCGGCCGAAAAATCGGAGTTCCATGCGAAGTCGTAAATTTTATCTGTATATTTTGCCGCTATTTTCTTGGTCCGGTCAGTGGAACCGGTGTCCACAATGATAATTTCATCCATTAAATCTACGATAGAATCAAGACATCGGGAAAGAACGGCTTCTTCGTTTTTAACGATCATGCAAAGTGAAATGGTAATCATGGGTCATTCCTCCTTTTGTGGGTCCTATAATGTCAAGAAATACGTTTCCTTTATTATATCATGTAACCAACCGCTAGGTTGATTACAAGAAATACGTTTCCTTTATTATATCATATTTCCGACTTGACGTAAAAAAATATGTCGTAAATAAAAGAAAAAGAGTGTATACTCTAAGAGATATTGTAATGAAGGAGTTTGGAAATGAAAGCAAATGAAAAGTATATGCGGGATACCGTTTTACATTAGCAGGGATTCTTGTCATACTCATTGGAAGCGTGAAACAGAAGCGTCTTACCATGAGGAAGGTTCTGGGGTGCATCCTCGGTTTTGTTGGGGTGATGCTGGTCACTTTAAACGGAGGCGGTCTTGATATGGACTTCCGTCTGCTGGGAGAGGGTTTTGTGTTTTTGTCAACGGTAGCGTATGCGTTTTCCTCCGTTTATTTTAAGCGGTTTTCTAGGACAAGTGATGCTTTTCTGCTGAGCGGTTATCAATTTCTGGCAGGCGGTTTGATCATGAGCCTTGCAGGGCTTTTGGCAGGCGGCAGAGTGACGGGATTTACAGGTAAATCCGTACTGCTTCTTGTCTATATGGCGTTGATTTCTGCCGTAGCGTATACGCTTTGGGGAATCCTGTTAAGCTACAACCCGATTTCAAGGGTTGCGGTGTTTGGCTTTATGAATCCGGTCATCGGAGTGATTTTATCGGCGCTGCTTTTAAAGGAAGGCGAGCAGGCATTGGGAGTAAGGAGTGCAGCAGCATTGGCGCTTGTCTGCATTGGAATATGGATTGTAAATGGAGAAAAGAAGGAAGGAGAAACGGCATGAGTGCAGTTGTAACATTGAAAAAGGGCGAGGGCAGAACGATAAAAGCCGGGGGCATGTGGATATTTGACAACGAGATTGATTCGGTTATGGGAAATTTTGAGGACGGAGATATCGTGCTGGTGCATGATTTTGACGGGTATCCGATGGGAAAGGGGTATATCAACCGCCATTCTAAAATCAGGGTCCGCCTGCTGACGAGAAAGACGGACGTGGAAATTGATGAGGAGTACTTTCGGATGCGGCTTAAGAATGCCTGGGAATACCGGAAGAAAACGGTGGATACATCTTCCTGCCGGATTGTCTTTGGAGAGGCGGACTTTCTTCCGGGAATCGTGATTGATAAATTTTCGGATGTTCTGGTGGTACAGTCGCTGGCATTGGGAATTGACCGTTATAAGGAATTGCTTATAAATTTGTTAAAGGATATTTTAGAAGAGGATGGTTTTCGCATCCGTGGCGTATACGAGCGCAGCGACGCTAAGGTACGCAGACAGGAAGGCATGGAGCTGCGCAAAGGATTCATCGGCGGGGAATTTGATACGGATGTAGAGATTGTGGAGAACGGCGTCCGCTATATCGTGGATGTAAAGGATGGACAGAAGACGGGATTTTTTCTCGATCAGAAATTCAACCGTCTCGCGGTTCAAAAGCTCTGCAAGGGGGCGAAGGTATTGGATTGCTTTACGCATACGGGATCATTTGCGTTAAATGCCGGAATTGCGGGAGCGGCAGAGGTGACCGGCGTGGACGCTTCCGAGCTGGCAGTTGCGCAGGCAAGGGAGAATGCGGAATTGAACGGTTTGCAGGATAAGGTGAAATTTATCTGTGAGGATGTGTTTGAGCTTTTACCGGAGCTTGAGAAAAAAGGAGAGAAGTTTGACGTGGTCATTTTGGACCCGCCGGCGTTTACGAAGTCAAGAAATTCTATTAAGAATGCCGCAAAAGGGTATCGTGAGATTAATCTTCGGGCTATGAAGCTGGTGAAGGATGGGGGGTATCTTGCCACCTGCTCCTGTTCCCACTTTATGTCCTATGAACTGTTTACCAAGACGATTAATCAGGCGGCGCATAATGTGCACAAGCGTTTACGTCAGGTCGAGTTTCGGACGCAGGCTCCGGATCATCCGATTCTGTGGGCGGCGGATGAGTCTTACTATTTGAAATTTTATATTTTTCAGGTATGCGGGGAAATGTAAAAAATGATAACCGTTTAGCGTGGGATTTTGCGCTTGCTGCAAGGTTCGTAAGAAAGAATGAGAAAAATTAGAAACGGAGCATGTTAAAACATGAATGATGAGAGACGACAGAGCGATAAAAAGACTTATAAAAGGAAGATAGTGCATGACACACCAAAGGAGAACACGCCGGGAAACTGCATTTATGCTGCAAAATGCGGAGGCTGCCAGTATCAGGGGATTCCCTATGAGAAACAGCTTAAGAAAAAACAAAAGTGTGTGAAGGAGCTGCTGGGGAATACGGTGAACGTTGAGCCGATACTGGGTATGAAAGACCCATTCCATTACCGGAATAAGGTCAATGCTGCCTTTGACCGCCTTCGGAACGGAAAAATTATCTCAGGGGTCTACCGGGAAGGGACACATGAGGTAATTGATATCATAGAATGCCAGATTGAGGATGAGCGGGCGGATGCGATCATACAAGACATCAAGGGACTGCTTTTGTCTTTTAAGATTAAGACCTATGATGAGGATACCGGCTACGGACTGCTTCGTCATGTGATGGTCCGCACCGGTCATGTGACAGGAGAAGTTATGGTAGTGCTGGTGCTTGCTTCGCCGATTCTTCCGTCAAAAAATAACTTTGTAAAGGCGCTGAGAAAGCTGCACCCGGAAATCAGTACGATTGTGCTCAATGTAAATGACAGAAAGACAAGCATGGTGCTTGGCAAACGGAATATTACCTTATATGGAAAAGGATATATTGAAGATGTGCTCTGCGGGCTGACGTTTCGGATTTCACCGGCTTCTTTTTATCAGATTAACTCCGTTCAGACGGAGATACTTTACAGCAAAGCAATTGAATTTGCGGGGCTGACCGGTAAAGAGCGTGTAATAGATGCGTATTGCGGAATCGGAACCATCGGGATGGCGGCGGCAAAGCAGGCGAAGGAGGTCATTGGCGTGGAACTGAATCGGGATGCGGTTCGGGATGCGATTACAAATGCGAAGCGCAATCAGATGAAGCACATTACCTTTTACAATCGGGACGCCGGAGAGTTTATGGAAGAGCTTGCCGGAGGGAATGAGAAAATAGATGTTGTATTTATGGATCCGCCGCGTTCGGGAAGTACAAAAGAGTTTATGGATTCAGTTGCCGCATTAAAGCCGAAGCGTGTGGTGTATGTTTCTTGCAATCCTGAGACGCTTGCCAGAGATGTGAAGTATTTGGGGAAGAAGGGGTATTGTGTGGAGAAGTGCCAGCCGGTGGATATGTTTCCGTTTACGGATGATGTTGAGGTGGCTGTAATGCTTTCCCACAAAATTCAGAGAGTGTAATCAACGTAAAAGTGAAGTTTGGCGAGGGTGAAGGTAATGTGCTGTTTGATAATAGCGCTAAGAGAGCCGAAGTGCAAAGCCGAAAGAGTGGGAAAAACTTCATAATCCAGATTTTAACCCCCTCGAATTCGAGGGGGTAGAAAGCAAGCAGGGCGAATGCATTTAAAATGTTGTCTAAGAAGTGGACATAAGTTGCAAATGCAATTAAAGAATATTTGATTCTGCTACAACTAACTCCTATGCAGATATCTTATATATTTAGAATGAAGTGGATTTGTTTGATGTTGTTTTGTGAATTTACTGTGAAATGAAATATTAGTAGAGAAAAACGGGTGAAGATAATGGAACTTATATATTTATATATAAGAAGATATGAAAATGTTTTTGAAGATGTAGGATTCAATTTTTCGTCAAATTATGTGACCACATTAAAAAATAACCAACTGTTGGTTGAAAAAAATAGAAGTGCCATAAAGTGGTATTATGGAAAAAATATTAATAATGTTATCATGTTTTTGGGACAAAATGGAATGGGGAAATCTTCATTATTAGATATATTAGGAATGAATAGAGAGGATAGAATTGATGATACTTATGAAAGACAGGATAAGAGGAGGAATATTAAATCCTCATATTTTATGTTGTATCACTTGTATGACGACTATTTTGGATTTGAATTTGTAGATGATAGTTTCCTTAACGGAGAAGAAAAAATTACTAATGTTGATATGCTGTATGAAAAAGTAGAGAGTGCTTTATACAAACTACCAATTGGAAATATTTTTAAATTTGAAAATGGAAGGTTTCTATACTGTGGCAATATAATGCTTCAATGGTTGGAAAATCAAGGCGTTAAAAATAAAGTAGAATATGCTTATATTACTTCTGATAGATATAATAATAGAATTAACAATAAGTATAGAAGATACAATGAAGATTATTTTTTTGAAAGAAAATATTATCTAGAGGAAAACAATTATGAATATTTGTATAAATACTTTATCTATTTGAAAGAAATTAACAACGAACTGTTGCAGGAAAAAAGTATAAGTGTAAAGAATATCATAAAAATTGATAATCATATTATGGATGATGACAAAAGAAGAGGAGACTATCTGTATGATAGAAAAAAACAATTAGACAAATTATTTAACTTGAAAAGTAGAATTCAAATACAAATGGAGGAAAAATTGCTGAAAGAAAAACCGGAAAAAGATTGCAGAAGCATGAAAGATATATTTTTGCAGACCTTTTATGCAGAAGCAATTGAATATTATTTTTTGGAACAATTTGTGGGATGGAGTGAAAATGAGGGGATAAAAATTGATGTTGATACACCAATTCCTGATGTTGAAGATGTGGAATATGAGGTGAAAAGTTTAAGCGGAGCAGAAAAGGAAACTGTTGATAATGGTTTGATGGTAAGCGCCAAATATTCCTGCGGATTTTCTAATCCGCTGGTTCCCTCTATAATTGTAGGCGAAAGATATTTAGACTATTTCACTACAATTACGGAGGAT
>CAJTSH010000003.1 GCA_910578885.1 uncultured Lachnospiraceae bacterium
GAGAAAAATGGAAAAAAGACAGAGGAATACCGGTATTACATCAGCAGCCTGAAAGGGGATATAGAAACCCTGAGCCGAGCGGTAAGGGGGCACTGGAGCATAGAGAGCATGCACTGGCATCTGGATGTGACGTTCCGTGAGGATGCAAATGCAACAATTGATAAAGTTTCCGCGCAGAATCTGAACATCATCCGGAAATGGAGCTTAAGTATTTTGAAGATGATGGAACTTACAAAGAAGAATCTGTCAATGAAAAAGAAAAGATTTGTAATAAGCCTATTGCCAATCAAATATTTAGAAGAGGTGTTGGAATTTTAAAAACGGTAATTATAGTAATTTGAGCAACAGAGATATTCATGCGTTTGTCGTGGTATTTCCCCTTCCTCCGGCTCATAATATTTTAGTAACAGTTTTGCGATTGTAGATTTTCCGCTTCCGCTTGCGCCTACCAATGCCACCTTCTTACCTTTCGGAATTGTAAAACTGATATTTTTCAGTACCGGCTTCCGGTTTCCATAGCGGAAGGTCACATTCTTGATTTCAATATCACCATCTATTTTTTCCAATTCCTGATACAGCTTTTCATCTGCCTGCACGTCTGCCATAAGCATTGAAGCAGGATTTTCCTTGTCCAGCTTCTCCAGTACGGATTGCTCCCGCTCATAATCCAATATCTCAGCCATACGCTTCATGGAAATATTTGCTTCCTGAATCTTCAGCTGCAGACTCACCAGCCGTCCGACCGGATCCATAAAATAACCTGACAAAGTTATAAAAGCCATCATACTTCCCAGTGTAATATCATTGTCAATTACCTGCATGATTCCAAAATACATGAGAACTAAATTTCCAACAGTTGATACCAGACTCGAAATAGCTCCCTGTACATTTGACAGCATTCCTTCCTTTAGGCTGATACGCAGCGAACGGATATATTCTCTTTCTATATTTTCAAGTTCTGTTTCTTCATTGATTTTCTTATAAGGCTGTTTAAACACGAAAACCAGAAGGATACTGATAGCTGTCATAAACAGAATAATTACGAACAGCGTAGGATTCATCTTAAATAGAATCACGCCCGTAATCAGTGCCATTCCGATATCCATAATCAATGTAAGTGCAATATTCGTAAAAATGTCCTTAATTGCAAATGCATCTGAAAAACGTGTGATAATATCTCCAGTCTTCCGTGATGCAAAAAATTTCATCGGCAGCTTGTAAATATGATCAAAGTACCCCAACATCAACGGTATATCTATTTTTTGTGAAAGATACAGCATCATCCATTGCCGGACAAAATCAATCACGACCTGCACAACTGCTATCACCGCAAATATAATCAACATCATAAGCAATGTATTTTCCAGCTTATACGGTAATATTTCATCCATAATAATTTTGTTGAATAATGATGATACGATTCCAAGTATGGTCAGAATAACAGACGCAAGTATGGAGTAGACAAATAATTTCTTCTGCGGAACAAGCAGACGGATAAAACGCTCAAAAATCTTATCGCCTTTTGTTTTTCCGCCCACAAAAGCATTATTTGGTTTCAGAATCAACAATGCCCCGGTAAAGCTTTGATAGAATTCATCAATTTCCATCCGAAGCAAATCCTTTGCCGGGTCACCAACAACTACATATTTTGATGTAATCTTAAACACAACCACAAAATGGCTGAGCCCCTCTTTCGTAACTACATTTGCAACAGCAGGAAGCGTGTATCTGCTTAAGAAACCTTCTCTATCCACGCGAACCGCCTGGGAAGTGAATCCCAGCATATCCGCACATTTGCTAAGTCCCAATAAATTTGTTCCTTTAATATCCGTCCCCATCATATCACGCAGTCTGGTAATGGTAGTCTCCTTCTTGTAATGAAGACAGATCATTGCAAGACATGCCGCCGCACAATCTGTTGTATCCTGCTGTTTGACATATGTGTATCTCATTTGTACTCCTTTTTCTTTTGTCAATCCCTGTAAAACATGTAACTGCCATCCTGAAAAGGTGCGCCACAGTATTTCAATCTCTCTGCATAAAAAACATCTGTTAATAGTCTTTGCAAATATACCTTATTTTCCTAATTATTACCATTACTTTTTGATGTTAATTTTCGTTATTTTTCGTTGTTTTTTGTCATATACCTTTCTGATTCTTTCTGCTCATATCTCAAATTCATTATTTATTATCATTCAAGTCTTTTCGTAAAATACAAGAAACTCAACTTTTGGGGATTGCTTTTTTTCACCCCTTACATTATAATAAGTGCATAAATATACACGAGGAGAATGCGTTATGAATCAAACACTTTCCATCTTATTAGTCGAAGGCGACCCCAAAGCATGTAAAGAAATCTGTAATTATATCAATACGCTTGACAATGTACAATTAAATGGCATCACAAATGATTCCACCCAAGCTATTTCCCTTGTTCAAGACACTCTTCCGGAAGCTGTCATTTTAGAATTGGAATTACATCATGGCAGCGGCAATGGTTTCTTATTTTTGTCGGCTTTAAAGCAGCTAAAACTGGCAAAATCACCTTATATCTTAATTACCACAAACAACTCCAGTGATATCACTTATGAATATGCGAGGTGTCTAGGCGCAGACTTTATCATGTCAAAACACCAGTCCGGCTATTCTCCGCGGCAAGCTGTAGAATTCTTACAAATGATACACGAAAATATATTTTGGAGAACATCTGTCGATTCCGTTTCTATTCAATTACAAGAATCACCGGAACCAAACGAGAAAGAAATGATAATCAAAATTCAACGGGAACTGAATTCCGTTGGCATTAGTACCAAAGATTTAGGTTATCAATATTTGACTGACGCCATTCTTTCAGCTATAGACAATCCAGAAAATAATCTGGTCAGCTTCCTCAGCAAAAAATACAGCAAAAGCGACACCAGCATTGAACGCGCTATGCAAAACGCTATCAGCCGCGCGTGGCGCACTTCAGATGTTAATTATCAGCTTACAAAATATACAGCCAAAATTTCCTCCGAGAAGGGCGTTCCTACGCTTATGGAATTTGTTTCTTATTATGTCAACAAGCTTAGAGTTGAAAAATAGTTTAGAAGAGCCATAGAATTAAGCACTTCACAGTAACATGGTCTTTCCTAATTGTGCAAAAAGAAAGTGATTTAGCTGTCCACAAGAACGGCTAAATCACCAGACTATCTATTCTTCCTCCCTCCCCCAGTTCCTCATCCACCTTTTCTTCTTATAAAAATATATCGCAAAAAAGCTCCCCACGCACCATCCAATCGGCCACGCAAACCAGATTGCATTGCTCCCGAACGGCGCAAGGATATAGGCAAACGCCACTCTAAAAATCAAATCAGAGAACGTCGTAACCATAAATTCCTTCATTGAGGCAGATGCCTTTAAAATATTGTCGCAGATGAATTTCATCATCAGAATCAGATAACTTGGAGAAACAATCCAAAGAAACATTACTCCGGTCTCCACGGCAACTGCATCCGTCTCCTGCAAAAAGAGCCTTACCAGAAATTTCGCCCCCAAAATACAGACCAATACACAAGGCACAATATAGATATAGATCATCCGCCTTGCAGCCTGAAAGCCTTCGAATACACGGTCGATTTTCCCGGCTCCCAGATTCTGCGCTGCAAAGCTGCCCAGACCATTCCCGAAACTAAAAGAACAGGTAATAATGAACGTACTGATTTTCAGTCCGACATTATATCCCGCAATCACATCGGAGCCATAGCTGTTGATAACAGACTGCACGAAAAGATTTCCGACCGACACAAAGCTCTGCTGGCAGATGCCCGGAAACGCAATCGTAGAAATACGCCCCAGCATAGGGAACGAGAACTTTTCCCATTCTCCGCTCAGATGAAGATTCTTGATATAAAACAATAAAAGCACAAAGGATACCACCGCCGAAACGCCCTGCGCCAAAAAGGTCGCCCAGCCAACTCCGGCTACTCCCATATTGAAATTTACAACAAATACAACGTCCAATATGATATTCCCTACGGAAGAGCCGATAAGCAGAAATAACGGAATCTGTGAATTTCCAAGCGCTTGAAAAATTCCGGTCACTACATTATAGAGAAACAGAAAGACCAGACCATAAATATAGATATCCAGATAGGTTGCAGAATCTTTCATAATATTATCCGGCGTTCCCAAAAAGCGCAGCAATTCTTCGCTTGCCATTTTTCCAATTACCGTTAAAACCGCACTGATTGCTGCCATTGTGAGCAATGCTGTAGAGACCGCCGTCTTTAATTCCCCGTACCGCTTTGCGCCAAAGAGCTGAGAAATCACCACGGAAGCGCCCATGCTGCTTCCAATTGCCACCGCCATAAAAATCATCGTAATCGGATACGAGACTCCAACCGCCGCCAATGCGTCCTTTCCGATAGCACGCCCGGCAATCACACTGTCAAATATTGTATAAAGCTGTTGGAATACTGCGCTGACAAACAGCGGGATGATAAAACCAATCAGCAGTTTTCCCGGCTTCCCGGTCGTCATATCGTTTTTCATTTTGCAAATCCTTCCTTTCTGGTTTTGACGCCCGAATCAGTTTTACGTAGCAAAATCCATAGCATTCTCTTTCCGATTCTGCTATGGATTCTGAATCTTTTTGCTTTTCTACAGCAAATATCAAACGATTGTAATTATTTTTCAGCAAGCAATTTTTCAATACTCGCTAATTTCACACAGATAATAAATATCTCTGTAGCCGTCTTCAACTCATCCAAAGTCGGATAAGTCGGTGCAATACGGATAACGGAATCCAACGGGTCTTTCCCATATGGATAAGGCGCGCCCGCCGGCGTCATGGCCACGCCTGCCTCCTTTGCCTTTGCAATAATACTTTTTGCACAGCCTTCCAGCGCCTCAAAGGTAATAAAATATCCTCCCTTCGGGGAAATCCAGCTTCCGATTTCCGCTCCTGCAAGCTCCTCGTCAAACAACTTTGTAATCATCTCGAATTTCGGACGGATACTTTCCGCATGCTTCATCATATGTGCGCGCATACCGTCTATATCCTTAAAATACCGTACATGGCGGAGCTGATTCATCTTATCAAATCCAATGGTCTGGATGGAAAGCTGCTTTACAATCTCCTCCACATTCGCCTTGGAAGCTGCGATTGCCGCAATTCCTGCGCCCGGGAAGCTGACCTTCGAAGTAGAGCAGAACTCATATACCATATCCGGATTTCCGGCTTTCTCACACTCGCCGATGATATCTAAAATCTCAGCCTGCTCATCCTCATATAAATGATGTACTGCATAAGCGTTGTCCCAATAGATACGGAAATCTTTTGCAGCCGGCTTTAAATTTGCAAAACGCCGTACTGTCTCATCCGAATAAACAATGCCCTGCGGATTGGAGTATTTCGGAACGCACCAGATTCCCTTGATGCTCTCGTCCGAGTTTACAAGCTCTTCCACCATATCCATATCCGGTCCTTCCGGCGTCATCGGAACATTGACCATCTCCACGCCGAAATACTCGGTTACACTGAAATGCCTGTCATATCCCGGAACCGGACATAAGAATTTCACCTTATCCAGCTTACACCAAGGCGTATTTCCCATGACTCCGTGTGTAAAGGAGCGGGATACCGTATCATACATGACATTCAGACTGGAATTGCCGTAAATAATCACATTTTCCGGCTTCGTTTCAATCATATCCGCAAGAAGCCGCTTTGCTTCTGCCAGACCGTCCACAACGCCGTAATTTCTGCAATCTTCACCGTTCTCACTCATGTAATCCGCACTGCCATGCAGCACGTCTAACATTGGCATCGTGAAATCTACCTGCTCAGCCGCCGGCTTTCCTCTTGCCATATTCAAGGACAATCCCATGCCTTTGAATTTTGCATACTCTTTTTCCAGACCTTCTTTGATTTCCAACAATTCTTCTTTGGACATTTTCTGATAAGACTGCATCTTATACTCCTCCTGTCATCTGTAATCTTTTTTCATCATATTCACTCTTTTAAAAGAGGTTTCTTCCTTATTTAATATTTCTTAAATACGCAGAGCCTTTGTTCTATGACAAGGCTTGCGTATGTAAAAACTCCAGCCATTCCTTTATCCGCTTTTCATAACCGTTTTCCGTCGGTTCATAGAACCGTCTTCCCGTCAAGCCGTCCGGCAGATACTGCTGTGCAACGTAGTGGTTCGGATAATTATGTGCGTATTGATAACCATCTCCATGCCCTAACTTTGCCGCTCCCTTATAATGAGCATCCTGTAAATGTACCGGAATAGGAGCCGTCTTGGTGGTTCTCACCGCCTCGTTTGCCGCAAAGATCGCTTCGCTCGCAGCATTGCTTTTCGGTGCGCTTGCCACATAAGTGACTGCCTGCGACAGAATAATCTGCGCTTCCGGCATTCCGATACGCTCTACTGCCTGTGCTGCCGACACGGCAACCGTCAATGCATTGGGATCTGCATTCCCCACGTCCTCCGAAGCGCAAATCATAATTCTTCTTGCGATAAACCGGATATCTTCTCCTGCATACAGCATCCGCGCCAAGTAATAAACCGCCGCATCCGGATCGGAGCCGCGCATACTCTTGATAAAAGCCGAAATCGTATCATAATGATTATCTCCGGTTTTGTCATATCTTACTACACGCTTCTGGATACATTCCTCCGCCACCGAAAGGGTGATATGGATTTTCCCGTCGTCAGACCTCGGCGTTGTCAGCACTCCCAGTTCGATTGCTGTCAATGCCGCCCTCGCATCCCCGTTGGACACATCCGCAAGAAATTCAAGCGCTTCCTCCTCTAACACGGCGTCATAAATTCCCATGCCCTTCTCGCGGTCTGTAATTGCACGGATAAGAAGCGTCGATATATCTTCTTTCTCCAACGCTTTCAGTTCAAAAATTATGGAACGCGACAGCAGCGCTCCGTTTACCTCAAAATAAGGATTCTCCGTAGTAGCGCCGATCAATATGACCGTCCCATCCTCCACAAACGGCAGAAGATAGTCCTGCTGCCCCTTGTTAAAACGGTGAATCTCATCAATAAAGAGTATGGTCTTTTTCCCATACATACCTTGATTATTCTTCGCCGCCGTCACCACTTCTTCCATGTCCTTCTTTCCTGCCGAGGTCGCATTGATCTGCCGAAACTCAGCGCTGGTGGTACTTGCAATCACCTTGGCGAGCGTAGTCTTACCGGTTCCCGGCGGTCCATAGAAAATGATAGAACTCAGTTTATCCGCTGAAATCGCCCGGTACAATAGCTTGTCCTTTCCTATGATGTGCCGCTGTCCCACCACTTCATCCAATGTCGTGGGGCGCAGCCTTGATGCAAGCGGAGACTCCTTTTCCTGATTCTGCTGCCGCATATAGTCAAATAAATCCATCTTATTCCACCCTGTCACTTTCTCCTCTTCCGCACTCGGTTTTGGAAGACATTCTTGGCATATTTTGCATGATTTGAATTGTCATCCTTCATTTTCAAAACTTTTCATGCCGGTTTTCTTGTTTTTTTCATTTGTTTATGACAGTTTTTCATTTAAATTATTCATTTCCTTAATATAAGATACATGAAAAAATGGATTTTTGCAACCCCATATATATTTTTTGTGTATCAACAGGAAAATAAAACCGTCATTCCAACAGCAGTTCGTCAACCGTTACAAACTCATACCCCTGTCCCTGCAGGATATCTATAATCTCCATTGCTGCCGCAATACTTGTCGCATACTCATCATGCAGTAAAATAATATCATTATCCTCCACTTTCGTCACAACCCGATTTACCACTTTCCCTGTGTTCTTAATGGACCAGTCTCTGGGATCCACATCCCAAAGCACTTCTATCATGTCCATTTCTGCATCCAGATTTTTCTTATAGCTTCCGAAAGGCGGGCGCAGATATTCCGGCGCAGTCCCAGTAATCTGCTTAATCGCATCGTTTGTCTTGTTAATCTGCTCACAGGCATCCTTCTCGGACATCTCGCTCAAATTCACATGATCGTAAGAATGGTTCCCCAGAAGATGCCCCTCCTCATAAATCCTCTTAACAATCTCAGGGTTCTGCTCGACTTTTTTTCCAATCAAAAAGAAGGTTGCCTTGACTCCTCTCACGGCAAGTCCGTCCAACAGCTCTTCCGTATAACATTCGTTTGGGCCGTCGTCAAATGTCAGCGCTACTTTTTTCAACTCTGCCCCGCTTTCTGTCCCGTTCTCCGCCTGCACGCCCTCAACTTTATCACTTTCCACGGAATGCAGCGTCTCATCAACCAGCTCCTTGTCCCCACACGCTTTCCTTCCGCCAAACAATAATACCGCCAATAAAACAAGTTCGATTGAAATAAGGAATGGATACATTTTTTTCATACAGTATGTATACTCCTGGCTTCCTACGTTCTGTTTCCAATATATGCCGGTACTTTTGTCCGTATATCTACAAAATCCACATTCCGAAAAAGTGTTTTTCAGCGACAAGGCCTTTCCTAATGATATAAAAAGTTCGGGCGTCAAAAGCCATACCCTTTTAACACCCGAATCCTGTCTTCCACTATGAAGTATAATCTTTAATAATAGGCGGAATCTGAGAAAGCATGTTGTCTACATCCTCAAACATAGCGCTCTTGGTTGTTCCCATATTGCTTGCGCGATTGATGTGCTGCATTACTTCCTGATAACGCTTTTTGATTTTTTCAAAGAAGCCGCATAACGTATCAAGAGCGACTCTGGAATCATCAATGACCTGCGAAATCTCCGTATGCACAGTTGTTGCGCTCTCTGCCGCCTGTGTAATATTATCAAACATTTCGTATGTCTCATCTACTTTGGACAAGCTCTGTTCCAATGCCTGATGAGAAGTATTGATGCTGGCGCTGAGTTTATCAGCTCCCTGCTCCACATCCCCTATACTGGAATCCACCATAGCGACAAGGTTTTTGATTTCTTCCGCCAGACTCTTCACTTCGCCCGCCACTACAGCAAATCCTTTTCCTTGTTCCCCCGCTCTTGCAGCCTCAATAGAAGCGTTCAATGAAAGAATATTCGTCTGGTCTGCAATGGATACGATTTTATTCATACATCCTTTGATCTCCTTTAGGGATAATTGAAAATCATCAAAGGTACTTTGCATTTCATCAAAATATGTCCCCACTACGAGCGAACTGTTTTTGAGTTCCTCAACTTCACTCTGCGCCTGAACTACAGACTGGGAAATACTATCTTTTACAGATTCAAACTGACCGGAAACCGTATTGATATTGGAAAAGGTCTGTTCAAAATTCTCAAGGGTTCCTCTAAATTTTTCCGAACTTTCCAGCACATCGCCAAAGGATTTACTCACCATGCTCAGTTCCCGCAAGGACGCCACTTCGCCTTGCACAAGCTCCCGCTGATAATCCTTGAGGCTTTCTGTAACATACAAAACCGGATACAGGCTTTTCGTTTTCTGCCGGGATTTTTTCAAAAATTTCATTTCTTTCCTCCCTTTACTCAAATACAACGCAAGTCATGGACTGGTTGACAAATCGGTTGTTATAGTGTTCTCCATATCCTACCAGACCGGCATGGCAGCCTAGGGCGCTCATTTCCTGCAAATATTCGTTCATATAATGATTATCAGTAAACAGCAAATATCTGAACAGGCAATTTACGGAAAATACGGCTGAAATTCTGGGGAAATCCCTGCGGATCGTATTGATGGTGTCTTTTACGATTGCCTTATAGTCTCCCAGCTCCAGCATGATAAGTACATCTGAATCATTTACTTGGCGGAAGCATGTCAATGCATTGCCGTTCACCTCTTTAATGGATATGATGCAGGTATCGTCTCCGTTAATCTTTCCGAATGGATTTTTAAAGGTCTGCGTCTGTATTTCTTTTTCTGACACATGGAGAATATCCTGATAAACCTGTTTTGCCGACGCTCCGTTTAATTTTCCGATTATGTAGTTGGCCTTGTCCGTTTTAGATGCAATAAAACGGTAATTTCCCATCTGATGGTAAATATTTTCCTTATAAGCCTTTACCTTGCCATGATTATTTTTGACTAGAGCATAAGCTACTGCATCCTCATAAACCTTCCCGTTCGCAGACACCTTCCCTGCATCTCCGGTGCCGCCGACCAAAGAAATGTTGTGATGCTTTAATACACTGTAAATCGTGGTTAATGCACATGCGTCATTTCCGGAACAAAAATCAATGCACACCGTATCCTCATGCGAACTGTTGATTGTGTGTACATCCCGCTCCAACCGTTCAATATACTTCACCGGCATAACGGATACCTCTTCCAACACATTGGCGGTTGCACTGACGCCGTCATAAAATGCTATGATACCTACGCCTTTTTCCACTATTCTCGTATCATAGCTCATCCCGATACATCCAATGCTGGGGATTTGAGGATAAAGCTCCTCCAGCTTCTTCACATGCGCTTCAAACTGGTCGCTGTTGGATAATAGCATAATCAATTGGGGATTATTCAGCCCACGGACTGCTTCCTGCAGATTTCCGCTCTGACTCATACCAAAAAACTGTTTCAAAACGTTGCCCTCTCTTCCTTTTCATTGATTATTCTTTTTCTCAGTTAAGCAACATTATACTTCATGCCAAGATACTAGGTCAATGATTATTCCCCAGATTCTTTGTGAAATTTGTAAAACTCTGCCTGTATATCATTTCTTTTCCAATAACTTTAACAGTTCATTTAAAAGGACGTCTGCCGCCTCTTCTTTTGACATCATTGGGACGTCCAGTGTTTTTTCTTCTGTTATCAGCGTCAGATGATTCGTATCTGTTCCAAATCCTGCCCCCGTTTCTCTTAAACTGTTTGCGGCTATCATATCCGCATGCTTCTTAAGGAGCTTCTTCTTAGAATTCTCTAAGACCTGCTCCGTCTCCATTGAAAATCCGCATAAGACCTGCCCCTGCCTCTTATTCTCGCCCAGATATGCCAGAATGTCCTTCGTCCGCTTAAGCGCAACAGACATATCCCCATCCGTTTTCTTTATCTTATGTTCTGCCGTTTCTGTCGGCGTATAATCTGCTACCGCAGCCGCCATGACAACAATATCTGACTGCCCGCTCTCCGCCGTCACCGCTTCAAACATCTCGTTCGCACTCTCTACCTCGACCACATTTACAAACGGAGGCGGCGCAATTTCAACGGGTCCGCTGACCAGCGTCACCTCAGCGCCCCGCAGCATCGCATTCTTTGCTATGGCATAGCCCATCTTTCCTGTAGAATGATTCGTGATGAACCGGACGGGATCAATGCTCTCTCTGGTAGGTCCCGCCGTCACCAGTATGCGCTTACCTGACAAATCTTTTTCTTTTGCGATTTCACGAAGCACATAATCTACCAGTATTTCCTCTTTCGGAAGCTTGCCTGCACCCACGTCGCGGCAGGCAAGCCTCCCTGTTTCCGGCGGGATTACGGTAATTCCAAACCGCTGCAGTTTCGATAAATTGTCCTGTACGATTTTATTCTCATACATATTTGTATTCATCGCAGGCGATACCAGCACCGGGCATTTTGCGGCAAGAATTGTCGTAGAAAGCATATCGTCAGCGATTCCGTTTGCCATTTTCCCTATGATATTTGCCGACGCCGGCGCAACCAGAAACACATCCGCCTGCTTCGCCAAAGAGACATGCGCTACATGGAACTGAAAGTTCCGGTCAAATGTATCTACCAGACATTTGTGTTTTGTCAGGGACTCAAATGTAATCGGATTGATGAAATGAACTGCATTTGCGGTCATAATTACATGTACCTCGGCTCCAAGCTTGACCAGAAGAGACGCCGCGTTCGCCATCTTATAAGCGGCAATCGAGCCGGTAACTCCAAGAACTACGGTCTTCCCTTTTAACATTTACACCAAGTCCTCCAGTCTTCCATGCTTCTCGTAGCGGGTAACCCGCGTAGTCTGATTCTTTTCATCCACAAATACGACCCGCGGCGGATTCTCCTTCAATTCTTCCGGCGTCATAGAAGCGTAGGACATGATGATGATTTTATCCCCTACCGCTACCTTTCTTGCCGCCGCCCCGTTCAGGCAGATCATTCCGCTCTCTCTCGCTCCGCTGATGGCATAGGTTTCAAATCGGGAACCGTTGTCGATATCGACAATCTGTACCTTTTCATATTCCATGATCCCCGCCTGCTCCAAAAGCGCCTCGTCAATTGTTATGCTTCCAATATAATTCAGCTCCGCCTGTACGACGGTCGCGCGGTGAATCTTACTTTTCAATGCCTGTATCTGCATTCTTTTCTCCTCCTATGATGAAATTATCTATCAGCCTTGTCTTTCCTATATAAACAGCCATAGCGACCAGCACGTTTCCTTCTATCTTATCCACTTTCTCAATCGTATCCATACTGACTGCCTCGACATAATCAATCTTCGCCATTGGCTCTTTTTCCAGATTTTCTTTCATCGCTGCCACAAGCTCTTTGGCGTTCGTCATGCCGTCCTCCGCCAGCTTCTCTCCAAGTCGGATGGTTTTGCTTAAAATCAACGCCGCTTTTCGTTCCTCTTCATTTAAATAGGTATTTCTGGAACTCTTTGCCAGTCCGTCCTCCTCTCTGACAATCGGACATCCCACGACTTCTATATCCATATTTAAGTCTTTTACCATGCGGCGGATTACCGCTAGCTGCTGCGCATCCTTCTGACCGAAAAACGCCTTATCCGGCGTCACGATATGGAACAATTTACTTACGACAGTACAAACGCCGCGGAAATGAATCGGTCTGGATTTTCCGCAAAGCTCCTTCGTAAGTCCATTCATATCCACAAACGAACAGAAACCGTCCGCATACATCTCCTCTACTTCAGGATGGAAAATTAAATCCACGCCAATGGATTCGCAGAGCTTTGCATCCGCCTCCAAATCCCTCGGATAACTGTCCAAATCCTCGTTCGCCCCAAACTGCATCGGATTGACGAAAATGCTTGCCACCACTTTGTCGCAGTCAAGTCTTGCGCGCTTCATCAAACTCGCATGCCCCTCGTGCAGATATCCCATCGTAGGAACAAATCCTACAATAAGACCTTCTCTTTTCCATTCCTTTACCTGTGCCCTTACTTCATTGATTGTCGATACGATCTGCATTGTCATTCTCCTTAATATAATTTCTCTAATACATCGTCCGCAATGGTATACTCATGTTCCTTTGCCGGAAAAGTCCCCTCCTGCACTTCTCTGCAATAGGCGCTAAAAGCTTCTTTCATGACTTCGCCCACGGTTGCAAAGCGCTTGACAAATTTCGGCGTAAAATCCGAAAACATTCCCAGCATATCCTGATAAACAAGCACCTGCCCGTCACAGATGTTTCCTGCTCCGATACCGATGGTCGGAATCCGAAGCTCCTTCGTGATAAGCTCTGCCAGCTTTGCCGGAACGCATTCCAATACGACGGCAAATGCCCCCGCCTCTTCAATGGCTTTCGCATCCTCCATCAGTTTTTTAGCTGCCGCTTCGTTCTTTCCCTGAACCTTAAAGCCGCCGAAGGCATTGATAGACTGCGGAGTCAGTCCCAAATGCGCCACTACCGGAATCCCCGCTGCAACGATTGCCTTTATCTGGGGGCACACCTCTTTGCCTCCTTCTAATTTCACAGCCCCGGCCCTTCCTTCTTTCATCAGCCTTCCCGCATTCACTACCGCATCATAGACGCTGGTCTGATAGGACATAAACGGCATATCAATAATGACCAGCGCATTTTTTGCTCCTCTTGCAACCGCTGCGCCGTGATGTATCATATCCTCCATCGTAACCGAAAGTGTATCTTCATATCCTAAAATGACATTTCCCAGCGAATCTCCCACCAGAATGGAATTCACGCCGGCTTCATCAATCAGCTTCGCTGTAGAATAATCATAGGCTGTCAGCATTGTCAGCTTTTCGCCCTTTTCCTTTGCTTCCCGAAATGTTAAAACTGTATTCTTCATTTTCCAATCCCTTTCCTGCTGCAAAATGCTTGATAATTACTTTCCTTTTTGTAATACTTCTTGCAGACTTTCATAATCTCTATCCAGATTCTTCCTTTTTGCGATTTTTATTAACTGCCTGGACAGTAACCGATAAATTTCTTTCGTTTCACCCTCTAATGCCTGTAAATGCTTTTCCACTGTTCCCGCATCGGCGCGTTCTACAGGTCCCGTCAACGCCGCTGCCGCACTGAGGTCTGCAATCTTTTTGGCATTTCCCAAAAACAACGGCTGCAGCGCCTTATCCGAAAAGTCTTCGCTCAAGCCGCACTCTTTAAGCATTTCCGAGGCAAGTTCAGACAGACCTGCCACCAGATTACTGGCAAAAACTGCCGCTGCATGGTATTTCACCTTCACCTCAGGTAAAATCTCTTCCACCGGATTGCCAAGCCTTTGAAACAATTCCACAAATTCTTTCTTGGAAGTTCCTTCTCCTTCTATTGTAAAATACGCTTTGGATAAATCCCGATAGCCTGTCAGCTTATCGCTGACGGCACAAATTGGATGGATGGAATACCCACAGGCACCCCTTTTGCCGATACCAGAAAAAACCATAGAAGACAATGCCCCGCTGCAATGCACGAGATTCTTTCCCTCTATGTCTGACTGAATAATTTCAGAATAAACTTCACGGATACTCCCGTCCGGAACCGTAAGAAACAGAGTATCACTTTCTTCTATCAATTCTTCTAATTTCCCGTAATACTTTGTCTTTGTAAATGCCGCCGCTTCTTTTGAAGATTCCTGATTACGACTATAGTAGCCGGTTACGCACACATCATGCTCCGTAAAGTATCTTCCCAATGAGAAGCCTACTTTACCTGCTCCTACAAATCCTATTCTCATCCTATCACCTGCTTTCACTCTCGTTGTGCCACACATACGATGTCAAACGGCGATACTCTCTTTCTTCTGCCGAAGGTTATCATTCTTTTGGTACAGTTTCTTGCGAATACCATCCACAATGAAGTCTAACACCCTTGCCGTAAAATTTCAACCTTTTCCTTTCTTAAATCCCGGAAATAAAATTTACTGGTAAATGCCGGCAGACATACTTCACATAAACAATTTGGTGCGTTGCCCGTCTATGTGAAGTATGTCTGCCGGCATTGCCGCGTCCGAATCGCCGATAAATCCCAAATTTCTTAAAACGGCGACCGTACCAAAGGCTGAAGCTGTTTTCCCTTCAAGGCCTCTTCTATTGTTTCTCCCAAAAGTTCCACATGAGCAATCATGGAATTCGGTTTCTTCATATAGTTATCCTGCCCAAAGGGAACAAAATAGATATTTTTCATATTCATCAGCATTCCGATGTTTTTCAGGTTCATCCCTAATGCGTCGTTGCTGGACATTGAGATAACCAGAGGCTTTTCGTTTCTCAGGTGTGCCTTTGCCGCCATCAATACCGGGGTGTCCGTAATCCCGTTACAGAGCTTTGCCATCGTATTTCCCGTACATGGAGCAATAACCAATACATCCAGATATCCTTTCGGTCCAATCGGCTCCGCACCCTCAATTGTACGGATTGCTTCATGTCCCGTAATTTTCTCAATTCTTTCCACAAATTCATCCGCCTGACCAAATCTGGTATCCAGTGTCTGGGCATTCACAGAGAATATCGGTATCACATGCGCCCCATCCTCTACCAGCTGTTCCAGTACATGCGTGATTTTATCAAAAGTACAAAACGAGCCGGTGATTGCAAATCCGACTGTAGTATCATACTTTTTCATTCCAAATCCTTTCCTTTACCTGTTCTTTTAATTTGTTTCTGTTTTCATAATTTCCTCTGCAAGAATCTCCCCCGCCGTCTTCGGCGCATACTTCCCCGGAAGTCCAAGGCAGAGCTTTGCCGCTATCCCTAGCGCCCCCGCCGCCTCATAATCCACTCCTCCGGGGGCAGAAGCAATATCTATAATTGCCACATCCCTTTTGCATGCCTCTAAAATTTTCCGGCTTACAACCTGTGCCGGTACGGTATTGAAAATATAGTCATAGTCTCCAAAATGGTTTTCATCCTCTTCCTGGCTGCGGCTGCACAGTCCATATGCTGTTGCTCTGGCCCGTTTCCTGCCGCTTCTCTCTATTACATCCACCCTTGCGCCCAGACATTTCAGTTTATCGGCAAGCACAGCTCCGCACCGTCCGAACCCAATTACCAGACAATGACTGCCGGATAACTGTCCCTCGCCCAAAGCGATTGCTTCTGCGATACCGCCCTCGGCAGTAGACACCGCATTGAGATACGCAACCCGTTCTGACTTCATAAAATCCATGCACTGCCCCTGCTTCATTTCGCATGTGCCGCGCAATTCTATCGGTATATTCCCCCCATAAATCCTTTCCTTCTCTTTCATATGCGGGCAGAGTTCTTCCAACATAAACTCTCCGCCGGTTCCCTTTACGGTCTGCCCGTCGACAGTCACCGGCACCGGAAGTACCACCAACGTCCTCTGTGCATCCATGCAAAAAAACACTTCTTCTTTGGTTTCAAGAATTCTGCACTCATCTATTCCTTCCGAAAACGCTTCCCCAAATACAGTGACGGAATATCCATGCAAGAGCAAATGCTTTGCCATATAAAACTGGCGGGCGTCACCGCCGATGATTAAGACTTCTTTTCTATCCATGATACGCCTCCCGCATACCTTACTATATGCAGCCGGCTTTTCCGGGGTGTTCTATGGGCAGTGCCTTTTATGAAAATCCAGCGCTGCCGGCCAGAGTCTTTCCTAATAGAAAATAAAATAGGGTAGGGAAGATTTATTCCCTACCCGCCGCGCCGAGTGCGCATAATATTTTTTATATCATAGGAAAGTCATAGACTTAACACTTCACAGCAACAAGGTCTTTCCTATGATATAAAAAAGCCCTTTAGCTGCTGCAGTTCTTTGTCTCTTTCTCTCATCAATGATCCCCTTTCTGTGCGTTGCAGGATGAGAATAGAACAAATCCACCGTATTATATCCTCTCCCTGCTATATAAAATTGTTCTTATGCAAGGAATTCTTACGGAGGAGTTCCGTTCTTGAACCCAGTGCACACAGCACTGAACATAGACTTTTAGAATTTAGAAATCTTTGCTTCTTCATTTTAACACAGACCATACCATTACTTCAAGTCAAAAATGGCTGTCCGCACCGGACAGCCATAAAAATAGTTACTGTTCACTCCCTTTCCAGTAACGGCACCGTGTGAACAGTAACTAAAAATATCTTTATACCGCCATAATCACACCGCCGTCGTTGGCATACATGGTACTGACGCCTGCGGTGTTGACAATAATAATTTCTTTGAATTTTACGAGTTTTTCAATTTTCTCTTTTAACGCTTTCGCACGCTCCGGGCAGTTGCAATGCGAAATCGCAAGAATCTTTTGTTCACAGTCTTTGGTCTTGGCAATCATATCACGAATCATGCGTTCCAATGCCTTATTGAT
This sequence comes from uncultured Lachnospiraceae bacterium, assembly GCA_910578885.1. Lineage (GTDB taxonomy): Bacteria > Bacillota > Clostridia > Lachnospirales > Lachnospiraceae > Roseburia_C. The sequence goes on from CAJTSH010000003.1 coordinate 17,428, forward strand.
CCCTCTCGCCTGATCCAGCTGGCAGATGGCGCCCTCCGGCGTAGAACCCATGACAGGCTTGATATTCAACGCTCCTGCTACAAATGCCTTAAGATTGCTGAGTCGGCCGTTCTTACGCAGCGTATCAAGTGTCTCTAATACAAAAAAGGTCCTCTGCTCACTGATATATTTCTCCACAGCTTCTACAGTCTCCTCAAACCCCATACCGTTTTCTTCACATTCCTGCGCCTTCATCCCGATTAGAGTCTCGCCAATAGAAGCAGAACGTGAATTAAACACATAGATATTTTTATCAGGATGTTCCTCCTCATAAAGCCTCTTCGCCAATACCGCACTATTATAAGATCCGCTTAATTTAGCGGAAAGTGTCACGACATATATATTCTCGGCGTCTCCCTCAAATGCCTCCATATAACGCTCCGGAGACGGACAGGAAGATTTCGGACAGTTCCTGCTCTCCCGTACCCGCCTTATAAATTCCAATTGGTTAAAGGTTTTATCATCAGTCACATGATAATCATCCACTTCCAATTCCAGCGCTACGGATTCATAATGCCCGTCAGACTGCAGCTTCTCCGGCAGTTCTCCGCAGCTATCCACCACGATTTTATATCCCATATCAATCCCTCCTTGCAAATACGCTTCGCTTTATAGTATGCACGCAATATCAAAAAATATATTTTATATTAGCAATTTCTATTTAATGTAGTTTTCAATACCACTTCATACTAACACAAATAATTTTATTTGAAAAGAGGGGATCAGATATTTTATATTTATTTAATACTTATTGTTAAAATCAATTGGGACGGTACTTCTAAATAATATACATTTCCGGTAATTTCACAATAATCCTCCAGTCTTTGCTGCTCGATAAAGTAACTCTTTGCCTTGTCATACAATTCTTTTGAAGCGAACTTTACTGTTGCGCTGTGATCCTCCCCATATGCCGCCCTGCCATAGATATCTCCAATTTCATCCGGAAGCCATTCAGTGAAATACAATCCCTCATGGACAAAATAGTTATTGGAAATTGCCGTACATTCCGGTAATTTTATGTGGTCATCCGGCGTATGCGTTGCCGACATTTCTTCGGTAGTAAATAACAGATACCCATAGTTGACCATTTTCGCTTCCTGACTGTCCTCATTCAGATAGGTGGAGTTTCCCCATGTTGTATCCATATAGTAATATTCTCCATCCAGCTGTACCAGATTCCACGCATGCGCCTCTCCGTTTGCCGAACCGGTTACTATCACACACGGAATATTTAGATAGTCCAAAAGATACAAGGTGGCGCTGGCATAACCTTGACAGACTGTTTTCTTATTGATAAAGGTGCTGATAATATTCTGGCTGTTTTCTGCACCCTTGTCATAATCCACCTCCCGAACCAAATTCTCAAATACATATTTCACCTTCTCATAGTCGGAAGACTCCGATGAAATACCGCTCAAGAAACGTTCTACCTCAGCGTCAATTCTTTTTTGCATGATTTCACGTTCTTCGTAGGTCATGGTATATTTGGGCGCAAATTCGATGCTTACAATCTTTTCATTTCTGGTATATTCCGTGTAACTGTATCCGGATATCCAGAACAATCCGCCGTAATCCGAACTTACATCCTCAAACGCAAGTTTTAAAACCTCCGGGTCTAAAGTTGCAACCGTAATTTTCTCCGTATGATTTAAGATAGCATTCAAAATCTCATCATATACCTGTTTCCCTTCTTTGTCCAGGCATTGATAAGCATACTTATCTTCGGATATACTCTCTACATAGACCGTCTTTTCCAAAATCGTTCCTGCGGTCAGCTCTTTCTTGAACGCAGTATACTCTCTGCTCTGCTCTTCCCAGTAATCTACAACCTTTTCCCTTACCCCCTGCACATTCCAGACCGTAACCGCTGCCGCTGCTAAAATAAATAGTGCAATTACAAAAAATATTGCTCTTCGTTTCCTTTTCAAGCCGGACATCCTCCACTTTTTTGATGAGAACCTTCTCTTCCCTGTCATTGACTACATTTTACTATAATTTTGCTTTTTTTTCTATTGGTAATATGCTACACTTTAGGGGAAAATATTTACTCGGATTCTTGGATTTGGGATTTGCATGGGAAGGAAAAGGCACATCACAATTGTGATGTGTGGATTTGCAGAATCATTGCATCAGGAAAACCAGTTTTCCGAGTGCAATGATTCTGTAAATCCAACTCTGCCGCTGTGCAGCTGGTTCTTTTCCTTCCCATGTAAATCCCGAATCCAAGACCCGCCAATCACATCCCCAAGGAGAACCCAAATGAAGGTATTTCAAATTACAAACATTAAAGATTTTATGAACAAGCTTCTACTCTCCGAACTGTTCGACCACTTTCTGCTCTCCGAAGCATCCATTCAGACAAAAGTGACCTATATAATAGACGGGCGTCTGACCAAAGACTTCTGGACGAAGGAAGAATTGGAAGAAGAAGATCTTTGCAGCCTCCCCTACGCGCCCTTTTCCCTGCTGAGAAACGACTGCTGCAATCTCATCAAGGGAAAAAAGACCCCTGCTGCATTTAAATTCATCTTCATGCTTTCCCCGGATAATCTCGCAAACACCCTGGCCAAATTTCGCTCTGGCTTTTCACCGGAAGATTTAAACGGCGTTTTCCTGAACATAAAATATGCCGACGGCAGGCTGACCTATACCACCGGCGTCTCTTATCAATCATTTACATTGGACAAAAGCTTCGAACAATACTGGGATAAGCTCGCAGCCAAATTCCTGACTGCACATGGAATTGATTTTGAAGAACTGACATAGCCAATTCCGGACCATATTATTTTATTCTCCGAATTTCCTTTACTTTTCCCCCTTCTTGTGCTATCCTAGTCTTATGTTGAAATCAACATAAGCATTATATTATTTTTCGGAGGTACTATTATGACTGGTACAGTAAAATGGTTTAATAACCAGAAGGGTTACGGATTTATTTCCGACACAGACGGAAAAGACGTATTCGTACACTACACAGGACTTGCAATGGAAGGCTTCAAATCTTTAGAAGAAGGCGCATCCGTAGAATTCGACGTTGTTGACGGAGCAAAAGGTCCTCAGGCTACAAACGTTACAGTAGTCGGCTAATCATTTCAGCATTTTTCAATGTACCTTTCTCTAATATAGAATTTAGTTTTTTATTCAGATTAAGATATATAGGAACTGGAATATGATTAACGAAAAAGAGATTTCAGATTGTCTGAAATCTCTTTTTTTATGCACAGGGCGCATAAGGAGATTAGCAGCAGAGCTGAATGTGCCCCGCGCAGCGAGTAGGAGAAATAAATCCCCCCCTCCCCGATTCATCCTTTGCCCTTTTATTTCCGGCGTCCAAATATCACCGCCAGCGCCGCTCCCAGAAAGATAAAGAAGTCTGAAACGTTGAACACAATATTCCGGAATTTTTTCCATTTTACCCCAAAGCTGACATAATCTATTACATGCCCTCTTTTGATTCTGTCAAACAGATTGCTGGCGCCGCCGCCCAGTATCAATGCAAGTCCGGCCAATAGCCCCGGATTCTCTTTTTTTCCGAACAAAACAGCAAAAATACCTGCAAGAAATCCCCATAACCCCGTATGGATCAACGTCAGAATTCCCGGACGCTTCGCAAGAAAATTCAATGCCGCTCCCTTGTTATGGTACTTCGTCAGAATCACCTTGCCGCCTAAAACCTCCTGCTCTTCCCCGATTTTCCGCTTTTTGTCTGCATTTCCCTTAATGAAATAGTCCAGTATAAAAATTGCTGCAGCGCCTATTATGTATATCATTGCTTCTCCTTTTCGGCATAATTGCGTTATCGTTTCCATTAGTTTAAAATATACAGACCGGATTGTCAATTACTAGCCAGATACTGTCATAAATTTGATAGAAATATAGCATATAATATGATATCATTAAAATGATATATGTTTGCTCCGGCAAGCATACGATAAGATGGTACAAAGGAGTTTACAAAATGAAAAAATTTAGAAAACTAAAACAAAAAATTGTCTTTTATGTAATGTCCGTATCCATTCTGGTTGCAGTACTCATCACCACAATTATGTCTGTCGGCAGTATCCGCTCCACAAATACCGTAGTACTAAACGATATGCAGCTTACCGCAAGGATATCCGCACAAAATATCAGCTCTAATCTGCATCTTCTTACAGAACGGATGGCTAATTTCTCTTCCGAAGAACTTCTTGGCAGTGACTCCGATAAAATCATGAAACAGGAGCTTATAAATAACCTCAAGCTTCAAATAGAATTCGTCTGGCTTGCATCCTATGACACCTTTGGCCAGAAGCTCTACGGAGATTCCATCTCCCCAGACTCTATTTCCGACACAAAGTATTTTTCTCTGCTCGGCCAGACGGAAAACGTTGTCATCGGTGAACCCTATTATGCCAATGACACTCTGCAGCTATGTGTAGGCTCTCCGATTAAAACCGATGATACGATAACAGGCTATCTCGTCGGCAGCTATAAATATGATCTTTTAAACGATGTGCTGAGCCAACTGGTTTTGGGCAGCACCGGAAGCGCCTGTATCATCAATGAGGAAGGCACGATTATCGGTGACCGTGACGTACAGAATGTAATCGACCAGATAAACATTTATGACTTATATCCTTCTGGTGCGAATAGTAAAAACTTTGAAAAAATTATCTCTTTTCAGACCGGCTCAGCCAAGATGAATTTAAACTCTGTGAAATCTTATACAGGCTATGCTCCGATTGCGGGAACCAACTGGGCGCTTTTCATTCATGCACCGCAGAATGAATTTATGGACACCGTATACTTTTCTATCGTATTGTCCGTCTTGTTGTCACTGGCGCTTCTGCTTGCTGCAGCGGCAATTATCATTCCGGTTTCCATGCGGATTTCCAATCCGCTTGCCCTTGCCACCAAACGCCTGCAGTCTCTGGCTAACGGCAACCTAAGTGATGAAGTCCTGCTTTCGGACAGTAATGACGAGACCGGCATTTTGACAGACGCGCTTGCGAAAACCATTGCAAGTTTAAACCGCTACATACAGAACATTGAAGCCTGCCTCAGTACGCTTTCCAATGGTAATTATGCGATAGACATCCCCACCGATTTTCACGGGGACTTTTCCTCAATACAAAGTTCTCTCAGCAATATAACGGCGGCGCTAAACCGAACAATGATGCAGATGAACCAGTCCTCCGCAAAAGTTTCCGACTGTGCAAGGCAGTTATTAGACGGTTCTAGGGAACAATCCATACTGCTCTCAAATATGGGAGAAAATATGGCTGCCATTACATCTTCCATTGAACATAACAGGGATAATGTCCTTGAGATTGAAGAGTGTGCCGAAATGGCTGCCAGAAAAACCACGCTCGGCGGCAGCTATATGCAGAACATGCTTGATGCGATGGAGCAGATTCACTCCACAGTAGACGAAATTTCTAAGGTCAGCCTGTTAATTGAAAACATTTCACGCCAGACAAATCTACTGTCCCTGAATGCTTCCGTTGAGGCTGCACGCGCCGGAGAGGCAGGACGCGGATTTGCAATTGTAGCAAATGAAATCGGCCAGCTTTCCCAACAGACTGCCGATGCTCTGCTGGAAACCGGTAATCTCATCGCCCGCTCTGCAGAATCAATCGAAGCCGGTCTTGAAACCGCCAATCAGACGGCAAAGACCTTCCAGGAAATTGAAGAGCTGACGAAACAATACCATAGTATTTCCGACAAGCTCTCTGGCACTGTAAGCAGACAGACAGATGCCGTTTCCCATGCAAATGAGCGTCTGTCAGCCCTAGAACAAATTGCCCGCAAAAATAACGAAATGGCTGTCGAATCCTTGTCACAAGCAGAAGACTTAAGGGATTTTGTGTCACAGGTAAAGATTCGGGAATACAGATAAAATCGGAGGATTATTATGAAGAAAAATATATGTTTTATTTTATTGATTGCTGCGCTGCTCATCAATGGCTGCGGTTCTCAGGCGAAAATGAAAGACGGCTTTTATACGGCAGAGATGTCTGATTATTCACATGGCTGGAAGGAATATATTTGCATCATGGTAAAGGACGGCAAAATCGTCTCTGCAGAATTCAATGCCAAAAACCCCAGCGGTTATATCAAATCATGGGACAATACCTATATGAAGAACATGTATGCAGTCGCCGGAACTTATCCCAATGAATACACCCGCTATTATACGTCTGAACTGCTAGAGCAGCAGGACGACTCCGGCGTGGATGCCTTAAGCGGAGCCTCCAACTCCGGCAGCAATTTTAACAAGTTGACTGCTGCCGTCATAGAACAGGCAATAAAAGGCAATTCGGATACGATTCAGGTAGAAACAGAACCGGAAGAATAATTTCACAGGCGGAGCGGCATACAAAACAAGACGCTCCGCCTGCGGCGGTTCCTGCCGCAAATAAAATATGCCTGCTACCGTTCCCTTAAAATATCAAACGCATTGTACAAATCCAGCTTTCCATACCCCCACTCACGATTCGGATACGCCCGCTCCAGCTCGCGTCTGGCTCCCCGGATCAGAAAATTCTTTGTATCCACCGTATTTACTCCCCCGTAATCCCCTATCACAGCTGCCCACTCCAGGAACAACGCGCAGGCTCCTGCGCAGACGGCGGCAGCCGCGCTCGTTCCCGTCCGGTACGTATATTCGCCCCTAAGGGTCGGACCATAGACATTTACCCCTGGTGCGGCAAAATCCGGCTTCACCCTTCCGTCGACCGTGTATCCCCTGCTGGAACCGATATACAGGCTTCCGTCCTTGGCATTATACCCCCCTACCGTAATAGGAACCTGCGCATTTGCCGGTACCGATATTGTCGTATCCGGACTGGAACGGATAAAGAACACGTCTCCCGACAGCATTTCGCGCATAGGCAGCCAAATGTGGTAATTGCCTCCCAGATAATTTATCCCATACACCTGTATCGTCCAGATTCCCCTCGTCGGGCGGTCAAAGCGAATATAAATCAACTGATTACCGCTTTCCCTTCCAATATTTCTGTAGTCAATCGAGACGACTGTCCTCTCAAAAATAAACTGGTATTCGGAATGCGCCCTGCCTTGAGAAATCATACGCGGAACTTGTTCTCCACTCGGCGAAGTCAAGGCAATTGTATACATCTCCGGCGCACTGACCCATAATTCCGCTGCGAACCCTCTCACATTCTCCTCCACATTGATTTCAGCCATATCCTGTCTGGATTCCTCTTCTATCCTTCCAAAATAGTGGTGTCTTGCATTCGCCTCGTTCCCCGCCGATGTAACAATCACCTTTCCCGCCCTTCTTCCCAGATCCGAGAGAAAAACGGAAAACGGACTTGTTCCGCTATGGCTTCCCATATTCGTCCCGACTGCAACGCAAAGGACAAGCGGCATTCCCAATTTGTCCGCCAGACCGCTGAGATAAGCCGCCGCCGTCATCAGATCCGTTTCCTGATAGACCGTCGCATCCTCCGGAATAAAGAAAAAATCTCTCAGATATTGCTTTGCAGGCTTCAGCTTTACGACTGCGATAGCCGCCCCCGGCGCAGCGCCGATAAAATCATTTGCATAATCCGCATCTCCCGCAGCTACGCCTGCCAAAAACGTGCCGTGTCCTTCTTCATCCCGGCTTGGGACGCGCTCATAGGGATCATCGAGCATCAGCGCCTCGTCAATATCCTCCCTGGTGTACTCGGTCCCGTATAAGAATCCCTCCGGCGGATTACCTGGAATGTTCTGATCCCAGATTGCCTCCACCCTCGTGCTCCCGTCGGAATATCGGAAAATCGGGTTTTCGTAGGCAATTCCCGTATCCATAATTCCAACTAAAACACCCTGTCCCGTTAAGGACAGGGTCGGTTGATTCTGTACCCTTGAAATTCCGCTTACCTCAAGAGCCGTCTGATCCAACAGCGTAAAGCATTTGGGAATTACACTGTAAATATAATCGGCAATATTAATCGGCGGAAGCCCTTCGTTCGGATAAAACAGAATACTGTATTCTGAATTTACTCTCTGTAAACATGCCCCCTCCGGAATGCGATTTCCTACCAGCTCAGTGTTAATGATGAAGTCAAAATAATCATTTGAAAGAATCTGCTCTTCACAAGTCATAGTCGTAATTTCCGTTTTTCACCAGTCTATGCGGACTGCTTGGAACTTGTTACTTCCAGAAGAGAAAAGAGCTATATGACATTGTTTTTGGCCAACTCTAAAATCACATCACAAGTCCGTTCTATATCTTCCTTCGTATGAGCATAAGAAAGAAACATCGCTTCGAACTGGGAAGGCGCCAGATAGATACCTTGGTTTAACATATAATTAAAATACGCAGCATACTGACCCGTATCAGATTTCACGGCCGAGGCATAATCCGTAACAGCTCCCTCTTGAAAAAAGACACTCATCAGGGAACCAATCCGGTTCACGCAGACTCTGCTTCCAAACGCCTCTTGCACTACATCCGCAAGCTGCTCTGCAGACGCTGCGATTGTATCATAGAGATTTTTCTCCTCCTCCAAAATACGCAGCGTTTCGATTCCCGCCGTCGTGGCAATGGGATTGCCCGCTAAGGTTCCCGCCTGATAGACGCTGCCTTTCGGCGCAACCATTTCCATGATTTCCCTGCGGCCGCCATAAGCTGCTAACGGCATCCCGCCGCCAACGATTTTCCCGAGCGTCGTCAGATCCGGCTTCACTTTATAATATTCCTGCGCACCGCCTAAGGACAGCCGGAATCCGGTAATCACCTCATCAAAGATTAGCAGCGCATGATATTTATCCGCAATCTTTCGGAGGCTGTTCAAAAATCCTTCCTTCGGCAGTACCACTCCCATATTGGCAGCTACCGGCTCAACGATGATTGCCGCTATGCTGTCTGGATTTGCCTGAAACAACGCTTCAACGGAAGCCTCGTCATTGTACTCGGCAACCAGTGTATTTTTTGTATAATCTGCCGGAACTCCCGGACTGTCCGGTATAGAACAGGTCAAGGCTCCGGAACCGGCTTTTACTAAAAGCCCGTCCGAATGCCCATGATAACAGCCCCGGAACTTTACGATTTTATCCCTTCCGGTAAATCCCCTCGCCGCCCGGATGGCGCTCATGACTGCCTCTGTTCCTGAATTTACCAGACGCAGCATCTCTATGGACGGCATCAGCTTATGCACCAGCTCGGCAAGAAGATATTCCTTCTCGGTCGGAGCCCCGTAGGTAAGCCCTTTCTCACAGGCCTTTTGGACTGCTTCAACCACCCGCTCATGGGCATGTCCCAAGATTCCCGGTCCCCAGGAACAGACGTAATCAATGTACGCATTGCCGTCCACATCATAGATCTTAGACCCCTTTGCAGAGTCAATAAACACCGGATTGCGATTCACCGCCTGATATGCTCTGACCGGACTGTTCACGCCGCCCGGCATGTATTGTTTGGATTTTTCAAATAATGCATCTGATTTTTCGTACATTGTCATTCCCCTTCTCTCAGCCAGTTTGCCACATCCAGCGCATGATATGTAATAATGATTTTTGCTCCGGCGCGTTTCATTGCAGTCATATTTTCCATCACAATCCGCTTCTCGTCAATCCATCCGTTTGCTGCCGCTGCCTTTACCATAGAATATTCTCCGCTGACATTGTATACGGCAATCGGGTAATCCGTCCGGTCAGAGACCTCCCTGACAACATCCAGATACGCCAGCGCAGGTTTTACCATGATAACGTCCGCCCCTTCTGCAATGTCATTTTCACATTCCCTGACCGCTTCTTTTCTGTTTGCCGGATCCATCTGATAAGTTCTTCTGTCGCCAAAGGATGGGGCTGAATGCGCCGCATCCCGGAAAGGAGAATAGTAACCCGATGCAAATTTGGCGCTGTATGCCATAAGCATTGTATTGATATAACCGTTTTCGTCCAATGCATTTCGGATATATTCCACCCGTCCGTCCATCATATCGGAAGGCGCAATGATATCTGCGCCCGCCTTTGCCATACTGACCGCCATTTTTCCAAGAAGCTTTAGCGTTTCGTCATTTAATATCTCATTCCCATAAATCAGCCCGCAGTGTCCGTGGGAGGTATATTCGCACAGGCATACATCTGCAATGACAAGCAGATGCGGCATCTTTTTTTTGATATGCCGGATTGCCTGCTGGGTCACTCCTTCATCATTATATGCCTCGCTTCCGCAATCATCTTTATGCGCCGGAACGCCGAACAACAGCACTGCCGGAATTTCGGCTTCCTTTACTCTATCCAGCTCTTCATCCATCCGGTCGATAGAATACTGATAGATTCCCGGCATAGAATCCACCGGATTTTTGATATCATTTCCCTCTATCACAAACATCGGATAAACTAAATCCGATTTGCTGACGCTCGTCTCTCGTACCAGGCTTCTCATCGCCTCATTTACACGTAACCTTCTCATGCGTATCATTCGATTCACCTCTGCTTTTCTGTTCATATTCGGCAACGGCCTCAATCAATCCCTGTACATTCGGTACATCTGCCACTATCCCTGCCCCATGAAACTTCTCTTCCAGCTCTGACTTAGTAACTTCACCGATACAAGCGATTTCCAATTTCTCCGGCAGGGTAATCTGCCTTTCGGATATACCTGTAAAAAATGCCTTTACCCCGGAAGCGCTTGCAAACAGCAGATAATCCAGCTCCTCCAGACAGTTGGCATACTCCGTCAACCTTCCGCTTACGTCATAGACTGCCAAATCCGTATAAGCAATCCCATTTTGCCGCAATACCTCTGTTAACTCGAGGCTTCCCTGTGCGGCTCTTGGAATCAGGACACGCTCCCCTTCTTCTACCTTTTTTGAAAACTCTCTGGCAAGAACCGGGACTGTGTAGTTGGATGGGATAAAATCTGCGTATATACCGTATTCTTTTAATTTATCTCCTGTTCCGCTTCCAATGACTGCAAATTTTAAATGTCCTAATTTGCGGATATCCACCTGCTCTCTTTTTAACGTATCAAAGAAAACGGTAACGCCGTTTGAACTGGTAAACAATATCCACTGATACTGTTCCAGACGCTGCAGCTCTTCTGAAAGCTTCCCAAGCTGTGCCGCAGCTTTGACCTCCATTGTACAGACCGGCACTGTCTGCATTCCAGCTTCACGAAACCCGGTTTCTAACTTCTGATACAACATAGGGGTTGCAGTAATTCCAACTCGCTTTTCCTTTTTCTTTCCATCATTGGACACGCCGTTTTCCCGGTACAAGAACTCAAATCCGGCGGTCTCTCCTACGACAATAACAGCCGGAGAAATGACAGCGCTTTCCCGAACCTTCTGTTCAATATCCGCAAGCGTTCCACGCACCGTCTGCTGTTTCGCAGTCGTCCCCTCCGAAATGACAGCCGCCTTTGTCTTCTCCTCTTTTCCAGCTGCCACAAGCCCTCTGACAATCTCTCCCAGATGGGATAAGCCCATTAGGAATACAAGCGTTCCCTCCGTCTTAGCCAAGACCGGATAGTCACAAGCCGGCTGTCCCTGCGCCGTATTTGTATGTCCGGTTATCACATGAAAGCTCCTGCTGACGCCCCGGTGCGTAACCGGAATCCCCGCACATTCCGGTACTGCTACCGCAGACGTCACGCCCGGTATTACTTCAAAAGGAATCTCCTGCTGCATAAGAGCTTCGATTTCCTCTCCGCCTCTTCCGAATACAAAAGAATCTCCGCCCTTCAACCGTACTACCGTTTCATATCGTCCGGCACACTCTATCAGTATACGGTTGATTTCTTCCTGCGTCTTAGAATGGTATCCGGCCTGTTTGCCTACATAGATTTTATGACAGCCCTCTTTAACTTCCGCTAACAACTGTTCCGACGATAATCTGTCATACACTACGGCGTCACAGCTTTGCAGTAAATGAAGCCCCCGGACTGTAATTAAGCCCTCATCTCCCGGTCCTGCTCCAACCAGATATACTCTGCCCATGTTCTCACCTGCCTCGTATTATATATTTCTGTAACAGCTCAGACAGATCTGAACCGTTACGTATTTCTTTACTCCTAATCGGATGCAGCCACCATTGCCTTGATATCCAATGCCAGTCTTTCTGCAAGCAGGATTCGAACGGAACACTCCGCAGTCTCCTCCCGTTCCAATGTCTGCCCTTTCCACTCTGTCCGAATCCGCAATTTGATTTCCCTCTCCTTAACCTGCGCAATTATGCCGATTGCCGCATGACATCCCGCCTCCAAGACCTCCAAAGCCTTACGCTCAGCTTCCAGCTCCATAAACGCTGCTTCATCAGAAATCTGTCTTACCATATCGGAAATCTCATCCCCGCGTCTGCCTTCCACCGCAATGATTCCCTGTCCGCCGGCGGGAACCATTTCTTCACAAGAAAATATCCGAAAATCATAATCCGATTCATTAAAAAGTTCCAATCTTTTAAGTCCTGCCATTGCCAATACGACTCCATCGCATTCCCTGTCTTGCAATTTCTGCAATCTGGTCGTGACATTCCCGCGGATTCCGAGAATCCTCGCATGTGGATACAGCTTCTTTAACTGAAACTGTCTCCTCAGGCTTCCCGTTCCAATCACCGGATTCTCCAGTTCTGCCGGATTTCTCCCCTTCCTTGAGACCAGCACATCTCTCGCATCCGCCCTTGGCAATGTCCCTGCAATCAAAAGATTGTCTCCCAGTTTCATTGGCATATCCTTTGCGCTGTGCACTGCAAGGTCGATTCTTCCGTCATATAATGCCTCTTCAAATTCTGTCACAAATACGCCCTTGCCTCCAAAGTCAAGCAGCGGGCGATCCTGTATTTTATCGCCTTTCGTTCGGATAATGACTGGCTCCACCGCAACCTCCGGATATTTTTCCCTCCATGCGGCAATCACAAGCTCCGTCTGTGCCAGAGCGAGCTTGCTTCCCCTCGTTCCAACCCTCACCGTTTCTATTTTCTTCATTATCTTTCCCTCATTTTTCCGCATAAGTAACAGGTTGCTATTCACGGCTCTGAGAGCCGCTCATAGTAACGGTTCAGATACCTTCACTGTTACGTGCATACTCCATCAGCAGCTCCCGCATGACCTGCTCAGGGATTTCTCCGTCATGTGCTTCCCCATAGGAAAGCAGACGGTAAAACAACTCCTTCCGCGCTCCGGCGTCCGCCACCTGCTCTTTAATTTCTTCCCTGTATTCACCGAGCCGCTCCACCATTCCGCCGTAATATTCCGGAATACAGCAGGAAATCCGTTGCTTTAAAAAAGCAGCGGCGGCAGGACTGCTCCCTCCTGTGGAAACCGCAACTAAGATATCCCCCTTCCGTATCAGCGCCGGGAAAATAAAATCACAGTCTTCCTTTTTATCCACGGCATTCACCGGAATCCGATTTTCTCTGCACAGCTTAGAAACAGCATGGTTCAATTCCTCATTATCTGTTGCCGCAATTACAAAATCCATTCCAAGGATATCCTCTTTCACAAAGTTTCTTTCCCATATCTCTATCGGGAGTGTCTGGCTTCCTGACATGCTCTCTTTTTTCAAAGCTCTCACTTCTTCGCCGATTTCCTCTGCCACGACTCGAATCTTTACACCAAAATCCCGTAAAATCTTTACCTTTTGAAATGCAATCCTTCCTCCGCCTACAACCAGACAGCGCTTTTCGCTTATATCAGTCAAAAATGGGAAATATGCCATCATCATCCCCCGTTTCTTTCTCGTAGATTCTTTCCAATGCCGTCAAAAAATCTTCGCATTCTAAGACCTCTTTCAGATAGTAGAGCATTTTCTCGAACCATTCTTCTTTCTGCTGCGAAAGCTTTTCCTTAAATTCCCTCAGATAGAATTTTTTCATCGTCTCATCTACACATTCGTTTAGCAGCTTTTTGGCTTTTTCCGCTTCTCCCAGCTTGATATCCTGATTCTCCTTTGCCGCCTTCTCAAAGTAATCAATATCCAAAAGCGTAACTCCAAAAAGCTCTTCCAGAGATTTATCCATATCGCACGGAACTGCAAGATCCACCAGAAGGCGTTCTCCGCTTCCCTGCGTCTCCTTTCGGTACGCCTCCTTTGTAAGTGTATAATGCGGGCTTGTCGTTGCGCTGACAATGGCGTCCGCCTGCGCCACATACTGATATCGTTCCTGAAAGTCAATGAATTTCAACTTCTCTTTTCTTTTCTGGTAAATCTCTTCCCCGTCAGAATGATGTCTTTCCGTTCCCAAAACAGAAATTCCCTTTGCCAGCAGATCCTTTGCTACAATGCTCCCCGTCTTTCCGGTCGCACCGATTACCATCACCAGACTGTCCTCTTTCGCCTTCTTCTTCTGCTCCACGATATACCGCTCAATCTCATTTGCCGTCAGCGTTCCGATAGAAACCGGCGTTGTGGACAGCTTAGTGGAAGATTTCGCTAATTTGGCATAATTAAACGCACTCTGGAACATCATATTTAATTCCCCGTCCGTAAATCCCTCTTCAGCGGCAAAAAGATACGCCTCCTTCAACTGATGCAAAATCTCGTCTTCCCCCAGCACCATCGAATCCAATCCTCCCGCCACGCGGAACAGATGCTTCGCCGCAGACTCTCCCTCATAGAACAGACAGTGCTTCTTAATCTCTTCCGCTTCAATCCCTTTCACCTTTGCTAAAGCGCATTCTACAAGATGCATATGCTTCATCCCGCCTGTAAAATAGATTTCGCTCCGGTTGCAAGTCGATAAGATTACGCCGGCATGCATCCGTCGCTCTCTTTTCAGCTTTTCTAAAAATTCTTTCCGCTCTTCTTCCGAAAAAGAAAATCTTTCCCTTATTTCTATCGGCGTCTTCTTATAGCTGACACTAATGCAAAACATGTCCTGCCTCCTTGTTTCTTTTCGGCAAACACCGCATGCAACGTCCTCCGTCACATGCGGTATCTCTTATGTAACAACCGTCCTTTCGCCAAGCTGTTACTCCCTTGTCCTATCGCTTTATCAGCACGCGCCCTCCGCTGCTTTCTTCTCCATAAGCTTCGGTAATGCCTGCGCATCCAATGTCACGCCCCGCATGGTGATAATCGGACCGCCCTTTTTCTCTACATAGTCCTCCGTAATTGTCACCATTCCGATATTGTCATCCTTCGGAATCTCATACATGATATCCAGCATAAATTCTTCTATGATGGCACGGAGCGCCCTTGCGCCTACCTTCTTCTCCTTTGCCTTTTTCGCAATGGCGTGAAGCGCGCCTTCTTCAAAATCCAGCCTCACTTCATCAAAAGCGAGCAGCTTCTGGTACTGCTTAAGAATCGCATTCTTCGGCTCTTTTAAAATACGCACCAGCATGTCCTCTGTCAACGCCTCTAAAGAGAACAGAATCGGCAGTCTTCCCAAAAACTCCGGTATCATGCCGAATTTGCGGATATCCTCCACCGTCACCTTCTGAAGCAGGTTCTCTTCCTTGTCATATTTATCCTTTAAATCTGACTGAAATCCAATGGAAGCCGCCTTGTTCAAGCGCTCCTTAATGATATCCTCCAAATCTGGGAACGCTCCGCCGCAGATAAAAAGAATATCCTTCGTATTCACCGTCGTCATCGGCACCATTGCATTCTTGCTGCTGGCTCCTACCGGCACTTCGACCTCAGCTCCCTCTAATAGCTTGAGCATTCCCTGCTGTACCGACTCGCCGCTCACATCTCTCTGATTGGTATTCCGCTTCTTCGCGATTTTGTCAATCTCATCAATGAAGATGATGCCATGCTCCGCTCTCTCCACATCATTATCCGCCGCTGCTAAAAGCTTGCTGACCACGCTCTCAATATCGTCTCCGATATATCCTGCTTCTGTCAAAGAAGTGGCGTCCGTAATGGCAAGCGGAACATCCAAAAGCCTTGCAAGCGTCTTCACCAGATATGTCTTACCGCTTCCGGTCGGTCCCACCATCAGCATATTCGATTTCTCGATTTCCACGCCGTCCGTATTGCCGTTTTGCTCATCTGCAACCCGTTTATAGTGATTATAAACTGCAACCGACATAATCTTCTTCGCCTGCTCCTGCCCGACTACATATTCGTCCAGACTCGCTTTAATCTTATGCGGCGCCGGAATGGACTTGATATCTAATACCGGTTTCACCGCCTTGTCTTTCTTTGCCTTTTTCTTTTTCAGCTTCTGGCTCTGCGGCACGAAGCCCTGCAGGTCCGAAAGATTTATCATACTGATATTCGGCATCTTTCCGGAGCCAAAAAGCTCGTCCAGATTCATTCCGCCAAAATTCATTCCGCTCATTCCTGAACTGTTCATACTGTCAAAGGTTCGCTGCATACAGTCCTGACAGATACAGATATCGCTTGGTATCTTTATCATCTTACCCGCTACGCTCTCCGGTCTTCTGCAGATGTAACAGATATCTTCATATTCATTCTCCGCAGAGCTATCCTCTTTTGCATGATCTTCTTCTACGGATTCTTCCTGCTCTACTTCCAAGAAATCTTTCTCATTTTCAGACATTTTTTTCTCCTCTTACTCTCATGTTTAAAGTTATTCTAATTCACTATGAAGAGAATTTCAAGAAATTCACGTATATTTCATAAAAACTTTAGATGTTGCAGAAATCTTTTGAGGCTAAATTGTTTTGTTTCGAATCGCAGCGGCAATTTTCCAGTATATTTTCCTTCCTGCCTTCACTTCCTCTTCCGAAGGAGTATACTCGGAAAATACGCTCCTTTGCACCGTCTGCAAAAATGTCTCAAATTCGCCGTCTCCCAGAAAATTCAGTTTTTCCGCCGCCATACGGATATACGCTTCATCCGTCATATTTTTTTCTTTGATAACCTCGGCGCGATACAGTTCTTTGCAGATTCCATGAGAAATTTCCAAGGCTGCCACCTTGGTATCCCGGCTGAAAAAGCGGCGTTTCCCTTCCAGCTCTTTCCGTTTCCAAAGGATAACTGCAATAGCCACAGCCAACAGCAGAACGCCAGACAGTATGATAAACATTCCCGCTGTGGTATCTGTCTGAGACGATTTCCTCTGTTTTCCATCCGTTGCGGACGGATTTGGGGATACTTCACGCTCAGTCTCCTGTCTTTTTTCGCTCTCCGGTTCCGGTCTAGAATTATTTTGCGTCTCCGAAGACTCCGGCTTATATGATTCCCTGATAAACTGCGCCCATTCGGCAGACGCAGAATCCATACCATAGCCCATACTCTGGCTTCCTTTCGTCACCTCTACCGGAATCCAGCCGAGCCCGCGCATATAAACTTCCACCCACGCATGCCCCATCTCATCCTTTATCACGGCGCTATAGGAACCGTCCGCATTTTCACTAAAATCTCCCGGTTCTGCCGCATAGCCGCTGACATATCTTGCCGGAACCCCAAGCCTCCGAAGCAGAAGCGCTGCTGCTGAAGCATAATGGACACAGAATCCTTCTTTACTGTCAAACAGGAAATTCTCCACCACATCCGTTCCTCTCGGAACCCTTCCCAGACTGCGGCTGTACTCTGTCCTTTCCGCCAGCTCTTCGGTCACTTTGCGGATAGGAATCGCATAGTTTATATCATACTTTTCCACGCCGAATCCCTGCTTTGCCCATGCATCCGCCAAGCTCAGGATACGCCCCACTCCTGCCTTCGGAACTTCTGTGTAAGTCCTTTTTACCTCCTCCTCATATTCCTCCACCAATTTTGCCTGCTCATTTTCCCGCCACAGTAATACATCTCTTTGTGCGTCATAGGAGGTCATTTCTGCCGTATATACCGGAATATGGCCAAGTTCCTTTGGCTTTCGGACCACGGCGTCCGCCTCCACCGTCAGCGCATCCATTTCATGCGCAAGCAGATTTGTAAAATACGGAAGAAATGCGTATTCCCCACAGTCATCCGAATATAATATCTCCATCGTAACCGGTCTGCTTTGTAAATTGCTGTCTGTGGCTGTCTGAAAAACCTGCCCAGCATAATCAGAAGACATATTTAAAAGGATTCTTCCCGCATCGCCTTTTGTATATCCCCACTTACTTACTTTCTCCGCAAATGCTTCTTCACTGACCGGGCTCCACCTGCCGTTTTCGTAAGTATCTCCGACAAATCCCCGAAAATAATATTTTATCTTCGGCTTCTCGTCTACCGTCACCCAAAACATTTCTTTTCCCGTATAATGCGGACTCCGGTTCGTAATTACTCCGTCATCACTGTTTCCGCCGAAAATAGAAAAACCGCCCGGAATTTCGGCAAAAAAATCCATTACATTTTGTTCTATATTTTTTTGAAACGCCAATAGCGTGTCATGTTCTTTAAAAATCTGCGTTGTCATTCCATTCCTCAGAAGCGCAAATAAAATGAATCCCGCAGCCAGAATCACCGCCGTAAAGCATGTACCGGCAAGCTCTGCCTTTTCCTCCAAAACACCGATATTCCCCGCCAAAGCCAATGCCGGCAAAAGTCCGGTCAATAGATAAAGACATGCTCCCACATCCGGTCCTTTTCCAATCAAAAGCCCCAGCATAAAAAGCGCCGCCGGCGGAGCAGCAAGCAGGATTCGCCTTCCTTCTTTTTGCATCGCCCAGATAAATCCGAATGCCAGCCACAAAGCAAGATAGAACAGCGTGGGTTCCAAGCCGGATTCTTCCCCCAGCTTATATTGCCACAGCGTGGTTCTGTAATACTCACTCCAGGATCTAAGCACGGGATTTGCAAGCTCCCTCCCACCCTCAACAAAAGTTTCGAGGGAACAAAGCCCCGCCGCCGCTAAAAGCGCCGCCGCTATCCAAGGCAGCGTCCGAAAACGTTTTCCTATTCCGGCAACTACCGTTACCGTCAGCGAAATCAGCAGCAGATAGACATTCCACTCCTTCTGGTATTCTACCTCCCAGACCTTGCAATAATCCAGCAGAAGTCCCTGCAGCATCAGCGCAGATAACAGGCACGGCAAGAGAAGGACAAGCGCTGCCTTTTTTATGTCCTGCCCCTTCCCTTCCGACTCCCCCATACGGCTTATGACAGTCTGTCCCGTCAATTCCAGATCCCGCTGCCTGATCTTTATAGTCCTTTCTTTTCTGCTCTTTTTGTCTCTCTTCATCTTCCTTCTCTCTTATACCCGTAGAACCATTTCTTCCAAGCTCTTTTCCGGATCTCTGCCGTCACATGTTCCGATGGTTTCTCCTTTTACCACAACCTGCAGGCTGTCGTCAATGCAAATATCCGCAAGATAATTTTCTCCCTGATACCGCTCCTTGTATGCCTGTTTCAAATCCCGTTTTTCGACAGCCGCAGCTTCCCCCAGAATGTTCATCAAAAACAGATTAAGCCGCTCCTCGCTATCCACCCGGATACGGACAATATCCTGCTCTGCGGTACTGAACCATGCCGCATAATGCGGGCACTTATTTTCCACCAGTGCAAAAGAAATGCTCGCTGCCAATGACAACAGCACATCCCGTTTCTCCTGATGCTTTTTTTTCGCCTCTGCAAAATCAATCAATAATACTACTGCACATGCTATCGGTTTCCCGTTCTCCCGCACAATCCATTCATCTTCCTTGGCGCTTAATTTCCAATGAATGTCTTTCAGCTTATCTCCTTCACGAAACTCCCGGAGCTGAAAAATCTCAGAAGCATCCTCTCCGCTGTGAATGCTGTCATAAACGTCACTTTCTCCCATAAAATTTCGCACTGGCTCGGAAACCGTCACCCCCACGGAGTAGATTTCCGGCATAATGTCCAGCCGTTCATGCAATGAAATAGATTTCTGCAGCCGAAGCAGTCCAAGGGGATCGCACCATACCGCCACTGCCTTTTCAAAATAGTAACTGCCGCTGCAGAAACCGGAAATTTTATTTGAAAAGCGAACGCTTCCCTTCTTCCCGGTAAATACATGAAGCTTTAACTTTTCCGTCCTCCTGCTGCCGGAGCGTTTATATTTCAAATAAACCGTTTCCCTTGCCGCCGGGAAACGCCCCGGATTATCCACAACGAGTTCCAATGGCACTTCCTGCCCTCTTTCAGCCGCAGGCAGCGGAAACTCCAGACGGATGCCAAGCCGTTTCCACCGATAGAAAAGAAGCGATAAATCTGCCAAAAAAAATACCAATTCTATCACAAATACAAGAACGATTCCATGACTGGAATAGATGGCTGCAAGATAAAGCGTACCCGCCATTCCCAATAGATACCCAAGTAATCTAAGCATGATACTCTTTTTTCTCCTTTTGGATGCTTGGCGACGGTACTTCTTTTATAATGGAAGCAAGCACTGCCTCCGGCGTGATATGGCTCACCCTCGCTTTCGTATTCAAGACAACCCTATGCTTTGCCACGTCCATAAACACCTGACGCACATCCTCCGGCAATACATAATCCCGTCCGTTCAGAAATGCTTCCGCCTTCGCCATTTTGGTCAATGCAATCGTCCCTCTCGGACTTACGCCTAATTCCAGATAAGAGTTCTCACGCGTTGCGGTAATCAGCTTGACGATATACCGGTAAACATGTTCATGCACATATGCCGCCTCCGCTTCATCCATCAGCTCCTGCAATTCTTCCGCTGTAATCAACTGATTTATCTCGTCCATCCCGTCCTTTACGCTTCTTCCTCTGGCTATCTCTATTTCATTCTCTGCGTCCGGATATCCCATGCTCATACAGATCATAAAGCGGTCTAACTGTGATTCCGGTAACAGCTGTGTTCCTGCACTCCCTATGGGATTCTGTGTTGCCATGACCACAAACGGCTTCGGAACAAGGCGCGTTACGCCGTCAACCGTTACACTCCCCTCCTCCATGACCTCTAACAATGCCGACTGGGTCTTCGGTGAAGTCCGGTTGATTTCGTCGGCAAGAAACAGATTGCACATCACCGGACCCGGACAATATACAAATTCTCCGCTTTCCTTGTGATACATTGAAAATCCTACAATATCTGCCGGTAGTACATCCGGCGTAAACTGCACCCTCTGGTTCTTAAGCTCCATCACCTTTCCAAACGCCATCGCAAGAGTGGTCTTACCGACGCCCGGTACATCCTCAATCAATATATGCCCTCCCGCCAAAATTGCCGAAAGCGCTTTTCTCACGCAGCTTTCTTTTCCTTTGACGCCCTTTCCTACTTCCTCCATGATTCTGATTGCCTTCTTATATAGCATGTCCCCCATTCAAGCCTTCCTTTCCTGTGCCAATTTTACGCTCAAACGCATCTGATGTTGTTCTCTTATTCAGTATAGCCTTGATGGGTCAGTTTTTCCACCTATTTTTCTCTTAAGATTATTTTTCATAAAATAATCTACGTTTAAAGCAAAAATCGAGCCGGGAATCCATTATTGAAATTCCCGGCTCATCGAAACTGTTTTATATTTTTCTGTCCATTTTCAGCTTTTTCACTTCATCAAGAGAAAGTCCTGATATATTAGCAATTTCTTCCAAAGCATATTTTCCGGCTGCCAACATTCGAAGCGCAACTTCTTTCAGGGATTCTTTTCTCATATCTTCCATGACTTTGCACATAATTGCGATTCCCTCCTTACTCTCTTTGAAAAACCTTACTCTATCCGCCAATACTTCGTAGTACATATCTGCAGGATCTGTACAGGAAAAATCGTGCATAAGCTTCCCTATTGGCGTTTCACCGCGATAAGACCCATTCACATACAGTATATGCGAACCATCTTCAAAGCTTTCGCCTGTTCCTAAGATACAACGTTCAATCTGATACAAGGGCTTTCCCTGCTTCAGAACGTCATTCTCTGTTATGAATATAACCCATGTTTCCGGCAGTTCATCAAAATCCTCACCTTTTTTCAAGAAGTTTACATCCATCATGCTGGAATTATATCTTGCCCTTCTTCTTCCTGCACCTTTATCAGAACGCTGAATCTCCACATTGAATTTCATACCTGTGTCGTCTGTTGCCACGATATCTAATCTTACAGAACGGTTCAATAAGTTCTCTATAAATACCTGCGTGCGGACATCCAACACTTTTAAATCATGTTTATTCAGTATAATCCGCAGTACCAATTCTATACTTGCCGTATCACCCTCGAAACATTTGGTCAAAAAATCATCATCCAGCAGACGAAAACCTCTAAGCCTCTCTAAATCTTCTTAATGCTTTTTGTCTATCTGTTCGGTCATGGTCAAAACCCTCACCTGCTTTCATGCAGCACACCCTTTAGATACAATTTTTTATATTCATATTACCATAAACCCTTGGATTTTTCAAGAAATTTTGCTGTCGCAATTCGCCCGCTATCCGCTGGACTCCACTTCCCAAAACAGCCAATCCCTAATATAAATCAGCTATTATCTCCGCACACTTTTCACTCCCCAACGCCCCGCTGTCCAAAGAAATGTGATAATTCTGTGCCATTCCCCAGCCAACTGCTATGAGGCGTATCTTCCCCCTGCTCTGCAATGTATTCCTTGGCAAGACCGCTCTTTTTGGAAATCTGTTGTATCAGTTCATAGTCATAACAGGGAATCCCAAGCTTTTCGGCTGTCTCTTTTCCGATGGTGCGTCCGCCGCTTCCAAACTGACGGCTGATTGTAATGATTCTGTTTTTCATATGATTCCTTCCTTTCTGTTCTGATTCTCTTCCACGGCTGCCCTATTCTTCTTTTATCGCCGCAATCTTTTTGCGGGTTCTTCTCATCATGCCAAGTGCAATTGCGGCGGATAAGATCTCCGTAATTGGAAATGTCATCCATATGACCCATCTCATGTCAGACGAATTACCCAGCAATTTTGCAAACAGCCACGCAACCGGAAGCACAAAAAGAAACTGTCTGCATACGGATACAATCAAGGATTCCAAGCCTCCCTCCAGCGCTTGAAAAATACCCTGAAATGCAATATTGGCTCCGGCAAAAATAAAACTGACCGAAATTATGCGCATCGCGCTGATACAAAGCGTCTGCGTCTCCCCTGACAAGCCGAAAACTTTTGAAAACGGACCTGCAAACACTTCTACTATGATGGTTCCTGCCAACATAATTATAAACGTATAGAGCATTCCATACTTAATTCCGTCACGGATGCGCTGCTTGCTCCTCATTCCAAAGCTAAATGATACGACCGGAGTAATTGCATCACGCAGCCCGAACGCCGCAAATAAAATAAACTGCTGAATTTTATAATATAATCCATACGCTGTTACCATCGACTCACTGACTGTTACAAATATAATATTTAATCCATAAGTCATAACGGACATGAGTGCCTGCGCAATAATGGCGGGCAGACCAATCGAATAAATCTCTTTGATAATTTTCCCGGACGGCTTGATATATTTCAGTTGGTTGGAAATATCCTTATTTACCTTCAAATGAAAAATCAGTGCGAGCGCCCAGGAAAGACACTGACCGATTACCGTAGCGATTGCCGCGCCTCGGATGCCAATCGCCGGCAAACCAAGCAGACCATAAATCAAAATCGGGTCTAAGACAATATTCGCAAGTGCGCCTGCAATCTGTGCAATCGTCGAATAGACGGAATGTCCGGCCGCCTGAAGCAGCTTTTCAAATATTGCAAAAAATACAATGCCCGGCGATACAACGCAGCAGATACGTAAATAATCAACTGCCAAACCATAAATCAACGGGTTAGACGTCTGGGTCGATATATAGAACCGAACGCCGAACAGTCCGAAAAGCAAGAAAATGAAATAAATTATGATTGCAAGAAATATTGCATTTCCGGCTACCCTGCTTGCTTTTTCCTTATCCCCCTGCCCAAGGCTTTTGGCAAGAAGGGCGTTCGTCCCCACGCCCGTTCCGATTCCGATCGCCACCATCAGCATCTGCATGGGGAAAGCAAGCGTCAATGCATTTAAGGACTCTTCTCCGTAAGTTGCCATATTGGATACAAAAGCGCTGTCAACAATATTGTACAAGGCTTGAAGCATCATTGATAGAATCATGGGAATCCCCATTGCCAGCATCAGCTTTTTGACCGGCATATCCGCCATCTTATTGGTTTCTGTTGTCTGTTCCATAAAACTTTCATTCCTCCTTATTTCTTTATCGGACAGTATCCATGCGTTTGGAAAAACAAAAGAATGCGCATAACGAAAAGCCTGATTTATGCTTTACGCTACACGCATCTGTCCAAACCGCTCAATACCTACCGATATCATAACAATCGAGTAGGGGAAATTTATTTCCCTGCTCGCCGCGCGGGGCGCATGCAGCTTTGCTGCTAATTTCCTTGTGCACCCCTGTGCAAAAAAATAACGTGCAGCAGTCAACTGGATTTACGCAGTCCTGCTACACGTTGTATACTTAGTGTACTCTCATTATCAAAAAAATGTCAACACTTTTTTATTTCATTTTTACGGTCTTCTCCGCCGTATACCGACTGACTGCCTTACTCTTTCCTGAGCCTTTATACGCCCGAACCTTAAAGGTATAAGTCTTATTTTTCTTTAATCCCTTCTTGGTAAAAGTTTTCTTCGACGCCCCCTTAACCGTACCGACTTTCTTATATTTGCCCTTACCGGTCTTCATGTATACTTCATACCCGCTGGCTCCCGATACTTTCTTCCAAGAAATCTTTGCCGCGCTGCCGCTCTTTTTCACCTTAAAGGACGCCGGCTTTGCAAGCCAAGTCTTAATGGTAACTGCCTTTGCAGTCTGATAATCACTGTATACCGTTGCCGTTCCGACTGTTTTATAAGCTCTGATCCGGAAAGTATAGGTCGTATTTTTTTTCAGTCCGCTCTTAGTATAAGCAACCTTAGAAGCTCCCTTAACTGTACTTACCTTTTTATAGCTCCCCTTTCCGGTTTTCATATAAATTTCATAGCCGCTGGCTCCTGCCGCCTTCTTCCAAGTCAGCTTCACCTTACTTTTAGCGCTCTGCGCCGCCTTTACGGAAGCCGGCTTCTTATCGAGCATAGTCGTTACGGTCAATACCGCTTCTTTCCCGTAAAGCTTTGTATTTCCGGACTTGATATATGCCCTTACCTTTACGGTGTAAACACTTCCTGCTTTCAGTGAAGAAAATGAAGCATTGTTCTTTGTTGTGTCGCTCTTCGCCTCTGTTTTACTGTCAACAAATGTTACTTCATAACCGTCCGCATTCTTTACGCCCGTCCATGATACACTTACGGACTTCGTATCTGACTTGCTCTGCATTAATCCGGTTACCGCATCCGGTGCTGTCTGATCTGCTCCGCCTTGGTTGTTTCCTCCCTGATTGCCACCGTCTTGGTTACCATCTCCCGGTTTGTTTCCTCCCCCGGTATCTCCTCCTGTACTGCCGGCTGCTTTTACGGTTACGACCGCTTTTTCCTTCATTCCGTACAGGTTCGTAACGGTAATCGTTGCCGTTCCCGTTGCCTTGGCTGTTATAACGCCATCTGCATCAACGTCTGCCACTGCCGGGTCGCTTGTCGTAAATTTCAATGCCGGATATGCAGTGTTATCCGGTACTGTCTTTGCATTTAAGGAAGCGGTCTTATCCCGCTCTATAGAAAGCTCTTTTGTCAGTGAAATTCCGGTAGCTGCCGTTGTTCCCGGTTTGTTTTTCTCATTATTTGCAAAATAAGTTTTTAACTTATCTGCAATTTCATCATTTCTTACAAATGAACTTGTATTTAATTTCTCCGGCGCCCATTTTTCCTTGATAGTCTCCACCGAATCCTTGTAAATATCCACCTTGGCATGCCCGGAGGTGAAAATTCCCCAGCTCGAACCCTCTCCTGTCACCTTATAGGTCCAAGTCGTATAGCTCCAGCCCTCCTCTTCGAACAGATCCATTGCATTCCAGCTATCTAAAACAGAGAAGAAAGTAAATTCACCGACAAGAAGCGGCACATCATAGTTCGTGTCCTCATTTACCATCTTGACCTTGCTCTCGATAAATTTCTTCTGTCCTTCTACATCCTTTTCTACATCCCAGCCATAGAAATGATACTCATAGGCAACATTCTGCCAGCCATAGAATGATGGATCCGGTAAATGTGTCGGCTCCCAAATTGCCTGCATATACATAACATGGTTCTTATCAATTGCGCGAATCGCCTTATAAATCCGGTCATAAACCTCGAATTGTACGGTTCCGACTGCACTCGGCTCATTTAATAAGTCGTAGCCGCACACCCAAGGATTATCCTTATATTTCTCCGCAATCACTTTCCAGAGCTCAATCGTCTTGTTGATATTTTCTTCGTTCCCGTAGAAATCTCCCACATCCGGTATCGTAATATCACCGGAATGATCCTTTCCGTTCTGAGAGCCGACTGCACCATGCATATCAATCAACACATATAAGCCGCGTTTTTCACAGTTTTCCACAAACCACTCCAAGCGGTCAAATGCTGTATCTTTTAAGGAACCATCCTCGTTTAACATTTCAAAATATGTAATCGGAAGACGCAGCATATTCATGCCTTCTGCTTTTACCAGATCAAAATCCTCTTCGGTCCACCAGTTATCCTGATAGTAATCAATCAGCTCCTGTGCCGTTTCTGCTCCAAAACGCTCGGTAAACACCTTCTGGGCAGTTAACTGATCCTTCGCATTTGTCGGACACTGCCAGTCCTCTGTTACCAGCCATCCGCCTGCATTCGTTCCGCGCAGCGTAATAACATCGCCGGTTCCGTAATTATCTTTTAGAACTTTCCCGTCCGCTTTTAAGAACGGCGACGCTTCACTGTGAATCGTATAGACCGCCTCTGCTATCTCGCTTTCCTTGCCGTCCGCAACCGCAATTGCGCGCAATTTCATCGCTTTGTCTACATTAACTGCAGATTCATATTTTGCGGAATCTGTTGTCGGCTCGCTTCCGTCGGTCGTATAATAAATATCGCCTTCCGCCAGAAGCTCGACCTCAATGGCTTTACCATAAGTTCCTTCCGGTTTGGAAAATACCGGAGCTGCAGTTTCTCCCGACTTTTCGATAATATACGCAAGCTCTGCCGCATCATTTACCGAACCTGTTTTTGCATCATAAGCAACTGCCTTGAAAGTTGTACTTTCCGTCACGAGCATCGGCTTGATAAACTGCTCTGCGGTTCCTTCATTACGTACCGGAACCGAGCCGTCTGTTGTATAGTAAATCAAATCCTTATCGTTTTTGGTTCGGAACTCCACAACTGCGGAATCCGTATATGTACCCGGCTCGCTGGTTGCCGTTACCGGATATGGTACAATTTCGTAGGTAAAGGTGTATACTTCACCGCATGTCCCTTCACCGGGAGTTCCTTCGCTTTTTACGGCAATTGCCTTTATTACGGTGCTGCCTGTTATCTCTAAAGCGCCTGTATATTTCGTGGATTCGATTGTCGGCTCTGTTCCATCCAAAGTATAGTAGATTTCCGCGCCTTTTTCTGCAATCAATTCCACGCTCCGGCTCTCAACGCCCTTGCCCGGCTCTACGGAAGGTTTTACCTCTCCGCTTGCAACTTCCGGTACGGTAATACCGGAATCCGGCGTACCGGTAAACAGGTAATTGTCAAAATATACGTTATCAATGTAATAGGTTCCCGCATTCCATTCCCCAATTCGAATGCCGGTAACTCTTGTCCAATCGATTTTTCCCGATCTGCCCTCTAACGGCACAGCGTATTGTTTCCATTTTTCTTTTACTGTTTTTACCTCACACCAGCCGCTTCCACCGAAATCAGTCTCTTTTCCGTCTGCATCTATCAATGACACCTTTAAGGTATTAGATCCCTGCATATCCTTTATATAGAAGATAAGATAACGAAGTCTGGAAGCATCTACCGGACTATCGGATTTAATCACAATGCTTCCGTCTGTTTTCTCCGGTGAAGAAGAATCCTCCTTCTCATAGACCAGCCCCTTCGTCGCACTGCCGTCTTTTTCACAGCCCACTCCCTCGTCAACGGAAGCTGTCACGCCTGTCGAAGAAAATTCAAACGTATCGGAAGTATCTTCCGCCTCAAAATCCTGAAACCAAGCCGGTTCCCCGTCCAAAGCCGGCTTCTCCGGCTCTTGCGCCTCACCGTTTTCTGATGTAAAGCAGATATCATCTATGTAGTAAATTCCCTCGTTCCACTCATAAAACGCCACCTTTTGTATGGCAGTTAAATCTATTCCGCCATACTCGGAAAGAGGCACATAGAAGTGAGACCATTCTCCCTCCGTGCTTTTCATTTCCGTCCATTTCTCAGCGTCTTTTCCATTCGCATCAATCAGCTTAACGGCAAGGTCATTCGATTTTTCGTCTTTTAACCAGAAACTTAGATATTTCTGCCCTGAAACATCCACTGAACCGCTTTCTTCATTCGTAGTAATTTCTACATTCCAATCCTTATAGTCACCTGTCTTATCATATTTCAGAGCTTGTTCTCCCCCATGCTTTTCGTCCTTCGTCAAGCTCCCGCTCGCATTGCTGTTTAACGTCTCTCCCTCAAAATCAGCAAAGACAATATCGCCCTCTGCAGTCTCTGCTTTTACCGGAAGAAATGTCCCAACGCTTTGCATTGTCACTGCAAACGCAAGAAATCCAGCCAGCCATTTTCTCCTTTTCTTCATTTGAACACCTCCATATATATTCTGCTTTTATTATATTATGTTTTGGGGATTGGACAAGCGTCGATACTGTCTTTTTATAGGGCGATATTGTTTTTCTTGCTTTCCGTTATATTCAGAATCATGCAGCCATACCGTCTCTGTGGAAAGCGAGGTATAGATATTCCCAAACTGATGGAACTCTTATGGGAGATAGTAAAACCGGCAGTATAAATGGTCTGTCGGAAATTTCAAGAGAAAACCGTGATAAATACAGTTTAGCCAAAGAATATCCTGTGGAAAATCAGATGCCAACAAGCACTGAATTCCACAGGATATTTTCATTTTGGAGTAAAGAGCTTATGAATCGGTATTGACCGACAGCCCCTTACCTCCATCTCCGTGTGCCTATTTTGTACCGAATCACTCTCCGGCAGTTACAATAATTCCTTCAATATCTGGTTCACCATTCCGGGATTCGCTTTCCCTTTCATAGCTTTCATCGTCTGACCGACCAAGAACCCAATCGCCTTTTCCTTACCGTTACGGTAATCCTCCACCGACTGCGGATTGTCCTTTATCACTTGCTCAATCGTAGAACGAAGTTCTCCCTCATCATTGACGGTCGCAAGACCATGTTCTTTGACATATGCTTCCGGGTCGATATCCTCGGCAAATATCTTCTCAAACACTTCCTTTGCCACGGTACTATTGACAATTCCGGCATCCGCAAGGTCAATCAGCTTCGCCAAATTCTTTGGTGAAAACGCCAGCTCCTCCGGCTCCTTTCCCTGCTCCTTCATAAGACGCATCGTCTCTCCCATCAGCCAATTGGAAACCTTCTTCGGCTTGCCGCAGATTGCCGTAGTCGCTTCA
This sequence comes from uncultured Lachnospiraceae bacterium, assembly GCA_910578885.1. Taxonomy (GTDB): domain Bacteria; phylum Bacillota; class Clostridia; order Lachnospirales; family Lachnospiraceae; genus Roseburia_C. Next base: position 46,752 of record CAJTSH010000003.1, read on the forward strand.
AATACATCCGCCAGCTTCTTAGCCCCCGTAATGATATCCGCATCATAATCCGGCAGACCGTACTCCTCCTTGTAACGGATGAGTTTCTCTTCCCGAAGCTCCGGCTGGCGTTTTTTGATTTCCTCTAACCACTCGTCACTGATGACGATCGGTACCAGATCGGGTTCCGGAAAATAGCGGTAATCCTGTGCATCCTCTTTTGAACGCATCGCATAGGAATACTCCTTATTGTCATCCCATCGCCTTGTCTCCTGCACGACCTTTTCGCCGGATTCCAGCAAATCAATTTGGCGGTTCTTCTCATTCTCGATTGCCCTTGCAATTGCTTTAAAAGAATTCAGGTTCTTCATCTCGGTACGCGTCCCGAATTCTTCCGCTCCGGCCTCGCGGACAGACAAGTTGACGTCTGCGCGCATAGAGCCCTCCTGCAGTTTACAGTCGGACGCCCCCAAATACTGTATCGTCATTCTCAATTTATCCAAATATGCAATGACTTCCTCCGCAGAGCGCATATCCGGCTCCGATACGATTTCAATCAGCGGCACGCCGGAACGGTTAAAATCTACCAGCGAACAGTCCTCCCACTCGTCATGGATCAGTTTTCCGGCGTCCTCCTCCATGTGGATTTCATGGATGCCAACAGTTTTTTTCCCGTTCTCCGTCTCGATTTCCACTCCGCCGTTTCGGCAGATAGGAAGGTACAGCTGGGAAATCTGGTAATTCTGCGGATTATCCGGATAGAAATAATTCTTTCTGTCAAATTTGCAATACTGCGTAATATCACAGTTCGTTGCAAGACCTACCGCAATCGCATACTCCACCACCTGTTTATTGAGCACCGGAAGGCTTCCCGGCATTCCCGTACAGACCGGACAGGTGTGGGTATTCGGCGCTCCTCCAAATGCCGTGGAACAGGAGCAGAAAATTTTCGTTTTCGTTGCAAGTTCTACATGGACTTCCAGTCCAATGACAATTTCATACTCTTTACTCATCTTCTCGCTCCTTTCTATACTCTCTCCTGCTGTGCGTCAGAATCTAATGCAAGCGGACAGTGCCGGTAGTCCCGCGTACATTCAAAAGCATATGCCGCCTTTATGATATTTTTCTCTTTGAAGCAGTCTCCAATCAACTGCATCCCAATCGGCAGCCCCTTGCTGTCAACGCCGCAGGGGACGGTAATTCCCGGCAATCCCGCTAAATTTACTGAAATTGTATAAATGTCGCCTAAATACATTTTTATCGGATCGCTTAAGGATTCTCCCAGCTTCGGCGCTGTTGTCGGCGCAGCCGGACCAAGGATTACGTCGTATTTCTCAAACGCCCTGTCAAACGCCTGTTTAATCAATGCCTTAGTACGCAGCGCCTTTAGGTAATACGCATCATAATAACCGGAGCTTAATACAAAGGAGCCGAGCATAATCCGGCGTTTCACCTCCGCTCCAAAGCCCTCGGAACGGGTTTTTTTATACATGTTGTGAAGCCCTTCAAATCCTTCGGTACGATAACCGTATTTCACTCCGTCAAATCTTGCAAGATTGGAACTTGCCTCTGCGGAAGCTATGACATAATAAGCCGGAATCGCATATTCCACAAGGCTTAAATCAAACTCTTCTACAACAGCGCCCTTTTCCTCCAGTTTCTTTGCCGCATCTAAAATGGCCGTTTTGACCTCTGCGTCCAATCCTTCTCCAAAATAGTCTCTCGGAATACCGATCCGCATTCCTTTTACATCATCCACCAATGCAGCGGTAAAATCCGTATCCTCTCTTTTCACCGATGTGGAATCCTTCTTATCATAGGAAGAAATCACTTCCAGAACCGTCGCGCAGTCCGTCACATCCTTTGCGATTGGTCCAATCTGATCCAGTGAAGAGCCATATGCAATCAGCCCGTAACGGGACACCGTTCCATAAGTCGGCTTAATTCCGACCACTCCGCAGAAGGAGCTTGGCTGACGGATGGACCCGCCGGTATCCGATCCAAGTGCATAAAAACACTCTTCCGCAGCGACCGCCGCACAGCTTCCTCCAGAAGAACCGCCGGGAACATGATTGATATTCCAAGGGTTTCTCGTCACACCATAAGCAGACGTCTCCGTGGTGCTTCCCATCGCAAATTCATCCATATTTGTTTTTCCGAGGATTACTGCTCCTGCTGCCTCAAGGTTCTCTACTGCCTGCGCCGTATAGGTGGGCACAAAGTTATTCAACATCTTAGAACTGCAGGTCGTCAGCAAATCCTTCGTACACAAATTATCCTTTAAGGCAACCGGAACGCCTGCAAGCGGTCCGGTCAATTTACCGTTATCCACTCGCTCTTGCACTTCTTTCGCCCGCTTCCTTGCGCCTTCCTCGTCCACCGTCACAAAGCAGTGAACGTCTTTTTCCCTTTTCTCGATAGCAAGGAGGGCAGCTTCCGTCGCTTCTATAACTGTCACTTCTTTTGCTTTTATTTTTTTTGCCAGCTCTACGGCTGTCAGACTTGTCAGGTTCATGTCACATCCCTCTCTTCTACTCAACGGTTTTCGGAACCACGTAGCTTTGCTCTTTTACATCAGGCGCATTTTTTAGCATATTGTCGGAATCATCCCCGTTTTCAACAACATCTTCGCGGAATACGTTGTTTACCGGAAATACATGGGACATCGGCTCTACCCCGGTGGTATCCAGCTCATTTAACTTATCAATATAATCCAACATATCGCCCATATCTTTTTTGGCTCTCTCTTTCTCTTCCTCCGACAGCTCCAGCTTCGCAAGGATCCCAACATATTCGATTGTTTTATCGGAAATCACGTTCTTCCTACCAGACGCCTTCGAATCCTGCCCCTGACCGTTTGCCTGCGCATTCCGCTGCCTCTTCGTCAGTCCATAGTGTACCTCGTCACAAACCCCTGAGGTATTAAAGCCCGCTTCAATTTTCGTTCCTTCATAGAGCAGCCCGCTCTTTTTCATCACTTGACCGGAATGCGGATTTCTCGCATCATGTACTGCCTCCACACGGTTTACGCCAACCTCGTCAAACAAAAAATCCATAACTGCCTTAAGCGCCTCCGAGGCAAAACCCTGATGCCAGTATTTCCTGCCGATACAGTAGCCCATGGCGGCGCTCTGTACCTGCTCTTTGATTTCCACCACGCTGATATTGCCGATAAGTTCGCCGTCTTCTTTTAACTGCATGCACCAATTGTAATAATTTACTTCCCCATAACACCCTGTCCATCTTGCAAGCAGCTCTGCCGTTACATCTGCGTCTGCATGTGCGGGCCATGTCAAATACTTTGCCACCTCCTCGTCGGACGCCCAGTTTTCATACATCTTTGGTGCATCTTCTACGGTAAAACGGCGCAATATCAATCGGTCGGTTTCTATTTGTTTTGTTCCCAGATGTTTCAAATGCTTTTCCTCCCATCCTGTTTCATTATTTCCCGGGTTCACCCCGTTCACATCAAGGTGAGCGCTATGCTCGAACTTCTTCATCGGATACGCCCTTAAGCGTATCCGCGCGAGATGCGCGTCATGCCCAGCATGACATCCTTCCTTTGCGCATCTCTGCCATATGCGGGTTCACCCGCTCATATCAAAGTATGAGCTATGCTCTTACTTTGATATGAACTTCTCTAAGCTGCTGCTCCGTCACCTCTCCCGGCGCCCCGCACATCAAGTCCTCCGCATTTCCGTTCATCGGATATGCAATGACCTCTCGAATATTTTCCTCGTTGCGCAAGAGCATAATCATGCGGTCTACGCCCGGCGCCATTCCTGCGTGCGGCGGCGCGCCGAACTGGAAAGCATTGTACAACGCCCCGAATTTATTCTTCAATACTTCCTCGTCATATCCTGCAATCTCAAACGCCTTCACCATGATCTGCATATCGTGGTTGCGGACTGCGCCGGAGCTTAATTCCACGCCGTTGCAGACAATGTCGTACTGGTATGCCAGAATCTCCAACGGATCCATCTCATTCAATGCCTCTAATCCGCCCTGCGGCATGGAAAACGGATTATGGGTAAATCCGATTTGCTTAGTCTCCGGATCCTTCTCAAACATTGGGAAGTCATTGACATAGCAGAATCGGTACGCATTTTTCTCCAACAAATCCAGCTTCTCTCCAAGCTCGGTGCGAATCATGCCGGCATAGTATGCGGCACGTTCTTCCTTATCCGCCATAAAGAAAATCGTATCTCCCACGCCAAGCCCTGCAAGCGTACGAAATTCTTCCTTCATTTCCTCCGGTATAAATTTATCAATCGGTCCTTTATAGCTGCCGTCTTCCAGTACCTCCAAATATCCCAGTCCGCCCATGCCAAGGCCTGTTGCAAATTTCAATAATTTCTCATGAAAGCCTTTGGACATTTCCGCATGTACCCGGATGGCTCTTACCGTCTTTCCGATAAATGGCTTGAAGCTGCATCTCTGGAAAAATTCCGTAACATCAATAATCCGAAGAGGATTTCTCAAATCCGGCTTATCTGTACCAAACTCCAGCATTGCCTGCTTGTAGCTGATAATCGGATACGGCGTCTTCGTCACCGAAAAGCCCTCCGGTGCAAATTTCTCAAATGCAGCGGTCAGAACTTCTTCCCCAACCGCAAATACATCTTCCTGTGTAGCAAAACTCATTTCAAAATCCAACTGATAGAATTCACCGGGCGAACGGTCTGCCCTTGCATCCTCATCCCGGAAGCATGGGGCAATCTGGAAATATTTATCAAATCCCGATACCATCAGAAGCTGCTTATACTGCTGCGGCGCCTGAGGCAGCGCATAAAATTTTCCCTTAAATTTTCTGGACGGTACGATATAGTCTCTGGCTCCCTCTGGTGAGGATGCGCAAAGAATCGGCGTCTGAACCTCCAAAAATCCAAGTTCCGTCATCTTCTGACGCAGGAATGATATCACCTGTGAACGGAACACGATATTGTCCTTTACTTTCTGATTCCGCAGATCCAGATAACGGTATTTCAAGCGCACATCCTCCCTTACCTCACGGCTGGTCTGAATTTCAAACGGAAGGTTCTTATAAACCTCTCCCAAAACGGTAACTTCATGCGCCTCTAACTCTATCGTTCCGGTTGGTATCTTCGGATTATAAGTCTCCTCATCTCTTTTTTCGATTACGCCCTGTACGGAAACTGCCTGCTCCTTTCGGATTCCCTCTAACAGCTTCCCGTCCCGGATTACGACCTGCATAACTGCATACATATCGCGGATATCCAAAAAGGATACGCCGCCATGATCCCTGATATTTTCCACCCAGCCGGCAATCCGAATCTCTTTGTCAATGTCTGTCTCGCTTACCTGATCCAATGTCACGTCTCTGTAAATGTTGCTCATCTTTCCACTCCTTTTCAATTTGCATTTTCCGGAGCACTTTTGTGCAGACAGCAGGGAATACCTCTTCCCCTACCCGTTTGCGCAGGGCGCATGCAGCTTCCTCTGCTAATTTCTTTGTACACAAAAATGCCCCGGAATACGATTTGTATTCCGGGGCGAATAATCTTATTATCCGCGGTACCACCCGCTTTGAAACATGCTGCAATTTTACTTAAATAATTACAGTCATCTTCCCTCTCTTCATGCGTAACGTGCACTGACGTACCGACCTACGGAAGAGCTATTCTTCGATTGCGTCCCTTCGAACCGCTCACAATCGCTCCGTCTTTCAACCGGTCTGCTCCAGAGTGTTCCCTTTATCTTCTCTTTCAAGCGGCGCTCTCAGTCGGTGACGCCCCATTCCTGTCGATGTCTGAAAACAAGAGTCTCTTTCCCAGCATTTTCTTTTATTGCTATTTATGATGCAACAAACCACTGTATTGATTGTTACACTTACTATTATATAACACAAACATTTTTATTTTGCAATAAATTTTACCTCGTTTTTTTGATTTTATGCAAAAAATCAGTAACAGTTCACTTCATATCACTCAAAGTATTTCTCAATTTCCCGCATTGTGATAGGTTCCCGGGCTGGTTACACGGTTATAGATGTAATAACTCTCATTCCTTTCTCCTACCTTTTTTATGCAAATCCTAAAATTGTTTAAATATTTATTCAAGATCGTTTCCCTTTCTCAAATATGCAAGTAATGCCTCACAGCCCTCCCGCACATCTTCATAGGTACTGTCAAAATTCCCGGTAAACCACGGGTCGGAAATGTCCCGCCCCTGCTCTGTAAAATCCAAAAGACGATATACTTTCCCCTCTGTATCTGCTCCGCAGATACGGGTGATGCCGGAAAGATTCCGCTGTTCCATTCCGATGATATAATCGTACTTTTCATAGTCCCTTCGCTGCAGCTGCACAGCGGTCTTGCCAGCCACCGAAATCCCGTATTCCCGCAGTTTGTTTCTTGTTCCCGGATGCACCGGATTCCCGTATTCCTCGTTGCTGGTTCCTGCCGATGCAATCAGAAATTCCGATTCCATTCCGGCTACTTTTACCATGTCTTTCATTACAAATTCTGCCATCGGGGAACGGCAGATGTTGCCTAGGCAGACGAATAATATTTTAACCATTGTTGAATAAACCTCCTGAAATGGCTGATTCTTATATACTAATATCCTTCACTTTTCTTAAAATTATTTTTATAACTTTAAACTTGAATCTTTTTATGTATTTTTGATAATTTATCTATCTTTACTTTTTTTCTGCTGAAAATTGGAATTTTAATCTCTTTTGAACCATAAAAATCCCCCTCTTCAATGTCATGCATCGTATAGTGCTTCGATTCAAACATCTTTCTTGCACCGGTAGTCTTATCATTTCCATACACATAGATTGTAATTGTAACATTATCGCCATATTCTTCAAAAATATCTCTAAATTGAAGTTTTCCCTTTCGGGATAATTTTCGTATTTTAGGTGGGTACTTCTTTTTGGATAACTCATGCTGCATGGAATCCGACGGATAGATTGTTAGCGTTCTTATGTTGCTGAGCTTTTTTATTTTATAAGTTATAATACTAGGTAAAGCCGTCATAAAATTTTGCTGACCAGAATTCGAAATGTCAAGAAAACATATGTGATTACACGTAGGATCATTTATGACTAATTTAACGACCATCGTTAATTCTATTAAATCACGAAATCCAACATTCGCAAATCTCAATCTGTAACCATACGATTTTTTGACATCGGTCAATGTATTATCTGCTTTTACCAATCTTTTGGCAAATATAACTTTTGTGAATGAAATCTTAAACGTAAAAATCCAAAAGAAAAAGGAAGCAGTAATTGAAAGCAAAATATTATAAATAATCTCGTTCCAACTCATAACCCAAATTTACCCAATCCACTTTCCTTAATATTTCTTATATTCTACAATATTTTTACAAATTATTCCAGCATTATCTTACATATTTAGACCTATCCAATGAATTGCTTCTGCCAGATAGCGCACCTACGGTTACTTCTTTCATTGCTCTGACAAATACCATATCGCCTTGAGCAAGAGGAGTGAGCATAGCGCCGTCAGATTTACGTAAGATAATCTCATCACCTTTTTCCTGTGTCCATGCAAGTTGGTCATGCGACGGTTCAATCAACTGCGCCGTAAATCCGATTATGGGAAGCTGAATACTGCTTCCCATAATATCACAATTTAATACTAATTTGCAGTCTCATCTTCCACTACCGTTTCCCACCGTATCTCATAATCAATCCCAATCGCGTCGCCGATATTTTTCACATAATTTTCCAGTAAAGTCTGCGCCCTTACCTTCGCCTGAAGCAACAGGGATTCATCCTCCTGCACTGCCGCAAGCATACCTTCCTGAGCCGCCTGAAAAGCTTTCGTCTGGTCGTCTGCGCCCACTTTGCCGCTTCCCAGTCCTTTCGTTTCCGAATAGAAAGTATCCTCAGACAAAGATGCGTCGTCAACCTCACAGCCTAATATCTTTGCATCCGGTATTGCAATCGTAACAACATTGCCATCCAACCTCATATCGAATTTGCTCAAATCAATACCAACCTTTACGATTCCGGAATACTCAATCCACAGCCTTTTGCTGGTGTTCCAGAACAGAACTTGTTTTTCGGAATCTAATTTTGCCGTATTGTGATAGTAACATTCCAGAGTAGCTAATTCACAAACAGCCTGCATCTGGCTTGTTTCTAATTTTATGGGAGTCTTCTCCGGTTCCTCTTGGTTCTTTTTCATACTGCAGCCAATCAGCGAAAATGTCAGCACCAATAAAAAAATGGCTGTGAATCGTCTCGTCTTATTCATAGCTGGAACCTCCCTCGCTCACAATCTCTAAAGAATATTCCTCATACTGCTCCAACAAGGGTTTCACCAGAGCCTTAATCGTATTTGCCGCATTTTCTCTTGCCAATTCAAACAATACATCATTCGTCTTACACTCTTCCTCTACGTCTGCTCTGCACGCTGGAAATGCGGTCATGGAAACATCATCCGTATCGGCGCTCTTTTTTTCAAATATGTAATCCAGCGAACCAGGGTTCACATCCACATCCATAATTTCTATTTCCGGCAGAGTAACAATTATTTTTTTATTTTCTTCCTCCGACTCATCGACTTCGACTTTAATTTTTTCCATATCCAGTCCAACACTTATCTTAGCCTCGTATGCCACATTATAAAGCAATTTGTCATCTTCATTTTTTACAGCCGCTACCCCGTTATAAGTAACTTTGTATGTGGACAGCTCGCTGATCTGAAGCACCTTCTCCAGTCTTGACGAAGTGACCGCTGTCGTTTTTTCTTTTTCCGCATCACTGTCTTTTAAAAGCTGGCGTACAATGACGAATAATGCAATCAGAATCACCACAGACATAAATATCGTAAATTTGACCATGCCTCTTCTTATGAACCTTCTATTATGCTCCGTACCATTATCTGTCCCCATACAAGCCTCCTCCCAAATGTGTTTTATGACTTTTAGCCATATCCGCCTATTCGTAAATCGAGTAGGGAAGATTTATCTACCTCCCCGCCGTGCGGGGCGCATGCAGCTGTAGCTTTTAATTTCCTTATGCGCCCCTTTTCACAAAAGCAAAGGGGCGAAGTAAAATAAATCGCCCCTTTTGCCCGTCAATCTGATTATGAAGTTTTGTTTCGCACAATTATCACATTAAATTTCCATACTCTGCAACTTCTAATTCGTCACTATGCTTCACGGACTTGGTTTCATGATATATTTTTTCAGCAGAGAGACCACTTCATCGAGGTTAATTGGCTTCGCCGTGTGCGCATTCATTCCGCTGTCCAGACACCGCTGCACATCTTCAGAAAAAGAATCTGCGGTCATTGCAATAATCGGAATGGCCTGTGCATCAGGACGTTCTAAAGCGCGGATTGCTTTGGTGGCTTCGTATCCATTCATGACCGGCATACGGATATCCATCAGAATTGCATCAAAATACCCTGATTCAGACTCCTGAAACTTCTGCAGACAAATTTGTCCATTCTCCGCCCATTCCAGCTCCATACCAATATAGGACAGCAACTCTTTCAATACTTCCCAATTCAGATCATTGTCTTCGGCAACCAATATATGACATCCGGATAAATCCATATCTGTCGATATTTCTGCTTCGTCCGTTGTCCCCGCAATATCCATATATTTCCTTAATCCGTAAAATAAAGTGGATTTAAACAGCGGTTTTGCAATAAATCCGCTGATACCCGCACTTCTTGCCTCTTCCTCAAATTCGCTCCAATCATATGCAGAAATCAAAATAATCGGCATATCTGTATCTATCATCTGGCGGATCTGCTTAGCCACTAAAATGCCATCCATGCCCGGAAGTTTCCAATCCACCAGAACAATCTGATAATCATCCTGTAATTGATGTTGTTTCATCACCATTTTGATTGCTTTCTCTCCGCTCAGCGTCCAATCAGCCTGTATACCGATAGACTTCAACGAATCTACTGCCGTACGGCACAATATCTCGTCATCATCTACCACCAGCATTTTCCATGCAGGAAGAACCATATCTATTTCCTGCTCAACAGCTTTTTCCAAATCCAAAACCACATGGAATTCCGTTCCTTTATTGGACTCGCTTTCCACGGTAATGCTTCCGCCCATCGCATCCACAATGTGTTTCGTAATCGCCATGCCAAGCCCTGCGCCTTCAATTTTATGCACTCGTTTGCTGTCTGCCCTCGAATAGGAGTCAAAAACATGTTCCAGAAACTCTGCGGTCATACCGATTCCGTTATCTCTAACAATAATGTGGTTCCGTATATATGTATCGCCTTTTTCAAGAGGAGCATTCTCCTGAAGCAGGGATAACTGTATCGTGCCGCCTTCCTGCGTATATTTAACAGCATTGGATAATAAATTCAATAATACCTGATTCAGCCGTACACTGTCACAATACACATCCTCTGTTATAATATTCTCGATATGCACATTAAGGTTCTGTCCTTTTCCTTTCACCTGTGTCTGCACAATTCCTACGACCCCTTCAATAACTTCCCGAAGAGAAATCCTTTCTGCTGTCAATGTCATTTTTCCGCTTTCGATCTTAGACATATCCAGCACATCGTTGATCAGCCCCAGCAAATGTTTGCTGGACAAAGTAATTTTCTTAAGGCAATTCTGTACCTGCTCCTTATCGTCAATATGCGTTATCGCTATTGCCGTCATTCCGACGATAGCATTCATTGGCGTGCGGATATCATGGCTCATATTCGAGAGAAACAAACTCTTTGCCTGAGTTGCCTGTAAAGCCTTCTCTCGTGCATTCTCCAAATCTTTGATCTGCTGACAGGTCATTTTGTAATAAACAAAGAAAATAATCAGCAGAACAACGAAAATTACTACACAGACCAGTATCGTAGAGTTCGTCCTGTGCTGGTTCAAATCTTCAACAGTTTCGTTCAATATACCCAAAGGCAGTATCGTCACCAGATGCCACTCAGAATAGGGCATAGACGTACAGTATACTTGCTGTCTGCCCCCTCCGAACTCAAGTATTCCGGAATAATTTTCCTGTCGTTCCATAGCAGAAGAAAGTTCCTTAACATATGTATCTATCTTTTGAGGGTCTTCATTCGGATATCTCTCATACAGACTGCTGAAATAATCCGTATATTCCGCCTCCATATTACTTGCGATAAAACTGCCGTCCGCCCGAATAATATGCGTGTTCATTAATGAGCCCTCGCCCTCTGAGCTCAGCATTGCACGGATATACTCTACAGGAACCGCTACAAGCAGTGCCATACTTGTTTCGCCACTCTCCATTGGATACTCGGCGGCAATTCCAAACAGAATCTCTTGATTGCCGGATGAACTGCTGCCCACTGCAACCTTTTTCTCATTGTTTCGCAGCGATTCAAAAAAGGGATCCGGATCAGCAACCTGTACCGTTTCTCCAGAGAGCAGCTCTATATCCCCATCCTCAGAACAAAGCGCCAAATAATTAAAGTTTCTGATATTCGCTCTGTAAATTAACTCTTGATATAATTCGTCCGTATCATTCATATCTGCCGGAACAGCTTCCATCAATACCTCCGCCTGCTCCAATTTCAAGTTAATAAGCGTCCTGAAATGTGAAGAAATCTGTTCGTCCATGCCGGACATATACAAGCTGCCCAATTTGTCAATGGATTCTTTGCTTACACTATTCATATAAAATCCTAAAAATATAAATGCCCCTACACTAATCAGCAGAAGAAAGATAAAACTTCCAATGAGAAAATATGTTGCACTGCCTTTTTTCTTATCTTCAATATTCATATATATCTGCCTTTCCCAAGCTATTGTTTTCAAGCAAACAAAAGAGCTATATTCAAATTTTTTTATAATATTTAGAGTATAACATATCTAACGATATAAATCAATTTCTTTCAATCCTGTCGCTCCTTTTCCTGTTTAAAAACATTAAAAATTACCTTTTCTATCTGTGTATCCGTCTGCAAAAAATCAGTAACCGTCTGTACCGCAATTTCAGCCGCTTTTTTCTGCGGAAAATGAAACTCTCCTGTGGAGATACAGCAAAGGGCAACACTCTTTAATCCCTTATCAGACGCTAATTCCAAACAGGATTTATAGCAATCAGCAAGCTGTTCACAATGCTTTTTTGTTAAAGCCCCTGACACAATCGGTCCGACCGCGTGAAGTACATAGCTGCATGGGAGATTGAACGCAGGCGTAATTTTCGCTTTTCCCGTCGGTTCGTTATATCCTTGCTCTGTCATGAGTTCATCACAAGCCAAGCGCAGCTGGATACCGCTGACGCTGTGAATGATGTTATCCACGCAGGAATGGCAGGGTACGAAACATCCCCTTAAAGCGCTATTAGCGGCATTTACAATCGCATCTATCTTTAATGTGGTAATATCGCCGCGCCAAAGGACAAGACGGTTATTGATGGGTGATACGGGTAAAGTATCACTATCAGTAATTCCTTTTTTCGCTATGTGTCATGGCGGGGTCCTCCTTTATTCCCGAAGCTTTTTTAAACGCTTCTGCTATTAATATGCAGTCCTCTCTGACCGGCATCCAAGTGCCTTGTTCCCACGATGCGAGCGCAAAACGATTGATACCAGAAAATGCGGCAAATTCAATCTGCGTAATATTGTAGCAGCCCTTCGATGTAATGCCAACAATCACATCAGGATTTTACTCCACATTCTTCAACGCCTCATCCATCGGAATCCTCTGAATCTTCCGAAACTGCAGCAAAGCTACCATAAGATAAACCGCCATGCCCATCAGGAACATCTCTCCATAAATCTTCGAATCAATGTAAAGCGTCAGCCAGCCGCTAAATCCCTTCATCATCTCCCTATAAATCAGACGGATAATTTCTGTAGAAACAAACAAGCTGATTCCGATGGAAATAATGACTACCCAAGTCGTCGCCAGAAGATACAGCCTTCCAATCTCTCCATTTCGATATCCCAATATTTTTACCATAGATATAGATCCCGTATTCTGCTCCAAAATCAGTCTGGTCAGCAGGTAAATTAAAAGCGCCGCCAAGACAACTGCAAAAACATTTACCATAGAAAACATCTTGCCCATAGAAACCGTCAACTGTCTGGAAACCTTCGTCAAGTCATCCTCCGTAATGCAGGAAGCAATGTACTCCTCCTTTATCTCCGTCAATTTCTCATCCGAAAAGTATCCGTTGAAATCATCTTCCTTCCGTTCAAAAACATCCCTGTATTGCTCTGCTGAAAGGAATACTGCAAGCATTGCCGGATAATCCTGAATTTTCCCAACCTGAAAAGTATATTGCTTCTCTCCAAATTCCTCCCGCAGCGTAACAAAGTCTCCCTCCCGCAGCTTATATTTTTCTGCAAAACCATCCGAAATAATCACTCCTGTTTCCGGCAAATCCCAATCCACATACCGGCTGTTTTCTTCTATTCCATAGACGGTAACCGCCTCTTCCTCAAATCCTTCTTCCCTTGTCTTTAAAGAGGTTACGTTATACTTCTCTGCTTTCTCCGATTCTAATTCTACCGGATATTTGAGTACATATTGATACTCCGCTATCATATTTGCAAGCGCCTCGTCCTGATAATGAGACAGCAGCGGAGACATCATCATTCCGAACAACATCAGAATATTTGCAAATATAATCCCTGCGAATAAGGTCATATAGTTGGCTCTGTTCTGGAAAATAATCCTCAGACGGAATCTGGTAAAGAAACGAAAATTCGGCAAACGCACAGCCTTCTTATGCTTCGTGCGGCTCAAATCCCGGCGGATAAACTGCAGGGGTGATAAGGACAGGCTTCGCATCAGGGAAATCACATTTGTAATGCTCATAATAACCAACGGTACAACCGTTGTCAGCCAAAAAGCTTCTCCATTCCATACTGTTTCATAGGTGGGAAGACTGTAGCTATTGTAGTACATGCCTGCCACCATAAATTTGAATACCGTATAGCCTAAAACATTTCCCACAATTGCCGCAAGCAGCGTGACAAGCAGCGGCATCGCAAGATAATGCCGCAGCAGTTCTCCTTTTGTATAACCAGAAGCCCGCAGCGTTCCGATGACAGCGGCTTCACGCACAATCGTATGACGAATCGTAACCGAAAATACAAACGCCAGAATTACAATCAGAATATAGAGAAGAACAATCATCATTGTCCTGTCTCCGCCCATGTCATCCCCTGTAAACTGGATTGCCTGATTGGCATAGCGGGGAACATAGCCGGATATCTTAGCCTGTACTGCAAGCCCCTTCATAAGATTATCTGATTTATCTTTTTCTTCTATCGTATCCTTTGGCGCTTCCTTATACTTCCAAGAATAGCTATAATGCAAACCAGATGGTCCAAACGCTCCTGCTCCATCCTTTGTCATCACAGCAACGCCAAACTTTACCGCATCAAACATCATATCCCCATTATCCGTAAACAATGCGCTGTAATCCGACAGAGCCACCAGACCTGTAACAGTTAAATCTCTGCCGCCCGCCTCAATTATGTCATTTACTGCAATCTGATTGTTCTGTGCATACATTCTGTCAATTGCAATCTCATCCGGCGCCGTTGGCAGTTCTCCTTCCATAAGACACACAAGATTCACTTCTGTGCGCTCCGAAAAAATCCGAAGCACGCTATCAATTGTTTTATTCAGATCGCTGTCCACATCCACCTCATGATAGAAATCTAAATAAATGCTGACTCCTCCTTTTTCCAGCTCCGAAATCACTTCTTCATCGGCTTTCTCCTCTAAGACAAAATGTCCGTCCTCAATGTTATACTTTTCAAAACTCTCGTCATACGCCTTTATCATACTGCCGCCGGCAACAAGAAAGCCTGAAACAAACCCTATCGTTGCCGCCAGAAACAAAAATATCACCAGATATTTTCCGAATTCGGAAATCAGCTCACGCAACAATCTTTTCCGCAATGGATTTCTCATATCATCACCGCCTTTACCAGTCCAGTTCACTTGCCGGAATCTTCTCTTCATTCAGATAATTTTTCCGAATCTGCCCATCCCTCAGTTTAATCACACGGTCTGCCATATTTTTAATCGCATCATTGTGCGTTACCATAATAACGGTGTTTCCATATTTCCGGTTGACCTCTTCAATCAGCTTCAATATCTCCTTAGAGGTATGATAATCAAGCGCCCCCGTCGGCTCGTCGCAGAGCAGAATATCAGGATTCTTGACAATTGCGCGCCCAATCGCAGTTCTCTGCTGCTGCCCGCCGGAAAGCTGATTCGGCAGCTTGTGACGGTGTTCATACAGCCCCAAAGTTTTTAACAGCTCATCAATTTTCAAAGGCATAGAACTTAAATAGGCTCCGACTTCTATATTTTCCTTTACACTCAGATTCGGAATCAGATTGTACATCTGAAATACATAGCCCAGATGCTTTCTTCGATAATCTGTCAAAGTCCTTTCCTTCATCTCCGCCGTCTTTTCTCCATTGATAGAGACAAATCCATTATCCGCAGTATCAATCCCTCCAATAATATTTAATAAAGTAGATTTACCGGAACCGGAAGGTCCCAGTAAGACGCATATTTCTCCCCGCTCTACGGTAAAACTGATTCCCCTTAACACTTCTGCCTTATTAGAATTATTTCCATAACATTTCTTCAAATCATGAATCTCCAAAAACATTTTTCCCGCCCCTTTCTGATTCACATATTCCTCTTGTATGAACATCTCTTCATGTGAATATATAAACATGTATTCATATTTATGTCAATCCATTTTTCCAACTGCTTTTAACTTTCACTTTACACACCATCTAACCTTTGTCAGCCTACACTAACTATGTGTGAAAAAAAATTAGCTCCATTACGGTTAGAATATTCTAACCGTAAGTATTTGTCAAGAATATTTCTATATTTTTACATACATAGCGCAACTTCTAGTTACTGTTCACGCCCAGTCAATTCCGTCCCCCACTCTTCAATCAGTCTTTCTAACTTCCATGATGCATTTGCCGGACTTGTAGACGGCATTTTTTTCACTGGCGGATACCAAGGCGCATCACAATACTTTAAAAACAGTTCGTAGGCTTTGCCGCCATTACACAATATTTTTTCAATGGGAGCCTGCCGTAAAATGAGGTTCATATCATTTGCCGCGACATTCCGAATGGAGCTGTCCGAGGATCCTTCAATCTCGCAGCTTTCGATTACATCCCATACTGCGATCCGGCTTCCAAGCAGAAATTCCTTCTTCTCCTCAATCGTTTCCGGCGGTTCTGCCGCAGCAATTCCGGCAAGCATTTTCCAGAAGCGGTTCTGGGGGTGCCCGTAATAAAATTGCTTTTCTCTGGATTTTACTGATGGAAAAGAGCCAAGTATTAAAATCCGGGATTTTTCATCAAATACCGGTCCAAATGTGTGTGTTACGCGTATAGATTCCATTGCCTTATCCCCTTCCTGCCGCCAGACTGTTTTCCTAATTATATCAAATGTACTATGTTTTTCCAATTATTTTTTCTAAGCGACAATCTCAAATTTAAATTACTTTTCGGAATTGTGTTCCTGTTGAAGATAGATTATAATTATATATGGAAAATTAAAATTCAATTATGCCAGAACCGCAAACGCCGCGCGTCAGTTCACTTTTGTTAATCAGCATTCCCCACGGCGCCTAAAGACAAGGAGATACTATGTTTATCCAATTAAACGGTCAAATACTTTATTATGAAAAATCAGGAGAAGGTTCTCCTATTATACTTGTTCACGGCAACGGTGAGACACATGAAATATTCGACGTCCTGATTCCCGAACTTGCAAAAAATCATACTGTTTATGCGTTAGATACCAGAGGGCATGGGCAATCTGCCACGCCTAAGACTTTTCATTATGAAGATATGGCAGACGACGTCGTAGAATTCATCCACGCCCTTTCTATACAGAAGCCCTCTTTCTATGGTTTTAGCGACGGGGGTATTATCGGTCTGCTCCTTGCCTCTAAATACCCGGACAAGCTTTCCAGCCTGATCGTAAGCGGCGCCAATTTAAAACCCAAGGATTTGAAAAAAAGATTTCTGCGGAAAATGAAACGGTTGTACCGCAAACGAAAAAATCCTCTGCTTCTTCTGATGCTGACGGAACCGGATATTGAAATCGAACGGCTTCACTTTATTTCCGTTCCTACGCTTGTGCTTGCCGGGCAGAAAGACATTGTCAAGAAGTCTGCAACGCAAAGGATTGCCAAGCATATTCCCCATGCCACTCTGCGCATTTTAGAAGGGGAAAATCATGGCAGTTATGTGGAACACAGTCCCAAACTTTATCCGTTGATTCAAGATTTCTTAAATTTGTCGATAACATTTCATTAATTTATCTTGCAATAATTAACATATGTGTTATAATAGCTTTGCAAGTTCATTTTACGGTTCTTGCACTTAGAACTAGTTCGTTAAGGAGTTTTACATGGAACACTTTATCATACCGAAAGATTATCAATCTGAATTGAATCTTCATGATACTCAGATTGCCATTAAGACTGTTAAGGATTTCTTTCAGAATCTTTTGTCTCTGCGTCTGAATCTGACCCGTGTGTCAGCGCCGCTTTTCGTAGACCCGGATTCTGGTCTGAATGACAATCTAAATGGTATTGAACGTCCCGTATCCTTTACAATCAAAGAGCAGGACGAGAAATGCGCAGAGGTGGTGCACTCCCTTGCCAAATGGAAACGTTTCGCATTAAAGCGTTATGGTTTTTCCGAAGGCGAAGGTCTTTATACCGATATGAATGCCATCCGCCGTGATGAGGCGACCGATAATATCCACTCCATTTTTGTGGATCAGTGGGATTGGGAGAAAATCATCCGCAGAGAAGACCGCACTTTAGAAACCTTACAGGATACTGTCCGTATCGTTTACAAGTGCCTGCGTAAGACTGAAAAGTATATGTCCATTCAGTATGATTACATAGAAGAAATACTTCCTCATGATATCTTTTTTATTACTTCACAGGAATTAGAGGATATGTTTCCGGAGTATTCCCCGAAAGAGCGGGAATATCAGATTACTAAGACAAAAGGCGCTGTCTGCATTATGCAAATCGGTGATATGTTAGCATCCGGTGAGAAGCATGATGGTCGTGCCCCAGATTATGACGACTGGGCATTGAATGCAGACATTTTAGTATATTACCCTGTTTTGGATATTGCGTTAGAGCTTTCCTCTATGGGTATTCGCGTGGATAAGCAGTCGCTGCTTTCCCAATTAGAAAAAGCTGGTTGTACGGAACGTGCCGCACTTCCCTTCCAGCGGGCAATTATTGACGAAGAACTTCCATTTACCATCGGTGGCGGAATCGGACAGTCCCGTATCTGTATGTTCTTCTTACGAAAGGCTCACATCGGCGAGGTACAATCCTCTCTGTGGCCAGAAGAAACTCTTACTGCGGCAATGAAATCGGATATTAAGCTTCTATAATTATTTTTAACCGCTAGGTGTTATAGAGCTTTTTATCACATAACTCAAGGCATCTTTGGATTTCTATCCGACTTCCAAAGATGCCACTCCCCGAATATCTTACTATTCTATTTTTCTGCGATTACATCTTTCATATCATACATTCCCGCATCTTTATCCTTTAAGAATTTTGCAGCTTCCACAGCGCCCTTTCCAAAAATCGCTCTTGAATATGCCGTATGCTTGAATTCAATTACTTCATCGCAGCCTGCAAAAATAATCTCGTGCTCTCCCACGATTGTTCCGCCGCGAACCGCCGAAATACCGATTTCATTCTTTTCGCGTTTCTTCCTCTCCTGACTGCGGTCGTATTTGTAATCAAAAGTATTTTCCATCGCTTCATTCATTACATCGGCAAGTGCAAGAGCCGTACCGCTTGGCGCATCCAGCTTCTGATTGTGATGCTTCTCCACGATTTCAATATCAAACCCAGCCGTTGCCAACACCTTCGCAGCCTTCTGCAATAAATTCATCAAGGTATTGATTCCCAGCGACATATTCGCAGATTTCAAAATAGCTGTTTTTGTACTTACTTCCTGCACTTTCGCAAGCTGCTCTTCAGAAAGCCCGGTGGTGCAGAGTACGATGGGGATATTTTTCTTTTCCCCATACTCTAGCAGCATATCGACTGCATCCGCATTGGAAAAGTCAATGATTACATCCGCCTCCATATCACATTGGTCAATAGTGCGATAGAGGGGATACTCATTCTTACTCTCACCATAGGCGTCAATTCCTGCAACAATTTCCGCCTCCGCATCCTCTTTTACAATATCGCTGATTACCTGACCCATCTTACCGTTGCAGCCGTGCATTATAATTCTCGTCATGTTCTTTTCTCCTTTTCTTGCGTACATTTCAATCGAATTATGCCAGCTTCAGACCATACGCCCGCATTGCCTCTGCCAGTTTCTTTGCCGCATCCTCTGACATTTCACCTAACGGCGAACGCAGACTTCCGACATTCATTCCCATAAGATTTAACGCCTTTTTCACCGGAATCGGGTTCACCTCCGAGAACAGAGCGTCAATCAATGGAAGCGCCTCAAACTGCAGCTTACGCGCCTTCTCAAGGTCGCCTGCAAAAAAGCTTTCACACATATCATGTACATTTTTCGGCGCTATATTCGACCATACAGAAATCACGCCCAGCGCACCGATTGAAAGCAACGGTACAACGATTCCGTCCTCACCGGAATACAAATCCAGTTTTCCGTCTGTTAAACTCATCGTCTTGGACGCCTGTGCAAGATTACCTGTTGCCTCTTTCAGACCCACGATATTCTTCTGCGTCTTTACCAGCTCCGCAACCGTCTCGGGCAGAAGGTTACAGCCGGTTCTTCCCGGTACATTGTAAAGAATGATCGGAAGGTCTACCGCTTCCGCAATCTGGGAATAATGAGAAATCAATCCCTGCTGAGTTGCCTTATTGTAATACGGAGTTACAATCAATGCGCCGTCCACGCCTGCTTCTTTCGCTTCCTGTGTGAGCTGGATGGCTGTTCTGGTACAATTAGAGCCAGTTCCTGCAACCACCGGAATACGGTGTTTTGTGAATTTCACGGCTGCCTTTATGACCTCGTGATGCTCCTCCATCGTAAGCGTCGAGCTCTCTCCGGTCGTTCCTGTGATGATGATGCAGTCCGTTCCGTTGTTGACTTGAAAATCAATCAGCTCCTCCAGCTTTTCATAATTCACTTCCAAGTTATCCTTCATTGGTGTAACGATTGCCACTCCGGCTCCTTTAAAAATTGCCATATTCTTTTCCTCCAAATCTTCTCTTATATTGTATGACATGTGGGGCATTCTGCCGCTACTTTCCTCATGTGCCCCTGTACATAAAAACCGGCTCCAATGAGCCGGTTTCATCCTCCTGTATCAGTAACAGTTCTCACGATAGCGCCCCATCTGTAAAGATGACAGTCATAGACTTCTTCAACCTATGCCCAAGGCATATTCCGGCAGGCGGAATATCCTTTCGGCGTTCTTCCCTTTCTCCTGCCATCCTCTGTCCTGTCACATCCGGCAAGCTACTGATGAAGCACGCAACCTCTATCCTTCTTTTATTCTATTTTCAATATAGCACCACTGATTCTATCTGTCAACTGTTGCTTCGCACTGTTCCATCATCACAGACCGTACCAGTTACTATTCACGGCTCGGGGCGCCGTGAATAGTAACTGATACCAACCCTACTTTTCTGCCGAAATATGATATATTTCGTCTGCATAATCACGCAGGGAATCTTCTAAAATACGTCCTGTCATAATGATTTCCACGTCATCTGTCTTAGCCTGAAGCACCGCTTCCAATTCTTCTGCGGAAATGACGCCGTTGTCTACGAGCCCAAGAATCTCGTCCAGTATCAGTACATTGCATTCGCCAGTTACCAGCACTTTCTTTGCGTAATTCAGACCGTTCTTCATGTTCATCTTTTCTTCGTTTTTCGCTTCCTCTGAAAGATCATTGTAATAGCCTTCTGATTTCTCAAAACGGAAAATCCTGATTTCCGGTTCCAGCCGCAACAAATAGTCCAGATTAGCGCCTCTTTTTCCTTTTAAAAACTGAACAATCACTACCGTCTTTCCTTCTCCTGCGGCGCGCAGGGCATTTCCCAGTGCAGCAGTTGTCTTTCCTCGTCCCTCTCCATAATAAATCTGAACAGAACCTTTCTCCAACATTGCTTCTACCTCCATGATGCATTCCAGACTTTTCTAAAATACCACACTTTCGTCAAAAAAGCAACAAAAAGGATGCCGCCAAGCCGCAGCATCCTTTTCTTTGGTTCATATCCTTATTTTACTGTTACTTTACATGTTGCTTTTTTCTTGCTGCTGGTTGTTACCGTTATCGTTGCTTTTCCCTTCTTTAGGACCTTTATCTTTCCTTTCTGCGTAACGGATACGACCTTTTTGTTAGAGGATTTCCATTTTACAGTATCCGTTGAATTTTTCGGTTTCATCGTTGCCTTCAACGTATAGGTCTTTCCCTTTTTCAATGTCAGCGTCTTCTTTTTCAGGGTAATCTTCTTGGATTTAATCTCCTTTACGGTTATCTTGCAGGTAGCTTTTTTGCCGCTGGTCGTCTTCACCGTAATTTTTGCTGTTCCCTTCTTGAGCGCCGTTACTTTTCCGTTTTTATCTACCTTCGCTACTTTCTTATTCGAACTTTTCCATGTAAGCGTATCCGTGGAATTCTTCGGGGTCATAACCGCTTTTAATTTCAGTGTCTTACCCTTATTAATGGTTGCTTTTTTCTTCAACGTCACTTTTGTAGACTTGATTTCTTTTACCGTTATCCGGCAGCTTGCGCTCTTACCGCTTGCCGTCGTTACTGTAATCGTTGCCGTTCCCGCCTTTATGCCCGTTACCTTTCCGGTCTGGTCTACCTTTGCCGTCTTCAGATTGGAACTGCTCCAAGTCAATTTTTCATTTGTGCCCTTCGGAGTTACCGTTGCCGTCAATTTCAAGGTCTTGCCCTTATATATGGTTGCCGTTGTCTTATCCAATGTCACCTTGACATTGTTTTCCGTGTTTGTACTTCCACCCGGATTTCCGCCTGCAGCGGTTACCGTTACCGTGCAGACTGCGGCTTTACCGCTTGCTGTCGTTGCCGTAATCTTTGCGGTTCCTGCCTTTACGCCGGTTACCTTTCCGGTCTGGTCTACTGCCGCAACGCCCGGTGCGGATGTGCTCCAAGTAACCGTCTCAACTGGTGTTACGGTCGCCTCTAACTGCAGGCTCTCGCCTTCTTTGATGGTTCCTGCCGTCCTATTCAGTGTGATTGTGACATCTGCTGGTTTCGGTACTACATGAATCCTGCATATGCCATATTCACCGCTTCCGTCTGCCGCAAATGCCTGAATTTCTGTATCACCTACGCCAACTGCCGTTACATTTCCATCATCATCCACTACTGCAGCCTCTGTATTTGTAGATACCCAGATGATTGACCGATTGTCCGCATCCTCCGGGAGTGCCGTTGCCGTCAGCTTCAGCTTGTCTCCTACCTTAAGGGTATCGGATTCTTTGCTGATTATAACCTGATCTACAAATTTCACTTCCTTCGTCATTTTCAGCTTTACAGAACGCAGATTTGCGCCGTCTGTTAAAATGGTAAGGCGGATTACATTCGTTCCCTTTCTAAGATTCATCAAAACGGCTTCGGTGTCCAAGAATGTCTCCCACTTTCCTGTTGCCGGCATTGCAACCGTCTTCAACGGAACTGCTACGCCGTCTTTCATCCAGTCTACCTGAAGTTTCACCCCGCTGGCATCCTGTATGGAATAATTCACTTTCAGCTCGTATTCCGCATCCTTCTTAACATCTAATAAGTAATAAAGCTGCGTTCCGTCCACCGTATATTCGACGTCGCCTTTTTCACGGATTACATGTTCGCCTAC
The DNA here is from genome assembly GCA_910578885.1 of uncultured Lachnospiraceae bacterium. Classification (GTDB taxonomy): domain Bacteria; phylum Bacillota; class Clostridia; order Lachnospirales; family Lachnospiraceae; genus Roseburia_C. The sequence continues at coordinate 69,559 of CAJTSH010000003.1, forward strand.
GGCATCATAGAACTCACCTGTAGGTATTACGGTTTCCGTCTTGTCATCTGCAACCTCTTTTGCAGTTACCGGAGCAATTTTGATTGATTCGACCTTATAATTATCCCCGCCGTCCTTGTTTGCCACAAACTGTATCGTCTGCTTTCCTGCCTGCAGCTCTACTGCACAGCGCAGTCTTGCCTTATCCGTCCACAAGCCCGGCTTGATCAGCTGTCTTGCAGGACTCGTTGTCAGCGGACTCTCCGGCGTACCGGTATGAACGCCCAGAGCATTTTCAATCTTAGATGATCCCCCGGACTTGTCCGTAATTTCAAAAGTAACCGTATATGTTCCCGCATTCTTTACATCCAGGAAATACTCTAAAGAGTTGCCCTGCTTAATACCAAAGCCAGCCAGCGTTCCTACGTTTGCATACGCCTCTTCTTCACTCAACGTCACTTCCTGGGCAGACAGTTCGATTGCATCCGGAAGCCCCTCTACCGGCTGCATTAACGCCGTAACTGTCAGCTCCGTATCTCCCTCGTCATAAGCGGATGACGGAACCTTAAACTCAAGCGCTGTCGCGCGGTAAAATTTCTTGTTGTACTTCAACGTAAGTTCTACGGCAGACGGATTTACATAGGATGCACTGTCTATACTGTAAAATCTCGCTGCATCTCCTGTCATCGTAATATCAGAAAGCGCATTTTGCCTAAATGTTCCACCCTTAAGTATCAATGTTATTTTCTTTGTATCGCCCACATTCTCCGGGACTGACAAATCCTGCCCCTCTTGCAGCTCCAGTTCTTCTTCATCATCAACCGCGTATATCGTGAATGTCTCTGTAACCGTATAGATGTTGCCGGTAGCGCTCTTTACCAACAGCTTCACTGTAACGCTTCTGTCTTCGTCAAAGTCTACGGTACGGTTTCCTGCGAGCGTCAACTCCATTGTATTATCGGATTTTCTGTTACTCTCTGCTGTCACGCCTTCCGGGAGATTTTCTACCGTGCAGATTTCTGTAACCTCTTCACCTTCTCCTACGGTACTTTCCAGAATCTTACCCGAAACAACCGTCAGCTCAATCTTCTTTCCGCCCTCGCTGCCTTCTATGATTTCCGGCGCTTCCAGATCCATATAGGAACCAATGGAAATCTGTCCGATATTCATCCGTACTTTCGCCGTAATGGTAAACGTATGCTCTCCTGCCGTCAAGTCCACTTCTTTCATTGCCGACTGATAGTCTGCGCCGCCGACAAATATAACTGCAGTGTCACCTGACTGGTTTTTGCCTGCCGTTATCACTACCGCATTATCCACTTTAACGGTAAATGCTTCACCGCTTACATTTTCTGCCAATGCCTTTATGGCAATCGCATATGTATCGTCTTTCGGAACATTTATTTTATAAGATACTGATGTTCCTGCCGCAATCTTCTCAACTGTATGCTCCACGCCTACTGCCGCAAAACCATCTGCAATAATAAACTGGTCTGCCGCAATCTTGCCCGGAAGCGTATGTGTCTCAACTGCCTTTTGCTGCGCAATTGTATACAGCTTTATGCCCGGAGTCATGCGGATACTGATATTCTGCACACCCGCCTGAGCCACGTCAAATGTCGCGCGCACCATCAGCTTCTCTCCTGATACGACCTTCACTGTCTGAATCTTCTTGTCGTTTTGATAAATTTCTATCTGTCCGTTTTCAGCATCACACTGCTGTACGAACGTGATACCGTTTAATCCGGCATCCTTCATGTTGATAATATAATCAATCTGGTCCGCTGTACTTGTTGTCGTAACCGCGCCGTCCTCTAATACCTTTACGCCTTCTGTCGCAGAGGCATATTGGGATGCGTCAAAACCTTTCTTTGCATCCTCCTGTACATTCGGCAATTCTTCCCATATATAGGTTGCAACATTCCTTGCAGGAATCGCACTAATGAACTGTGTGCTGCCTGTTACGACTTTAAAATTCTGTTTCTTGTCCGTTGCATTGACAACAACTGCTACCATCGTACCCGTCTTTGGGTCTTTGAATACGACGTCCGTAATGTTGTTCGGACTTGTACCGGTGTCATTGCTGACAAAACCCGGATTTGTAGAATCCACCCGCACATAGCCCGGACGGATAAATCTCGTGAACTGCCCGGTAATGTAGAACTCCGGCAGCGCCCAATAATCATCACTGCTTCCCGCCAGTCTTGAGAACATCGTCGGATCCGGCGTTCCCGGCCATTGATGTACGCCGCGGTTGCTGTCAAGCATCGTTACCCAGGAATTATAGCTGATCGCATTGTTTCTCAGATACGTAACAATTGCGTTTGCTCCCATTGTGCCCCATACGGAACGCTCCGTCAGGTTTACCGTCTGCTCTTTATTTGCACCTTTGTTCAGATAGGTATCATATACATTCTGCATAATGTCCATAGAGCCGGAATAATCATGGAAAGCGATTCCGTCCAAGGCATCTATGCCGCCTTCTACGCTTGCAAGACTCTTCATATAATTTTCCGCAATCGACGGATTATGGTCAAATGCCCACAGCTTGCAGTTCTTTGCAAATTGAGTATTCTTTAAAATATCGCTTTCAGCAATTGATTTCTTTATCGCAATGGCAAGCTTTGCTTCCTGTGCGCCGCTGATCAAGCAGCTTGGGTAATCAAACTCTCCGCCCGGCTCATTCTGCAGCGTCATTGCATAAATGTCTATGCCCAGCTTTGCGTATTCTTCTAAAAATCTTGTGTAATACATGGCAAGATCATCAATACACCCGTCCTTTAATGTCCCGCCTCGCAGCAGCATACCCTTATCGTACGCATCATCATGGCTCTTGCTGAATGCCGTCTCATCCTTCATCCATCCCGGAGGCGTCCAGGAAGATGCAAAGAATTTGATTTCGTCCTCTACGCCATACTTCTTGGCTGCCGCCTGTACTTTCTTAATTGTTTCAATGACTTTATAATCAATATCTTTTTGAATCGAAAATCCTTTTCCGGTCGTATTCTGCCAATCCGGTGAAAATGTACCGTCAGCGTTCTTAATTCCATTCGTTGCATCCAGCTTATTGCCTTCTACGTCATAGTATGTGTAGAAACGCCTTGACGTAAAGTCCGCCGTTCCGATTGTAACGCGGAACAATGTCATTCCGGCTCCATTGACCGGATCTACCAGGCTGTCAATCAATTCATCCTCTAATTCAGGCTCCAATTGGATAAAATTGCTGACACTGGACTCCTCCAGTGATGTTCCCATTCCCAAGAACTCCTGATACGTCTTATCCGGATTTATCGTAATCGTGGTAAGCTCCTGATCATCCTTTGATGTGATATCAAGGCTGTCCTTCTCAGTGAGCTGGTTCGCCATCTCAATCGGGTATTTGCACCACTCCGGATTCTGCGCTTTCTCCGTAGAGGTCATATAGACCTTTACAGCATCCTTTTTCACCATAGTGCCATTGGATGGCTTGGGCGTCTCGTCAGTCGGATCTTCCTCGTCTTTCTCGTCCTCTCCGGTATCTTTGTCGCCCTGCGCCTCTTTCAGTTCAAACTTGATATAATCCAGCTTTGCGTTTACCTGATTATCGGAATCCATAATCTTAACATTCCATTTGCCGCTTTCCGGCACCGCCAGTTCTCCCTGAACCGTGTAATCCTGATATCCCTCTCTTGACGAAGGCATATTGATTTTCATATTCGGATTTGGATCTCCGGTCTGATAAATGCAGAACTGAAAGCTTGCAAAATCTCCTGTTGCCGGCTCTGTCACTTTCATGTGCAGTGTCACATTATACGTTCCTGCCTGACGGAAAAATGCCAACCATTTTGCATTGCCCCAATCCTGCTTTGTCCATTCTACATATCCGACTCTGTCATTACCTGCCAGCTCACTTCCGGTCGATACATTATAAGAGCCGCTGTTACACCATTCACCTTCCAATTTATAATCGTTTTTTTCAAAATCAATCGCCCCGCTATACATCGGAACTTCTGATTCTTCTTCATCCCCAGGTTCTTGTGGCTTATCTGACGGAATTGCCGTCTGGCCTCCTTCTATGATGGAACTTCCGTCAGTTTTCAAACCGGTTCCTCTTGGAAACAGCACCTTCGATGCATCATTTTTCTTGTCCAGATCCGTCGGATACCATACCCATGTTACCGGAAGCGTTCCCGTATATTCTGCATCGCCGAGCATAACGTCTGCAACTCCGGCTCCTTCGCTTCCCGGAAGCCATGCTTCTACTACCGCGTTAAACCGCTCAACATAATCTGCGATTGCAATCGGTCTTCCCGTCGTCAGAACCAGAACCGCCGCTGCATCGCCTTTTGTCGCAAGCGCCGTCTCAATTGTGTTTTTGTCTGTTGCATCAAGCGTCAGCTCCTCGGCCTTCTTATCGCCGCTACTCTCTGCATAAGGATCTTCACCTACTACAACGACTGCCACATCTGTCCCCTCAGATATCTTTCCTCTGGCATTGTAGCTTACCGTCACACCGCTTTTGGCTGCCGCAGCCTCCCGGAAGCCTTCCAGAATTGTCGTGCCCTGTGTCACCTTGGCTGCGCTTCCCTGCATACCGTCGCTGTTTTTATTATCGGCATCCAGACCTCCCTGCCAGCTGATGGTCCAACCTCCGCATTGCGCTCCGATATCATTTGCCTTGGCGCCTGCCACTGTAACCTTCTTTGCTTCTTTCAACATCTGCAGCGCAGTCTTATCTGCCGAACCGGCTTTGCCGTTCTTTAATACGGTAACGCTCTTTTGTACTGCCTCTCTCGCAACCGCGCGATGCTCGCTGCCACCGAATTTTTCCATCAATGCCTGCTGCGTTTGGCTGTTTACCTGCTCCTCAAAAAGCCCCATCTCAAATTTTACTTTGAGGATTCTTGATACGGCGTCATCTATTCTCTCCTTTGTAATCACGCCTTTTTTGTTATTAGAAACGATTGCATTGATCAAATTCTTCCATGCGTATGGCTCCATGAACATGTCCACGCCGGCATTCACACTGTTTGCTACTTTTTCATTGAAATCAGCTCCTGCCACCTGATCTACGCCATTATAATCACTTACCACAAAGCCTTCAAAGCCAAGCCGTAACTCATCCGGTACGCCTTCACCCGGAGTTCCTTCGCCCTTGACCCCCTTTAAAATGTCGGTCAAAAGGTGCTTGTTCGCATGGCATTTCACGCCGTTTACGCTGTTATAGGATGCCATAACCGTAAATGCGCCTGCCTCAATTGCCTTCTTGTACGGCTCTAACAATCCCTTGTCTTTCAAATCCTGATCGAATTCTTCCTGCGTTCTGTTTACATTGCCCTGATTGGCTCCGTTTTCCGTCTGACCCTCGCCAATGTAATGTTTGGCGCTTGCCGCTACATTCGCCTCACCAAAATTCTCTCCTTGGAAGCCTTTGATATAAGCTGCTCCCATATTGGCTACTCTTTCGGGGTCATCACTGAAGCACTCATAGAATCTTCCCCATCGCTCCGACTCCGGTACTCCAAGTGTCGGTGCAAAGGTCCATTGAATACCCGTTGCGCGGATCTCCTCTGCCGCAGCGGCTCCCACCTTCTTGGTCAGCTCTGCGTCATTCGCTGCACCAAGCCCGATATTGTGCGGGAAGATTACCGCATTATCCACGTTGTTGTGTCCATGCACGCCGTCTACACCATAAATCAGCGGAATTCCAAGACGGCTTAAAAGCGCCGCCGCCTTATATTCGTTGACTCGCAGCTTCCAGTCCTCTGCGCTATTTCCGGTCGGAGGCGCGGAACCGCCGCCGCTTAAAATGGAACCGAGTCCATATGTTTTGACGTCTTCCGGCGTCGCAGGCGTATTTCCTGCGGTTCCGCCCTGCTCCGCCTGTACCATCTGTGCCGCCTTCTCCTCAAGGGTCATGCAGGCTAACAATGCCTGTACCCGTTCTTCCACTGTCTTGGATGTGTCCATCCATACAGCCTTGTGTTCTGCAACAAGGGCTTCATCCTTTATCCCGTCCGCCCATGCCGCATCCGCCTGCGCTGCTGCGCCTTCGTTCACATCCCCTGCAAATGCCGCCTGCGGAACGCTGCCGAACAACGTCGTTGCCACAACTGCAAACACAAGGAAAAAGGAACAAATTCTCTTTTGCATTTTTTGCATATCATACCTCCCGGTTTTATATTGTTTTACTCTTTTATTATCCATTTTCTGACATTAAAAAAACAGGCTATGAAATATCAAAATGGTGGAGTATTTTCAATAAAAAAACAGACATGACATACAGTAAACAACCGCATTTTGGATTCAAATCTAATTACTCTAATTTAATGCTTCAGACTATCAGAAAAAACTTTTTAAGGAGTATAACCTGTAACTTTAGATATTCCTCTCACCCAAAATAAGCATTCACACTTTCAATAGTATGGATGCTTATTTCTATTTCTTGAAAAACGCCGTATATCTCCATTCTCTCACACGACAGATTCTTTTCTATGATACAAGAAAATCTATCTTACTTACCGAAACCTCGTAAGCAATACGCTTCTCAATCTCGTCCTCATTGATTTTTTTCACATATTCGCGGCTCTGTATTCTTCCCCATACCTGCACATGACCGCCAACTTCAAAGCCGGAAGCAAATCTGGCGTTTCTTCCCCAGCAGATACATGGTATGTAATCAGACTTTCCATAAGAACGGTTCACTGCTACCAATAAGTCTGCAATCTCACGTCCTAACGGCGTCTTACGATAAATCGGCTCCTTACAAATATAGCCATCTAAATAAATCTGATTGCTCTTGATATCTTCTTCCACTTCCTCCGAATCTTCCACAAATTCGATTTCCCGGACAAATACAGACAATACCAGCCGGTTCTTACATTCTTCATGCTTATTGTAGGAACGGAACTGCCCGGTCACGTATACTTTCTGACCAATGTAGTTCTCACTGACGTCAATGAGCCTTTCCGATACCATAAGCGGAATATTGTCTGCAAAGTTACTGAGACGGCTGACGGCTACCTCCACCATATAAAAGCCCTCTCCATATACCTCGTGACTAAATGTAAAATCCGATGTAATTTCTCCAACTATAGATACTTGGTTGTTTTCAAATACTTTATCTGCCATGAAATTTGTCTCCCTTCCTCCTGCCCGGCTGCAAACGCCCGTCGGCGTATGTATATCGATGGCATATCGATGATTCTTTTTTCGTCCTGTTACAGTGTATTCTGGATACCTCCTATTTAGAACCCCTTTACATTACCATGTTACAAAAGTAGAAACTTCGCAAAATTTGTCGATAACATTACTTTTGAAACCTTGCACATTTTGAGAATTGTGATAAAATAAGAACGCTGGTCATATACAGACCGCTTTTCAGGAAACTTCGGCATTTCGCCTTCACGCAGTCCGGCGGAAGGCATAGAAGTATAATAAGGAAGGATTATATTATGAAAACAACAAGAGACGACATACGTAACATTGCGATTATTGCTCATGTCGATCACGGTAAGACGACTTTGGTGGACGAGCTGTTAAAGCAGAGCGGTGTGTTCCGTGCCAATCAGGAGGTACAGGAGCGTGTCATGGATTCTAATGATATAGAAAGGGAACGCGGTATCACGATTCTCTCCAAAAACACGGCTGTCTTCTATAAAGATGTTAAAATCAATATTATCGATACACCCGGACATGCAGACTTCGGCGGCGAGGTGGAGCGCGTCTTAAAGATGGTAAACGGCGTTATTCTGGTTGTGGATGCCTTTGAAGGCGCTATGCCGCAGACCAAATTTGTACTGATGAAAGCGCTTGAGCTGAATCTTCCTGTTATCGTCTGCATCAATAAGATTGACCGTCCGGAGGCAAGACCGGACGAAGTCATTGATGAAGTCTTAGAATTATTTATGGATTTGGATGCTTCTGACGAACAGTTAGACTGCCCGTTTATCTTTGCCTCCGCAAGAGACGGCTATGCAATGCGTGACTTAAATGATGAGAAGAAGGATATGACGGCTCTCTTTGAGACAATTATTGATTATATCCCCGCTCCCACAGGCGATTCGGATGCTAATACACAGGTTTTAATCAGTACCATCGACTACAACGAATATGTAGGGCGCATCGGCGTCGGCAAGGTGGACAACGGTGTTTTGAAAATCAATCAGGATGCGGTCGTCGTTAACCACCATGAACCGGATAAGCTGAAAAAAGTCCGTATCAGCAAGCTTTACGAGTTCGACGGTCTAAAGAAGGCAGAAGTGAGCGAAGCAAAAATCGGTTCCATTGTTGCAATTTCCGGTATTGCCGACATTCATATCGGGGATACGATCTGCGCACCGGAAAATCCTGAAGCAATTCCGTTCCAGAAGATTTCCGAGCCGACGCTTTCTATGAACTTTATCGTCAATGACAGCCCGCTTGCCGGACAGGAAGGGAAATTCGTTACCTCCCGCCATATCCGCGACCGTCTGTTCAAGGAACTGAATACCGACGTCAGCCTTCGCGTGGAGGATACCGACAGCCCGGACTCCCTAAAGGTATCCGGACGCGGGGAGCTTCACCTTTCGGTATTGATCGAGAACATGCGCAGGGAAGGCTACGAGTTTGCCGTAAGTAAGGCAGAGGTGTTATATCACACAGATGAAAACGGCAAGAAGCTTGAGCCGATGGAAATTGCTTATGTAGATGTGCCGGATGAATTTACCGGAACGGTAATTGACAAATTGAGCCAGAGAAAGGGCGAACTTCAAAATATGCGTCCGATAGCCGGCGGTTACACCAGACTGGAATTTAACATCCCTTCCAGAGGTCTTATCGGCTATCGCGGAGACTTTTTAACGGACACGAAGGGAAATGGTATCATCAACACGATTTTCAACGGTTATGCACCGTTTAAGGGCGAAATTGCCTACCGCAAGCAGGGTTCTTTAATCGCATTTGAATCCGGAGAGGCTGTTACCTACGGACTCTTCTCCGCTCAGGAGCGAGGTACTTTGTTTATCGGGCCGGGAGAAAAGGTCTATGCCGGCATGGTCATCGGTTCTTCCGCCAAGGCAGAGGATATCGAGTTAAATGTCTGCAAGAAAAAGCATTTGACCAATACCCGCTCCTCTTCCGCCGACGAAGCCTTAACCTTAACCCCGCCGAAGGTGTTAAGCTTAGAGCAGGCATTAGACTTCATTGATGTGGATGAGCTGCTTGAAGTAACGCCGGAAAGCCTCAGAATCCGCAAGCGGATCTTAGATCCGACGTTGAGAAAACGGTCGAATTTCAAAAAATAAAATGATGTTCACGTAAATAAGTGCGGTCATACCGCACTTATTTTTTCTATTCTCTCGCCTTCATCCGATTCAGCAACATCCCGACTGCTAACAGCGAAATTGCATAAATTCCTTCAATCACAAATGCTTGTGCAACTTTTGGCGTCATTTCCGGGATATGCTGTATCTCTTCGATGGCGTCATTTGCCGCCACATACCAATATGTCGGTGTGAACTTGGATACAACCAACAGGGCATCACTGAATATGTCCATCGGCACAAATACGCCTCCCAGAAATGCAAATCCCAGACCAAAGATATTGCTGAAAATATTCAGGGAATTTGTGTTCTTTACAATCTGTGCCGCCAGATATGCCAGTGACATCGCAACCAATATCATACAAAGTGCATTCATCATTGCCAGCACGCCTCTTCCCGAACACATATAATCAGGATAAATCAAAAATGCCATCACAATCATGAACCCATAGTCCGCGAATGCCACCAGCGCACTTGCTCCCACAAGCTGCATGTTTCTTTTGAAAAAGGACATCGAGGAACATTTATTTCTGTCGCTTATTTCTTTTTTGTTAAATAAAATCAGAATTGGCCCGAGCATTACCACCATAGTACAGATAAAAATATATGGAAGATATTGTAAATAATATACCGCTGCTTCCCTCTCTTGCCCTTCTTTTCCATCAGAAAATACTACTTCCGCTTCAATTTTTAGATTCTCATCTGCATGGCCAATACTCTCCTTTAACTCAAATCCGCCATCCAGATAGAGCCCTACGGAGAACAGATAGCTCTCTATCTGGTTATCTGCAAACATACCGGTGGTGCTCGAAGGTACTTTTCTGTCCGTCAGAATCTCCTCCCTGTCCCCATTCAAAAAGCGTTCGGTAAAATCTTTCGGTATATACAGCACATAATCCAGCTTTCTGCTAAACATCGCATCTAAAAGCTCATTCTCCGTCTCCGGGATTTCACTTACATCATTATGAACCGAGAGATAATCTACCAGTGCATCTCCAAGTATTCCTTCATCCAGATTTTCCACTGCAAGCGAAAGGCTGGTCTGAATAAAACTCTCCGTTCCATTTTCTTCTCCCACAGCGGCAAGGGCAAATGCGATTCCCAAAAAAATCACAAAATACATAATAACAGATGCTATTTTTCTTTTTACAATCTTCATGTACACCTTAAATACTTGCATATCGTTCCCTCCTCACCATAAGATAGCTGCCGGTGCACAGCAGCGCCGCTATGACACAAAGAATGCCAAGGTTCTGGCCAAACCGTGTATAATCGCTGTAAATATCCAGACTATACAAAGCGTCTACAATCAGTGACGCCGGATTCAGCTTATTGAGAATAGGACAGATTTCCTGTATAATATGGTACATATTCCCAACCATCAGCCCGCTTAAGAAGCACTCCGACATTGTAACGGCAACCGAAATACCTATCTTTGTTTCCTGACGCATTCCCCCAAAAGAACCAATAAAAAAACCTGTTGCCGTTCCGATAAAGGAGCCGACTAAAGCGACTAACATCAAAGGAAGCATATGACTTCCAAAATTGACCCCCAGAATATATTTCAGATAGAACACAGAAAACATCGTAAATAAAAACTGTTCTGCAAGAGCCGATAATATATCTACTGTCATTGATAAAAAGCGGCTTAGGCTTGCAATATTCCTTCTGACTGCCAAAGCTGATAAATTTGCTTTGTTATCCACCGCACAATTTACGCCTCCAAAGCAGCCATACAGACAATTCATGGCAATCAGCGCATAGAAATATCCATTCATTGTATCCATAGAACCATCCGTATATTTTTCCTCACGGATCATGGTGATTTCCGTCTCCATACTGCTTATGACTGTGGGAAGATTTTCCGGATAGACGCTGCCAATCTGATAAATTGCCTCTTTTCTCTGCTGATATTGATCCAATACCAGCTTTAAGATGCTCTGGCTGATTCCTTCCTGCTTTACATATAGCTGAAGCTCTCCATCTTTATCCACAAAAACGCCCTTAACCTCTTCTTTCTCCAAAAGCTGCTTTCCCTCTTCCATATTGGTTTCGGTAACTTTTAGCAGCGGATTTTCCTCCTCTTCCAGCGTCTCTAAAAGCGAAGAAAAGACACTATCGTTTTCTCCCTCAGCAACGTAGGCGACAGAAACCGTATGAAAATTTTCTGCCTTCTCCATACTTCCCCCCAAAGTCACAACAAATAACGTTCCAAGGATAATCGGGAAACATAGATTCCAGAACATCAGCTCCTTAGTTCGAAGCTGCCTTTTTATATTATAAAGAAACAATCGTAAAAACATTTCTTCCCCTCCTAATCTCTCAGCTCTTTCCCGGTCATCTCAAGGAATACGTCATTTAACGTAGGGAGCTCGGAATAGACCCTTCCAAAACCAATTTCATTCTTTTGCAGATAATCCAGAATATGCACCAGATTGTGTTTTCCACCGTTACAACAGATAGAAAGCCGGTTCTCCGCATAATCCGCCTGATACACATGGCGCAGCCTGCGGATGTCCGCCAACTGTCCTTCGGACAGTTCCAGAATGTCGATATGAATTTTTTCTCCCATTTTAATCATCAGTTTCAGCTCTTCCTTGGATCCTTCCGCAATCTTTCTTCCCTTGTCGATAATCGCAATACGGCTACAGATCTGTTCTACCTCTTCCATATAATGGGATGTGTAGATAATCGTTGCTCCCTGCTCATTTAACTTCTGAATTCCCTCCAGGATTCGATTCCGGCTCTGCGGATCGACGGCAACCGTCGGCTCATCCAGAATAATCAACTTCGGCTTGTGGGCAATTCCGCAGGCGATATTTAATCTTCTTAACAGACCGCCGGACAATTTCTTTGGAAAGAATTTCTGATACTCTTCCAGTCCGACAAATTCGACCGCATCCTTTACATATGCCTTTCTCGTTGCTTTATCCTTTATGTACAGACCACAGAAATAATCAATATTTTCCCAAACGGTCAATTCCTCAAATACCGCAACATTCTGCAGTACAACGCCGATATTCCGCTTGATTTCATAGCTGTCCGGCTGGATTTCCTCTCCTAATACCTTCACGCTACCTTTATCAAAGCTCAACAGCGCAAGCATACAGTTGATTGCCGTTGTTTTACCGGAGCCGTTCGGTCCTAATAGCCCAAAAATCTCTCCTTCCTCGATCTTTAAATTTAAATGATCTAATGCAAGAACCTCTTTATATCGTTTTACCAGATTTTCAATTACTACTACAGGCTGTGCCATATCCATCCTCCTCATTTCGTCAGCGCTGATCTTTCTTACAGACTTTGCCGCAAGTGCAAAGTTTATAGCTGAACTACCGTTATTTTTCTCTATCTTACCTCATCCTTTAACGATTTTACAGTGAACTACGTCATTTTCGAATGTGACAAATGTCATTTTTTTATACCGCAGTTGTGATTTTACCGGAAATATATTATAGTTAATACATGCTCCACAGCCCGTTTTACACCGAAAGAAAGGATTTTCTATGCATACTCTGATTGATAAAATCTTTATTTTTTTATGCTGCACTGCATGGATGCTTTTTATCCGTTCCTCCACTGACTTTTCTTCTACAGCCGCTGTTTTCACTGCACTTAGCTGTTCCTGCTTTTTCAGCTATCTGAATCCAGACGGATTCCCATGTCACAGTTTTCACGAAAAACCCCTGTTTTTCCTTTTATCTGCCGTATATATCGGAATCTGTTTTCTTCTGCCGGACGCTTGTTTCTTCCTTCCTGTCATTTTTTATGACATATGTTACACCCGGTTTTATCTGCTGTATTTCTTAGGATCTATCGCCTGCATTCTGAGCTTTCAAAATGCTTCCCTCATGCAGCAATTTCTGCTCGGACTGCAGTTTGCCCTTGCGCTCCTGCTTCACCTTCGCAGCGAGAAAATCTCTATTTTGACCCGGCAGATGAAGGAGATTCGGGACACCGATACAGAATACCAGCTAATGCTCTCCGCAAAGAACAGAGATTTACTGGAGAAACAGGACTATGAGATCTATCTTGCCACCTTAAAGGAGCGGAACCGGATTGCAAGGGAAATCCATGACAACGTCGGGCATATGCTGTCGCGCTCCATTCTGCAAGCCGGCGCGCTGCTTGCCGTAAATCAGGACGAGAATCTCAAAGAGCCTCTGACCGCTCTCAAGGGCACCTTAAATCTTGCGATGGACAATATTCGGGAAAGTGTGCATGACCTGCATGATGATTCAATAGATATGAAATCCGCCGTTGAGCAGATGCTGTCAGATTATGACCAATACCAAATACAATTTGACTATGATATGAGCCGCATGGTAGAAAAAAATGTAAAATACTGCTTTATTTCCATCACCAAGGAGGCCCTGTCCAATCTGGTGAAGCACAGTAACGCCACCAGATTATCCATTGTTATGCGGGAGCATCCCAGCCTCTATCAGCTTTTGATTACAGACAACGGTACAAAGATTCTTTTACGGGATTCCGGCATCGGGCTTTCTAATATGAAGGAGCGGGTGAATGCGCTTGGCGGAACGATTACGATTAATACGGAGAGAGGATTTCGGATTTTTGTTTCTATTCCGAAGGAATAAAAGATGGGGCAAATTCCGGTTGATTCTCTAAAAACCGAGGAGTATAATAAACTTCATAAAAGATACAAGATATCGGAAAGAGAGGTAAACAGATGGACATATTACAATATGGAAAGGCAATTTGTTACTCTGGTTACAGAAAGGGGCAGAATCCGAAAGGAGAAGTTCCTTCTGCAGAGCAGATCGCAGAGGATTTGGAGATTCTGACGCAGGACGGATATCGTTACCTCCGTATGTACGATCCGAACCTGCATGCGAGAAGAGTTCTGGAAACAATCCGCGATAAGAATCTGCCGTTGAAATGTATGATCGGCATTGACTCCGATCCGGAATCGAATAATGAACAGTGTCCGTTTGAAGAACAGCACTATACAGAGCAAGAATTGCAGCAGCATATGAAACGGAATGACGATGAGCTTGAAAAGCTGATTGCTTTGGTCAAAGAGTTTCCTGATGAGGTTGCTGCAGTTTCCATCGGAAATGAAAACACGCCTCCGTGGGGCGCTCATATGGTTTCGGAAGAGCGGTTGATCAGACATGCCAAGCGCTTAAAGGAAGCTCTGGATAAGCCGGTTACTTTCTGTGAAGGTTATTTTGAATGGCCGCACATTCAGGAATTGGCAAAAGAGATGGATTTCATCAGCGTTCACAGCTATCCGTACCACTATGGCGATGATATTGCAGACGCTGTGGCGGTCAACAAAAAGCACTATGCGGATATGAAGGCTCTGTTTCCTGACAAACAGGTCGTATTCACAGAACTCGGCTGGAGCTCGAACAATACAACGCCGAATTATCATTCACTGGTCGGGGATGAATTGCGCGAAGTCATTCCGGAACCGGGAACTCCAATGCGTGCGTCAATTCCAAACGAGAAGCGTTATATTGAAGAAATAGAAGCATGGCTGGAACAGGAACAGGTCATCGCCTTTATCTTTGAAGCCTTCGACGAATTATGGAAAGGCTGCGAACCGAATTGTTCTGAATGCAATTTTGGATTATATAACGAAGATAGAAAGAAAAAGTGGTAATTATAGTAAACGGCAAATAAATCTGCCGTTTGCTATAGGATGATTTTGGCAGTCGGTATCAGAGATGATAAACCGCAGGAGGTCTTTATGAATCTTGTAATTGTAGACGACGACAGCCTCGTTTCGCTGTCCCTTAAGACTATTTTAGAGGCAAGCGGCGAGGTCACTGTCCTAGAAATCGGAAAAAACGGCAGGGAAGCGGTTAATCTCTATAACAAGCATCTGCCGGATGTGCTGTTAATGGATATCCGGATGGATACCATGACAGGCTTAGAGGCAGCGGAAGTGATTCTTCGCTCACACCCGGACGCCCGCATTCTTTTCCTCACGACCTTTTCCGATGATGAATACATCATCCGCGCCTTGCATATCGGCGCAAAGGGCTATATTTTAAAACAGGATTTTGAATGCCTTCTGCCGGCGCTTACTGCCGTGATGAACGGACAGAGCGTGTTCGGAAACGAAATCATCACGAAACTTCCGAGTCTGCTTTCGCAATCCGGCGGGTTTGATTCTGCCGCTTATGATATTACAGAAAAAGAACTGCATATCATCGAACTGATCGCCGACGGATTAAGCAACAAAGAAATTGCAGAGAAATTATTTCTAAGTGAAGGGACGGTACGCAACTATCTGAGCACAATCTTAGAGAAGCTTAAGCTGCGTGACCGCACACAGCTTGCCGTCTTCTACTATCAAAATAAATAAAATTAACATTTCCGCTATTTCTGCGGACTGATAACTACCTTGCCATTCTCGACTACGATGCGGACCTTGTTCGTATCTATGCCAGCCATTTCCAGCACCTCCTCGCTCAATTGCAGGCGGTGCGCCTTGTCCATGACTACATATTCCTCGTGAGAATTATCTGCGTCTTCGCTCCATGCAACATTGACTTCCCTTCGGATCTTCTCCGTACTGATTTTTCCGTCGGAAATCATCACCACACGGTTTACCTTGTTCGCAAGGCTGATATCGTGCGTCACGATTAAAATTGTAAGCCCCATTTTCTGATTCAGCTCACGAAACAGCCCATAAATCTGATTTGCGGTCTTTGTATCCACCGCACCCGTCGGCTCGTCAGCAAGCAGGATAGATGGCTCATTGGCAAGCGCAACCGCAATCGCCACGCGCTGCTGTTCTCCTCCCGAAAGCTGCGACGGAAACTTCTTCGCATGATCCAGCATCCCGACCGAATCCAACAGCATGAGCGCCCTCTCTCTCCGCTGCTTCGCCTTGCCTTTTTTAAAATACATCGGAGCCTCTACATTTTCAACGGCCGTCATATAAGTGAAAAGATTCCGGGAGCTTTTCTGCCAGACAAACCCCACTGTACTTCTTCGGTACTTCACCATGTTCTTCTCCGGCACGGATGACAAATCATGTCCGTCAATAAATAACTGCCCCGTCGTAGGCGTTTCCAGCCCCCCGATCATATTTAAGAGCGTGGATTTGCCGGAACCGGACTTTCCGATAATCGCTGTCATCTCTCCGCGTTTTACTTCCAGATCCAATCCCTGCAGCGCCATGACCTTTAGCCCGTCAGACAGATACATCTTCACCAGTCCGTCACAATAGATAATTGCCTCCTCCGGAATACCTTCCTCCCGCACTGCTTTCTCCTGTTTCCCCTCCATTGTTTGTCTCCCTTCCTCTATTGAATATCCCTTTCAAAATGCTCTACAATCTCGCCGTCTACAATCTCATATACTTCGTCTCCAAGCTCCATAAGATTGGGATCATGTGTCGTCATAACAATCGTTGCTCCCTCTTTTTGGACGAGCTCCCGAAACAGCTCCATGACCGCCAGTCCTGCCGCCGTATCCAAAGCCCCGGTAGGCTCATCCGCAAAGACTACCTCCGGGCGGTGCGCAACGGCGCGGGCAATCGCCACACGCTGCTGCTCTCCGCCAGAGAGCTGATTCGCCATATGATTCATACGCGGCCGCAGTCCGACGCGGTCCATGACCTCTCGAATCCGCTTATCCCTGTCGCTTTTATATCCTGCCAGACGCAATGCAAAATCTACATTCTCATACGCACTCATCACCGGCACGAGTGCGACGGACTGAAATACGAATCCCATGCGGTAGCGCCTCAGCTCCTCCTTCTCATGGGCCAAAAGCCCTGCCAGATCTCTTCCAAGAAAGTCCACCCTCCCCTCGGTCGGATCATCCAACGCACTCACCATGTTCAAAAGCGTAGTCTTCCCGGAACCGGAACGTCCTTTTAATATGGTCAATTTCCTCTTTGAAATCTCAATATTGATATCTTTTAACACTTCAATTTTATTTTTATTTCCCAGAACAAAACTTTTTCTTAAATGCTCTATGCGAATTGCCGTCTCCATTGTTTCCCCCTTAATCCTCGCCAAGTTTTAACGCCTCGGCAATCTTCATTCCTGCAAGCAGCTTCCGTATCACAAAGAAGCATACAATTACTACCAGCAGCACTACCGCAAATAATTTTGCGATGTCCAAACCGTACACGAAGATACGTATCGCAATATTGTGTTTCTCCGGCAGATAAATCAACGCGATCAGTTTTGCAAACAGAAGCGTTCCTAGCGCACCTGCGCCTCCTCCCGCCAGAATCGGAAGCAGCGAGCCGAAAATCTGCTCATTGAACAGCATACCTTGAATATCCCGCATCGGCATTCCCATTGCGCGGTAGATGCCGAACAGCAATTCCCGGTTTTTCATGGACATAATCCAGTAAATTAAAAATCCTGCGGAACAAATGAGAAGCGAAATCAGAAAGCTCATTGTAAACATACCGTTTGTAATCTGAATCATTGCTTCGCTCCTGCTTTTTGCAGCCAGCTCGTCCGCGCTTATCCATTCGGCAGCCTTAACATTTTTTTCTTCCAGATATTCCCTAATCTGTTCATCAGCCGTTTGAGCCGACTTACGCATCCATACCTCATAAGGCGTAAGCCGGAAATAGCTAGTCACGGTTGCATAATTTGCAATGATAAAATATTTCTCCTGAAGAACGATACGTTCATTCTCATCCAATACATATTGATACCTGTCATAGCCGGGAAATGCATCTACAATCGCACGAACCTTTCCTCTTACCGTATCAATTGGCACATATTCCATCTCCCACGCCTCGATTGGGCAATATCTTGTATAGTTCACGTAGTCTCCCACAGAAAGGCCTAATTCCTCCGCAGCATTTTGTGAAAGAATCACCCCGTCCGCATCCTCCGCAAGTGCATTTAACGCATGGAACCAATGCTCATCATTCAGACCATCTAACAGACTTGCAGTTTCTCCAAATTCCTTCGTATGGATTCCAAATAACTCACATCCGACGAGATTCCTCTTGTTTGCCGCAATATCTACCCGGTCATCCTTTATTACTCTTGTCACACTGTCACAGAGCCCCTCCGCCACAAGCTCCTGATATGGCTCAAAAAGCGGCTCATTATAATCCCAGTGATATTCACCCGCCGGCGACTTCGTTACCAGCATCGGCCAATTTTCCTTCATCCGGATATCCGTACCCACGTTATAGTACACACGCTGCTCATTATTCTCGTTCATCGTCCGCGCCATATTGGCGTCATATACGCCCCCCGAAATCGTCATGACCAAAAATATGGATAAAAACCCCTGCCGGTGGAACGTCCTGCGAATCTGTAAAAAGGAAGCATACATTGCAGGTTTCCAATGCTTCTTGCCCAGCCGGTCAACGCCCGCAATCAGATATCTGGTCAGACGCAAAAATACAAGTCCGCAAGAAAACAGAAACAGCGACGCATCGAGAAATACCATCGGATCAATGCTTTCCCCTTCAATAATATGCATTGAAAGCTCGCCGCTCTGCTTACTGTAATTGTAAAGGAGATACGCCGAAACTCCAAGCAGAATCACATCCAAAAAGCATTTTTCCCAAAACGGCGTTTTCTTTGCATAGGGGTTGATCCCCTTCTGCTCTACAATCGTAAGCTTCGCCCTCCTCCATACCGGCAGAGTCATAAATAAGACTGCGATTACGCAGGCAATTGCTCCGTAAGGAAGCATCCAGAAGGTAAACCGGTAAAGGCTGACATCCTTTCCTGAGAATTGTAAAAACGCTTCGGTTCCGGCCGCACATTTACACATCACATAGCCAAGAAACGTTCCGACGAAAATTCCCACAGCGGAAAGGCATACAGACTGTAAGAGATACAAAAGCATAATCTGCTTCCTGGTGACGCCCCGGCTTCGCAGCACTGCAATTTCCCCTTCTTCGGCGCCCAATATCTGAGAAGATACCATATAGATGAAAAGAAGCAGCAATACGACGCATGGCAGCTCTAAAACAGTAAGGACTAACCTTGCCGACTGCTGCTGCTTCTCAACGTCTTGCAGCGTCTCTAAAAAATTCGTCGCAAGCGCCGGATCTGCCTCTAAAAATTGCTCAAGATACCGCCTATACTCTACTACCTGTACGCCATTCATCTGTGTATAATCTAACAATAGCTGCTGTCTGGCAGTGACCTCGGTAAACAGTTGTTCTGCCAAAAGAGTATCCATCGTCTCCTCTGATACAAAAAGCGTTTTTGCATATCCCGACAGGCTCTGATTCCAGTAATTGTCATTGTAAGAGCTCTGGCGTATGATTCCGACAATCACAAATTCTATTTTTTTGTTATCCTTAATTACATCCAGTTCTTCCCCGACCACCATATCATAAGCATCCATAACGCTTTCACTGATAATGCATGGGAATATACCGTCTTTTGCCTCACTCTCTGCAAGGGAACAGCCGTCCACAATCTCGATATGCTCCTCCATATTTCGAATACAGCCAATATTCAAATAGCTTTTACTGCTCCGGAAATCAGATTTCGTTGCATTGCCGGGCAGCATCAGCGACTGGCTGGATACAACGGTATCTACTGCTATGTATTCCTGCCACTTCTTCTCATATTTATCCATTTGATCATAGAGCGCCTGCGTATCCTTATACTCCTCCATCTCATAGACCTTCTCGCGGTCAATGATGGCAGGGAACTTGCCTTCTTCCGCTGCATAATCTACAAACGCCGTCTGCAAAAGCTGATTTCCGGCGCCTTCTTCAAACATCGGGTGACAGGTGAATACGGCGGCCAACAGAGAAATCCCTGCCAGCAGACACAGATTCAGCCATTTTTTATTTTTTATTTTCTGTCGTACAAATTGCAGCAAAACACCGACCTCCCACTATTTTTCTCTTGCCAATACATCTTGTTCTTTTACTCCGGAAAGAATTACCGTCTTATTCACGCCAGAAAGAGACTTATCTACCAGAACATATTGTTTCACTAGCTCCCCGTCTATCACGCGCCATACATAGTAAAATGTCTGCGCCGGCTTCTCGGCTCTCGTTTCTTCATGCACAAGCGAAGTCGGGATTACAATCACATCCTGCATGGAAATATACAAAAAACTTACCTTGCCTCTATTTGACTTCTTCTCATAGAAACTCTCATCATCCATCTCTACAAAAAATGCCCCAACAGAATAACCGGAATCTGTCCCATAGGATAAGGATAAATATGCACCATCTTCATCCGAAGTCAGATATGCTTTATCCACATTATTTGGCTGCGCCGCCCAACCGATACAACGTCCCGTATAATCCGTCTCTCCCAATGTAATTGTAATTTCTTCACCGAAATCCGCAATATTTTCCGGATAATTCCTTTCATCCGGCATCAGCGAATTCATCTGCACCAGAATTTTATTTCCTGCTGCTTCGCCGACAGAAATCACATGGGCTCCTGTTGTGACTATATCACCGCTCGAAAAGTTAATATTCGAAACCGTTCCTCCCTGCCTTGCATAGACGCTGACCTTTCCGTTTCCGTCATTGTTCTTTGCCATCCTGTTATATTCTTTTTGAAGCTTTCTCAGACGATACGCATGATTCACAGATTCAAGTTCCCGTTGCGAGGAGAGAATTGAACGCATATCCTCGTCTATTTCTACGGCAAGCCTCTCGTCGATATCCGCAACCGCTTCCACATATGCTTTATTTTCATGATTAATCTGATTCTTTGCTTTCCGCAGCGCCGCTTTGCCCACTCCAGAGTCAATCACATAAAGAAGCTCCCCTTCTTCCACCACAGCGCCCTTTTTCACCGCAATTTCCTCAATCGTTCCCTCATACGGTGCATCATACCAGACAGTCCGCTCGTTTTCCAAGTCATAGCTTCTTGATATATTTGCAATTTCATAATTCCCGATTTCTACTGTATATTCCTCATATTTTGCAGGCATTCTTGCATCAGATGCATAAAATACCTGTTCCCCTTCCGTAAGCCCATCCGTCACCTCTGCATAGTTGTCATCAGAATCTCCGATTGTCACCGCACGCTTTTCCCGTCCTCCATCTGCCCTTTTTACATAGACAAAATAGTCGTTCTTCTCTCCGTACAGAGAATCCAGGCCGATAACCGGAACCTCCTTCACCTTTTCCTTCTGAAAATAGACCGGATAGGATGCGCCCAGCGGCAGCTCGCCTGCATCCGGACATTCCATACGGACATTCGGGTAAAGGTTGCTCGCCTTCGCCAATATGGTTTCGTCCAAGCTGTATGGAATCTCCGCCACATCATACCGCCCGCCTGCAAGCTTCATAAATTTCTCTTCGTAATCCGTATAAGCATACTGCCCGATTGTCTTTTCCAGCTCAATACATGTATCCTGCGGATCCGACACGATCACGATATTTTCATAAGCTCCCGCACTGGTGGATTTTCCGGTATTCTTGATATAGGACACAGTTCCGGCATGTCTTGCCCGAAGCGTCCCTTCCTCAATGATTTCCTGCTGCTCTGCCATGGATTCATTCAGCTTACCCACACGGTAATCATGAAGCATCTTATCATAGCGTTGGTTTTCCTGCTCTGTAGCAAGCCTTGTTGCCCTTTCCCCTTCATCCATTTCCGCAACTTCTATCTGATGAATCCTCGCCTGCGTGATTCTGCTGTTTATATTGTAATTCTGATTCTCATTCGCAAGATCTGCATTCAGCTCCTCCAAAGCCTCTTTTGCCGCATCCGTATTCGCATATGCAACGATTTCACCTTCCTCAACGGAATCACCGACCTCTACCGTAATTTCCGAAATATCGGCATTCGTATGATAAAAGCTGCAATAATCCTTTGGCACGATTGTCCCATAGATCACCTTCGTCTCACCAATCTCACCAAGCTCTACCGGGCGATAGGAGGAATTGGCTGCCGCTGGCTCTATCAGTTCGGGAACAGCGGCGGAACCGGCCGCTCCACACCCCGTATACATAACCATTCCCGTCAGCAGAACCACGCTCAGTATTCCTGCGCGTATCCTTAATTTTCTCAATTCAATGTCACCTTCTCTCCTTCACTTAACCCTTGCGTAATCACAATATATTCGTTTACCCGGTCTCCCACCGTCACTGATACCGCCTCCCGATATCCGTTCTCTTTTATCCGAAAGACATAATAAGTCTCTGGCACATCCTCATCGCCCCCCACGCTCCAGACTGCATCAGCATCCACATAGATGACATTTTTTAGCTGCGGCTTTTCCACCGTCAATATAAGCTCATCCGCTTCCGATAGCGACGACATGTCCGAAATCGGCTCAAACGTCAAAACCTGATCTGTAATATCCGCAAGACGCAGCTCATAAGACGCCACCCCTGCAACAGCGGTATAGGTTTCTCCTACCGTAAACGCCTCCGTCGATTTTGTCGACGTTGAATAATTTCCGTTTCCGCACACCTCGGTCAAGAGATCTCTGCCCGGCATATAATATCCATCCCGCAGATATTCGCTGATTTTTGTAATTGTACCGGATTCCTTCGCAACAATCTGATAATCCTCCAGCTTTTTTTTCGCCTCTTCGATATAAAGATCCGCCACTACAATATCCTCCAGAAGTAATGAGATATCCGAGCGATAGTCTGCATAACCATCAACACTCATTAGCTTCTGATAATGTTCTGCCAGAAGCTGCTTCTGCTTTTTCTCGTCCTCATAATCCTCTATCGTCTGCTGTATACTGTCTGACTTGAAAGAAACCAATGTATCCCCTTTTTCTACCCGGTCTCCTACCGAAACATATACTTTATCCAGTTCAAGCTCCGGGTTCGTCGCACTGTACTGAATCTGCTCAAATCCCTCTACATTCAACGTCAACGTAACGCTGGGATTTAAGTCTCCCTTTTCTACCTGCACAGTCTGATATGAAATCTTTTCGTAGGGCTCCTGTTCAATTGTCACAACCTCCTGCCCCGTAGACATACATCCGTTCAAAAGCAGTCCCATACCGGCAAATACCCACATTGGTCTGATGTTTTTCTTCATGCCTTTCCCCTTCCTATACTTCGTCATAAAAGTCTATCACGGATCCGTCGATTGCATTGACCAGAACCGGGCTGATAAGGTCTATCCGGTATGCGTCATGTCCCTCCCAGGATAATCCCACTTCCTTTCTGTCATAAACATGAGCGAGTCTCCACGTCGGAACGTAGCTGTAATGTCCCGGACTTTCTTTGTCCCTGATACGAAAATAAATTAGCTCAAGCTCATTAAACTGCATCCAGTCTGTCCCCGAATATTTCAAACGGAAGAATCCGATATCCTCCGTAAGCCGCTCCTTCATAATCGCCTTGATATCCTCCAGCGGTGCAAGTCCAACGCCCCCTGAAATTCTGGTAATCTCAAGCGGATTGTATGCACGCATTTCAATCACGCCTTTCTCTGTCACAAAGACCTCCATCCGGGTTTTCATGAAATATCTGCTTTCCTCCGAATCCCTCTTTTTATTAAATGTCCTGTAATTCTCCTGTGTCCCAAATGTCACAAAAGATAAGTCATCCACTCCCACATCAAAATAAAAAACGTATCCGTCCACAATGCAGCTTTCTTCGACTTGATACATATTTACTACCTCAGCCCAAGTAAGCGGTCGGTAGGAACCACATACTGTATAGTCCAAATCCAGCTTATCTACGAATCTCTGTGCCAGTTTCTGTGCATCCTCCACAGAAATAGCACATTGATTCTCGGCAGTTATATCATCCATTGATGTCCAATAAGTCAGATTTACGGCTTCGCTCAACTCCTCGGGGCAGACCTGACGGATATCCTTAGCCGTAAGACCGATTTCCTTCCCCCTGCATTCTATAAATCTATCCCAAGCATCGTAACATCTTTCCTTCTCCGAAAAAAACAGTTCATAGGTTATCCCATCACGTTCTCCCATATATTTGTCCACATCATACGTATCCACCGGAGAATAAGTATCTTTTGCCGTTTTCAGCGCTTCATCATAATCGGAAAGTTCCCTTTCCAATTCTTCTTTCTGATCTTCGTCTGTTCCCGAGTACGAATCATATGCCTCTTGGCAGGCAATACGCAGCTCCTCCAATTCCTTTTTGGGAAGATGTGAAATATCATTGTAGTAAATATCACCCTCCTCGAAAATATGCTCTGCCACACGTTTCTTATAACCTTCATCAAACTCCGGCTCTTCTACCTCTACAACAGACATCTGCGCTATATCCGGAACGATAATAGATGCCTCCACCGTCAACCGCACTTCATTCTTCTTCGTATTAACCGTCGTCCACTCGTCTTTCCACTCTGTAGAAGACGCAAACTGAATCAAACCCGTCTTCCCCTTATTGGCATTATTCTGGTCACTTTCCGTTTCCTCTTCTATGTTATAATCCACCGTCTGCTCTTTCTTGCTGCATCCTGTTACAAGCCCCGTTACAAGACAGAATACGAGACCTGCTCCAAAGCACCGCTTAACGGTTCCCTTTCTCAATCCCTTCACCTCCTATACTTCGTCATAAAAGTCTATCACGGATCCGTCGATTGCATTGATTAAGACCTGATTCCAGATAGAAATATTATATGGATTACTGCTCTCATACTTATACCCAGGCATATTACAAAGCCGCCATGCCGGAACATAACTGTAATGTCCCGGATTCTCCCTGTCTCTGACACGGAAATAGATGAGCTCCATTTTATTGCATTCAACCCTTCTGTCATTTGCCGTATAGATGAAACGGAAGCTTCCGAAGTGTTCGGTAATCTGCTCCTTCATAATCCCTTCCACTGCATCCAGCGGCAAAAGCTCGGTTTCTCCGGAAATCCCAGTAATCTCTATCGGGTTATCTGCATCCATCCCAATAACGCCCTTGTCCGTGACATAGACCTTAAGCGTAGCCCCCAAAGAATACTGCCCATATTCATCTTCCCGCTTCTTTTCAAAAAAATTCTGATACGTATACTGTGTTCCAAACAACGTAAAAGACATCTGCTCCATACCTGCATCAAAATAGAATACATACCCGTCTGCCACCTCATTTGCGTCCCCTGTCCCATTCTCCGGCTCCGTGCCGTAACCGACCCATAAAAGCGGGACAGAATAAGTGTACACGGAATATCCCATTTCCAGTCCCTTTACAAAACGCCGCGCCATCTCTAATGCAGACTCTTCGGAAAGCCCGCATTGATTTTCAATATAACCATGCGTACTTATTGCCTGATAGTATCGACAATTCTTTCCCTTCAATTCCTCCGGGCAGACCTGATCCATGTCCTTCGGAGAAAGCGAAACACTCTTCATTGTAAAGTCTGCAATTCCTCCCCCATCTATATAATTAGCTCCCACAAAAGACAGTTCATAGAATACTCCGTCACGTTCCCCCAGATAGTAATCCTCATCATAAGCAGTAACTGGCGTATAGGTATCTTTTGCCTTTTCCAGCAGCTCATCATACATCAGGAGTTCTTTCTCTAATTCTTCCATGCCTTCTGCATCTTCCACTACATCCATACGCGCCACAATGTCTGCGCGTTCCTTTTCCAGCTCCTTTTTCGGAAGATATATAGGATCCCTATAATAAACCTCTTGACCACCAAAGATCTGTTTCACTACTTTCCCCTTATAGATTTCATCAAACTTTGGCTCTTCCATCTCTACGACATACATCTGCTCTGCCTCCGGAAGCGAAATCTCTGCATCAATCGAAAACACCACCTCGTTTCCCTTTGTATTTACCGCCGTCCATTCATCCTGCCATGCCGAGGCATCTGTAAACTGCCCAACTCCCTTCTTCCCATTGCTGCCATTCTCATGAGCGCTCTCTGTCGCTCCATCCACACGGTAATTTACCGTTTTGTTTTTGCAGCCCGTCACAAGCCCCACACCAATGCAGAGCGCAAGCCCTGCACTAATACATTTCACAATCGTTTTTTTACCCATATCTCTTTCCATACCTCACTATAAAAATCTATCACGGTTTGTCGACAGCGTTAATCCCTACATCTCGTTGTACAAATCTATCTCAGAACCATCTATCGCATTCATTAATACCGCTGCATTAATCTGAACCGGAGGCCTGCTCCATAGCTTCTTCACAAGCCGCAAGCCATTCTTCCTGCACTTCGATGACAGACATCTGTTCCCCCTATGCCTCATCATAAAAATCTATGACCGATCCGTCTATTGCATTGATTAAAATCTGCTCATTTATCCAAGTAGCGTACCCATCCGCATCATGGTATTTAACAAAAGCCAGTCTCCAT
This sequence comes from uncultured Lachnospiraceae bacterium, assembly GCA_910578885.1. Taxonomy (GTDB): domain Bacteria; phylum Bacillota; class Clostridia; order Lachnospirales; family Lachnospiraceae; genus Roseburia_C. The sequence continues at coordinate 96,017 of CAJTSH010000003.1, forward strand.
GTCGGAACATAACTGTAATATCCCGCATTCTCCTTATCTCTGACACGAAAATAGACAAGCGCTGCTTCGTTGAACGTTATAGCTTTCTTAGACTCGAAACGAAACATACTTACATCTCCTGCAAGCTGCTCCTTCACGATTCCCTGGATTGCCTCCAGCGGGAGAAGCTCTGTCTTATCCAATATACCCGTTATTTCGATTGGATTCTGCGCTTTCATCCCAATGACTCCGTTTTCATTGACATAAACCTCCATGCGGGCTTTCATCAAATACTGCGGTTCCCCCGACTTATTCTCAGAAAAATTCCGTTCAAGCTCCTGCGTTCCGCACTTTGTAAACGATATGGAATCAACGCCGGCGTCATATAGAAATACATACCCATCCGCAATAAAATCAATTCCCTCATTCTGTCCCATGCCAGCCGACGCGCCTTTCCACCAGCCAAGCTGTATAGAACCGGCATCTACGGAATAATCCATTCCCATCTCGTCTACAAAACGGTCTGCGAGTTTCTTTGCATCCTCTTCTGAAAGCGCACATTGGTTCTCCAATATACCGAAATTTTCATCCATGGCTGTATACATTAGATTAAAATCACCACTCTCCCTTATTTCCTTAGGACAGAACTGAGAAAGGTCCTTTGCCTGAAATAAAATCTCCTTGCTTCTGCAGATTACTTCCGCATCATTTGACTTAGCGCTTCCGCTCTCCATAAAAGTCAATTCAAAGGATTTCCCTTCATAGGTTCCCAGATATTCATCGACATCATACTCATTTACCGGTACATAGGAATCTCCCGCAGCTTCCAGAGTTTCCCTATAGTATGAAAGCTCCTGATTTATCTCCTCCTGCGTACGTGCACCCATCTCTATCTTCACCGTCTGTGCATCATACTCTCCTGCGGTTATCACTCTACTAGGTTTCCAATAGTCTTCCAGACGTTTCTCCACCTCTGCCTTTGGCAGATGCGCCATATCATAGTAATAAATTTCTCCGTCTCCAAAGAGACGTTCCGCCATCTGTTTTTTATACGCAGAATCAAATTCCGGCTCCTTCACCTCTACGACCGACATCTGCTCCACATCCGGAACATTTATCTTCGCATCCACGAGGAAATCTACCCAATTTCCCTTCGCATCTGCCGCTGTCCAAGCATCGTACCAATCCTTGGCGTCCGCAAACTGTGCAAGCCCCTTCTTCCTGTTGCCGTGTGCCGCGCTTTTGCTGCCATTTTCTGTAGAACTTTCCGTAACTCCGTCTACATCATAATCTATCGTTTTCTCTTTACAGCCTGTGAGCAGATTCATACTAAGACACAAAACCAGTCCAAGCCATACACGTCTTTTTCTTGTTTCTCCTCTCATATACATGCCCTCCTATGCCTCGTCATAAAAATCTATGACCGATCCGTCGATTGCGTTGATAAGTACCTGATTCTCAATCTTACCGCTCGCATAATGAATTCCTGAAAGTCTCCACACCGGAATATAGCTGTAATATCCTCTATCCGCCTTATTTCTGACCCGGAAATAAATCAGCTCCATCTTATCCATCAAGTCAACAAATTCATATTCAGTCTGCTTTATCCTATCGAACTTTTCGGCGCCATCAGTAAACTTGAAACGAAATCTTTCAAACTGTCCAGAAACCTGCTCCATGATAATCCCCTTAATTGCATCCAAAGGAAGAAGATCCACCCCCTTCGAAATAGTAAGTGTCTCAATCGGATTATATGCCCGCATCCTGATTACTCCTTTATCATTCACATAGACTTCTATCTGAGCTCTCATAAGATACTGTGATTCTTCCGATTTCTTTTTCTTCTTTCTGAAATACCCGTCTGTTTCCTGCGTTCCGAACTGCGGAAATGACACAGAATCAATTCCTGCGTCAAAGCAGAAAATATAACCGTTTAAGAGATACTGCACGTCCACTCCGCCCCAATCTTTCCCCGTCCACCAGCCAAGCGGCTCGGAATGATCATACACGGAGTAGTCCAGTTTCAACTTTTCTATAAAACGCTGTGCCAGTTCTTTTGCCTCTTCCTCTGAAAGACTGCATTGGTTTTCGGGTGGAAATCCATTAGCGATGTCCATTCTCACACTCTTATAATATAAGCCCCCGACCTCTTTTACCTCATCGGGACAGATTTGATAAATATCTTTCTCACAAAATGAAATCTCTTTCCCCCGGCAGTTTATAAAGCAGTCCGCTTTGCTCTCACTGCCGTAAGGATCATCATCCCTCTCTCTGACACGCTCACTCTCCAAAAAGGACAACTGATAAGCAATTCCGGAATACGTACCCAGATATTCATTGGCATCATATTCACTCACCGGCGTATAGACCGTACCTGCCGTCTCTAACGCACTATCGTAACGCAAAAGCTCCTGCTCTAAAGCATCTTTCCAGCCCTTCACATTTTCTGCATCAATATCTTTCCAGCCCTCTACATTTTCCAGTTCAAATTGATGTTGATTCGCAAGCCCCACCATATCAGAATAAATAATCCTTTGACTTTCTTCCGCCAACCGATATACCTCTTGACAGCTTTCACGCTGTTCCTCAATATCCTTTACTGGAAGATGCGCAAGATCATTGTAGTAAATTTCCGCATCTCCAAAAATGCACTCTGCCAACCGCTTCTTATACGATGCATCAAACACCGGCTCCTGCACCTCTACGACGTACATCTCCTCTGCATCCGGAACGGTAACATTGTCCCATCCCACATCTACTTCCACCTCTTCCCCTTTCGCATTTTCCGCCCTCAGGTACTCTCTCCATGCAGGCTCATCCGCGAACTGCTTTACCCCCTTCTTCCCTCTGCTGACCGTATTGCTTACGCCGTTTTCTTTCTGTGCGCTCTCTGTCGCTCCTTCCATACTGTAATCCACCGTTTTCTCTTTGCAGCCTGCAAGCAGGTTCACGCTAAGGCACAAAAGCAGCCCATACACACATTTTTTTCTTATCCCTCTTTTCATTTGCCCCTTTTATGCCTCCTCATAAAAGTCTATGACCGATCCGTCGATTGCGTTGATCAATATCGGGTTCGTATACACATCCGCATACCCGTCCCCACCCCGGAACCAGACATCTGCCATCCTCCAAACCGGAACATAGCTAAAATACCCCTCATGCTCTTTATCCCTCATTCTCAAATAAATAAGTTCCAGACTATCACGTGTGCCAGAGAAATCATCCAATTCTATCTGCTCCTTCATGATCTCCTGAATCACATTTATTGGGAGCATCTCAATTTCCTCTGATACACCAATCGTTTCTACTGGATTCTGGCCCCTCATTCCGATAACACCCTTATCGTTTATATAGATCTCCAGACGGGCTTTCATAGAATACCGTATCTCTTCCGCGCCCTTCTTCCTACTGAAATACCGATCCGTCTCCTGTGTTCCGTATCTCGTAAATGACACAGAATCTATCCCTGCATCAAAGAGGAACACATAACCATCCGCCACATAGTCAGCCATATCGTTTCCTGTATCCGCACCGGTCCGCCAGCCAAGCGGCTCTGCATAGACATATGCGGGATATTCCAGCTTCAGCTCTTTTAGAAAGCTCTCTGCCTGCTCTCTCGCCTCTTCCTCCGAAAGCTTACACCTGTTCTCTACTGCCAAATTGCGCTCCAAAGCTTTATAGTTTAAGTTCTCAACTGCTTTTACCTCCTCAGGGCAGAACCGGTATAAATCCTTTGCCGTAAATAAAATCTCCTTACAGCGGCAGCATATGACAAAACCATCTTCATTCTGATCCCCCGCGCTCTTCACAAATGGACGATTGCGGAATTGCTGATACTCCGCCATCTTATCCGGAACCTCACCCACATCATACTCCAAAAAGGACAGCTCATAGGACTCCCCCGCATATGTCCCCAGATACGCCGCGGCATCATACCCGTCTGCCGGCGTATAGGTTTCCCCCGCTGTTTTCAGCGCCTCTTCATAGATGGAAAGCTCTTTCTCCCAATCCGTTCCATCCTCAGAACCGGATTGCCGCATCACCTCACAATATTCACGCCGTTCCTCTAGTTCCTTCTTCGGAAGATATTCAACATCGCCATAATAAATTTCCCCATCTCTAAAGATACGTTCTGTCAATTGTTTCTTATATGCCGTATCAAGCTCTAATTCTTTTACCTCGGCGACAAACATTTGTTCCACATCGGGGACAGAAATATCTACCTCCACATATCCCCCGGACTCCTCTCCCTCCTCATTTACCCGTGTCCAACTCTCTTTCCAATACTTCACATCCGCAAACTGCTTCAGCCCCTTCTTCCCTCTGCTGACTGTATTGCTTACGCTGTTTTCTTTCTGTGCGCTCTCTGTCGCACCTTCCATACTGTAATCCACCGTTTTCTCTTTGCAGCCTGCAAGCAGGTTCACGCTAAGGCACAAAAGCAGCCCATATGCATATTTTCTTTTTATCTCTCTTCTCATTTTCTCCTATACCTCCTCATAAAAATCTATAACCGAACCGTCGATTGCGTTAATCAATACTTGATTACTAATACCAGTAATCCTCCCACTTACATCCCTTACCACATCAGCAAGCCTCCATGCCGGAACATAGCTGTAGTATCCTTGGTTCTTCCTATCTCTCATCCGAAAATAAATCAATTCCATTTCATTTAAATCCACTGTGCTGCCGATAGATGCCAGAAAAGAAAAACGAAAGATTCCAAGATGATTTGTCAGCTGCTCCGCTCCGTTTTTTCCTCCCCGTGACTGTTCGGCTTCTTCAGCTTCGTCTATATCATAATTTACATTTCTATCTGCACACCCTGCCAAAGACAAGCAGCCCGCCAATCCCATGCCGATACACCGTACCAATAGTTGTCTCTTCATGTACCATTCTCCTCTTCACAGTACCTATGTCTCTTCAAAAAAATCTATCATTGAACCATCAATTGCATTAATCAATACCTGATTTTGAATACTATCAACTCTCCTGCTTCCATCCCTCAACACATAGGCAAGTCTCCATGCCGGTACATAGCTGTAACATCCCAGCTTCTTTCCATCTCTCATCCGAAAGTAAATCAATTCCATTTCATTCAATTCAATCGTGTTGCCACTCATCGGGAAAGTAAAGCGGAAAAATCCCATATGATTTGTCAGTTGTTCCTTTATAATGCCTTGAATGTCTTCCAATGCCAAAAGCTCCACCCCCTTTGAAACGCTAATTGCTTCGACCGGATTAAATACCTTTGCCCCAATCACTCCAGCGTCGGTCACATGAACTGCCACGCGTGCATTTAGCGAATACTGTGATGCCTCCGTTTCTTTCCGCTTCGTATTAAAATTCCAGTAATCCTCTTCTGTTCCATATTCCATAAAAGCCATATCGTCAATACCAAAGCCAAAATATAACACATAGCCCTCTGCAGTCCACTCCGACTCCTTTACCTTATCCCCCCAAACCAAAAACTCTGAATAGGCATAGGCTAAATCCCCCAATTCTAAATCATCCACGAAGCTTTGCGCTTCTTTCTTTGCTTCTTCCTCAGAAAGTTTGCATAAATTTTCTGTCATAATGCCGTGTAACTCCCAATCCCAAGCCTCATATGTCAAATTTTCTGTCTCACGGAATTTCTGCGGACAAACTTGATAGACATCCTTCGGCGAAATAATCATGCTCTTGTTTCTTCTGCTAATCACCATGCTCTCTTCCGTAAAACGCTGATCTTCCATAAAACTTAGCTTATATGGAATCCCTGCACGTTTTCCCCAATATTCATTCATTGAAAAATCTTCAGCCAGTGTATAGGTATCCTTCGCCTCCTTCAGCGCAGCATCACATTCCTTCATTTTTTCTTTCAACTGCAGATTTGCCAAATCCCAGCTATTAGCCTTATACAATAATTTGCACTCAGCGCGCAGCTCTGCCAGCTCTTTCCTGGTCATATGCGAAATATCGTTGTAATACACTTCTTCATCATCAAAAACCTGTTTTACCATACTCTTTTTATATTTTTTATCATATCCCGTTTCTTTCACCTCTAACACAGACATCTGCTCTGCCGTAGGCACAATGATATCTGCATCAATCGAAATCACCGCCGTATTCCCCTTCGAGGTCTTCACTGTCCATTCGTCCGTCCACGCCTCAGCGCCCGCAAACTGCTTCACTCCGGTTTTTCCTCTTTGGAACCGTCCGGCTTCCGTTGCTCCATCTATATCATAATTTACATTTTTATCTGCACACCCTGCAAAAGATAAGCAGCCTGCCAATCCTATACTGATACACTGTATCAATAATTTTCTCTTCATGTACCTTTCTCCTCTTCGTTCACTGTTCCTTATAGACTAATACTATCCCTGCGCTGTAAACAACTTGTATCTGCCTGTAATTGGGTAAAAAAAACAGGATACCTTTTTTAAGATTTCCTGTTTTGCCGATATCATATCGTTTCAAAATCACTGATTGTTGTGTCAAGGTTTTCAAAATATTATAAAGATATATGTCATATTAAACGTGTCAGAACAAACATCTAATCCACCGGACAAAGCCCAAGCAAATACCGGCGTGCAGAAAACGCCTGTATCACATAATAGCTTTCCTCCACCAAGTCCGCCTGCGCCAGCGCCATCCATTGCAGCTCTGATGTATCGGTATTGGGAAACGTCAGATAATTTGACAGACTCTGCTCCGGTATGGCAAGCTTTACCGTTTCGATTTCATCTTCGGAATCCTGCCGCAGCAGAACCGGAATCCGGTTTCTGCGCAGACCGCTCACATCTAACTCCCCTTCTACTTCCGCTTCCAGAAGAAAAATCGTACCGTCCTCCAGCATACACACCCTATGGCTGTCCACGCCGTCATATTTATGAAACGAAATATCCCAATAGTATGCGGCATACGTATCAAAGGTTGTATCCACCGCCTTATAAAATTTTGCATCCCATGTATACCAATTCCCATAGTCGGTTTGCAGGCTGACAGGATAGTGTCCTTCTTGGTAGAGCGTCTCCATCTGTTCTTTTGCCATTTGTACTGCTTCATAAGCTGCTATTGTCCGCTCATAGGACGCAGCTTCGCGGATGGCGCTCTCCCACCTTCCGGTAATTAGCTGCAGTTTCTGATAAGTTCCGAGCTGTGCGGATGCGTTGCGGGCAATCGCCATATTTGCCGCAGAATAATACTTTGCAGGAGCTGCCGCCACAAGAGACAATTCCCTCTCACTCTGCCAGAACAGCAACTGTCCCGGCAGGAGCGTTCCGACTAATGCAAGAGCCAAGATCAGACCGCACAGAATCCGATAGACATATTTTCTTTTTCCGGAGAACCGTTTATTTCGTTTCATAGAAAATCACCCTCATTGTTGTTCCTTCTCCTTGTACACTCTCTACCTGCAAAACTGCCTGATGCCGCTTTATAATCAATGCGGTAAGCGACAGACCAAGCCCTGCGCCGCCTTCCTTACGTGAACGGGATTTATCCACCATATAGAATTCGTCGCAGATATGTGCCGCATCCTCCTTCGACATTCCGATTCCGTAATCTGTCACCCTCAAGGAGTAAACCGGTTTACAGTCATTTTCCAATATTTCTCCATCCTTACAGCTTCTCCCGATCAGCTCAATAACCGAGCCTTCTTCCGACGCCTTTCTTGCATTGTCAATCAGATTCATGCAGACCGTAATCAAAAGCTCCTTGTCGCCCATAACCACTGCCGGCTCAACATCCGCCTTTAACTCTATCTGCTTTCTTTCCAGTATCGGAACCGCTATCCGGAGCAGTTCTCTTTGCAAGTCATCCGTATGGACCGGTGTTTTTTCTATCTCATGCCGATTCAGATAAATCAGCTCAAACAGCTTGCCCGACATTGCTTCTAAGCGTTTCCCTTCCGAGAAAATGTAATTCGACGCCATCATCAGCTCTTCTCTGGAAAGCTCCATTGAGCGCAGCATATCGGCATATCCGATGATGGTGGTCATCGGCGTCTTAATCTCATGCGTAAAATCCGCAACGAACTGTTCTCTGCGGTGAATCATATCATTTAATTCCTCCACGCGTTCCCTGATCGCACCTGCCATCACATTTACATTTTCCGCCAACTGGCCTACTTCATCCCTGCCGGCAGCCTTCAGATGAATCTCATAATTCCCCGCCGTAATTTCCCCCGTCACCTGATTCAGCTTCTCCAACGGTCTGGTCAAAAGCATACTGATCAGATACATGAGAACGGAAGCCGAGAGCACAATGCCCAAAGTAAGCATGCGGAAATATTGAATCTGTTCTTCCAGCATATTATAAGCGTCCGATGCTTCCTGTTTACTGATAATGCAGAGCTGCCGTTTATCTACATTGCTATAAGAGGTAACATAGATAAAATACTGTTCTTTCTCCCTGCATATCATATAATTTTTTCCCCCGACATCCAATTCCTCAAAAAGTGATTCACTAATATGTGCTTCCTCCCCATCACTGGAATACACGTAAGCGTCTGCATACCTCACATAAAGCGAGGAGGATTCTACGAACATTCCTCCCATCACACGTTCCGCTATTTCAGAAAGCGATTCCGAAATGCGCACATTTCCATTATTTATCATCTGAAGAAGCTCATATTCCACCGAGGACTGAACCAGATTATTCTCCACGATCGCATTCCTTAGCTGCGTATTCTGCGCCAGCTCAAAGTTTTTGCGGATCATAAAATAACCCACTAACCACAGGCTTAGAGACAGCAAAATCAGATTTGTCAATAAGACCTTATACCGAAACTTCATGTGCCTCCTCCAACCGATACCCGGCTTTAAAAACGGTCTTTATCGCATCCTTCAAATCCAGCTTTTTGCGAAGCCGCTGGATATGCAAATCCAGTGTCCTGGATTCTACAGAATATTCCGTTCCCCATATTTCTTCGTAAATACGCTCCCGGAACAGCGTAATATTGCGGTTGCGCATCAACAGAATCAAAAGCCCCAGCTCCTTTGGCGTAAGTATCACTTCTTTTCCCGCTTTCGTCACCTTTTGGTTTTCCGCATCTACTACAATATCTGCAAATGTCAGAAGCTGCCCCGCCTTATGATATCTGCGGAGCACAATATTGACCCTTGCCAAGAGTTCGACAATTTCAAATGGTTTTACCATATAGTCTTCTGCACCAGACGTCAGCCCTTTTACCCGATCCTCCAACGAAGATTTTGCCGTCAGGAAAATTGCTGGGATTTTCAACGAACGAATATATTCCATCAGCTCGAATCCATCGACATGCGGGAGCATGATATCCAGAATAACCAAATCAAAGCTCTGCTCTTCCAAAATGTCTGCCGCTTCTAGTCCGTCATATGCGCAGGTACAGCCATAACCCGCTTTCGTCAGATTTAAGCGTATCAAATCCGAAATCGGCTTTTCGTCCTCTACAATCAATATCTGAATCATGATAAATTTCTCCTTACTTCCCCTGGCGGCTCTCACTGCCCCAAATTATATGATAGGATGAATTTGTATCCTTTTTGTATCTAAGACCGGAAGCAGTGATGCCCAAAACTTAAAACTTCCGGTACAGAACTTGTCCATACCGGAAGCTTTCTCATGTGACATTTGCCACAGACTTATTCTTTACAGCGCTTTAATCCGCTCCAAAGCCGCAACTGTATTCTCATAACTTCCAAACGCAGTCAATCTAAAATATCCTTCGCCGCTCGGACCGAATCCCGAACCCGGCGTTCCGACCACATTGGCATTTTCCAGTAAATAATCAAAGAACTCCCATGAGGTCATCTTCTCCGGCGTCTTTAACCAGATATACGGTGCATTAACGCCGCCATATACCTCGTATCCGGCATCTTGTAAACCGTTCTTAATGGTCGCAGCATTCTTCATATAATAAGCCACCTGCTCCTTAAGCTGTGCCTTGCCTGCTTCGGAATAGACCGCCTCGCCAGCTCTCTGTACAATATATGGCGCACCGTTGAACTTGGTTCCATGCCGTCTTGCCCACATGCTATGCAAGGATACTTCACCGCATTTCAGCTCCTTGGGAACTACGGCATAGCCAAGACGCACGCCGGTAAATCCTGCATTCTTGGAAAAGCTCTTTAACTCAATGGCACAAGTCTTTGCCCCTTCGCACTCATAAATAGAATGCGCAACATCTTCTTCGGATATGTACGCCTCATAAGCGCCGTCGTAAATAATCACTGCGCCAACCTTATTCGCATAATCCACCCACTCCTGAAGCTGCGCTTTGGTAACTGTAGTTCCGGTCGGGTTGTTCGGAAGGCACAAATAAATGATATCCGGCGTCTCTTTCGGGAATTCCGGTACAAAATTGTTCTCTCTTGTGCATGGCATGTAAATCACATTGCTCCATTTCTCAGCCGCCATGTCGTAGGTTCCCGTTCTTCCTGCCATCGCATTAGAATCCACATAAACCGGATAAACCGGATCGCACACTGCAATTTTGTTATTTACAGAGAAAATCTCCTGAATATTTCCTGAATCGCTCTTTGCGCCATCCGATACAAAAATTTCATCCGCTGTAATGTTACAGCCTCTTGCCTCATAGTCATTTTTCGCAATTGCAGATCTTAAAAATTCATAGCCTAAATCAGGCGCATATCCACGAAATGTCTCTGCATTTGCCATTTCATCCACAGCTTTATGCAATGCTTCGATAATTGCAGGCGCAAGCGGCTGTGTTACATCCCCGATTCCGAGACGGATAATGCTTTTCTCCGGATTCGCTTCTGTAAATGCATTGACTTTTTTGCCAATCGTACTGAAAAGATAGCTTCCCGGCAGTTTCTGATAATTGTCGTTTACTTGATACATGCTTTTTTCCTCTTTTCTCTTTCTCTATTTCTATTTCTTGCAATCAGCCCATTCGGGCAGTATAAGGTCTGGCAATTCTATTTTTTAATATGAAGCTATTAAATTTTGTTCGTCTATTGCTTCCACTTCTTCCACAGTGAACCCTGTTACCTCTGCAATATCCTCATTGCTGAATTTCCCCATTTTTTTCATTTTAATTATCATCAAAATTTTTTCCTCTCTCTTTTCTTTATCAATCAAATCCTCCATAATTTGGCACATATCTTCTACTCCTTTCACATCCTCTTTATAATACCTTACCTGTTCCGCTAACACTTTGTAATACATATCGTCTGGATTCCTACACGAAAAATCATGCATAAGTTTCCTTATCGGACTATCATCACGATATGCTCCGTTCAAATATATAATATCACATAACTTTCCGGAAGATTATCATAATTTTCGTCCTTCACAAGCAACTCTGCATCTATCATGCTGCTATTATATCTAGCCCGTCTTACTCCTGCACCTTCTTTTACAACCATTACAGTACCACAAAACCTTTACCTTTTCAACATTTCCTTACTTCATCAGACTAAGTATCATCTGCGCAGTTTCTACCAGTCCCGTACCGTTATCCATACTTCGCTTCTGGATATATCGATGCGCCGCCTCCTCAGTCATACCATTCCGTTCCATAAGAAGACCTTTTGCACGGGTTAGCAGCTTTTCATCCTCCTCACTGCGTTTTCCGGGCTTCTCCCGCCCCTTCCTCCTTTTTCTGGAAATGGAATAAGAAATCATTTCCAGAGTATGCACCAATTCATGTACCTTAAGCGGCATAGCAAGGCACATCAAGCCGCTGATACTCCTTTCATTGCAGACATCGGGAGATGCAACTAAAAGCATCTGAAAATGTGCGGGCAGATATTCATACAATTCCTGATACATCATGTCCGCAAACCGGGAACCGCAAATCAGAACGCCGCCGTCTAAGGCATTGGCAGACTGCAGCGCCTGCGCTCCGGTCGTTGCTACCGCATCTACAGAAAATCCGCTTCTTATCAATATTCTTTTTATGCTTTTCGCATTTTCCAACTTAGGGAATGCAACAATTATATTAATCAAAACTTTTCTCCTATAGTACCATTTTTCCTCTTTCCGGTGTGCCTTTCACACCATCCATGCAGTTTTGGAAGTTTTACTTCCAAACTTCACACTTCTCGCAATACTATTTTAAATTTTGTATAAATATTCGTTGATTTCCCACGCTGTTACCTGTGTGCGATAGTTCATCCATTCCGCTCTCTTTGCTTCCACATATTTTTTTGAAATATGCGCACCCAGAACTTCCTTCAGATATTCGTCTTTTTCGAGTTCCTTAAGCGCTTCTCCCAAATCTGCGGGAAGAGACTCAATACCGAGCTGTTCTTTCTTGGAAAGGCGCATCTCAAACACATTTTCCTTCACTTCCCCCGGCGGAGTTATCTGATTTTCAATTCCGTCTAATCCTGCCGCAAGGCAAACGGCAAGTGTCAAATAGGGATTCGCAGACGGATCCGGACAGCGCAGTTCAATCCGGGTTCCCTCCCCTCTGGACGCCGGAATACGAATCAGCGGGCTTCTGTTTGTCGCAGACCATGCAATGTAAATCGGAGCTTCATAACCCGGCACTAACCGTTTGTAGGAATTTACCAACGGATTGGTGATTGCTGTCATTCCCTTCACATGCCTCATCAATCCCCCGATAAAATAATATGCCTCCCTGCTCAAGCCCTGCTCGCCCTGCGGCGCATCAAAAATATTTCTTCCTTCTTTAGAAAGAGACATATTGATATGCATTCCCGAACCATTGACTCCGTATTTTGGCTTCGGCATGAAACTTGCGAAAAGCCCATGCCGTTTTGCAATCGTCTTTACCGCCAGTTTAAAGGTCATAATATTGTCTGCCGTCGCCAATGCCTCATCATATTTAAAATCAATCTCATGCTGTGCCGGAGCCACCTCATGATGGGACGCTTCAATCTCAAAGCCCATATCCTCTAATGTCAGCACCATATCGCGTCTGGCGTTCTCACCCAAATCAATCGGACCCAAATCAAAATACCCTGCCTTTTCATGCGTAATCGTGGTCGGCTGACCGTTTTCGTCCACATGGAACAAGAAGAACTCACATTCCGGTCCCACATGAAAGGAATAGCCCAATGCTTTCGCACGCGCAATCTCTTTCTTCAACAGATAACGCGGATCTCCCTCGAACGGCTCACCATTCGCGCGGTAAACATCGCAGATAATCCGCGCCACCTTGCCCTGCTGAGGTCTCCAGGGAAAAATACAAAAAGTATCTAAATCCGGATGCAGATACATATCCGACTCTTCAATACGGACAAATCCCTCAATAGACGACCCGTCGAACATACACCGGTTATCCAACGCCTTGCCAAGCTGGCTCTTAGTGATTGCCACATTCTTTAATGTCCCGAACATATCCGTAAACTGCAGACGGATAAATTCAACGTCTTCTTCCTCTACAAACCGTATAATATCCTGCTTTGTATACTTGCTCATTAAACTTCCTCTCCTTTTACAAATTCCAAGACTTTCCGATATCCCATCGTGCCTCCGAACAAATCCAGTGCGCTTCCGATTGTCACATGTAACCTGTCCATCCCGACCTCTTTTAACCTTCGCAGATCCTCAAAGCTGCCCACACCGCCGGCATAGGTCACAGGTATCTTTCCCCATTCGCCTAACATCGCCGCAAGCTCTGTCTCAATGCCGGAAGCCTTCCCTTCCACATCTACCGCATGTATCAAAAATTCATCCGCAAAACCACTGAGCTTATCCAACAGTTCCAGCGTAATTTTTTCTTCCGTAAATTTCTGCCAGCGGTCTGTCACGATATAATATGAATTATCTCTTTTCCGGCAGCTCAAGTCCAGCACCAGACGCTCCCTTCCCACCGCTGCAAGCAGTTTTTCAAGATTTTGATAATTCACCCTGCCATCCGAGAACACAAAAGAGGTGACGATTACATGGCTCGCTCCCTGCTCTAAAAAATATGCCGCATTCCCATCATTGATTCCTCCGCCTATCTGAAGCCCCCCGGGATATGCCATCAGCGCATGAACCGCCTGCTCTTTTGTCGCCTCATAATATTCGCTGCCCACAGGATTGAGCAGAATAATATGCCCCCCCTTTATGCCGTCCTTCTTATAATATTCCGCAAAAAAAGATGCGTCTACATCCGTTGTAAAATTTTCTTTCGCTTTATTGTCATCATCCTTTAAGCTTCCGCCGACAATCTGTTTTACCTTCCCATTATGAATATCAATACATGGACGAAATTCCATTTCACTGCTCCTTTTCTTCTTGATTACAAAGGTTTTCTTTTAAAAAAGGGCAACGTCCACCCGTAAGCGGCTCCGTTGCCCTTGATTAAGAATACCACAACTTGAAAAAAAAGTGAATACCGGTTATTGACTTTTCCGCAGGATACTTAAGTATATTCCCAACCCGATAAACACAAACGGAAGAATGGTAATCTGCGAACTATTTGCAATCCCCTGTGCCAAAAATGCTGCAATTCCAACAATTCCCAACAGCGCCCGTTCATCTTTTGCCACGCTCCGGACGCTCTTTGCCAGCACCGTCAATATCATGCCAAAATATCCGATAAAGCCAGCGATTCCCGTTGTCACAAGCATCTGAAGATATTCATTATGCGCATCTATGTATTTTGCCATATACAGCGCACGCGCTTCCTCTCCAAAATGCTCATTCATGAGATAAGAATAACAATTGATTCCACATCCAAAGACTTTCTTTTCGGGTGAAAGCTTAAAGAAAAGCTGCCACGACCGGCTCCAGACATACCCTCTGTTACTCCCCCATGCATCATTGTACCGAAACTTTGCTAACCATCCCGTTTCGCCCGCTTTCCCTATATTAGCCATGCCGAAAACCGTGAAAAACGCCAAAGCGCAGATAAGAAGAATCCCCCAATAGACTCTTCCCAGCCAAAGATATAACTTATCCTTGTCCTTCACCCATCTCCAGACCAATGCGCACAGAACCAGAAATGCTGCCATGACCGCAAGCAATTTCCCATTCAAAGCCACTTGCATAACGCCGTCAAACGTATATGCGTTCTTACGGAACAGCGTATAAAACAGAGCCGTTACACCTAACGCCAATAAGAAAACCGCTCCCTCTATCCAGACCTTGTCCAACTTCTTCTTCTGAAGAAAAACATGGCCCAAAATCACCAGAAACGATGCCCCGATTCCTAAAAATGCGCTATCGCTTCGGCAGCAAAAAGACCCCGTAAACCCAAGAAACAGTACGATTGCATATATCCACATTGATATCTTCTCTTTACTGTTCAAGAAAAGTACCATGAGAGCTGCCACTGTGATACTATTGAAAGCCGCATTAAAATTCAAATTTCCGATTGTACCGATGAAAATAGAATACTGATCCGTTGCGAGATTTTCCTTCATTCCCAGAATATCAATCTGCCATTCATTCAGTATCTGCAGGAGATAAACGCCGGAAACCCCAAGAAGAAATGCCCAGGTCAGAAATGCGCTCCACTTCAGGAATCTTGCCAGAATCAGCATGACTGCCGCTCCGGAAAGATACACCATAATTCCAAGATACCGTCCTGTTTCCCCCCAGAAAGCATCCGTCAGATGTCCGCTCCCAAAACCTCCTATCAGCCATATTACAACTGCCAGAAGCAGAAAAAGAAACAGTGCGGATTTTATATTCAGTTTTTTTGTGAAAGGCGAATTTCCTTTCCCGCGTTCCAAAATAGCAAACAAGGCCAAAAGAACCATCATTCCAAGAAAAAAGAAAGTTACCGTGAAATAAAAATCCCTTTTCGCCCGCAATATATCTATATAATTATTTCTGTAAAAAAGTGGGAAAATCAAGAGCATAATTGCGACATACAGACTCGTGACATGCTCCTGCATAATCTCCATGATACTTACCTTTGCTTTCTTTTTCTTCATAGCCATTCTCCATAAAAATCCGGCGTCAGTTCACTCTGACGCCGGATAAATACTGACATTTACTATTGTACTGTTACCGTAAATGTTGCGGTTCCACCTTTTTTCGTCGTTACTGTAATTGTTGTTGTTCCGGCTTTCTTACCGGTAACTTTACCCTTCTTATTTACAGTTGCAATCTTAGAATCTGCCGACTTGTAAGATTTTACCTTATCGCCCTTAATCAATGACTTTACTGCAATTGTTGTTGTTCCGTTTACTTTGATACTTGCTTTTGTCTTTTTCAAAGTAACTTTCGGCACTACTTTTACTGTGCAGGTCGCCTTTTTACCATTCTTAGATTTTACTGTAATCTTTGCTGTTCCATATGCTTTTCCGGTTACTTTTCCCTTTTTATCAACTGTAGCTACCTTCTTGTTTGAAGAAGTATATGTAAGCTTCTCTGTTGCAGAAATCGGATTTCTTGTAACGGAAAGAGTTGTTTTCTTTCCTTTCACTACACTTACGTTCTTTGCTGCGAACTTCAGGCTCTTTGTAACAACCTTGCCCTTCTGTACCTTAACTTTGAATGTAGCTGTTGCGCCGCTCTTCATAGTTACAGTAATTGTTGTAGTTCCGACTTTCTTACCAGTAACTTTTCCGGTCTTCTTATTCACAGTTGCAATCTTCGTATTAGATGATACATAAGAAGCTACCTTATCATTTGCCGGATACTTTGTTGCCACTTTTACTGCTGAAGAAGATTTTTTAACCTGAATTACCGTTGACTTAGCATTCAATGTTACCTCTGCAACTGTAATCTTACAGGTTGCTGTTTTACCGTTTACAGTTGTTGCTGTAATTGTTGCCTGACCAGCCTTCTTACCGGTTACTACGCCAGTGCTGTTTACAGCTGCAATCTTGTCATCAGAAGATGTCCACGTTACGGAAGTATTGTTAGCATTTGCCGGAGTTACGGTTGCTGTCAAAGCAACGGTTTTTCCTTTTGGTACAGTTGCTGAAGCTGTATTCAATGTAACTTTGTCAGGAGCCGGCTTTTCAACAACAGGCGGCTTCGGTGTAGGTGTCGGTGTAGGTGTCGGTGCTGCTGTTACAGTCACATTACATGTTGCGTTTGCTGTTTTATTGCCTTTGGTTGCTGTTGCAGTAATTACTGTGTTTCCAGCTGTTTTAGCAGTTATAACACCATTTACTACCGTTGCTACTGCTTCGTTGCTGCTTGACCATGCTACTGTTGCATCTTCCGGAGCTACTTTTGTTACTGTAATAGTAGCTGTCTTGCCTGCTACAATGGTAAGGGTTACATTGGATAAGGAAATACTTACCTCATCTCCTTCTCCTGTAGTCGGATCAGTTACGCCTTCTCCCGGAGTCTCTCCTTCTCCTGTAGTCGGATCAATTACGCCTTCTCCTGTAGTCGGATCCTTTACTTCTTCTCCAGACTGAACCGTTGCGTCATTTGTGCCAGCCAGAACGTCCATCTGAACCATCGTTAAGCATAAGCATAAGCTCAAAAACAATGCCATGAAACGTTTTAAGCCAGACTTGCTGATTTTCGTAGTTACTTCATTCATCTCTTTGTCTCCTCCTTAATAATTGATATGAACCGTTCTCTATTCTATTCTTATATTTCCGTTTTGTCAATATATAATCACTTTTTCACAATTTTTCATTTAGAATCTTCTGATAATTCCCCCAAAATTATACATAATTCACAAAATTTTCATTTTTCCCTCTCCTATCTCCAATGTTTATTCACTAAATTTAAATCCATTTCTAAGCTGTCAGACATTGACACCCTATTTTTTTTTTGCTAAAATCTAAAAATTAAAACCTTTTTAACAACATACCAAAACGTGAAAGAGAGGATAAAAGAAAATGGGTAAAATTATCGGCGAAGGAATTACATTTGACGACGTGTTATTAGTTCCTGCATACTCTGAAGTAACACCAAATATGATTGACTTGACAACGCATCTGACTAAATCTGTTACACTGAACATTCCTATGATGAGTGCAGGAATGGACACTGTGACAGAACACCGCATGGCAATCGCAATGGCAAGACAAGGCGGTATTGGAATTATCCACAAAAATATGTCTATTGAGTCACAGGCAGAAGAAGTCGATAAGGTAAAACGTTCTGAGAACGGCGTAATTACAGACCCATTCTTTCTTTCTCCCGAACATACATTACTCGACGCAGAAAATCTCATGCGCAAGTTCCGTATCTCCGGTGTTCCAATTACCGAAAACGGCAAGTTAGTCGGAATTATTACGAACCGTGATTTAAAATTCGAAACAGATTTCACAAAAAAAATCAAAGAATCCATGACCTCCGAAGGACTGATTACGGCTCCGGAAGGAATTACGTTAGACGAGGCAAAGGCCATTCTTGCCAAAGCCAGAAAAGAAAAGTTACCTATTGTAGATAAAGATTTTAATCTTAAAGGTTTGATTACAATTAAGGACATCGAGAAACAAATTAAATATCCGCTTTCCGCCAAGGATTCACAAGGAAGACTTCTCTGTGGAGCGGCTGTCGGAATCACCGGAAACATGATGGAGCGCATTGACGCACTGGTAGAAGCCCATGTAGATGTTGTCGTTGTAGACTCCGCACATGGGCACTCTCTCAATATTTTAAATGCTGTCAGAAATATCAAAGCCGCTTATCCTACCCTTCAGGTTATCGCAGGCAATGTTGCCACCGGAGCCGCCACTAAGGCATTGATTGAAGCCGGCGTAGACGCTGTGAAGGTCGGAATCGGACCGGGTTCCATCTGTACGACCCGTGTCGTTGCCGGTATCGGCGTTCCGCAGATTACTGCTATTATGGACTGTTATGAAGTTGCAAAAGAATCCGGCATACCGATTATCGCGGACGGCGGTATCAAATATTCCGGCGATATGACAAAGGCTTTAGCTGCAGGCGCAAATGTATGTATGATGGGAAGCATGTTCGCCGGCTGTGATGAAGCTCCCGGCACCTTTGAATTATATCAGGGAAGAAAATACAAGGTATACCGCGGTATGGGCTCCCTCGCCGCTATGGAAAACGGAAGCAAAGACCGCTATTTTCAGGAGAATGCGAAAAAGCTCGTTCCGGAAGGCGTCGAAGGGCGTGTTGCATACAAGGGCAATGTAGAAGATACCGTCTTCCAGTTAGTCGGCGGAATCCGTTCCGGTATGGGCTACTGCGGCTGCCCGACGATTGAAGAATTGAAACAGAATGGTCAATTTGTAAAGATTTCCGCTGCTTCATTAAAAGAGAGCCATCCGCATGACATCCATATTACGAAGGAAGCGCCGAACTATAGCATTGATGACAAATAAAAGAACCCACAAAAACCGGAGAGAACATACTCTCCGGTTTTTTAACCCATCCATTTCTTCAAGATATGCAACTGTTATGGATTATTTTTCGTGGTATTTCCGTTCGTAGTGTTATTATTCGTTGTATTATTGTTTTCCGTAGCAGCTCCGTTGATTCCCTCGGTACCGTCCAGTGCATCCTTCACATCATTTCCGGCGTCGTCCACTGCATCCGCTGCATCATCACCGATATCCTCAATACCGTCTACAGCATCTTCTCCCATGTCCTTAATATCGTCTGTCACGCTCCCGTCTCCGTTGGCATTATCATTGTTGTCATTGGTGCTGTTATTCTGATTGTTGTTTTTGTCGTCTGTTCCGTCTGTAACAGAATTGTTATTGCTGTTGTTGCCATTGTTGTTTTTGTCTGCGTTATTTTTTCCGCAGGCCGCTGCCGTTACGCCTAATGCCAGCACAAGCATTGCCGCAACCAGTAATTTGCTAAACTTTTTCATGGTCATTTCTCCTTTTCCTTTTTCCTGTGTCTGATTTTACAGTACATACAGGTATGGGTATTTTCCCAGTCACTTATATTGTGGACGTATTTCACTTTTTTATTCATTTCCATTTATTTCCTCATTTTCGGTTCAAAAATAAGGGATGCCAGATAGCCAAATACAAGCGCTGCACAGATTCCTACGGCGCTTGCCGTAAATCCGCCCATAAAAATTCCTAAAAAGCCATCCGTTTCAATCGCTTCCTTTACGCCCTTGAACAGTGTATTTCCAAATCCCAGAAGCGGCACGCTCGCCCCTGCTCCCGCAAAGTCAATGAGAGGCTGATAAACGCCGACTGCGCCTAATACTGCACCGGCGCACACCAACATTACCATAATTCTCCCTGGCATAAGCTTTGTCTTTTCCATCAATATTTGAATCAGGGCGCAAATCACCCCGCCTACCCAGAATGCATTTACATAATCCATTTTCGCGTTTCCTTTCCTCTATTCCTCGTATTCCAAAACAACTCCGTGAGCAATTCCCGGAACATTCTGTCCCTCATTGAAACTAACCGTAGAGAGCAGCGCTCCGGTCGGCACGAACAACACCCGTTTCAAAACGCCTTTTTCAATATGCGGCAGAAAATGCGCGCTCATAGTAATTGCGCTGCAGCCGCAGCCGGAACCGCCGGAATCTGTTCCCTGCGTATCCTTGTCAAAGATCTCTATTCCGCAGTCCGTATAAATCCCGCTGATGTCAAATCCCTTTTCTTTCAACAAATCCAGCAGAATCTGCCTGCCCACATAACCTAAATCCCCGGTTATGATTTTGTCATAATCCTCTGGTTTCCGCTGAAAATCCTCAAAATGATGGGCAATCAAATCACAAGCGGCAGGCGCCATTGCAGCCCCCATATTCATAGAATCCCTGATTCCATAATCTACGATTCTTCCGGTCGTCACTCCCGTAATTTTCACATGGCTCTTACTTGTTCCAATTAAAAAAGCGCCGCTTCCTGTAACGGTCCATGTTGCAGATACAGGTCTTTGATTTCCATACTCTAACGGAAAGCGGAATTGCTTTTCTGCGCTGGCAAAATGACTGGAAGTCATCGCAAGCACAAGGTCAGCATAACCGCCGGCAACGCACATCGCCGCTAAAGACATGGATTCTCCCGCCGTAGAACAGGCGCCGTACAATCCAAACAACGGAATATTATAATTCATAATTCCAAAAGAAGTCGCTATCGTCTGTCCCAGCAAATCTCCGGCAAATACATAGCGCACATCCTCCGGTTTCACATGCGCCTTCCCCATCGCAAGCGCCGCCGCCTCCTTTTGCATGGTACTCTCCGCCTCTTCCCACGAATCGGCGCCGAATTTATCATCCTGGCATATCATATCAAAGCATTTCCCTAACGGTCCTTCTCCTTCCTTCTTTCCCGCGACGCTGCCTGACGAAAGAATGTAAGGACATTGTTTGAAGGAAATACTCTGTTTTCCAATCATCTGTGACATGTTTTCCTCCTTCTGGCATGTTCCTCATGCCATTCAGGTAGATTTGGAAGTTTTACTTCCAAACTTTCCCTCTCTTTTCTTTTTTTTATTATTGTTTCAGCTTTTGGGGAATTCTATGCAAAAGAAATAGGGACAACAAACAAAAAACGTGTTAAACTATGATTATCAAATAAACGAAAGGAGTATTCTATGGGCGGAATGATAATTTGCGCACCGCAAAGGCGGTTTAGCGCAGCAATTCCATATTGTTTCATTATGAGGAAAAATCGCCTTTGCCATCCTAAAAAATAAAAATTAGGAGGGTAAAAAATGGGCAACCAAAGCGTAACTGATCTGCTTCCGAAAGAACTTTTGGAGCAGATACAGGAATATGCAGAGGGCAAAGTAATTTATATCCCCAAAAAGAAAACAAATAAAAGTCATTGGGGAACAAACACAGATACCAAGAAATATATAGCCGAGCGCAATCACCAGATATACATAGACTTTCAAAATGGGATGAATGCGCAGCAATTATCGGAGAAATACTTTTTGACGAAAAAAAGTATCCAGAGAATTTTAAAACAGGAACGTCTGTAAGAACAGACGATTTTCAAAATGTGCCACAAATTGTGGCACATTTTTATTTTAAGAAAGTGTGTGAGGTTTCTCCCGCATATCCCACTTGTTATAATCGGGCTATGGAGGAAAACGCTTATGCCAAATCTTGCACATTCACAAAATTTTATAAAATCTGCTGCACTGATGCGAAAACTGATCCAAAAAGCAAACATCAGCAGCGATGACCATATCATAGAAATCGGAGCCGGAAAAGGAATCATTACCGATGCGCTTGCCCGCTCTGCGAAAAAGGTTACAGCCATTGAATATGATTCAAAGCTCTATGAGGAACTTTTGAGAAAACACCAGTGGAATAATGTCGAATATATCCATGCAGACTTCTTAAAGTATCCACTGCCCAAAAAAGGCAGCTATAAAGTCTTTTCAAACATCCCGTTTCAGATTACGGCTGACATTGTGACAAAACTGACGACAAGAGATAACTCCCCCGAAGAGATTTTTCTGGTTCTGCAAAAAGAAGCGGCAAAAAAATTCTGCGGACTGCCTTTTCAAAAATACGAGGGATTACGGGCAGCCCTTTTAAAACCTCAATATGAAATGCGTATTTTACATAACTTTGCACCGACCGATTTCACGCCGGCTCCGAAGGTGGAAATTGTACTGCTGCACTTTAAAAAGAGACATATGGACATGTCGCCGAAAGAATTCCGGGAATATAAAGACTTTGTGAGCTTTTTCTATGCTGCCGGCAGAGGAAATACCGCAAAAGAACGGCTCTCTATCGTATTTTCCCAAAAGCAGATCAGCCGGCTCGCAAAAGAATATCATTTTGATGCCCGTCAATCCTATGCCATGATTTCCGCCGTCCAATGGGAACGGCTGTACTGCTATTCTCAAACCGGACTGGACGCCAAGCGAAAAGAACTCATCAAATTCTCTTACCGGAAACAATTGAAACAGCAGAGTAAACTTAAAAAGCAGCACAGAACCAGAAACGTACCTACTTCCCCTTAAGGAATAATAATGCTTGCGCAGGAGACATCCTCTGTCAAGTCGTATACTTTTCCGGTTTTCAATCCTACTACTTTAGGCCTTAAAATGCAATTCTGGTTATTTTTTACCACCTTTGCCTTCTCTCCGGTACTCAGTTCCACGATGCTATCCACCGGATAGAGGATTACGCTGTTCAAAAATGCTTTGATGACTGTAACATCCAGCTCCCTTGTCATGGACATAATCATCTCCACCGCATCCCGCTGAGAAAATGCGGTTTTATACGGACGTTCCGTTACCAAGGCATCATAGATATCCACGGTTGACAGGATTTTCGCATATTCACCGATTTCACTTTCTGCCAATCCCAGCGGATATCCGTTTCCGTCTATCTTTTCATGGTGCTGCAGGACTGCCATCATAACCGCAGACGAAACGTTCCTCTTTTCTTTTAGTATATTATAACCAAATAACGAGTGCTGCTTCATCAATTCAAATTCTTCATCGGTCAGCCTCGCCGGCTTATTCAGCACTTCATTCGGAATCCTAGACTTGCCGACATCATGCAAAAGCCCTGCAATGCCAATCTCATAAATCTGATTTTCTGGCATCCCATATTTTTTTGCAACAATCATTGCCATAGTCGCAACATCCACGCTGTGCTTAAAAGTGTACTCATCACTGACTTTCAGCTCACTGATATCGACCGCAATGGCGTCATTTTCCAGAATCGCTTTCATAAGATCATTTGCAATATCGTTCGTCGTATTTACAAAGTTCTCTGAATCCGTATTTTTATATAGAAACTGTACGCCTTGGGAAACACGATTCTTCACGCTCTCTGCCAGCTTGACCTTGACGGGATCTGCCACCTTGAGCTTTTCAATCGTTCTTTGAGTCTCCTCTGTTATGACATAATCATCCGGGTCTTCCGCTTCCCCTTCCCTGATATAGATGCCACCAACTCCCATGTTAATCATATAATCTATCTGATACTGATCTAAAGTTGTCCCCTTTTCAATTAACACGCGCCCTATATGGTCTATAATTCTCTGGTCAGTCCGCATGCCTTCTTTTAACTGCCGAACACGTATATATTTCCTTACTATCAAAACGACACCACCTGATTTATCAATTTTGTGTATATACTATGGTAACATTTTTCTTTCCTAATTTCCATACATATTAAATCGGATGAAGGGGAAGAAATCTCAATACTGAAACACAAAGTATTACAAAATCCTCGTCGTCCACTTCGTACAGTCCCACACGTCCGTTGCCAATCCTTCATAAAATTCCGGCTCATGGCAAACCATCAATATACTCCCCTTATACGCCGCCAGCGCACGCTTAAGCTCCTCCTTTGCATCCACATCCAGATGATTCGTCGGCTCGTCCAAAAGCAGGATATTTGTCTCGCGGTTGATAAGTTTACAGAGCCGTACCTTCGCCTGCTCACCGCCGCTCAGAACCCGAACCAGACTCTCAATATGCTTCGTCGTCAGACCGCATTTTGCAAGTGCGCTCCGTACCTCATACTGGGAATATGACGGAAATTCTTTCCATATTTCTTCGATACAGGTAGTCTTTACATCCTGATCCATCTCCTGCTCAAAATATCCGATGCTTAAGTAGTCTCCGAGTTCAACTTCACCGGAAATTGGCGGGATTAATCCCAAGATACTTTTTAGCAAAGTTGTCTTTCCGATTCCGTTCGCTCCGGTCAAGACAATTTTTTCTCCCCGCTCCATCTCAAGGTTCAGCGCAGCGGACAAAGGTTCCTCATATCCGATTATAAGCTCCTTCGTCTGAAATATATATCGGCCTGGCGTCCTCGCCTCCCGGAATACGAACTCCGGCTTCGGCTTTTCCCCTGCCAGCTCTATCATTTCCATCTTATCCAGCTTCTTTTGTCTAGACATCGCCATGTTTCTCGTCGCAACTCTCGCCTTATTCCTCGCAACAAAATCCTTCAAATCAGCGATTTCCTTCTGCTGCTTATTGTATGCCGCCTCAAGCTGCGCCTTCTTCATTTCATACACTTCCCTGAATTTCTCGTAATCACCCACATAACGGTTCAATTGTCTGTTATCCATGTGATAAATCAGATTTATCACGCTGTTCAAAAACGGGATATCATGAGAAATCAAAATAAACGCATTCTCATACTCGTTCAGATACCGTTTCAGCCACTCGATATGCTCTGCGTCCAGATAGTTCGTCGGCTCGTCCAAAAGCAGGATGTCCGGCTTCTCCAAAAGCAGTTTCCCCATCAGGACCTTCGTCCTCTGTCCTCCGCTTAAGTCTGTCACATCTTTATCCAATCCGATTTCTAAGAGCCCAAGCGCTCTCGCCACTTCTTCTACTTTTGCGTCTATCATATAGAAATCGTGCAGTGTAAGCATGTCCTGAATCGTCCCCAATTCCTCCATGCTCTTTTCCATCTCCTCTTCCTCCAGCTCCCCCAGCTTCTCACAGATTTCATTCATCTTCGCTTCCATCTCATACAGAAAATCAAATGCCGATGCAAGTACGCTCCTTATCGTCATTCCTTTCTCCAGCGCCGTATGCTGATCCAGATAGCCGACCCGTACATTCTTTGCCCACTCAATTTTCCCCTCGTCCGGCTGAAGCTTTCCGGTCACAATATTCAAAAAGGTAGACTTTCCTTCTCCATTGGCTCCAATCAGCCCAATATGTTCTCCCTTCAGCAATCGAAAAGACACATCATCAAAAATTGCCCTGTCGCCGAAACCATGCGTCAAATGTTCCACATTTAAAATACTCATTTCATCCTGCTCCTTGATTCTTTATCCTTTTCCTCTATCTACTCTTTCATCAGGCAGATATTGTCAATACTGACATTTCCGCTCTCATCCTCAGGAAACGTCAGCTCTATCTTCTTAATTTGAGAAAGCTCTATCTTCGGGCACTGTTCTTTCAACTGCTCCGATGTAACGCTGATTGTCTGATACTGATGCTTGTATTCATTGCTATCCAAAAAATACTGTGTCTTTCCGAGCTTTACCGGAAGCGGCGGATAGATAACCGTATCCTGCGGGGAAACCACCGCCTGATTCCCTTCGGAATCAGAAACCACTATCTGCGGTATCATACAACAGTACTCTTCCTTCTCCACCGCATGCTCATCCATATCACAAATATCAAAATTGATTTTGTTATCTACAAGAGAAACCGGCTCCTGCATATTTAACACATAGCAAGCGTCGCTAGTATCCTTCCACATCAGCCGCAGCGCATAATTCCCCCGATTCAGCTCTGCCATTTCGTTAGAATAATACAGCATTTCCTCTCTCCATAAGTATACTTCTTCGGCGCTCAAGGAAACCTCCTCATCACTTGCCGTCTCCAGATCAGAATCTTCCTCGAAGTCACAGAGCATCCTGCTTCCCGACTTCTCATACTGCTGGATGTAAACGGTTTCCGGAAGATATGCGCTATAACGGCTGTAATCGGTCAAAAGGCTCTCATAGGTATCTTCCGATTTTAACACCTTATCCAGAAAAACCTTCGTATAAATCTTTAAAATTTCCTGCTGTTCCTCTTCGCTGATAAAATTCCCGACATTCAAATACCGGTCAAGCGGCGCAGACATATCATAGGTTCCCCACAGACTGTTAAACTGTCCGTGATTCGCACCGGCAATATACAGGGAAGACTTGATGTAATCGTTATCCTCCGTAAAACTTATATTTTCATACTGCGTATTTCCAAGGAAAATATTGATGTCCTGATCGTTCGCTCCCTGCAGCAGCAAATAATTCACATTTTCCAGTTCCACCTCATGTCCTGCCGGCATGTATTGATTGACCGACGGCGCCACAGCGATTACTCCTTTGATATGAAAATTGTAGCGGAACTTATGATTTCCGTTCTCCGGATAAGCATCATAACCGTTAAACAGATAAGCCGTCGACGCCATTTCTCCTCCCCGCGAATGTCCCGCAATCACGATATTATCATAATCCATCCTTCCGTACAACGGATTTCCTTCTTCTGCGTTAAATTCCTGCAATTTCCTGATATTTTCCAGCAGCAGGATTGCTCTGGCATCATTCTCATTCGACAGGAGATTCAACACATTTTCATCTACTGAAACAACTACATACCCGTGGGAAGCCAGATATTCCCCCAGATAAGCATAACCCTGATATGATTCGGTCAAAGTCCCATGATTCCCATGCACAAAAAACAGCACCGGACAATCGTCAAGCTCCGAGGGATACCATACTTTTCCGGCAATCGGAGCCTCTTCTACATCATATCCGGTCACTGCGCTCCGCCATAGTCCCGTCAAGCCTCCCGGATTTTCTGCACAATAAGATAAATCAATCGTCTCGGATTTTATTTCCGCTTCTTTTTCCGGACTATATTCCAGACTTTTCACCGTATAACTGCCAAATGACAGCTCATTTTCAAATTCCTCCGGCGCTTGTGCCGCAGATAATTTCTCATGCAATGAAAGATATTCTTCTATATATTCATCCTGAAAACCCGTCTGCGCCAAAAGTATGCAGCCCGACAGAAAAACAATTCCGCTGATACATCCGGTAATAACAATCGTTGGAGTATGCACCTTGTTACGGAAAAACGCCCAAAGTGATTTTCCAAATAAAATCAATGACAATGCAAGCAATATGCCGAACAAGAAGCCTTCTCCCGCTGCATTTCCCAAATTTCCCGATACCCCCAGCATCCCTGACAGCAGCATCAGAAACAGGATACAGAGAAGATGCTTACTCTCCACCTTTCGGAACTGACGCAGAATCCATCCTAATATGCCCAGACCTATATTTCCCAGAAGAAATGCGGTTACTGCACCCATTACGAATCCCAGCGCCGGATTTGGAAGCAGCGGCACTGCGAAACTGCCGACTGCGATACACAATGCTGCCATCAGAGCCAGATAAACCGGCGGATAAGTATCCTGCCAATTCCTGCAAAAATAATTCCTTCCCTTTTCCCGTATTTTAGCAAGAGATGCTTGTACATCCTTTTTTAATTTCTGAAACTTTTCCATTCTGTTCCCTTTCTCTTTCAACGAAATTTCAGCTCATTCCTACAAAAAAAGAGTGATATCATATCACTCTTTTTTACTTAAGTCATTATACCCATCCAGAAGGTATAATGTCTACTGATTTTTCATAATTTCCTTGTCTATTCTGTACGTTTTGTTACTGTTCAAATCGCTTATAAAGCCAACAGTACCCATACGCCGGAAGCTCTACATTGACAATTTCCCTCTTTTCACCGGTAAACAGCTCCGCATAAATTCCGTCATTCTCCGAAATCCAAGCCGTCTCAGGCTCATCACTGAAATTAAATACCGCAATCAGCTTCTCGCCCTGATAATAGCGTCCGATAGCAAGGACATGATCATTGTACGTATTCACAGTCCACACATCCGCTCCGCTTTCAAATACCTTACATCCGCTGCGGAGACGAATCATCTTCTGGATACCGGAATAAATCTCACTCTCCGTACTCAGCTTATCCTTGCGTTTTTCCGCCTTCTTCCAGTCAAATCCCCCCCGATGCAGATAACGGGAATCCTGACATTTCAAAGGATCCTCATGATAAGAATAATCATTTTCCTGCCCGATTTCATCCCCGCTGTAGAGAATCGGGATACCGGACTGGGTATACATATACGCGTGGAGCATCAGAGCGCACCGGATGCTCTGCTCCAAGAGTTCTTCATTCTTCTCATAGGAAAATTTCTCGATTCCGCACAAAGAAGCCGTCATTCCGCAGAGTCTGGCGTCGCCAAGGCTTGGATCATCGTTGTATAGCTCCCCTCTTCCGAAGAAATTCCACTGCTTCCCGGTAAAGAAATCATTCAGATATTTCTTATGCGCCACCTCTTCAATACCAAGCTGCTTTAACCACTCATAATCCAGCCCCCATCCGATATCATCATGGCAGCGCAGATAATTTAAAAATGTATATTCCTTAGGCAATGAAGAAATGATATCCATCTGACGCTTCAGCAGTCTGACGTCCATTGTTGCAACCGTATGCCAGGTGGACGCCATTGTGGTCACATTA
Source organism: uncultured Lachnospiraceae bacterium (assembly GCA_910578885.1). Lineage (GTDB taxonomy): Bacteria > Bacillota > Clostridia > Lachnospirales > Lachnospiraceae > Roseburia_C. Next base: position 124,775 of record CAJTSH010000003.1, read on the forward strand.
TAAAGCATATGGCACTCCGGTTTTTCCACGGTTCCAAAATAAGGGACAACCTTATCCGGCTCCATGACCACTTCCCCAAGGAGAAGAACTCCCGGGCACACAATTTCCGTCACCATACGCAGAATCCTGACGATGCTGTGCACTTGCTTTAAATTCCGGCAGTTCGTGTACAGCTCCTTCCAGATATAGGGAACCGCATCTATCCTTACAATATCCACGCCCTTATTGGCAAGATTCAAAAGATTATCCGTCATCTCATTTAATACGACCGGATTCCGGTAATTTAAATCCCATTGGTACGGATAAAATGTAGTCATGACATGCCGGTCAATTTCCGGCAGCCATGTAAAATTCCCCGGCGCGCTTATCGGGAACACCTGCGGACAATATTGCTCATAGATGGAAGGAATATCATAATTTTCAAAGAAAAAATACCGATCCTGATACTCCTTCTCTCCCGCTCTGGCGCGCTTTGCCCACTCATGATCCTCGGAAGTATGGTTCATCACAAAATCCATACAGATATTAATACCCCGCTTATGGCAGACAGCGGTAAGTTCCTCCAAATCTTCCATCGTTCCAAGCGAAGGCTTGATTCTGCGGAAATCCGATACGGCATAACCACCGTCGCTCTTTCCGTCAGTTGTATCTAAAAGGGGCATCAGATGCAGATAATTGACGCCGGTTTCAACCAGATAATCCAGTTTATCTTTTACACCCTTCAAATTCCCCGCAAAGGCGTCCACATAGAGCATCATTCCGGATAAGTCGCTGCGCTTATACCAGTCCTGATCCTTCTTCCGCAGTCTGTCCCTTTTTTTCAGATTCGCATTCCTCTTCTCATAGGAATCTTCCAATATGTCCAGAAAATCCTCAAAAAAATCTTCACATCCGGAATAGAGTTCGCAGTATAACCACTTCAATTCATCATAATGCACTGCCAAACGCTCCTTAAATTCATTTTCCATCGTGATTGCCGCCTTTCTTATTCCACCTCTGCAAAATACATCTGATATGCAAGATATTCGCTTTGCTCCACCGGAATCGGAATACCGGCCTGCATCAGCGCTGCTCCCGTATAACTTCTTCCCGAAGACTGTTCTTTATATGTTGCATTTTCCTTCAACCCCTGAAGCTTCACATAGCTTACAGTCATATTCCCATGATTCTCAAGCATTACAGCATTTAATAACACTTCCTTTTGATCTTCTGAAACAAACGCCCACGCTCCGACTGCATCCCGGAACGGATTGCTCAAGCGATAATAAAGCCCGTTTTGAATGAGCGGTGCGTACTTGCGGAATTCTGCCACCTGTGTGCGGATTTCTCTCTTCTCCTCTTCGGTCAGCTTCCCGAGATCCAGTTCATAACCGAAGGTTCCTGACATCGCCACGACGCCTCTGGTATGAAGCGAAACGCTTCTTCCGGTCTGATGGTTCGGAACTGCCGAGACATGGGAACCCATCGTCGAAACCGGAAATCCGAAGGAAGTTCCGTACTGAATTTTCACTCTGTCAACTGCATCTGTATTATCACTGCACCAGATCTGCGGTGTGTAATACAACATTCCCGCATCAAATCTTCCGCCGCCGCCACTGCAGCCCTCAATCAGCATATCCGGATACCGCTTCATAAGTCTCTCCAGAAAATCATAGAGTCCCAGCACATAATCATACAGCACTTTGCCCTGTTCTTTAGCCGCTGCAGAATATACATCGGAAATGCTGCGGTTCATGTCCCATTTCAGGTACTCTACCTTTCCCTGATCCAGAACCTTGCATATCTGCTCATAGATATCATCCACCACTTCTTTTCTGGAAAAATCAAGTACAAGCTGGTTCCTTGCCCGCACAGGCTTTCTTCCCGGAATCGCAAACGCCCAGTCCGGATGCTGTCTATAAAGCTCACTGTCCTCATTTATCATCTCCGGCTCTACCCAGATACCAAATTTCAGACCAAGACCATTGATACGTTCAATCATCGTGCCTAGACTCATTCCCAGTTTCTCTTCGTTGACGAACCAATCCCCAAGCCCGCTGTTATCGTCATCTCTCTTTCCGAACCAGCCATCGTCCATCACAAGCATTTCAATCCCGGCTTCTGCCGCTTCCTTTGCCAGACGGCAGATGCTTTCTCCGTCAAAATCAAAATAAGACGCCTCCCAACTATTCAGCAAAACCGGACGTACCGCTTCCTTATATTTTCCACGGCAGATATGACGGCGAATGCAGGAATGAAGGTTTTGCGAAAGACGGTTCAGTCCCTGGTCTGTGTAGCTTAAAATGACTTCCGGCGCATAAAATGTCTCTCCTGCATCCAAAGGATAAGAAAACATTGCTTCCTGCAGACCAAGCAGAGCCCGCGTCTGATTACACTGGTCAAGCTCCGCCTCCCCCTGAAAACCTCCGCTGTACACAAAGCTCATCGCATAACAGCTCCCGTTTGTCTCCGTTGTCTCCTTTGCTGCAAGAATCATCAAGGGACTGTACTGATGGCTGGATGTTCCCCTTCTGCTGCCAATCGTTTGTACGCCATGGACAATTGGAGTTCTCTGTAAATTACGCTCCATCGCATGCCGTCCGTAAAAACTGATAAAATCATATTCACCGGACACAAAATCAAGACAGGCTGAAGCCGCCTTCTCAAGGTAAATTCTATTTTCTCCGGCATTTTTTATACGAACGCTTCTTGTGATAATATCTCCCTTCGGCAAAACGCCGTAATAGAGAACTGCCTGTACCTTAGAAACCGGATCTTCCAGCAGAATTTCCAGCGTTTCCGCTTCCCCTCCGGCAGCATAGACTGCCGGAAGCCCGGGAAGCGCATATTTACCGGATTTTATTTCATGGCTTTTGTAACGGAGGTCACAGCTAATGCTTCCATCCTCGTTTTTTACCACAAACGCCGGACTACGGTAATCCCCGATTCCCTGACATGGGAACTCTTGCGGCAGTATATCCATAGAATACGTTCGGTCATCCGACACATCATATGGACCTCCTGAAAATCCCCTGTCATAGTAAGTCAGCAGATAATCCATGCCAAACTCTACCGTCTTTCCGTAATAGAGGTGCAGCAAGAATCCGAAAGAATCTACTTTCATCTGGTATGTTGTGTTTTCCGTATGCAATGTAAATATCCGATTTTTTTCACCGTAAACAATTCCCATGTCGTCACTCCTTTTTTGATGCTATTTCACCGCACCGTTTACCACTCCGTTCAAAATCTGTTTCTGGCAGATCAGATAGAAAATCAGGATTGGCAACAGCGCTAACAGATAAGATGCAAATGCCAGATTATAATTTGTACCGAACTGCGTCTGGAAGGTCATCTGCGCAAGAGGCAGAGTCGTCATCCCGCTTCCGGACATAATGACTAACGGCGTCATAACGTCATTCCAAGTTCCCAATGCGGTAAGTACAGCAACCGTTGCATGCATCGGTTTCATCAGCGGAAAAATAATTTTCCAATATGTCGTCCAAGTGGTCGCCCCGTCTACATACGCCGCTTCCTCCAGCGCCATCGGGATATTCTTTAAATATCCGCTGTACAACAGCACATTCATCGGCATGTAGAATACCACGTAGAGGATGATGACGCCCACCCAATTGGCAATCCCAAGCTGCGCTGTCTGCTTAACGAGCGGCATCATCAGAATTGCAAACGGGACGAACATGCCGCTGACAATATACAGGTAACTGAATTTATAAAATTTGCTGTGATCCTTGTTCCGCCCAATCGCATATCCGATCAGGGAATGGATAACAATGGAAATCACTACTGTAAGCAGCGTAATCAAAATGCTGTTTCCAAGAGACCTCCAGAAATCCGTCACCCGCATTGCCTCCGCAAAATTCGAGAGACTAAAGCTCTTTGGCAGAGACAGGATACTGCCAATACCGGTTCCCATCTCCGACGGCTGCTTCAATGCAATTACAATCGTCATATACAGCGGGAACGCAACCGTTATCAATCCTAGTATTAGCAAAACCGTAACCGGCCAGTTTACCTTTTCCATTCCTTTTTTCTTCATCATAGCTGTTCCTCCTTTTTCCCTAAGACACCTAATTGAAATGCTGAAATCAATACGACTACGAAAAAGAATATGACTGCATTCGCACTCTGGAAGCCGAACTGTCCGCCGCCCATACCGTTGTTATAAATCAGGTAGGAGATCGACTCAGTACTCTGTGCCGGTCCGCCTTTCGTCAATGCCATAATCTGGTCGAATACCATCAGAAAATTCTTTACGCAGAGCACCATATTGATTGTGAAAAAAGGAAGAATCAGCGGGAAGGTAATATTCTTAAATTTCTTCCAGCCTGTCGCCCCGTCAATCGAAGCAGCCTCATATACATCCTCCGGCACGGTCTGCAGTCCCGAAATATAGATGATTGTGTTCATCGCAATCGCTTGCCATGCACAGACGATTACGATTGCAATCCAGGCAAGCTTCGGATTGGAGAGCATACTTGAACTTAACGCCCCACTGTTTATCATATCACCAAACGCCGGAAAAATATAGGTGAAAAAGTAATTAAAAATATATCCGACTACCAGCGCTCCCAAAATATTGGGGATAAAATATGCTCCGCGCAGTGCGCTTTTAAATTTAATCTTACTGTTTAATCCCATTGCCAATATCAGGCTTATCAAATTTACTATAATTGTTGCTACTACCGCCAGCTTAAAGGTAAACAGGTACGATTTTCCTACCCTTGCGTCTCCAAATAAGTCTATATAATTCCTAAGCCCGACAAACTCATAGCTTCCATAACCTTTAAAGTTCGTAAAGCTGTAAATCATGCCCTTAATGAGCGGCAGCGTGTTAAAACAAAAGAATAATGCCATAATCGGTATCGTTATCAGAAGAAACGTGCGTTTTCTCCCTGTCATTCCTTTTTTATCCATTTTCCTGCCTCCTTCTTCCTATTCTGCACTGTCCCCATGTTCTGCGTTGTATGCCTCTACCTTCCGGATAATATCGCGGTTATACCGAAGCCAGTCCTTGTCAAACTTTTCGAGGAACGCATCCACATCCCCCTTCATCAGGAAAGTCTGAATCTGTGCGTCAACCGCCATTTCTGCAGGATAATAGTGATCCTGATAGTCTGCCATCCGCCCTTGCTCAATATAGCTTTTCATGCCGTCCAACATAGAAGGCAGTTCAAAATCCCCTTCCTTACACGGAATTGCATTCTGATTGTCCAGATACTGCTGAATGCTTTCATCCTCTAAAAGAAAATCAAGCACCTCATAAGCCGCCTCCTTGTTCTCGCAGTCCGCCATCACACAGAACTGTAAGTCCACGCCCGAATTAAGAACATTGTCCTCTTCCTTTTCGCCTACCGGAAATACAAACGAGTCAATATCCATGTCAGGGTTCGACGACATAATCTGCGGAACCGCATAGCTTCCGATCGTATACATCGCAGCTTCGCCTTTTGCAAATGCGGTACACGCCCCATTGTAATCATAGGCAAACGGATCATCCTGTCCGTAAGGAAGGATTTGCAGCATCTTCTCTGCAACCTCACGGTATTCCTCTGTAAACGTCGTTTTTCCCGCATTTACCTCACGGCATACCGTCGGTTCTGCCAGCCCGACCGCAATCGCATTCCACGGAGCCAGTGTCGTCCATATCTCTTTAAATCCAAAATAGAACGGCAGCACGCCTTCCGACTGTATCGTCTCACACAGTGCGAGCAGCTCTTCCCAGGTCGTCGGGATCTCCCAGCCATGCTCTTTAAACATCGCCCTGTTATAAAGGATTCCGGCTGCGTTCGCCATATACGGTACGGCAAATGCCCCCTCCGTCGGGACATATTCCAGCGCCTTGTCAATGTCCTTATAGGACTGCTTAATTTCTTTTAAGCCCTCATAGTCCGAAATGTCCATCAACATTTCGGAATCTATGAAGGAAGAAAAATTAACGTCCCCGCCGATTCCGATTATGTCCGGTGCATCCTCCCTGATAAATCTTGTTTTTAAGATTGTCATCGCGTCATTGGGCGATTCGATTCTCAGACGGATATTGTCATGAGTCGCATTGAACCGTTCCTCCAATGCTTCAAACGCATCTACCGCTTCCGGCTTATACTGCACAATCTCAATTTCAATTTTCCCGTCATCCCTATTGCCTGCGCATGATGTCAGGACAATGCCTGCCAGCATGGTTGCCGCCAACATCAGGCTGATTCCAACACTTCTCCATTTTCGCATTTTTCCTTCTCCTCTCTTTGACATTCTTTACTTTGTTTTATGTTGAACTTATTATAACATCCCCAAATGCGTCTTAAAATAGCACTGTTTTTGCAATTTTATACCAATATGCCGTTTTTCTCCTTATAAATTGAAATCGCCTAGCATTTTGGTATATACTTAAAATCAAGGAGGAAAATACATATGAGTAATTTACTTTTTTCTGTTTTTCCAAATGAAACTTTTGTTGATCTCGGACTGTACCAGTTTGGCTGGGAGCAATGCAAGCCCTCGCATCTTTACGGTCCTGCCGCCAGAAACCATTACCTTTTTCACTATGTCATTTCGGGAACCGGGACTCTGATGGCAGACGATTCGGGCGGAACAACCCAGACTTATCAGGTTCGCAGCGGTCAGGGATTTATGCTGTTTCCCGGTCAGATATCCACATATATTGCAGACGAAAAGCTTCCCTGGGAGTACGCATGGCTTGAATTTGACGGACTTAGAGTGCGGGAACTCTTAGGTCTCACCGGTCTTTCCCATGACGCCCCGATATACCATGCCAGTTCCAAAGATCTGCGCTCGTGCATGATGGATGAGATGCTCTATATTGCACAACATGCGGACGAGTCTCCCTTCCATCTGATCGGGCACCTCTATCTGTTTTTGGATTATATGTCAAGATCCGTCTCATCTATGACACTCGGCAAAGGCGGCAAGCTGCAGGACTTCTATCTGAAAGAAGCATTAAGCTTTATTGAACAGAACTTTCAAAATGATATTACCATAGAGGACATTGCAGCCCAATGCGGGCTGAACCGGAGTTATTTCGGCAAGATTTTCCGAGATGCGCTGGGGAAATCCCCGCAGGAATTTTTGATTTCCTATCGGATGGCAAAGGCGGCAGAACTGTTGAAACTCACAAAACTGTCTATCGGGGATATCGGGAATGCGGTAGGATATCCCAATCAGCTGCATTTTTCCCGCGCCTTTAAAAACGTTTATCAGATTTCCCCGAGAGAATGGCGGAACCAGAATAAAATCATAATCAAGTAGGGGAATTAATTCCTCCTACTCGCCGTGCGGGGCGTATGCAGCTTCTGCTGCTCATTTCCTTGTGCTCCCCTGTGCATAAAAATATCTCCAGCCAAAACTATGGCTGGAGATACCTCTCTCTGCATCCAATTCTGTATTACTATATAATTCCAAACACCTTCAACGCCCAATAAATAACGCCAAGCACCCAACTCGTAAAGACCCCATACAAAATAACCGGTCCCGCAATCGTAAAGATTTTACAACCGATTCCAAACACCTGCCCTTCCTTCTTGAACTCAATGGCAGGCGCCGCAACAGAATTCGCAAATCCCGTAATCGGAACCAGTGCGCCTGCTCCGCCCCACTTTGCAATGCTTGGGTAAATATTCAATCCGGTCAGCAGAATGCTCAGAAAAATCAGAATCATGCTGCACCAGCCTCCGGACGCATCCTTATCCAGACCGTTGTTCTCGCAGATATTTAAAATAAACTGACCCAAGGTACAAATAATCCCCCCTGTCAGAAATGCCTTCAGCATCTGAAGCGCCAGATTCCTTGTCGGCGTTACCTGCTTTACATATTCATTATACTGTTCCTGCTTTGCCTTCTTCGCTTCATTTACCGGTTGTTTTTCTGCCATAATCTTCACTCCATTTCCCAGCAAATTATTACCAGTTTACTTATCAAAGCCACCTTCCAAGCAAGTGAACTTCTCATAAGCTATAGTATGTACAAATAACCGGTAATTATGCAGGAGGATTCTCTTCCTTTACAACACTCTCGCGCCTGCTCTTTTTCGCCTCATACAAGTATTTATCTGCATGTGACAGCATTTCCACCAGATCTACATCCTCCCCGCAGGTAAAGCGCTCTATACCGATGGAAATACTGACATAATAGGGCTTTCCCCCATTCCGGTTGTATTCCTCACATTTTTCGCTTATTGCATTTACAAACCGTTCCCTTTCATTTCCGTCTCCGGCAAGAAACACTGACACAAACTCGTCTCCTCCAAACCTGCCGATATCTCCAACGCCCTGCAATGCCTCTTTTAGAATTCCGGCTGCGGTACGAATCGCACAATCTCCTTCCACATGACCATAATTGTCATTGATCTGCTTTAAATGATCCAAATCACCAATCAAAAGATATGCCTGCTTTCCCTGATATTTACGGTTAAATTCAAACAAGTGCTCAAATAATCCTCTACGGTTATAAATCCCCGTCAGCTCATCATAGGTTGCCACAAGATTCAATACCTTGTTCTTTTCCTTGAGCTTTAACCTTGCAATACTCTCCTTGCGGCCCATTTCAAAAAAACGCAATGCCGTACCGAACAACAATGCAATTACAAAAAAGTAAGAAATATCTTCCGGCTCTATCTCTACCGATAAAACGCCATACTGCCGGATACCCTCATATAGCAGGAAATTCATAAATACCTGCTCCTTCCGGTTCCCCGAATCCTTTCCCCCGCTTCTCTGCTGCCACATATCCCTGCGGATTACCACCGGGCGCATTCTTTCCTCATAAGATGTTATCCTGCTGTCAACGCATTGCGCCGCCAGATAAAGCTTATCCGGTCCCTTCCATTCCTCTCCCCTGTGATAGACCAAAGGCTCCTCTAACACATAAATATAGAGGTTCTTTGCCCCGACATTGTGGAAGGTCTGCGCCGCCCTTGCAAAGAAATGCTTCTCATTCTCGGTCTCCATCACCAGATCGCGCATAATAAACGGAACCATCCACGACTTCCGCTGAAACCCCCGCAAATCTGTCACCATGTTTCTCAAATCCAGTTCACAGCCCTGCTCAATACTTATATCCTGATCTATCCGAAAAACGCAGCCGCAGGACTCACGCGCAACAAATTCACCCTCCATCCGCTCAGACTCAGCCGACTCACTCCAGCAAACCTGAAGCGCCAGATCTATTGACCTTGCCCCCATCTGATAACCATCCTGCGTCACAGTAGTCAGCGTCGGAAGCGCATACCTTGACATATCCGTATTATCAAACCCGGTTACCGCAATATCCTTTCCGATTTCAAGCCCGCGTTTCTTTAGTACTTTATAAATCCCGACCGTCATCTCATCATTTGCGCTTACAATCGCCTCTGCCTGAGGATTCTCATCCAACAACAGCTCCACCTGCTCCTCCACGTTCTCGGAAAAGGTTCCGTAACGGATCATACTCTTTGTAACCGGAATGCCTTTCTCCTTCATCACATCCTGATAAGCCTGCAGGCGCTCCATCGCATCCCGGTTTCCCTTCGGACCGCTGAGAAAACACAGATTCCGGTAGTGATGCCGCTCAATAAGGTGCTCCACGCACTTACGCATCCCCCCATAATTATCCGCTATAATATGTACCCCCCGCTCATCCGGCGCAATATCCTCCAACAGAACATAAGGAATATTCCCAAATTGGGCAAGAAACTCACTTAAGTCACTGTCTTCCCGAAAAATACATAATGAACCGTATGCGATAATCAGGACATCCACCTGCCCCAGCATGGCATAATCGTAAATCGTATTATATTGATAATCATAATCCTCCCGTTTCATATCCCGATAAAAGATATTCGTCTGCGTCCCCAGAAAAAAAATCACCTTAAGATTCTCTCCCTTCACGCGATCGCAGATTCCTTTAATCAGCCCCCTGGGATGACTGGTATGGGCATTACCAATCAGCACCCCTATTGTATATCTTTTTTCCATGCGTCTACCATCCATGTGCTTTCTATTGCTTGGGCAACTCCTGCCACATATATTGTTCTTTGTTCCCCATCCAAAAAAGTTCCTTCATTTGCTCGTCAAACAAATCCACCGGCTTATAAAAACGCAGCATTTTCACAAGGTGCTTCTCTTTTTGATCTTCCGGCTCATAGCCCTCCGTCAGCTCTTGTATTGCAGCGCCCAAAGGCTCTGGCTTTAAAACTTTGTCCGTCGAAATGTTTTTTAACCGGTACAGCAATCCGGATGCATAGTAAAACTCATAATTTCCAGTCATTATTGACGCCCCCAGATTGCATTTAATAATCACGCTTTGCCTTGCGATTGATATAACCATATAAACGCTTCTTTCCATTAAAATATAATCTACTTACATTATACCAATCTGCCGAAAAAAGTACAACAGCGAACCAAGCGTTTTCCCAAGTGCAAATGCCAAAACCAGATACGAAAGCCCTACTTTCAGCTTCATACGCCTGAAAAGAATCGGAAATGCCTTAAGAGCTTCAGCCAGCGCCATTGCATTACAGCCGACAAATATTCCTGCTGCAATCCCGAACAGTCCGACAAACACATGTCCAAACGGCAGCCTTATATCAAGAAACACGGTCGCCAGATTTCCGCAAATTCCACCTAAGATAATTGCATTTTCATACCACATAATTTCCTTTGCCGTTTTACTTCTGCCGACCATTCTTGGAATGACGCCAAGCATAACTAAAAAAGCAAAGGTTCCCGCCGCAACGGAGCCTCCCGCCGCCAATCCGACCAAACCAAGCAGCAGATGATTAATCCACGTCAATGCTCGTCCCTCCTCGCTCTGCTGTTTCTATGAATGTATCGTCCACATCTTTCTCATATTTGCGCATCTCTACCTGAACCGGAGTCGGGTCATGGGTGATCTTTTTATTTCCAAAGTGGTTAAAAAAGAGCAATACCCCAATTGACAGACCGATGCTGTAACAGATTTCCAGCTCTGTGAATCCATTCGATTCTTTCCCCATTACCTGTGTGTAAAATTTTGAAAACAGCTCCGTTACTGATATATCATTGTTAAACGCCATAATCGTAAAGGCTCCGCCAAAAAATATGATAACAGTTAGGACAGCCGCTTTACAAATACTCAGCCACTTCGGTGGCTCACCGTTTTTTTTGTATTCTACGATAAAGTCCATCTCTCCGATATTATTCACTTCGACGTTCGGATACTCTTTCTGTATCAGTTCAATCAGCTTCATGACGGAAAATACCTGCTCTTGTTCCTTCGGCGCATCTTTCGCATCTGAAAAACTGTAAATTTTCATCTGCTTTAACTGTCTTGTAATGCTTTGGTCAGTACACAGCAAAGTGGCAACATCAGACAATTTCACATTCCGGTCCTTTGCCAGCGTATTTTTATCAACCTTTAAATATAACGTCTCTTTATTATCTGCCCCCATACGCTTCTCCATCTGCATAATCTTCCCATGCTGCCACCTTCCGGCAAAATGCATCCATCACCGCTTCTGGTTCATTCACATCTGCTATCTGTCTCACCAGATCATCCGTTTTTGCTATCCATCTCTCCGGATCACCGCCTGTACTCCTTCCAAATGCCTCCAGAGCCGTCATATACCCTTCTGCGGGCAGCGTCTCGACAAAAGTTCCATCTACTGTCTGCAGCTGATTTTGTTCCACATTACGATAATAAAAAATACCTCCTACCACAGCAAGAATTACCAGTGACAGGAGGCATATACGATACGTTTTATACTTCATACTATCCCTCCTTGAAATTTCAGAATAGAAATTTATGAATAGTATGTTTTCTTTTTTTCTTTTTATTCATTGATTTTTTTATAAAAATATGATACCTGAATATCATGTTTTCTTACAGGTTGTCTCCATTTGCCGCAATAACGTCCCTATTATGCGGCAATAGCAGCGCCCCATAGAAAATCTTTTTGAAAACCCATCGCAAACCTCCTTAATATTCTACAAACAAAAAGGATATCCTGCTCCTTCCCGGAGCAGAACATCCTTCTTGATTTCAAGTCAAATATCTGTTACAGATATGCAATACTTACTCAGCCAACGCCTCTTTTAATGCCTTTGTCAAAGCAGGAACAATCTTATTCAAATCCCCTACCAGACCGTAATCAGCAACATCAAAAATCGGAGCATCCTCGTCCTTGTTGATTGCCACGATTAAATCGGAGTCTTCCATACCTGCTACGTGCTGGATTGCTCCGGAAATACCGATTGCAAAGTAAATCTGAGGACGAACCGTCTTACCTGTCTGACCTACCTGCAAATCAACCGGAAGCCAGCCATTCTCTACTACGGCACGGGAGCAGCTTACGGTTGCGCCGAGAACCTCTGCTAAATCCTCTAACAGCTTGAAGTTCTCTTTGGAGCCGACGCCGCGTCCGCCGGATACTAAAATCTTAGCATCCATGATATTCGCTGTATTCTTAACAGCTTTTACAACATTTAAAATTTCAACATATCTGTTATCCGGTGTAAATCCAGGATTGAACTCAATCACATTTGCCTTTGCATCCTTAATCGGCGCAATCTTCTGCATAACGCCTGGACGTACCGTTGCCATCTGAGGACGGTTATCCGGGCAAGCAATAGTAGCAATTGTGTTACCGCCGAATGCAGGACGTGTCATCAGTAACTGATTGTGCTTCTGCTCCTGTCCTGCTACCGGATTAATCGGGAAATCTCCAATCTCAAGTACGGTACAGTCAGCGGTCAGTCCTGTTTTTACCCTTGCGGAAACGGTAGGACCAAGGTCACGGCCGATTGCCGTAGCGCCAACCAGCATAATGTCTGGTTTATACTCATTGATGACAGATGCAAGTGCATGTGCATAAGGCTCTGTCCTGTAATCTTTCAGCTCCGGATCATCAACAACGATTACTTTGTCAGCGCCGTATACAGCCAACTCATCAGCCAGTCCCGTAACACCGGAACCAATCAATACTGCCGTTACTTCTGTATCTAAGTCTTTTGCCAAGTCTTTTCCTTTGCCAAGCAGTTCAAATGCAACGCCGTCTAATACGTTGTCTACCTGCTGTGCAAAGACAAATACTCCCTTATATTCTTCTAAACCCATTCTTATTCACCACTTTTCCTTATTTTTATTAGATTACATGTTTCTCTTTAAATTTGCCCATAAGATATGCAACTGCCTCTTCCGTATCAAGTGTTACTTTCTCGCCAGCACCCTTACGTACTTTGTCGGAAGCCTTTGCAATCTTTGTAGGAGATCCCTTAAGACCAAGATCGGAATCGTCTACATCTTTCAGATCCGGTCTTCCCCATACGGTTACTTCTTTCTCATAAGCATCAAAGATTCCGCCCGGGGTCATGTAACGTGGCTCGTTTAATTCGGATAATGCTGTAATCAAGCAAGGCATTTTTGCTTTCAGCTCATGGTAACGGTCTTCATACTGACGCTGTACGATTACGCTGTCACCGTCAATCTTGATATCCTGTGCATAGGAAATTACCGGAAGCCCTAAATGCTCTGCAATCTGAGGACCAACCTGTGCGGTATCTCCATCGATAGCCTGACGGCCTGTGATGATTAAATCATACTCAAGATTTCTGATAGCTCCTGCAATCGTAGTAGATGTTGCCCATGTATCAGCTCCGCCCAATACTCTGTCTGTTACAAGGATTCCCTTGTCAGCGCCCATTGCCATTGCCTCGCGAAGCACTTCGTCTGCTTTTGGAAGTCCCATAGTAACGACAGTTACTTCTGCATCATATTGATCTTTTAATCTCAGTGCAGCTTCTAATCCCGCTTTATCATCCGGGTTCATGATTGTAAGCATTGCACCTCTGTCCAAAGTACCGTCTGGATTAAACTTTACTCCGCCCTTTGTATCAGGTACCTGTTTTACACATACAACTATTTTCACGGTAGATTCACTCCTTAATTTTTATTTTGATATTTCTGTCACCTTATTGGCTTCGGACGCGGATTAACTCAAGATGCTCTGCATCTTTCGTACGCGTTGCGCTCTCAAATGTCTGCCATAAATATTCCGCTCATGCAAGAGTTTCCATATCTCTGTCAGCCATTTTCAATCCGCTGGTATCTCGGCTATTTCAGCAATGCGCCGGAGATTACCATACGCTGAACCTCTGAGGTTCCTTCGTAAATCTCTGTAATCTTGGCGTCACGCATCATACGCTCTACATCGTACTCTCTGATATATCCGTATCCACCGAACAACTGTACAACCTCGGTCGTTACAGCCATTGCTGTCTCTGCTGCGAACAATTTTGCTTTCGCTGCCTCTACGGAATATACCTTCTGGGTTGCTTTTGCCATTGCTGCTTTGTATACAAGCATCTGTGCCGCTTCAATTCTAGTAGCCATATCTGCCAATTTGAACTGTGTATTCTGCTGCTGTGCAATAGAACGTCCGAACTGTTTTCTCTCTTTTGTATAAGCAACAGCTCTCTCAAGCGCACCCTCTGCGATACCAAGCGCCTGTGCTGCGATACCGATACGTCCGCCGTCAAGTGTATGCATGGCAATCGGGAATCCCTTCCCTTCCGGTCCTAATAAGTTCTCTTTCGGAATTCTGCAATCCTCAAAAATCAATTCATATGTAGCAGAACCGCGGATACCCATTTTCTTCTCCTTTGTTCCGAAGGAGAATCCCGGTGCATCCTTATCTACGATAAATGCGGAGAAGTTTTTCTTCTTTCTGCCTCTCTTATCTTCTGTCACGCTTGTGATAGCGATTACGATGTACACGTCAGCTTCTTTACCATTGGTAATGAAGCACTTTGAACCGTTCAATACCCATTCGTCACCGTCTAAAACAGCCTTGGTCTGTGCACCCTGCGCATCTGTACCAGCACCCGGCTCAGTCAGGGCAAATGCGCCAAGCTTCTCGCCTGTTGCAAGCGGCTTTACATATTTCTGCTTCTGCTCTTCTGTTCCGTATGTCAAAATCGGGTCAACACAAAGAGATGTATGAGCGGATACAATAACGCCCGTGGTAGCGCAGACTTTAGAAAGCTCTTCTACGCACATAACATATGTTAACGGATCACAGCCCTGTCCGCCGTACTCCTTTGGCACCGGGATTCCCATAAAACCATATTTCTGCATTTTCTCAACGGTTCCCCTTGGGAATTTCTCTGTCTCGTCCACTTCCTGAGCAAGAGGTTTTACTTCGTTCTCAGCGAACTCTCTGAACAGAGAGCGCGCCATTTCATGTTTCTTATCTAAAGAAAAATCCATGATTTACACTCCTTTAAATTTATTTTATTCATACTTCAAACAGGTTTAGGCGGCCAAGATTACTTGCTGTAATCGTAGAAGCCTTTTCCTGTCTTCATTCCCAATTTACCTGCGCGTACCATTTTCTTAAGAAGTACATGCGGACGGTACTTCGGATCGCCTGTCTCTGTATATAATACGTTCATGATTGCAAGACAGATATCAAGTCCGACCAGATCGCCCAATGCCAAAGGCCCCATCGGATGGTTTGCGCCTAATTTCATTGCTGTATCAATTCCCTCTACAGATGCAACGCCGTCTGCATAGATGCCGATTGCTTCGTTAATCATTGGGATTAAGATTCTGTTTACAACAAAGCCCGGAGCTTCTTTTACTTCTACAGGCTCTTTGCCGATTTCTTTGGAGATAGCAACAATCTTATCTCTCATCTCATCCGGTGTATTCTCGCCCTGAATTACCTCGATCAACTTCATAACCGGAGCCGGATTGAAGAAATGCATTCCGATTACCGGTCTGTCAAGTCCTGCACCAATTTCTGTGATAGAAAGAGAAGATGTATTTGTTGCAAACATACACTCTGCCGGAACGATATCCTGTAATTCTTTGAATGTCTGTTTCTTAATATCCATAACCTCAAGCGCTGCCTCTACAACCAGATCACAGTCCTTGCAGATATCTTTTACGCCAGTGGTAATCTTTGCTAAGATCTTATCTGCGTCTTCCTGAGCCATTTTGCCTTTTGCGATTCTCTTCTCAAAGCCCTTTGCAATCTTGTTCTTGCCATTTGCAGCGAACTCTTCGTTGATATCGCATAAATATACTTCATATCCTTCTGTCTGTGCAAATGCCTGTGCAATACCGGAACCCATTGTTCCTGCTCCAATAATACCTACCTTCATGATAGTCCTCCTTAAAATAAAATAATTGTCCTCCCAAAAAACCGCACTTTAAGTTCTTACAAAATGCCGAACATGTGGGTGCGGGAGTTTTGTAACAAAGCCCGAGAAGTTCAAAAGAACTTCTCGGGTAGGTATTCATAAAAAATTAGTATTTCTCAACAATTGTTGCGCAGCCCATTCCACCGCCGATACACAAAGTAGCAAGACCTTTCTTGACCTCGTCTCTCTTCTGCATCTCATGCAGCAAGGTTACAAGGATACGGCAGCCGGATGCTCCAACCGGATGTCCGAGCGCAATAGCGCCTCCGTTTACATTTACTTTAGCCATATCAAAGTTCAAATCTCTTGCAACTGCAATTGACTGAGCAGCAAATGCCTCGTTTGCCTCAATTAAATCAATGTCGTCCATTGACATTCCGGCAATCTTTAATGCCTTATTGGTTGCAGGAACCGGTCCTACGCCCATGATCTCAGGCTCTACGCCGCCAAGAGCGCCGGCAATAAAGGTAGCCATCGGTTTTACGCCGAGCTCTAATGCTTTCTCTTCACTCATTACAACGATTGCTGCAGCGCCGTCATTGATTCCGGAAGCGTTGCCTGCCGTAACCAGTCCGCCGTCTTTGCCGGAACAGCACTTCAGGTTGCTTAAGGATTCTTTTGTTGTGCCTGCGCGAGGTCCTTCATCTGTCACGAAATCAACGATTTCTTTCTTGACCTTAACCGGTACAGGAACAATCTCATCCTTGAACTTGCCCTCAGCAATTGCCTTCTCGCATTTCTGCTGGCTGTTTGCAGAGAACTCGTCCAATTCCTCACGGGTAATTCCATATTTATCACATACGTTCTCAGCCGTAATCATCATATGATAATGGTTGAACGCATCTGTCAATGCATCGTTTACCATCGTATCGATGATTGTTGCGTTGTTCATACGATATCCAAAACGAGCTTTTGTCATAGCATACGGAGCCATAGACATGTTCTCCATACCACCGGCAACAACGATATCTGCCTGTCCAGCCATAATCATATTAGCGGCTTCATTCACACATTTCAGACCGGAACCACATACTACATTCAATGTAAATGCCGGTACCTCGATTGGCAATCCTGCTTTGATAGATGCCTGACGTGCAACGTTCTGTCCCTGTGCCGCCTGAATGACGCAGCCCATCATAACTTCGTCAACCTGCTCCGGTTTCACGCCCGCTCTGTTCAATGCTTCCTTAATCACGATTGCTCCTAAGTCAGCCGCCGGGGTATTGCTCAATGCTCCGCCCATTTTTCCGATTGCTGTACGGCATGCGCCAGCTAAAACTACTTTCTTTGCCATTTTCTCGTCTCCTTCTAAATATATTTTTTAGATGTTAAATTTTTAACAATCTTTTGTAAAAAAAATAAAAATTGCCATGAAATGACCGTTTTTCCATAACTAGATGTTACCATATCTGTCCTTTTTTTGCAACAGAAATCTTGTGAAGATATTGCAAAAAATGGTAAATTGCTTGTAAAAAAACGGCAAATCTGCACATTTTTACAGACCTGCCATTTCCTTGTTCTTAATAAAATACATGATTCCCTATAATCGTTCCGTCAATCAGACCATTATTCGTCCGAAAATACAAGGCATCGATGGTTCGTTTTCCTGCCAGTACCTCCTTCGCCGCTTTCACACTGGAGCTTCCCGCCCCTTTTGCCAAAACCGTTGCAAAACGTCCGCTCGCCACCGGTGAGAACTGCCCAGACTGATAAATTACGCCGACTACCGTATTCGGGAAAGATGAACTTGCCACTCGGTTCATTACCACACTTCCGACAGCCAGCTTGCCTTCATAGATTTCACCGCCTGCTTCACATTCAATAATTGCCGCCAGAAGAGCCTCGTCCCCCTGTGCCGGAATGACCTTGATGTCTTCGGGCTTCTGCTTTTCTTTCCCTTTGTCTTGTTCTTTCCCTTGTTCTTTCTGTTTACGGAGCTGCTCTAGTCTCTCCGCCTCCTCCTTCTCCTTTTTCTTTTCCAGCTCATCCTCGTATGCTTTTTGTTTCTCTATTTCTTCCTCATAACCGCCAAGCGTATTCTCCGCATCTGAGATCTGTCCCTGTGCTGCATTTATTTTCACTTTCTTTTCTTCGATCAGTGTATGAACCTCATTTTGTTTCTCTTCTTTTTCCTTTTTTAAATATTCTTCTTCCTGCCGCTTCTCCTCAAGCCGCTCCTTTTCATCTTCAATTGCATGAAGCGTCTCAATATACACGTCCAGCATATCCCTGTCGTAATTTGTAATTGCTGCTGCGTACTCGGAACGATTCAGGAAATCTGAAATGGACTTAGATGCAAGAAGAATTTCCATTATGTTACCTTGTCCGTTTTCGTATATATATTTGATCCGCCTCTTCATGTTTTCATACTGCTCTTCGGACTTCTTTTCCATTTTCTCTATTCCTGCCTCTTTCTCCGCTATCGAGGCATTTGTTACATCCAACTGCTGCTCCAATTCTTCTAAATCAGCGCTGATATTGTAAAGCTGCGTGTCCAATTGCTGCAGTTCCCCAGACAAATTACTTTTGTATTGATTCAGCCTTTCCAGTTCTTTTTCCTTTTCCTGCTTCCTCTGCTCCAGCTCGTCGATTTTTGATGCAGTATCATTCAGCTTGTCCTGTGTTGTTTCCGCATGAGAAACAATCGCCATACCGAAAGTCAGGCATAACAAAAGCGTCAGTATCTGCACTTTGTATCGTATTCGTTTTCTCATAGCATTTTCCTTTCATATGTATTTCATATTCCCCTGCGACATCAAATATCAGCGGTCTTTGACGTCCCAACTAATCATCCCGATTATAGCACATCCACATGTTTCATACAACAATGCCGCCACATGTATACAACTTGCTTTTTCGCAAAATAAGGTTGATAGAAAGCTGAATATAGCCGATATTATTTAAGTACAATTAAAATGATAAAATTCGTAAATTGTATTTCTGGATATAATATGATATTATAGTAAGAAGGGAATTTATTTCCACTCATAAATATGATACTTGAAACGGAGGTGCCGGTATGCAATTCGTAAAAACAGGCGACTTAAAGCCGGGAATGAGACTTGCAAAACCTATCTACAACAAAATGGGCGTAATGCTATATGAAAGAGATACAAAATTAAATGCACAGGGTATTGAGAGCGTCAAGAATTTCAACCTGATCGGCATTTACATCTTAGAGCCTGCGGAACCCGTTCCGCCTTTGTCAGAAGAAGATATCGCTTTTGAGCAGTTCCAGACAGTTTCCATGTTCCAGTTGCGCACCTGCATGGATCAGATTCTCAACAACACACCGCCCATAGGTCTGAATGAATTGGTAAACAGCATTATTACTAACTATGGTTCTTTAGACCATAAGCTGAACTTCACCCAGAACTTAAGAAGTTCCAGTGACTATACATATAAGCATGCAATTAGTACGGCGATTCTTTCCGCCATGATTTCCAATACATTAGGCTCGCCATATAATTTAAAGGTGGCATGTGTCACTGCTGCGCTGCTTTACGATATCGGTTATCTTTTGGTTCCTCAGGATATTTTGGATAAGGGAAACAGACTGAGTCCTGCCGACCAGAGAACCATTCAGGAATGCCGGAAGCTTGGCTTTGAAAAGCTCAATTCCGGAGCAGACCCTTTTCTTGAGCAGACAGTTTTGAAAATGATTTCTCAGGTTATCTATGTTACGAATCCAGCCGATCGAGAGCCGGAAGAGAAGATTTCACTATTAAATGGCAGCAAACTTCTCAAGGTTGCAGATACCTTTGATCGAATGACCGCTATGAGCTTAGACAAAGAACCCGTTTCAGAAATCATTGCTATTCGTCATTTGTTGAATAAGCCTGAACAATTTGATTCACGGGTTGTAAACGCATTATCTACGAGTATCAATATCCTTCCTGCCGGATGCTGTATAGATATTACCGGCTTTGAAAAGGCTATGGTACTGATGGAGAATCCGGACAATTTCATGCAGCCTTTGATTTTAAAATTCTCTGATAATCGCATATACGATTTGAGGGATCCTGAGGTAAATCAGGAAATTCAGGTTCTGGATATTATGAAAACGATGGATAACCGAATTATGGTTGATGAAGCCACTCTGAAACATTTTTATGCAGATGACGTCATCAAAAAGGCGGCGGACAGTTTCCATCGGAAAAAGGAAGAGCTGATACGCAAGGGACGTTATGATGATGCGCCCGCAAACAAATCTTCCAAACCGATAATGAAAAGCAGCCAGTCTGCGCCATCACCGGCAGATGCCCAAAAACGGAGACGCTTAAAATAATAAAATACCATGAATCGAGTAGGGTAGACTTTTCCTACTCGCCATGCAGGGGCGTGTAGCAAAGCTGTTAGGTTCCTTATGTGTCCCTACGCATAAAAAGGGGCTGTCGGTTAATACCGTTTTTTAGTCTCTAAATCTTAAACTAAGAATCTCCCATAGAAATCAGTATTTTTAATGCCTGATATTCCGTGGGAGGTAACCGCCAAATAATAATGCGGTCAGATAAAAAATTACCCCAGCCCTTTGCGAGTTGGAGTAATTCACTATAATTCACATGCGATTTTTGATAGATTGGAGTTTTTCACTCCAGGGTGCAAGCTCTGCGAGCTGATTATCGGTCATCTCTTTCGTTGTCCGATGGTCCAACAGAAATTTCAGATATCCGTAAACATTCAGGTCATGCGCCTTTGCCATCTCAACCATTGTATAAACTACAGCACTGGCATTGGCTCCTTCTACAGAATCACTGAACAGCCAGTTCTTCCGGCCGACTGCAAATGGACGGATCGCGTTCTCGCTGAGGTTGTTCGTAAAGCTGC
>CAJTSH010000004.1 GCA_910578885.1 uncultured Lachnospiraceae bacterium
CGGCATGACCGCCAGGGTTACAAGGTAACATCAAAAATCGCCTCCAATCAAAAAATGTACTTTTTGATCAAGGGCGCGAAGCGCCGCATTTTTTGACTGGTTTGTCAAGTGTTTTTGAGAAAAAGTGGGTGATTTTTGAAAAATAGGTTCTGAAAGCCCCATGAAATAAGGGCTGAAGATTCCGAGAAGTTATAATAACGGGAAGGAGGAAGAAGTCTGATGTCTGCTATTTTTAAACGTGAATTCAAATCTTATTTTCAATCGGTGATTGGCTGGCTGTTTTTGGCGGCAACCCTAAGTATTTTTGGACTGTATTTTTATGTGTATAATCTGGTCTACGGCTATCCGAATATTGCGAGCACGTTATCATCCGTCACATTCATCTTTTTGATTACGGTGCCGGTCTTAACAATGCGTGTGCTTGCGGAGGAACAGAGGAATAAAACGGATCAGTTGATTTTGACCTCGCCAGTGTCGGTCGGAAAGATTGTGGCTGCAAAGTTTCTGGCGATGGGAGCGGTGTTTACGATTGCGGTTGTGGTGATCGCAGTCACGCCGTTGATTCTTTCTGCCTTTGGAGCTGTTCCTTTCCGAGAAAATTATGTGGCGGTTTTGGGATTTTGGCTTTACGGACTGACCTGTATTGCAATCGGAATGTTTGTTTCTTCTTTGACAGAAAGTCAAGTGATTGCGGCTGTCCTGACATTTGTCCTGTTATTTGTGGGATATATGATGGAGAGTATCTGCAGCCTCATTTCCACCAGTGGGAATTTTGTGACAAAGGTCTTAGGATGCTATGACTTGACCGGAAGGCTGGATAATTTCTTTTCGGGAATGTTTGACATTGCGGGAATGATTTATTACATTTCGCTGGTTCTGTTGTTTTTATTTTTGACGGTGCAGTCGATTCAGAAGCGCCGTTACAGTATCAGTAAAAAGAAAATCGGTCTGGGCGTATTCAATGCGGGAATGGTTGCTTTTGGCGTTGCCCTTGCAGTGATTTTAAATCTGGTCGCAGGAGCTTTGCCCACTACATTAACACAACTGGACGCCACTTCGAAGCAGCTCTATTCCCTTACGGAAGATACGAAGGAAATGTTAAAGGGCTTAGAGGAGGACGTAACTATTTATGTGCTGTCGGCCAAAGCATCTATGGACGAGACGGTGGCAAAAACCTTGGAGCGCTATGCGGACAGCAGCTCTCATATTACGGTGGAATATAAAGACCCGTCCCAATACCCAAGCTTCTATACACAGTATACAGATGATACGTCTATTACGAGAAATAGTCTGATCGTAGTAAGCGGAAAACGGAGCAGGGTGGTAAACTACAGCAATATATATGAAGGGAGTTATGACTATTCCTACAACTGGAGCACGACCGGCTATGACGGAGAAGGGCAGATTACCAGCGCCATACAATATGTGACAAGTGAGGATATGCCGGTTATCTATGGGCTGGAAGGACACAATGAAATCGCAGTTTCCGGAAATTTTTCTGAGGTGATTGAGAAAGCGAACATCACGTTGGAGAAGATTAACTTGCTGCAATATGATGAAATTCCGGAAGATGCGGCTGCAATTATCATCAATGGACCAAGCTCCGATTTTTCGGAGGATGATGCCGAAAAAGTCAGGGACTATTTAAAGAACGGCGGCAAGGCGTTTATCACAACCACCTATACGGATAAGGACATGACAAATTTTAATTCGATTCTTTCAGAGTACGGCGTTACGGTCGTAGACGGCGTCGTAATGGAAGGAAACAATGAATATTATTATCAGCAGCCTTATTATCTTTTGCCGGATGTTAAATATGATTCGCTGACCAGTGCGGCAAGCGATAATTATGTCTTTGTACCAAGCGCTCAGGGACTTCAGTATCCGAAAGCTTCGGAGGAAGAGACGGAAGAAGGAACGGAGAGTACGGACAGCGGTATCACCTATACGGAGCTGTTATCCACTTCTGAGAGCGCCTATGTGAAAAAGGATGTTGCGGCATTAGAAACACTTGAGAAGGAAGACGGGGATGTGGAAGGTCCGTTTGCTTTAGGGCTGGATGTAAAGAAAAACGTGGATGAGGAAAAAACGACAGAGCTTGTTGTCTATTCCTGTACCGGGATGTTCGCAGACAATGCAGACCAGATCGTATCGGGCAACAACAGTAATCTGTTTTCAGGTGCAATAACGGGACTGGTAGATGATACCGGAGAGGGCACGACAGTCATTCCGGTAAAGGAATATGACAGTTCTACGCTTACCGTATCGGCAGCGGTGATGCTGGCCGGAGCAGCGCTTGGAATTATTGTGGTTCCGGTTCTGCTGCTGATTGTCGGTATTGTAATCTGGGCAAGAAGGAGAAAGAGATAATGCAGAGACAGAAAAAACAGTTTTTGATTATGGTTATTCTGCTTGTAATCGGTATTTTCGCTTATCTGGGAGTCCGATTTTACAATGGGAAGCAGGAGGAGAAAAAGGCAGCAGAAGAAGAGCAGAGTAAGACCTTGGTGACGGATTTCAAAAGTGATGATATTACATCATTTTCCTATCAGTATGAAGGAGAACTGTTGGAATTTGTGAAAGAAGACGGAACCTGGTATTACAAAGGAGACCGCAGTATTGCAATGGATCAGGATCAGATTTCATCCCTGCTGGATTCTGTAGCTAGGCTGAATGCAGAGACAAAAGTGAGTGATTATGAAACGCTTGCGGATTATGGTCTGGATAAGCCCCAAAATATAATTGTATTGACCGCACAAGCGAGCGCTACGACATTGCTGCTGGGAAATAAAAATGAGATGTTGAGTCAGTATTATGTGAAAACGGAGGCGGAACCTGATGTCTATCTGATATCAATTTCTTTGGCTGACGTTTTTGGGAAGAGTGTCAGCGATTTGACAAAAGCAGAAGAGAATACGGAGAAAGTGCGGGAAACAGAGGATAGCAGGGAATAATCTGGAAAAGGTCTACAGTGTAGAAGCTGCAGACCTTTTTTGCCATTATGAGAAGGGATTTGCTGTGAAATGAAATTCTAACCTTTCGGCTAGTTTACTTTCCCATTTCAGTTCGTTACAATGTTATGAGCATCAGGAACGAAGAATATTTTCAATAGATTTTTTTGAGACGCCGGATTTTGGAAAAAAGGAGAAATTCATGTCAGAGAAAAAAATAAATAAGCTTGCTGCGGATGAACATTATGTGCGTTCGCAAGCCTCATGGGAGCAGATGAAAGCAGCGAAAAATATCAGTCAGACTGTATACATCTTTGGTGTGACGGGAACGGGCAAGACCTCCTTTGCGGCGGACTTCCTTGCCAGAAAGAGTTATCACTATTTTTCTGTGTCCGATACCGGAATTGATGAGATTGCTGCAATGGTTCCACCAAAAGCGGACTCACAGATGATTTTTGTGATTGATGATCTGCATTTACTGGAAACGCAGGAGGATAGAGCCGCTTGCGAACGGCTGCTTGAAGAACTGAGCGGCAGAAAGGATGTGTGGCTGATACTGATTTCAAGGGCTCCGGTGCCGAAATGGATGAAATCTGTTTATGTCCGGCATATTTTTGTGACAATCGGGGAAGAACAGTTATTTCTGACAGAGAAGGAACAGGAAAAATATCTGGAAAGATGGGAATTGTTTCCGACAGAAGCTGCGTGCAAAAGAATACGGGAGCTAAGTTATGGGCATCCGCTGTATCTTCGGATTGTATCCATGAGGCTTAAGGAAATTCCAGAGATGAAAGCAGCAGAGGACAGGGAAGGGGCGGAACTTTGTGCCATTGAGGAATCCAGAGAGGATATGTGGGATTATCTGGAAGCCCATGTGTATGACCAGTGGAGCGTGGAATTGCAGGAATTTCTGGAAGCAGTATCGATTGTGGAGCAGTTTGATTTGCAGATGGCACAGCAGATTACAAAGAAAAAAGATGCGGGAAGGCTGATTGGGCAGGCGCAGGAAGCGGGAAACTTTCTGATAGAACAAAGGGAAGGGGAACGGAGCGTTTATGAGCAGAGAGTCCCCATGAAATATTCCATGCGCAGGAGACTTTCAGAGAAATATTCCAAGGATTATATTGATGAGCTGTATTATAGTGCTGGAAACGGTTATGAGATGGAAGGAAATGTGATGGAAGCGCTTCGGATGTACGAAATGTGCCGTAATGAAGAGGGGATTTCCAGAATATTAGTTGAGAATATGAGAAAAAATCCGGCATCGGGAGATTATTTTGAACTGAAACATTACTATCTCGCACTTCCGGAGAAAAAGATAAAGAAAAGCGTGGAATTGATGGCAGGCATGAGTATGCTGCAGTCCATACTTCTAAATGAAGAAGAAAGTGAACGCTGGTATCAGGAGCTTTCCGCCTGTGCAAAAGAGGCGACAGGAGGCAGGAAAAGAGCAGCGGAAGCCAGACTTTTATATCTGGATATTGGGCTGCCCCACAGGGGAATTATCCGAATCGTAGATTTGTTCAAGCGGGCTGGGATACTTTTAGCGGAAAGAAAGACAATTCTGCCGGAGTTCTCTGTTACCAGCAATCTGCCGTCTATGATGAACGGAGGAAAAGATTTCTGCGAATGGAGCAGGAAGGATAGGGAAATGGCAAAGACAATGGGGAAAATTGTGCCATTTGTACTGGGAAAATATGGAAAAGGTCTGGTAAATATTGCTCTGGCAGAAAGTTTTTTTGAAAAAGGCGGGGATGATTACGAGGTGGCGTCTCTTGCAGGCAGAGGAAGGATGCAGGCGGAAAGCGGCGGAAAAGCAGAGCAGGTTTTTGTGGCGGTCGGAATTCTGACACAGTTGTCCATTCTAAATAACCGGATGGAGGACGCTGTGGATATGCTGGAGAGCTTCCGGCAGATAGCGGTACAGGAAGCGCCAAAGCTCCTTCCGAATATTCGTGCGATGTCGGTAAGGATGGGCTTATACACAGGAAAGATCAGTGAAGCATATCGGTGGATGAACGAAGCGCTGGATGAGGATGTAGAATTTAATACATTGGAACGGTATCGTTATCTGACTAAAGTACGTGTGTATCTGACAGCCGGGCGAAAAGAAAAGGCGCTTCTGCTTCTGGATAAGATGCGTTTCTATGCAGAAAAAATGCACAGGACTTATATAGCGATAGAAGTGATGATACTGCTGGCTATTGCCATGTACCGCATGGGAAAAGACGGCTGGCAGGATACTTTGCAGGAAGCGGTGAAGAAGGCGGAAGATTATCATTTCGTGCGGATTCTTACAAGGGAGGGAGCGGCGCTGTGGGAGCTTTTGAAAAACGGAACGGTTACATGGCAGGATCCGTCATTTAAAAAACAGGTCATGGAAGAATGTGAACATATGGCGGGTTTTTATCCGGCTTATTTAAAGGAAAAGCAGGCGGGGAATGTACTCCTGACCGACAAGGCGCTGAAAGTCCTGCGGCTGCAGGCGGAAGGCATGTCTGTGGAAGAAATTGCCGGACAGCTTGGTCTGTCTAAAGCGGGAGTGAAATATTATAATCAGGAAACTTACAAAAAGTTAGGGGTAAACAATAAGGCTGCTGCTGTGACAGAAGCGAGAAACCGAAGGCTGTTATAATGAAATGTTTTTCTGAACAGGAGGAAAACGTTTTGAAAGAAAAGCCGGAAGGCTTTCCTATAAAAATTTTAAGATGGGGCTTTTCACAAAGCTCACAGAAACGGAGGTATTACATTCATGAAAAAAGAAAATTTAAAGAGAGGGCAAGGCATTCTGCTTTCAGAAGGCGGCATATGCGTCAGAAAGTTCATTGCTTTTTTGCTGGCGTTTTGTATGTTGACGTCAAATCTGCCGTATGGGATGATGCAGGAGGTGTATGCGGCAGATGGAATGCTTACAGAAAGCGTGAACTTAGAGGGTGTTGTCTATAAGGAAATTGAGCCGGGAAAGATGCAGCTTGTGGAATGGCAGAAAGAGATTGCATGGCAGGAAAAGATTGAGATTCCGGAGACAGTTACATATGATGGTAAAGAATATACGGTAGTTTCAATCGGGGACAATGCATTTTATAATAATGAGGCAAAGCAGTATATTGCAGAAGTTGTTTTTCCGGACACAATCGAAAGCATTGGGACAAATGCCTTTAATTACTGCACTAAAATTAATTCATTGGAATTGCCGCCGAATTTAAAAGAAATTGGGAATGCAGCCTTTATGTGGTGTATAGGCATAAGCGGGGAATTGAAGATCCCGGAATCTGTCTTACAGATTGGAAATGAAGCTTTCCGTTACAATACGGAAATAACCGGTGTGAATATATCAAATCCAGATACTGTTTATGGGTACAGTGTATTTGCGGACGATACAAAAATTACCAGCATAAAGCTGCCGGAAGGGATGCTTTCTCTTGGAGGAGAGAGGTTTCTTTCAAGATGCAAAGGCCTTGAGCAGATTGAGCTGCCGGAGAGTATTGCATCCATACCGCCAGCGGCATTGAGTTTCTGCACCAATTTGACGGAGATTCAGATTCCGTCTTCCGTAAAGACGATTGGTTATTCAGCATTTTATGGATGTACCGGATTAAAGGAGGTTGTAATACCAGACGGAGTAGAGGAAATACCTTCTCAGACATTCTGCAACTGCAGCGAGGAATTGACCGTAACGTTTCCGGACAGTGTGACGTCTGTCCACGACTGGACATTTTGGAATGAAAGCGCTGGTCGTGAGAAATACAGCAAGTCGATTACCGTGAAATGTACCAGCAGGGAGGTTGCAGCTCTTGTGGCAGGCATTGGACATCAAAAAATAGAGTTGAACGGAGAGGCCTATCAACTGCTGAAATTTGAAACGGATAAATTTTCATTTACAATTACGGATAGTGAAAATAAATATGTACAATTAAATAAATGGAAAGGAGCGCAGCCGTCAGGAGAAGTTGTTATTCCGGAGACGGTAGAGTGGGAAGGAAATACTTATACCGTTAAAACAATCGGAACAAACGCATTTTCCACATGTTCTAAAATAACAAAAATTACACTTCCGGAAACAATTACCGGTATTGGGAAAAATGCTTTTATGAGCTGCACGGGACTTGAATCCATCAATCTGCCTGACGGTCTTACACGTATTGAACAATGGGCGTTCTGCGCCTGCCATAAATTAAAAGATGTGACGTTTCCTTCAAAGCTGACTTATATTGGAGGTCTTGCATTTCAGGAATGCACAAGTTTGCAGACCGTTGACATTCCGGGAAGCTGTAACCTGATTGATACCTCTGCATTTTGGGATTGTACGGGGATTACAAATATAACGCTGCATGAAGGACTTGTGGAAATTGGCAGCAATGCATTCAGCGGCTGCAGCGGTATCACGGAAATACGATTGCCGGATTCTGTACGGAGAATCGGCGCTTATGCGTTTAATGGCTGTACAGAGCTTGAAAAAATTACGTTAAATCAGGGACTGGAAGAGATTGGTTTGGGGATTTTTAAAGAGTGTGACAAATTAACAGGAACCATGGTTCTTCCGGATTCCGTCACAACAATCCGGCAGGATGCATTTGCAGACAGCAGTCTGTCAGGCATTCATGTAGGCAGCGGGCTGACAATCTTGGAAAGCGGGGCTTTTCCAGATGCCATCCGGTTAACGACCAATAGTCCGGAAGTATGGAAACTGCTTTCTAAAAATACAAATCGTGAGAATGCGCCTGTGTTTGTGTGGGATGGAACGTGTGATGTTCCTGCGGGAATGCATGCATATGTGGAGGGCAGTGCTGTCATTACAGGCAGTACAGTGATTGAAGAAGGGGCTGTTGTAACAATTATGCCAAAAGCATCTTTAACGGTAGACGGCGCGCTTACGAATAACGGTACGCTCGAAGGAGCGGGAGCATTAACGGTAAATGGTACGCTTATGAATAACGGTACAGTGGAAGTACAGGGAACATTTACAGTAAATGGCATCATTACCGGAACCGGAACTTTGGGAGAGGGAATGCAGATGACAGTTCTTCTGACAAAAGATATGGTGGCGGATGTGGATGACGCTGTTTACAGTGCGGCGCCGATTGTACCGGAGCCGGAAGTCTCTGTAACGCTAGGCGGGAGAAAAATCGTATTTGAAAAAGGCGTTGATTTTACATATAGTTATGCGAACAACACAAATCCCGGTACGGCGGACATTACGATTACGCCGAAGGCGGAAGGAAAACTTGCGGGAGAAGCCGTAACAGCGCACTTTGCGATTCGGAAGGCTGTCCAGACAGTTCCCTCGGCATGTAATCTGATATTTACGGAAAACGAAGACAATCAGACATTTACTGCAGCGATAGAAAAAACAGAGGGAGCGGAATACAGCTTTGACGGTGAAACATGGACAGATGCAAATACAAAAACCAACTGCCAGCCGAACACGGAATATACGGCATATATCCGAATGAAAGAAACAGATACGCATTCTGCAAGCGATGCTGTGCAGAAAACGCAAAAGACGCCGAAATTGAGCCGGAAAGCGCCGACAGAATGTAAACTGACCTTTACGGAAAATGAAGACAAACAGACATTTACCGCAGCGATAGAAAGAACAGAGGGAGCGGAATACAGCTTTGACGGGAAAACATGGACAGATGCAAATACAAAAGCAGACTGCCAGCCGAATACGGAATATACGGCATATATCCGAATGAAAGAAACAGATACACATTCCGCCAGCGCTGCTGTGCAGAAAACATTGAAAGCTCCGGGATTGCAGGGGAATGCAGGAGATACAGGGAATGCAGGAGATACAGGGAACGCAGGAGATACAGGGAACGCAGGAGGAGCAGGAAAACCGGACGCAGAAGATAAGAAGCTGTCAGCTCCGCAAATCTCAAAGCTAAAATCCACAGCCGGAAAGAAAGGCGTATCCGTACAGGTGACGGTAAAACCTGTTGCAGGCGCAGACCGCTATGAGATATACCGTACAGTCGGAAAGAAAACGAAGCTTATCAAGACGACGGCGTCAGGAAAAACTCAGATTCAGGATGAAAAGCCTGTGCAGAGTGCAAAATACTATGCAGTAGCAGTATCAAAAGACGGCAGTAAAAGTGCGGCAGGGAAAGCAAAATCAATCAAGCTTTCCAAAGGAACGAAGATAAAGAAAGTGTCTTCCACATCCAAGGGAATAAAAATTACATGGAAAAAGGGAAAGAATGTAAAAAAATACGTGCTTTACCGTTCGCATAAGAAAAATTCGGGCTATGTAAGGATTAAAACGCTTGGAAAGAAAAATTTAAGTTATGTGGATAAGAAAGCAAAGAAAGGCAGGAAATATTATTATAAAGTAGTTGTTCTCACAACGTCTAAGCCGAGCTTAATGAGTGCGGCGTCCAAACGTGTGAAACGCAAGTAGGCGAATATCCCGCAGTAAACGCTTGAGAGAGGTCATTGAAGAATAATCTGACAATTCGCAGAAGTGAAAAACTATAAATAGAACATTGACCCGTAAAGCAATATTTGGTATAATAAATTCATACAGGCAGAAAGGTCTACAGTGCATAAGCCGTAGACCTTTTTCTGTTATAGAACCGCTTTTCTGAATTAAAGTGTGAAAATATCGGGTTACTATGGCGCCATAGGATTGAAGTGAAGATGGGGGATTATTAAATGAAGAAAAGAAAAAGCCTAAATGTGAAAGTTTTGTTGATTTTGTTTGCGGCTCTGCTTGTCACGTTCGTGACGCAGAATGTTGTATCCTGCAAGATTCTGGAGAATGAGGTCTTGGAACAATGGAAGACTTCTAATGCGAAGCTAGTGGAAGCTTATGCCAAGGTGATGCTGGCAAAGCAGTGTGAGACGGTAGAGGATTACCAGAACTTTATTGATGAAATCAACAGTGAGAACACCTTTAATTATGCCCTTTATCTTCGGGATGTGGAAGGGACGGTAACAGCCGTTGCCCACAGCAATCCGGAGCGAATCGGACTTGTGCTGGAGGATGCGGGAAGCGTAGCGGCTGCAAGGAATGGGGAAGCCTATGTAGGATATTATACGGATCCGGTCAGCGGCGGCAGGACATTGGATGTTTTAAACCCAATTTATGACGGAAATAATCAGCTTATGGGAGCCTTGAATATCGGAATTCCGGTAGACGAGGATACTATGAATGCCATTATGCAGGATTCTGTTATAAAGGTTACAAGCTTGTCTGTCGTATTTGGCTTTGCATTGATATTAGTATTATGTATTGTATTATTTATAATGGTATTAAAGCCTGTACAGTTTTTGAGCCGTAATACCGAAAAGCTTTCACACTATGATTTGACGGGCGATTTAAGCGGAAAGATGAAGAAATACTGTAAGCGGGAAGATGAGATTGGAGCCATCAGCAGGGGTTTTGAAGAGATGCGTTTAAGCATCATAAGTCTGATCGGGCAGATTTCAAAGGTAACGTTAGAGCTTGCCGGACAGTCAGAAAAGCTTTCTAAGGTTGCCGGAGAGGTTTCGGAGACGGGAGCGCAGTTGTCACAGACGGTAGAAGAAGTGGCAAACGGAGCGACTGCACAGGCACAGGAGACGGTGGAAGGGGAAGAGCAGGTAGAAAAATTGAGCGGACTGATTGAGGTTGTACAGCAGAACATGGACAAGCTCAACGAAGCAACCCGAATTGTAGGACAGCTTAAAGAGGAAGGTATTAAAGCGCTGCAGGCAGTGGTGAAGAATACGGCTACGAATACCGAGCAGTCAGATGAGGTACATACTGTAATTATGGAGACCAGTCAGCAGACGGACCGGATTCAGGAAGCGAGTGCACAGATTCGTGAGATTGCAAGCCAGACTAATCTTTTAGCGTTGAATGCTTCGATTGAGGCGGCAAGAGCGGGGGAGGCAGGAAAAGGATTTGCGGTAGTTGCAACAGAGATCGGCAATCTGGCAAGGCAGACGGACGAACTGACAGAGCGGATTGAGATGATTATCAAAGACTTGGTTGTCAAGATGGAACAGGCAGTGACTACGATCAATGGCATGCAGGAAACGACAAAGGAGCAGTCGGAAAGTGTAAGCTATACCCAAGAAAAGTTCGATTTGATTGCCGAGAATCTTAAGAGAATGGAAGAGAATTGCGGGGAGCTTGGACGTTCTACAGAGCATATGGAGAAAAGCAGGGGTTCCATTGTGGGAATTGTCAGTGATCTTTCAGCAATTTCACAGGAGAATGCCGCATGTATGGAGGAGGCGGCGGCTTCCGTAGAAGAACAGTCGAAATCTATTGAGACAGTATCTGGTTCCAGCCAGAAAGTTGCTTCTCTTGCAGAGGATTTAATGGAGAATATCAGGAAATTCAAAATAGAAGGATAGACGTAAGATTTATTAAGAAAAAGAAAGAGACGAGTTATATCGTGTGGTTGCGGGAAACACAGGATATGACCGTCTCTTTTGGTAAGCGAATTGTTACATGTATTTTAGTTGGTTTTCGCATGGTTCCTGCCATCTTCGTTGGAACAAGAGGGAGAGGAGCCAGAGATATCCTTCCGCTGCGAATAGTGATTTTTCAACAGCCGGTATATCATGGAATATGCCCAGAATAAAACCGGAATCACTACAGTCGCCACAATGGAGGCAAAAAAGAGATTCATCGTATTGGGATTTCCGAATATAGCAAGTATCAAAGTGGTCAGGTATAAGCTGACAAGCAGAATGACGCCGATAATGGCTAAAATTTGTTTTACTTTCTTCATATTTAAATGCACCTCTTTTAGGGTCTATCAGTACGATGATTTGGCATTTACCGCCATGCCGCTATTATAACAACAAGTGATGGGCTTATCAAGTTGTTTTTGAGGGAATTACAAGTTATCCAAGAATATTTGGTTACTATTCACGGCTCAGGAGCCGCTCATAGTAACGGTTCGGGGCGATATTGAAAGTTTTGCTCTGCAAAAATCGCCCCGAACTTGAATCATGTTCATACGGAATGTGCAGTAAATGCGCATTCCTGAGCCGTAAATAGTAACATATGGTTTGACAGTTCATGTAAAAAACATTGAAATTTGGACAAGATGTGTTATACTGTTACATGCATATATTTTATTTATAATAAAAAAATAAAGGATGGGAAATAAAATGGCATTATTAGAAGAATGGCAGAAGATTGCCTATAATCAGGAAACAGATAGAGGTCAGCTGCAAAGATTCTGGCAGAGATATTTTCTCTTGGAAAAAGCTGTATATGAGAAGCTTCTTACCAATCCGGATGAAGTGGTAGAGGGAACTGTTAAGGAACTTGCTGATAAATATGAACTAAGCATTATGGATATGACGGGCTTCTTAGACGGAATCAATGACAGCCTGATAGAGCCGAATCCAATCGAGACGATGGAAGAAGACACGAAGGTAAGCCTTGCATTTGATAAAGAGAAATTATATAAGAACATGGTAGATGCCAAGGCGGACTGGCTGTATGAACTCCCACAGTGGGAAGAGATTTTTGATGCGGAGACCAGAAGGAAATTGTACTTGGAGCAGAAGAAGTCTGGAACCGTAATTGTCGGCAAGAAGGTCGGCCGCAATGATCCATGTCCATGCGGAAGCGGTAAGAAATATAAGTTCTGCTGCGGAAGATAGGAATGTAACAGTTCAGCCTGCAACTGCGCACTAGCTGCGCTGTTGGCAGCCAGTAAAGCAGAATAGCTATGAATCCGGCTCTTTGCCTTTGGCAAACTTAAAAGGAGAAATATCATGAAGATTACATTGAAGGACGGCTCCGTAAAGGAGTACAGTGAAGCAAAATCAGTTTACGAAATTGCAGTAGATATCAGCGAAGGACTTGCCAGAGCGGCATGTGCAGGCGAAGTGGATGGTCAGGTAACAGATCTTAGGACCATCATAGAGACGGACTGCAATTTAAATATTTTGACGGCAAATGATGCGGCGGGACTGGCAGCATTGCGGCATACCACGTCTCACGTATTGGCGGAGGCGGTAAAAAGACTGTATCCGGATGCAAAGGTTACAATCGGACCGTCAATTGAAAACGGGTTCTATTATGATTTTGACTGCGAACCGTTTTCCAGAGACGATTTGGATAAATTAGAGGCAGAGATGAAAAAAATCATCAAAGAAGGGCACAAACTGGAGCGTTTCACTTTGCCGAGAGAAGAAGCCATCAAATTCATGGAGGAGCAAAACGAGCCGTATAAGGTGGAATTGATTCAGGATTTGCCGGAGGACGCCGAGATATCTTTCTACAGTCAGGGCGAGGGATTTACGGATTTATGCGCGGGACCGCATCTGATGAGTACGAAATATATCAAAGCGTTTAAACTGATATCTTCTTCAGGAGCCTACTGGAGAGGAAATGAAAAAAATGCCATGCTTCAAAGAATTTACGGAACGGCATTTGCAAAAAAGGAAGAATTGAATGCTTATTTAGAGCATTTAGAGGATATTAAAAAGCGCGATCACAATAAGCTCGGGAGGGAAATGGAGCTGTTTACTACAGTGGATGTGGTTGGACAGGGACTTCCGTTGCTGCTTCCGAATGGAACGAAGATGATTATGAAGCTGCAGCGCTGGATTGAGGATTTAGAGGATAGAGAGTGGGGCTATGTCCGCACGAAAACGCCTTTGATGGCGAAAAGCGATCTTTATAAGATTTCGGGTCACTGGGATCATTATAAGGAAGGAATGTTTGTACTGGGGGATGAGGACAAGGATAAGGAAGTATTTGCGCTCCGTCCTATGACCTGTCCGTTCCAGTATTATGTATACAAGAATACGCAGAAATCTTACCGCGATTTACCATATCGAATGGGAGAGACCTCCACGTTGTTCCGCAACGAGGAGTCCGGCGAGATGCATGGTCTGACGCGTGTACGCCAGTTTACGATTTCCGAGGGGCATAATGTGATTCGTCCGGATCAGACAGAGGAAGAGTTAAAGAATTGCTTGGATCTGAACTTTTATGTTTTAAAAACGCTTGGATTAGAAAACGAAGTCACCTATCGGCTTTCCAAGTGGGATCCGGAAAATAAGGAAAAATATCTCGGTGATGCCGAATATTGGGAGACGACGCAGGATGCGCTCCGTAAAATTTTGATTGAAAAGAACGTACCTTTTGTCGAGGCAGACGGAGAAGCGGCATTCTATGGACCAAAGATTGATATTCAGGCAAAGAATGTATATGGCAAAGAGGATACGATGGTAACGATCCAGTTGGATTGCGCAATCGCAGAGAATTTCGATATGTACTATATAGACCAGAACGGTGATAAGATTCGTCCTTATATTATTCACAGAACTTCTCTGGGCTGTTATGAGCGGACACTGGCATGGCTGATTGAAAAGTATTCAGGTAAATTCCCGACCTGGCTCTGTCCGGAACAGGTGAGAGTGCTTCCGATTTCAGAAAAATATGCGGACTATGCCGAGAAGGTATACACTG
The DNA here is from genome assembly GCA_910578885.1 of uncultured Lachnospiraceae bacterium. Classification (GTDB taxonomy): domain Bacteria; phylum Bacillota; class Clostridia; order Lachnospirales; family Lachnospiraceae; genus Roseburia_C. Next base: position 14,386 of record CAJTSH010000004.1, read on the forward strand.
AGCTGAAGAAAAACGGCGTAGACGTTACTGTTGATAACCGTTCCGAAAAGATTGGATTTAAAATACGTGAGACAAGACTTGCGAAGGTTCCGTATATGCTGGTCGTAGGGCAGAAGGAGGCTGAGGAAGGAACTGTTTCCGTCAGAAGCCGTTTTGCCGGAGATGAGGGAAGCAAATCCTTAGAGGAATTTGTGGAAGCAATCTGCAAGGAAATCCGTACAAAAGAAATCAGAAAAGAAGAAGTGGCAGAGGAACAAAAATAAGCGGATTTTTGTTGAAAAATGGAAATTTATCCCTATAAATACAGCAAAATGTCATAATAGATTCTCTTGTTTTGGAAAAGATAGTGGTAGAGATTGTTTTTACAGTCTCTACCTTATTTTTTTATTTTGAAAGGAGAAAAATTATGACACAGTTAGATTGTTCCGTAACAAACTGCAAATACAACGAGGATCATTGCTGCTGCAAGGAAAATATCCAAGTAGATGGAAAAACCGCAAGAAAAAGCAACGAAACATGCTGCGACAGCTTTGTTGAGAGGACTTCAGATGCGATGAGCAACTGTGCATTAGAGCCGTCGAAATCGACCAATGTAGAATGTAAGGCGAAAAATTGTCATTACAATGATGATTGTAAGTGCCATGCCGATCATATTGACATTCAGGGACGCAATGCCTGCTGCTGCGGAGAGACAGAGTGTGCAACCTTCTGCTGCCGCTAAAAGGAAATGGAAGCTGAAATCAAAGCGGGGGAATCGGTAGTATGATTGCTTACAGGCACATCTGTAAACTGTAGCTCAGTATGTTGCTGTTCAAACGGTGCGTATCTGAAACGGCCGAATAGAGTGAACAGTAACCTCAGTACCTCCATGTCCGAACGATTCATAGAAAATTAACTTGCAAACGAAAGATTATAGAAGTAAAATGAGGACGGAAAAGAAAACTGTTCTGTTGTATTGATTGGTACATGGGGGTACTGAAATGAGAAAAAAATCACATATTTCGCTGGCAAAGTACATTGTAAGAAATACATCCGACGAGGATTTGAAAAAGCACAGATGGTCATTTTATTTCGGCAGTATCCTGCCGGACTGCAAGCCGTCATTTTTCTACAAAAAGCATGAAATAAACGGAACTTTTCCTGATGTTAAGAGGGCAATTGAGCAATTGATCTACGGAAAGAAAAACAAGCCTGTAAAAAATAAGCGCAGATATTATATGAATTTAGGGCAGATCACGCATTATGTAGCGGATTATTTTACCTTTCCGCATAATAATATTTACCCAGGCGGGCTGAGGGAGCATTGTGCATATGAGGAAGAATTAAAGCACAGGCTGCGTGAATATTTGAAGACTGGAAAAGCGCAGATTGCTGCGAGAAATAAAATAGAGTTTGATGATACGGAAGAGCTGTATAAATATATATTAAATGAGCATGAGATGTATCTCGAACAGAAATTGAATGTGGAGGAAGATATTCACCACATTGTATCGGTCAACCGTCATTTGGTAGAAGGAATTGCGTTTTTATTCCAAAAGACGAAAGAAAAACATGGCTTCAGTAATTCTTAGATTTTAAGAAATGTGAAAAGGGGTATTCCAAAACCGCGGGAGAATGTAAAAACTTGTTTTTTTATGGGTAGAAAACACTTTTTTTGTATTTTTTTCGCATTTGTCGAATCCGAAAACTCTGATAAATAAAGGATTTTTATAACATTTTGTCGAATGTTGACGAAAAATAGGGTAGAAAATGCGTTGAATTTTGAATAAAATGCGCTTATAATAAGATTATCAAAAATAAAAAGAAGGGAGGAAATTTCCATTATTGTAAGATTCTTTATGTTTAGTGGAAATAAAAGTACAAATAATAAATATGGTTGCGAATTCCGTGTGGCATAGGAGAAACAGAGGATGAATAAGAAGACACTACAACAAAAGATTGAAACTGTTAGAACCGAGCTGGACTATGCACTTGAGCATGGAAAGGGTTTTGAGGAATACTACAGAAAGAGTCTACAATTAGATAAATTAATAGAAAAATACATTGATTTCTGCGAAGCAGAGAAGAGACAAGTTTAAAAATTGAATATAGATAATTTTGTATAGTGAACCAAGTATACGGGGGTTTTAGAGGGCATCTGAAAGGTAATAAGATAACTTTTCAGATGCCCTCTTTTTGTTTTGTTTGGACGGATGGATAGTTTTCTATTGATTTTTTTGTGAAAGTGGGGTAATATTTAACTACAAGTGGAGAAAAGTGGTGAGTAATGGTTCGAAGTGGTGGATAAGTTGATAACTTTGTGGAAAAGTCAGGGGTTGTATTAAGAACTGCTTAGAACGAACGGATAGAAGGTGATTTGCTATGTTCATGGGAGAATACAATCACACAGTTGATGCAAAAGGCAGGCTGATCGTCCCTTCCAAATTCAGAGAGCAGTTAGGAGATGAATTTGTTGTGACAAAGGGATTGGACGGATGCTTGTTCGTGTATCCCAACGAAGAATGGCATAACATTGAAGAAAAGTTCCGAAACGTACCGCTTACCACGAAAGATGCAAGAAAGTTTTCCCGATTTTTCTTTGCAGGAGCAGCAACCTGTGAAGTGGACAAGCAGGGAAGAATTCTGATACCACCTGTGTTGCGCGAGTTTGCGGATTTGCAGAAGGATGTTGTGTCCGTAGGCGTGTTGAACCGTATTGAGATCTGGAGCAAAGACAGATGGCTGGATACGAATACCTATGATGATATGGATGAAATCGCAGAGCATATGGCAGATCTTGGACTGAGCATATAAGAGGAATAAGGGCATGGAGTTTAAACACAAATCCGTTTTACTGGAAGAGACAATTACAAATCTGCATATCAGGCCAGACGGAATCTATGTGGACGGAACTTTAGGCGGCGGAGGACATTCCTTGGAGATTGCAAAAAGGCTTACCACCGGAAGGCTGATTGGAATTGATCAGGATGCGGATGCCATAGATGCAGCGGCAGAGCGGTTGAGGGAACATATTGATAAGGTGACGATTGTAAGGAATAATTACCGTAATATGACGGACGAGCTTTCCCGTCTTGGGATTGGGAAGGCAGATGGAATTCTGTTGGATTTAGGTGTTTCCTCTTTTCAGCTTGACACACCGGAGAGGGGCTTTACCTATCGGGAGGAACATGCGCCGCTTGATATGCGGATGGACAGGCGGCAGCAGATGACGGCGGAATTTATCGTCAATGAGTACAGTGAAATGGAATTATACAGGATTATCCGGGATTTTGGAGAGGATCGTTTCGCAAAGAATATCGCAAAACATATCGTGGCGGCAAGAGTGAAGAAGCGAATTTTGACAACCGGAGAATTGACGGAAATTATCCGAGGGGCAATTCCCATGAAAGTACAAAAGAGCGGAGGACATCCGGCAAAAAGAACTTTTCAGGCGATACGGATTGAACTCAATCAGGAGTTAGAGGTCTTACAAAATACACTGGATGATATGATAGAGTTATTGAATCCGGGGGGGAGATTGTGTATTATTACCTTTCATTCCCTGGAGGATAGGATTGTAAAAACGATATTTAAGAAGAATGAGAATCCCTGTACCTGTCCGAGCGATTTTCCGGTCTGTGTATGCGGAAAAGAATCTAAGGGCAGGGTGGTTTCAAGAAAGCCGATTTTACCGTCGGAGGATGAACTGGAAGAGAATAGCCGTGCGAAGAGTGCGAAGCTTCGCGTATTTGAAAGGAAATAGGAGGGAGCTTTACGGGTTAACATTTTAAGGAGATTGTAAATGGAAGAGAGAAGACAGCATGTACGGACGAGAACTTATATAGATGGGAATACGGTGAGAAAGCTGGAAGCGGCGCCGGATTACCGAAGGGAACAAGAGAAGAGAAGGGAGCAGGAGGAGAGAAGGCAAAAAGAGATCAGACGCCATAACAAACATGTAGCGCGCAGAAATCAGGAACGCGCGCTGCGTATGAATATGGGGTATGTCTTGTTTTTGACGCTGGCAGCGACTGTAACGGCATTGGTTTCTGCTGTATATATTCAGCTGCAGTCCGAAGTAACTGGGAGAATGAGACGGATTTCTGCATTAGAGAGCCAAGTGGCGGGGTTAAAAGCAGATAATGATGCTTCGTTAAAGCGGATCAGCACTTCTGTGGATCTGGATTATGTCAAGGATGTGGCAATAAACCAGCTTGGCATGGTATATCCGGAGGCAGATCAGATCGACTATTACACAATAGAAGAAGATGACTATATGAATCAGTACAGCGAGATACCGGAACGGTAATTTGACGGGTGAAGGCGTGAAAAAGAGAAAGAAGAAAGTAAGACCGCCAAAACGTTTTTCAGGGAAGATGCAGCGGAAACTGATGGTAGTCTTTGGCGTAATCATAATACTGCTGGCAGCGTTGATAATCAGATTGATGTATATCAAGGAAACCAGCGGGGAAAAGTATGAAAAGAGAATCCTTTCCCAGCAGGGATATGACAGTACCACAATACCTTTTCAGCGTGGAAACATCACAGACGCAAAGGGTACGATATTGGCGACCAGTGTAGACGTCTACAATGTGATTTTGGACTGTAAGGTGTTAAACAGTGATAAGACGGATGTGGAGCCGACGATTTCGGCATTGATGCAGTGCTTCTCGGATAGTATAGAGGAGAGCAAGGTACGGGAAATTTTATCCGAAAAACCGGACAGTCAGTATAATATTTTGGCAAAAAGACTGCCTTATGAGCAGATACAGCGGTTCGAGGAGCTGAAAGAACAGCGGGAAGAGGAAGATAAGAAAAAAGATTCTCATATTAACGGGGTGTGGTTTGAAAAAGAATATATCCGTAAATATCCGTATGCCTCTTTGGCAAGCGCCGTAGTGGGATTTACCACCAGCGGCAACTTAGGAATGAATGGCGTGGAACATTCCTATAATGACGTGCTTAACGGAATTAATGGACGCCAGTATGGATATTTGAATTCGGATAATGATTATGAGAAAACAGTAAAGGATGCGGTCAGCGGAAATAATGTCGTGATGACGATAGACGCCAATATCCAAAAAGTCGTTGAACAAAAAATAGCGGATTTTATTGAAGAAAATACCAATGGCTTTACCGAGGGACCGGGAGCAAAGTATATTGGAGCGATTGTCATGGATCCGAATAACGGAGGAGTATTGGCAATGGCGAACTATCCGAATTATGATCTGACAAATCCGTGGGATTTAAGCGTTTATTATACCGAAGAAGAAATTGCGGCTATGAATGACAATGAAAAGTTAGATGCATTGAATAAATTGTGGACGAATTTCTGTATTACTCATACATATGAACCCGGATCAACCGTAAAACCGTTTACAGTAGCGGCAGGCCTTGAAACAGGAACCTTGACGGATGATATGACATTTCTTTGCGATGGGGCAGAGCTTGTCTCAGGGCACAACATTCATTGCTCCAATACTGCGGGACATGGCTTAGAGACGATGAAGAAGTCGATTATGGATTCCTGTAATGATGCGCTGATGCAGATGTCATTCAAAATCGGTGTTGCAAATTTTTCGAATTATCAAAAGATATTCGGCTTCGGATATAAGACGAATATCGATTTACCGGGAGAGGCGAGGACGGATAGCCTGATTTTTAGCGAGGCAGAATTGAAAGAAGCAGATAGTAACCTCGCAACGAACGCTTTTGGACAGAATTTCAATACGACGATGATTCAGGTTGCCGGAGCTTTTTCTTCTATTATAAATGGCGGATATTATTATCAGCCTCATGTTGTGAAAAAGATTACGGATGAAAAGGGGAATACTGTCAAAGAAATAGAAAAGACTTTACTGAAGGAAACGGTATCGAAAGAGACAAGCGAGCAGTTAAAAGATTATCTCTATGCGACTGTCAGTGGAGGCGGAACAGGGAAATATGCCAAAGTGCCGGGATATTCGATGGGCGGTAAGACGGGAACGGCACAGAAGCTGCCGAGAGGCCAGGGAAATTATCTGGTATCCTTTATCGGCTATGCCCCTCAGGAGCATCCGGAGCTTTTGATCTATGTGGTAGTAGATGAGCCGAATGTAGAGGAGCAGGCGCATAGTACGTATGCGCAGGAAATCGTAAAGGAGATATTGACAGAGATATTTCCTTATATGAATATCTATCCGGATGAGGCGGTTTCTCCAAATGCTACGGAACCTGAGGGCGGAGAGGATGGAGGAACGACAGACGTTCCGGAACAAATGCCGGAAGGCGCAGATGAAGCGATGCGGCAGAATGAGCAAGATACTGCGATTGAAGCGCCGGTAGACAATCCCGATGAACCGGTTGATACTCCGGAACCTTCGGAACCCCCGGCAGATACGCCATCGGACACACCGGAGCCGCCGGCAGATACGCCATCGGACACGCCGGAACCGCCGGCGGATAATCCTGACGAGCCGGCAAATTCCGATACACCAGCAGATAATCCTGATGTGAATTAGATAATGACAACATAACCTCATAAAAGTTGTAATAGATTATAACAACTGCTTTTATGAGGTTTTGCTTATGTATCGGAATAAAACACCGAACCGGAAAAAAATAATGGTAATTTTTACTGCGGTACTGTTTGTCGTTGTATTTCTAGTAGGAAGACTGGTATATCTGATGATATTCTGTTCAGAATACTATGGGAGAAAGGCGGAAGATTTACACGAAAGGGAGCGGGATATCAAGGCGGCAAGAGGAAAAATTTATGATGCAAACGGCGTCCTTTTGGCATCCAACAGGACGGTCTGCACTGTGTCCGTCATACATAGTCAGATTGAGGAGCCGGAAAAAGTGATTCAGGCGCTTGTAAAAGAGCTTGGAATGCCGGAGGAGACAATACGCAAGAGAGTAGAAAAGGTTAGTTCCATAGAACGGATTAAGACCAACGTGGATAAAGAGACGGGAGATAAAATCCGTAGTTATGGCTTGACCGGTGTGAAAGTGGATGAGGATTATAAGCGGTACTACCCTTATGATTCATTGGCGTCGAAGGTATTAGGATTTACCGGAGGGGATAATCAGGGAATTATCGGACTGGAGGTAAAGTATGATGAATACCTGCAGGGCACGAGCGGAAAAATACTGACGCTGACAGATGCGAGAGGGGTGGAAATAGAAAACGCAGGGGAGACTAGGTTAGAACCGGTAGACGGCAATGATTTATATATCAGTCTGGATTACAATATTCAGATGTATGCCGAGCAGGCGGCAACGAAGGTCATGGAGGAAAAACAGGCGGATAGTGTCAGTATGATTGTGATGAATCCTCAGAATGGGGAAATCATGGCGATGGTAAACGTACCCGAATTTAACCTGAATGAACCCTATGAGCTTAATTATGAGGTTACAGAGGAACTTAGTACAGAGGAAAAGCAGGATCTGCTGAATCAGATGTGGAGAAATCCCTGCCTGAACGATACCTATGAGCCGGGTTCTACATTTAAGATTATCACTGCAAGCGGGGCATTAGAGGAAGGGGTCGTAAGCCTTACTGATAATTTCAATTGTCCGGGCTATAAAGTGGTGGAAGATCGAAAAATCCGCTGCCATAAAGTTGGCGGACATGGAGCAGAAACCTTTGTAGAGGGAATTGAAAATTCCTGTAATCCGGTATTTATTGAGGTAGGACTGCGGCTTGGTACAGATAATTTCTATAAATACTTTAAGCAGTTTGGGCTGCTTTCGAAAACCAATATCGACTTACCGGGAGAAGCTGCGACAATTATGCACTCTAAGGAAAACGTCGGACAGGTGGAGCTTGCTACCATTTCCTTTGGTCAATCCTTTCAGATTACGCCAATTCAGCTTGCCACGACAGTGTCTTCCCTGATAAACGGAGGAACAAGGGTAACGCCGCATTTTGGCGTGGAGGTAAAAAATGCCGAGGGAAAGAATGTAGAGACATTTTCTTATGCAGAGCAGAAAGGTGTGGTGAGCCAGGAGACTTCCGCAACAATGCGGGAGCTTTTGGAGAAAGTCGTATCAGAGGGAGGCGGAAAAAATGCGGCCATTGAAGGCTATCGCATCGGAGGAAAGACTGCGACATCCCAGACGCTGCCCCGCAGCGACCATAAATATATTTCTTCCTTTATTGGTTTTGCTCCCGCTGAGAATCCGCAAGTACTGGCATTGGTGGTCATACGTAACCCACAGGGGGTATATTATGGGGGGACGATAGCGGCGCCGGTGGTAAAAGACGTTTTTGAAAATATATTGCCCTATCTTGGAATTCCAAAGGATGAGACTGTAACAAATGAGGAATCTTAAGAAAGAAAAGCAATGCGAAGTCTTGCGTGATAGGGGAAAATAACGTATACTAGATAGGTTAAGTTTGGAAGCATGCACAAAAGGAGGAAAATATGGCATATCAAATAGCAATACCGGTAATTATATCTTTTGTAATCAGTGCATTGTTAGGGCCGGTAGTGATCCCTTTTTTGAGAAAGTTAAAAGTGGGGCAGACGGAAAGAAAAGAATTAGAATCACACCAAAAGAAGACGGGAACACCTACGATGGGCGGACTCATGATCCTTGCCAGCATCATTGTTACGAGCCTGTTCTATATGAAAGATTATCCCAAAATTGTACCGATTCTGTTCTTGACAGTAGCATTCGGACTGGTAGGATTTTTGGATGACTATCTGAAAGTAGTATTGAAACGTTCAGACGGACTGCTTGCATGGCAGAAGATGCTTTTGCAGATTGCAGTGACTGCTGTTTTTGCGGTATATATGTGGAAATATTCGGGAGTATCCCTTGCGATGCTGATTCCGTTTTCCGGCGGTAAATACTGGGATCTTGGATATTTTGCAATTCCGGTTCTTTTCCTTGCAGTAATCGGGACGGTAAACGGAACGAACTTTACAGACGGGCTGGATGGTCTGGCTTCCAGCGTGACAATCATGGTGGCAACCTTCTTTACGGTCGTAGCTATTGGTATGGAGAGCGGCATTGAGCCGATTACCTGTGCGGTGCTTGGGGCGCTGCTTGGATTCCTGCTGTTTAATGTGTATCCTGCCAGTGTATTTATGGGAGATACCGGTTCGCTGGCGTTGGGGGGATTCGTGGCAGCAACGGCTTATATGCTTCAGATGCCGATTTTTATCTTAATCGTGGGCTTGATTTATCTGGTGGAGGTTCTGTCTGTCATAATTCAGGTAACGTACTTTAAGAGAACCGGCGGAAAGAGAATTTTCCGTATGGCGCCCATTCATCATCACTTTGAACTGGGGGGATGGTCCGAAACAAGAGTTGTTGCAGTATTCTCTATTGTAACAGCATTGCTTTGTCTGATTGCGTTGATGGGGATATAATGCGCGAGAAACGAAAGGTCAGGTGTAAGAAATGATATTTAAAGGAAAAAACGTACTGGTGGTGGGTACGGGAATCAGCGGAATTGCGGCGTGTGAGCTTCTGAAGGAGGAGAGGGCGCATGTGATTTTGTTTGAAGGAAACAGGGAATCAAAAGAGGAAGAGCTTCGGAAAAAGTCTCCTGCGTTTGCGGATCTGGAAATACTAATAGGTGAATTGCCGGAGGTTATCATTGGCGTGCTGGATTTTGCCGTGTTAAGTCCCGGCGTCCCCACGGATATTCCGATGGTTAAGGATTTAAGGGAAAAGGGCGTTATCATCTTGGGAGAAATAGAGCTTGCCTATCAGTTGTCCAAGGGAAGTGTGCTTGCCATTACCGGAACGAATGGTAAGACGACTACTACAGCGCTTGTCGGCGAAATTATGAAGAATTATTTTTCGGATGTAAAGGTAGTCGGGAATATCGGAATTCCATATACCAGCGTGGCAAGAGAAACAACAGAAGAGACCGTAATAGTTGCGGAAATCAGCAGCTTCCAGCTTGAGACGGCGCTGGAGTTCCACCCGAAGATTACAGCCATTTTGAATATTACACCGGATCATCTGAACCGTCACCACACAATGGAGTGTTACATTCAGATGAAAGAAAGCATCACGAAAAATCAGACAGAGACAGATTTATGTGTATTGAACTACGAAGATGAGGCGCTTCGGAAGTTTGGAAGTGAAGTTCAGACTCAGGTAGTATTTTTCAGCAGTAAGCGCATACTGGAGCATGGCCTGTATCTGGATGGAGACAGCATTTACTGCAGCATCGGCGGCAGCAGCTATGAGGTTGTCAATGTGAACGATCTGAGCCTTCTTGGTGTGCATAACTATGAAAATGTCATGGCGGCAGTAGGGATTGCACTTGGTCTTCAGATTCCAATTGAGAAAATACGGGAAGTTTTGGTTCGTTTTCAGGCAGTAGAGCATAGAATAGAATATGTGACGGAAAAACGGGGCGTAAAATTCTATAATGATTCCAAGGGAACGAATCCGGATGCGGCGATTAAAGCAATCCGTGCGATGAACCGAAAGACGCTTTTGATTGGCGGAGGTTATGACAAGGACTCGGAATATGATGAGTGGATTGAGGCCTTTGAAGGAAAAGTGAAAAAGCTGGTCCTGCTTGGAGCTACTGCGGAAAAAATTGCATCTTGCGCCCTTTGTCATGGCTTTACAGAGCTTGCATTTGCAGACAGCCTTGAAGAGGCGGTAAATATTTGTTACGAAAATGCCGAAAGCGGGGACGCCGTGCTGCTGTCGCCTGCGTGTGCAAGCTGGGGAATGTTTCGGAATTATGAAGAAAGAGGAAGGATATTCAAAGAGATTGTCCGAAATTTAAAGGAGTGAGTGCATGAGCGGCAGACCGGAGAGGGGAACAGGAAGCACAAGATTTCGAGAAGAATCAGGAAAAAAGAAAGAAAAGACAATGAAATACTTTGACTATACCTTGTTGTTCATCATCATATTTTTGGTGTGTTTTGGTCTGGTCATGCTGTATTCTACAAGCTCTTACAATGCGCAGCTAAAATATGGAGACGGCGCATATTATCTGAAACGCCAGTTATTTGCGACGGCATTGGGATTTGCGGCAATGTTTGTCATATCAAACATAGATTACCACGTCTGGGTTCATTTTGCCGGACTGGCATACATAGGGGCAATCGGGCTGTGCGTATTTGTAATTTTCGGCGGTACGGAATCACATGGGCAGTCCCGGTGGATTCAACTGGGACCTTTGTCTTTCCAGCCGTCCGAATTTGCAAAAATTGCGGTGATTTTGTTTCTTGCGACAATTATCAGCCGGATGCCAAAGAAAATGGCTGAAGTGAAAAATATTATTAAGGTATTTGCCGTTCTGGTGCCGATTTTAGGTACGGTTGCTTATACGAACCTAAGTACGGCAATTATCATAGCGGGAATCGCTGTGGCGCTGACGTTTGTGGCAAGTCCGAAATATGCTCCGTTTTTTATCGGAGGCGCTGCGGTAATAGGGGCAGGTGCGCTGTATCTTCTGACAACATCAGGATATCGAGGGGAGAGAATTGATATCTGGCTGAATCCGGAGGCTCATGCAAAGGGATATCAGACCATGCAGGGCTTATATGCAATAGGCTCCGGCGGATTGTTCGGCAAAGGTCTGGGGGAGAGTATGCAAAAGCTCGGCTTTGTGCCGGAGGCGCAGAATGATATGATATTCTCAATTATCTGTGAGGAATTGGGATTGTTTGGCGCAATCTGTGTCATTCTATTGTTTCTGCTCATGCTTTGGAGATTTATGGTAATTGCGAATAATGCCAGAGACTTGTTTGGCGCGCTGCTGGTGGTTGGTATTATGGCGCATATTGCGATACAGGTGATTTTGAACATTGCCGTTGTGACCAACAGCATTCCGAATACAGGTATCACACTGCCGTTAATCAGTTATGGAGGTACGTCGGCGTCATTTCTTTTGGCTGAGATGGGGCTTGCATTCTCTGTGTCCAGAGGAATTAAGTTAGAGGTATAGGATATGATTCGAGACAAACGAAGAAAAAAGAAAAGAAAAATGAGGGCATTGCTTATCTTTCTGTTCATCTGTCTCTTTCTTGCTCTTGCCGCGCTTGTGGTGGTAAAGGTTTTTCAGGTAAAGAAGGTAGAAGTGACCGGGAATAAGCTGTATGGGAATGAACAAATTGAAAAGTGGGTGTTAAATGACGAGTATTCATGGAATTCCCTCTATGTGTATCTCAAGTATCGTTTTTTCGATACTGAGGAAGTTCCCTTTATAGATACGATGGAGGTGGGGATTAAGATTCCTCAGACGATTACGATACGGGTGTATGAAAAGGGACTGCTGGGATATCTTTATATAGATACCATAGGACAGAACGTCTATTTTGATAAAGACGGATTTGTGGTGGAGACTTCTTCAGAGGTGATAGAAGATGTTCCGAGAATTACGGGGCTTACCTGTAATCAGGTAGTGTTATATGAGAAGCTGGACTTAGAAAACAAGAATGCTTTGAGAAACCTCTTATCCGTAACGCAGACGCTAAAGAAATATTCGCTAGTGCCGGATTCAATTGCTTATGGCGGAAACGGGGATATTGGGCTGAATTATGGCGCAGTAACGGTCAGCATGGGAACGGTCGAGAATCTGACCGAAAAGGTGAAGCGTCTGGAAAAGATTATGCCCAAGCTGGAAGGGATGAGCGGAACGCTTCATTTAGAGGAGTGGAGCGAAGAGACTACAGATATTACTTTTGAAAAAGCATAGTAAGAGACGGTGGTGTCACTATTCACGGCTCAGGAATGCGCATTTACTGCGCATTCCGTACGAACATGATTCAAGTTCGGGGCGGTTTTTGCAGGGCAAAACTTTCAATATCGCCCCGAACCGTTACTATGAGCGGCTTCTGGACCGTGAATAGTAAGTTTTTCAAATTTTAGGTTGATTATTTGATGAAAAAATAATATTATAGAGTATATGACTAGGTATGGAATAAGATTTACATACAGTGCTATGGGAGAGAAGGAGGAACTACCTTGCTTGAAATTAAAACAACAGACGCAGGTTCTAACGCTAAAATTATTGTAATTGGTGTCGGCGGCGCGGGGAATAATGCTGTAAATAGAATGATTGATGAAAATATCGGCGGTGTGGAGTTCGTTGGAGTGAATACGGACCAGCAGGCATTGCCTTTGTGTAAAGCGCCTACGTTGATTCAGATCGGTGAGAAATTGACGAAAGGACTTGGAGCGGGAGCGAATCCGGAGGTTGGCGAGAAGGCTGCAGAGGAGACGGAAGACGAAATCGCAGCGGCAATCCGCGGAGCGGATATGGTGTTCGTCACTTGCGGTATGGGCGGCGGAACCGGAACAGGAGCGGCTCCGGTAATTGCCAGAATTGCAAAACAGATGGGAATATTGACCGTAGGCATTGTGACAAAGCCGTTTCGGTTTGAGGCGAAGGTTCGTATGACGAACGCAATTTCTGGCATTGACAAGCTGAGAGACAGCGTTGATACGATGATTGTCATTCCGAATGACAAGCTTCTTGAGATTGTAGACAGAAGGACGACATTTCCGGATGCCTTGAAAAAGGCAGATGAAGTGCTCCAGCAGGCAGTACAGGGAATTACGGATCTGATTAATCTGCCGGCACTGATTAACCTCGATTTCGCAGATGTTCAGACCGTTATGAAAGACAAAGGTCTCGCACATATCGGTATCGGTCTGGCGAAGGGTGAGGAGAAGGCCTTAGAGGCAGTCAAGCTTGCAGTTGCCAGCCCGCTGCTTGAGACAAGCATTACCGGCGCCAGCCATGTGATTATCAATATTTCCGGTGATATTACCTTAATGGATGCGAATGATGCGGCAAGCTATGTGCAGGATCTGGCAGGTGAGAATGCAAATATCATCTTTGGCGCTAAGTATGACGAGACGATGGAAGATGAAGCGCTCATTACGGTAATTGCAACAGGAATCGGCGAGAATAGACAGCAGCCTGGCAAGATTATGCCAAACATGAAATACCAGCAGCAGGGAACGGGACAGCCGAGAACTACTGCGGGAGTTGGTTTTGGAGGCCGCCCGATTGCGACGGGCTCGTCTGTAGGTGCGATGAACCAGACAACTTCACGTCCGGCTGCACCGGCATCGACCATTCAGACCCCTGTATCTCCGACCTTTACCGGAATCCAGAGACCGAAGCGTCCTGAGAGCAGTGTGCCGGAGAAGGATATTAAGATACCGGAGTTTTTAAAGGGTACGAGGAAATAATGGAAGGATAGATGTAGAAGCAGAGGAGCAGAAATGCTTCTCTCTTCGTATACGTTTGTTAAAAAACGTAGCTGTTTTGCATGAGTATATGATATACTATAAGAAGTGAATATAATTATCATTATATATAAAGTGCCCAGAATTTCCACTGTGGCAAAGGAGGACAGACATGGAAAAACAATTAGTGTGGGAAAAACGCTTTAATATTGGTGTTGACGTGATTGACAAGGAACACCAGAAGCTGTTTCGGATCATCAATAAGCTGTTTACATTCGGGGAGGATGAGGAGAAGAGCGAATGGGTCTGCAGAGAAGGAATTAAATATTTTAAGGATCATGCAATGAAGCATTTTGCAGATGAAGAAGCCTATATGGAATCCATTAATTACAGCGGTATTAAAATGCATAAGAGGATACATGACGACTTCCAGAAAAAGACGCTTCCGGCGCTTGAGAAGGAGCTGGAAGAGACAAAGTATTCGGCGGATGCAGTCAGCCACTTTTTGGGCGTATGTACCGGCTGGCTGATTGGACATACGTTGACGGAAGACCATGCAATTGTAGGAAGGACCATGAGTAAGTGGAAAGATCCTCTGCCGGAGGAGATGCATGAGGCTATGCGGCAGACAATCCTGCAGCTTTTGGGAGATATGTTCCAGCTGAATGCAAAGGTAGTAAGTGAAAGCTACGGTGGCGAGAAGTTTGGAAATGGGATTTACTATCGGCTGACCTACAGCAATCAGCAGCGTAAGACAACAGAGACGATTCTGGTATTTGAGGAAAAGCTGTTAATTAACACAATCGGCAAAATGATGGGAGTAAAGACTGATAAGTTGGATGCCACTCTGGTGAATGCGGTAAGATTTGCGGCACGGCAGTTTGTGGATCGGGTCATGGAGCAGTTCCCAGCTTTGGAGGAGTATAAGATAAAGGCGGAAAACCTGCTGACGTATGAGCAGTTTGAAAAGGTTTTCGAGAGGAAAAATCCCCAGTTCAGCCTGTTGTATGATACGGGAGCCGGATATTTTGCATATTGCGCCATTGCGCCCCAGTTTGCAGAGAATGGGAGTGAAAAAGCCATCAGAGCGGATAATGCGATGGTTAAAGTCAAGGAATTTTTGGAAAATAGTGAGGCGAATGAAAGCGCAGCCGCTCAGAAAAAGAAAATTTTAGTGGTGGATGATTCTGGTGTTGTTCTGAAGGCAATAAACGATCTGCTGAGTGAAGATTACGAGATTTCACTTGCAAAATCAGGGTTATCTGCAATCCGGAGTATTACATTAAATCGGCCAGATCTGGTTCTATTGGATTATGAAATGCCAGTCTGCAATGGAAAGCAAGTATTGGAGATGATTCGTTCCGAAGGAGAATTTGCAGATATTGCAGTAATTTTCTTGACCGGACGAGTAGATAAGGAGAGCGTGCAAAAGGTTTTGAGCTTAAAGCCGGCAGGATATCTGTCAAAGAATTTAAAGCCTGCGGTAATTAAGAAAAATATTGATGAATATTTTAAAAGGATAACAAGTTAATACATACATATAGGAAAGCCCGTTTGCTTTTGGCTGATTTTATCCAAAAACAAGATTGTCGAATTTTTTGGATGAAAAGCAGGAATAGCAAACGGGCTTTCGACAAAATAAACAACGCTTATCCCCTATAATAAGTATCTGGGAGGTGGCTTGTGGAATATGAGATATACATAGACGTGTTTGCAATGACAAATTTTGGAATGGATCTGCTCGCCCTGTTTCTGACAGATATATTTTTGGGACGTGGGAGAAGCCTTCGGAAGATGGTGCTTCCATCCCTTTTCGGAACTGTAGTCGGAATGCTCTTGTTCTTCCTGCTAAATAATTATGGGCTTTATACGATTCTGATTCACTTTTTGGTCAATCCCTGCATGGTCTGGATGGCATTTAAGGAGCAGACAAAGCGCCGCTTTTTAGAAGATTGGGGTGTCGCTTATCTGCTCGTGCTTTTGTCAGGAGGCATTATGCAGTGGATTTATAGTACCGTGTTTCATGGAAAATACCGTATGGCCGCTATGCTTCTTACTGTACTGCCTGCGCTTTTTGCCGCTGCCTTTTGGCGGTATCAGTCTGAGCTGGGAAAGCGGATTTATGAGATTTTGCTCTTTACAGAGGGAGGTTCTATGAGGCTGCTGGCATATTACGATACGGGAAATCTGCTGATGGATCCTTATGTGAAGGAGCCGGTCAGCATTATTGCGGAGCATACAGCAAAGGAACTGCTGAATCAGGAACTTCCCGGACGGCTGATTGTCTATTCCAGCCTGGGAGAAAATCATGGTATGATAAACGCTTATACGCTGGAGAAAATGCTGATATACAAAGGAAAACGTATAGTTACTGTTGAGCCGGTCATTATCGGAGTGGCAAATGACCAGTTGTTTTCGCATGGAGAATATCAGATGATTTTAAACAGTCATCTGCTGTAAAAGGAGGATATATGTACATAAAAGTAAACGTGCCGCAGCATTTTCAATTCAAAATGATACCGTCGTTGATGCAGTTGATGTTTCCGGACAGGAAAGACGTCCATTATATCGGAGGGGCAGAAGTGCTTCCGCCGCCCCTTGCAGCCGAAGAGGAAGCAGAGTGCATCAGGCAGCTTTTGGGAGAGCAGAAAGAAGAGGGGAAAAAGAAGCTCATTGAGCACAATCTGCGTCTGGTGGTCTATATTGCAAAGAAATTTGACAACACTGGGGTAGGCGTAGAGGATTTGATTTCTATCGGGACAATCGGTCTGATCAAAGCCATCAATACATTCAATCCGGATAAAAATATTAAGCTGGCGACGTATGCTTCCCGGTGTATTGAGAACGAGATTCTGATGTATTTAAGACGCAACAATAAAACCCGTCTGGAGGTGTCGATAGATGAGCCTTTAAACGTGGATTGGGACGGAAATGAACTTCTGCTTTCTGATATTCTGGGGACGGATGAAGATGTTATTTACCGGGACATTGAGAGCGAAGTGGAGAAGAAGCTGTTGAACAAGGCAATTGACCATTTGTCCGGCAGGGAGAAGACGATTGTGGAGCTTCGGTTCGGATTAAATTCCAAGGACGGGAACGAGCTGACGCAGAAGGAAGTGGCGGATTTGCTGGGAATTTCCCAATCTTATATTTCCAGGCTAGAAAAGAAAATTATGAAACGGCTGAAAAAAGAAATCGTACGGTTTGAGTAATGAATTATGAACAATAGAGAACAAAAAAGTAAGAAAAAAATTGTCAAAATATACAAAAAAGGATGACGAATAAGGGGGAATGGTATATACTATACATATGAGAATGGAACTGCATTCGACAGAATGTTCTGTGTCTGCGGGGCGGAAAAGGGAGATGGTACTATGTTATTAGAATTTTTAGGGGCAGCGCATGAGGTGACTGGAAGTTGTCATTTCCTACAGTTTGGAGAGAAGCACCTGTTGGTGGATTGCGGTATGGAGCAGGGACCGGATTTGTATGTGAATCAGGAAATACCGGTAAATGCATCAGAGATTGATTACGTATTTATTACGCATGCCCATATTGACCATTCAGGTTTGCTCCCTTTGCTTTACAGCAGGGGGTTCAGAGGTCAGATATTTGCAACTACAGCAACCTGCGAATTGTGTAATATTATGTTGAAGGACAGTGCGCATATCCAGATGTTTGAAGCGGAATGGCGGAACAGGAAAGCAAAACGCGCCGGTCTGCCGGAAGTCGTTCCTCTGTACGATATGAATGATGCAGAGGGGGTATTGCGGCAGTTCATACCTTGTGATTATAATCATGTGGTTACGGTTTGCGGGGAGCTGAAGGCCCGGTTTGTAGACGCAGGGCATTTGTTGGGGTCTTCCAGTATTGAACTTTGGATAACCGAGGACGGGGAAGAGGTAAAAGTTGTGTTTTCCGGGGACATCGGAGGAGGGAACCGGCCGTTGATTAAGAATCCGCAGTATATTGAAGAAGCGGATTATGTGATTATGGAATCTACATATGGCGAGAAGCTGCATATGTCTCCTCCGGATTATGCTACAGAGCTTGCCAAGCTGATTAGAGGTACATTTTTAAGAGGCGGTAATCTTGTGATCCCGGCATTTTCCGTCGGCAGGACACAGGAGATGCTGTTCTTCCTTCGGCGGATTAAGACCGAGCATATGCTTCCTGAATTTGAAGATTTTGAAGTGTATATAGACAGCCCGCTTTCGATAGAGGCGACAAATATCTTTCATAAGAATGTTGGAGACTGTTTTAATGATAAGGCGAAGGCTTTGGTGGAAAGCGGAGTGAATCCTATTGCGTTCCCGGGTCTGAAAACATCTGTTACAAGCGACGAATCAAAAATGATAAACTTTGTGAAAAAGCCTGTGGTCATTATTTCCGCATCGGGCATGTGCGAGGCGGGACGTATCAGACATCATTTGAAGCATAATCTGTGGCGGCCGGAGTCTACGATTCTGTTCGTGGGATATCAGGTTCCGGGAACATTGGGAAATGCATTGCTGAATGGCGTCAAGGAAGTAAAGCTTTTTGGTGAGACGATTGAGGTTCGGGCGCAGATTGCAAATCTTCCCGGAATCAGCGGGCATGCGGACCGCATCGGGCTTACGAAATGGGTTTCGGCATTCAAGAACCCGCCAAAGAGAGTTTTTGTCGTACACGGGGATGATGCAATCTGTGATGAATTTGCGCTTCATCTGCATGCGGATCTGGGACTGGAGGCGGTAGCGCCGTACAGCGGAGATACATATGATCTTCTGAAAAATGTCTGCGTCAAAGAGGGTGCCAGAGAACATGCGGTCAAGAAGGAGAAGACCGCAAAAGCTTCTTCCAATGTATTTGCAAGGCTTCTTGCAGCGGGTCAGAGGCTGCTTAGCGTGATCGGCAAGAATGAAGGAATACCGAATAAGGAACTTGCAAAGTTTGCTGATCAGATCAATTCTCTTTGTGATAAATGGGAGCGATGAAAAAGAATCACATCTCATAGGATGAAATTTTTTATGAAATGACCTGCTTCTCCGAACATGGGAGAGGCAGGTTGGGACATATTTTATAGGTTATTTTTTTAGAGACAGATAGTTGCGCATGTTCTTTAGGGCGGATTTTTCCAGACGGCTTACCTGTGCTTGGGAGATGTGGATTTCGTCTGCGACCTCCATCTGTGTTTTGCCCTGAAAAAAACGCAGGTTTATGATATAATTCTCGCGTTCGTTCAAGCGGGACATGGCATCGGATAAGGAGAGTTTTTCAATCCAGGCGTCTTCTTTGTTCTTTTTGTCGCTGATTTGATCCATGACATAAAGCGTGTCCCCGCCATCGGTATAGATGGGGTCATAGAGGCTTAGGGGGCTCTGGATAGCGTCAAGGGCATAGACGATATCTTCTTTGGGAATGCCGGCTTCTTTTGCGATTTCATCTAAGGTGGGTTCCTGCATGGAATTTTTCTGCAGGATTTCCCGGGCATGGATTGCCTTATAGGCGGTATCTCTTAAGGAGCGGCTGACCCGGATACTGTTGTTATCTCTGAGATAACGCCGGATCTCGCCGACAATCATTGGAACGGCATAGGTAGAGAATTTGACGCCGAGGGTGTCGTCAAAATTATCAATAGATTTTATGAGTCCGATGCAGCCGATTTGAAATAGATCATCTATGTTTTCGTGGTTGCCGGAGAAACGTTTGATGACGCTTAGGACAAGGCGCAGATTTCCTTTGATGTATGCTTCTCTTGCATCGGTGTCGCCCTGTTTTATCCGCCTGAATAGTTCTTCTTTTTCTTCTTCTTTCAGTATGGGGAGTTTTGCAGTATTTACACCGCAGATTTCTACTTTGTAAACAGACATGATGCCTACCTCCGGAAAGTTGATATTTAAATCATGCGCAAAAGAAAGTGGTTTTATTCAACATGAGGAAGAAATGAGAAGTTGATTTTTTTTGAATAAGAATTTATAATATAAGTAATCAGTGTAAGAAAAGGATAAGGTGTTGTCGGATGGACTTAATAGATAAGAGAGATATGCGTGCAAAAATTGCACGGAGCATTATAAAAAGACAGAATGTAAATTATATTTCCCAGGAAGAGCTGGATAGACAGAAGGCTGCCAGAGAAGCAGAAGAAGCGAAGGAGTCTCACGAGCGTTTACAAGCTGAGGCTTTGTCTTATGAGGAAGACTTAGAATCCGTGGATCTTCAAAAGAGTTATAATGCTGCCACTAAGTCCTATTCAGGAGAGTATGGCAAAAAAATGCCGGAGGATGAGGTGACACAGGGGCAGATCGAGAAGATTCTGGCTGAAAAGGAGCAGGAATTTATGAAGACATTAGAAAACAGCTTTGATAATTCATAAGTGATATAAACCGGAATTATCAGAATTTTTAAGCCGGATTTGCGTAGAAAACATATGATGCCGTCTCAAGCATATGCCTTGGGACGGTTTTACATTGTTAAAGTCAGGTGTAAAACGATAGATCAAAAGCAGTACTTTGCTTGAAATTTGGAAAGAAGTGTCGGATTTTGCACAAATAGGCATTGAATTTTATAGAACATTCCTTTATTATAGAGAATAGCGGTTTAAAAGCCGCTAGTTGACGTGAAAAGAAAATATGGAGGTAAGGTATGTATCCTATTGTAAAAAAGGAAAAACTGGCTGATAAGATTTATCTGATGGACGTAAAAGCGCCTCGTGTTGCGAAGTCGTGTGAGCCGGGACAATTTGTCATTGTAAAAATGGATGAAGAAGGAGAGCGTATCCCGTTGACGGTCTGTGATTATGACAGGGAAGCAGGAACTGTTACGATTGTATTTCAGACGGTCGGAGCTTCTACAAAGCGTATGGAGACATTGGAGGCGGGAGATGCATTCCGTGATTTTGTAGGACCTTTGGGATGCGCCTCTGAGTTGATTAATACAGATATAGAAGAGTTAAAGAATAAGAAAATCGTATTCATCGCAGGCGGTGTCGGAACTGCTCCCGTATATCCGCAGGTGAAATGGCTGCATGAGCATGGTGTGGACTGTGATGTGATTATGGGCTCTAAGACAAAGGATTTGTTGATTCTGGTAGAAGAAATGCGCGAGGTTGCTGCAAATCTTTATGTTACAACAGATGACGGCTCCTACGGTTTTCACGGGATGGGGACAAATCAATTGCAGGAATTGGTAGATAAGGGGAATACATATGATTTATGTATTGCAATCGGACCGATGATCATGATGAAATTTGTCTGTCTTTTGACAAAGGAACTGAAAATCCCTACGGTTGTCTCCATGAATCCGATTATGGTAGACGGAACCGGTATGTGCGGCGCCTGCCGTCTGACGGTCGGAGATGAAGTGAAATTTGCCTGTGTAGACGGACCGGAGTTTGACGGACATCTGGTAGATTTTGATCAGGCGATGAAGCGTCAGCAGATATATAAGACCGAGGAAGGACGTGCAATGTTAAGAGTTCAGGAAGGCGACACGCATCATGGCGGATGCGGACATTGTGGAGGTGACAAATAATGGATGTAATGAAGAAAGTACCGGTTCGCGAGCAGGATCCAAAGGAACGTGCAGCGAACTTTGAAGAGGTGTGTTTGGGATATAACAAGGAAGAAGCAATGGAAGAGGCCGAGCGCTGTCTGAATTGCAAGAATGCACAGTGTATTAAGGGATGTCCGGTAGCGATTGATATTCCGGGATTTGTCGGACAGATAAAGGAAGGCAATTTTGAGGAAGCATATCAGGTTATCAGCAAGTCTTCTGCACTTCCGGCAGTCTGCGGCCGTGTATGTCCACAGGAGAGCCAGTGTGAAGGAAAATGCATCCGCGGCATTAAAGGGGAACCTGTTTCGATCGGTAAGCTAGAGCGTTTTGCGGCAGACTGGGCAAGAGAGAACGGGATTCAGCCGAAGAAGGCAGATAGCATGAACGGTCATAAGGTGGCTGTGATTGGTTCCGGTCCTGCGGGTCTTACCTGTGCCGGCGATTTGGCAAAGCTTGGGTATGACGTTACCATTTTTGAGGCTCTTCACGAGGCAGGTGGCGTATTAAGCTATGGTATCCCTGAGTTCCGTCTTCCGAAGCAGACGGTTGTTGCCGCAGAGGTAGAGAATGTAAAGGCTCTGGGCGTTAAGATTGAGACGAATGTTGTAATCGGTAAGGCGACAACGATAGACGAATTAATAGAGGAAGAGGGTTTTGAAGCAGTATTTATCGGCTCCGGCGCCGGTCTTCCAAGATTTATGGGAATTCCTGGTGAGCAGGCGAACGGTGTATTTTCCGCAAATGAGTTCCTGACCAGAAACAATCTGATGAAAGCCTTCAAGGACGAGTATGATACGCCGATTATGAGAGGTAAGAAGGTTGCCGTGGTCGGCGGCGGTAACGTGGCAATGGATGCGGCAAGAACGGCGCTTCGCCTTGGAGCGGAGGTTCATGTTGTATACCGCAGAAGTGAGGCGGAGCTTCCTGCACGAGTAGAAGAAGTGCATCATGCAAAGGAGGAAGGTATCATCTTTGACCTTCTGACAAATCCGAAGGAAATTCTGGTAGATGAGAACGGATGGGTGAAGGGCATGACCTGCATCCGCATGGAATTAGGCGAGCCGGATGAATCCGGCAGAAGAAGCCCGGTCGAGGTTGCTGGCTCTGAATTTGATTTGGAGCTGGATACCGTAATCATGTCTCTTGGAACGTCTCCGAACCCATTGATTTCTTCCACCACAAAGGGATTGGATATCAACCGGAGAAAATGTATTGTCGCAGAGGAGGAAAGCGGAGCAACCAGCAAGGCAGGCGTTTATGCCGGCGGCGATGCTGTGACCGGAGCGGCAACCGTAATTCTTGCGATGGGCGCGGGAAAGGCTGCGGCGAAGGGGATTCATGAGTATCTGAGCGGGAAGTAGAGAATACCATGTTTCTTTAATTTTTAGAAATTCACATCTTGAAATATCAGAAAGCGGATGCTATACTGAAAGAAATTCAGAAAGCATTCGCTTTCTTTGTTCTAGCGGCGATGCCGCATCTGGTTTCAATAAGTCTTATCAATCAGGACTTCATCAGGATTCCGGAAATTGTTTTTCAAAGTTACAAGAAAATATTGAGTGCAGCCGGAAGAATGGAGTATAATAATTGTAAAATATTCGGTTTCTTTCGGCAGCAGAAAGGGACAGATGACATGTTTATTTCACCAAAGTATGATGATTGTATGAAGGCATTGTTCCATAATGAACTTGTCTGCAAGTATTTCATCAGCGATGTTCTGGGAATTCCGATTGGGGAGATTCGTTCCATACGGCTAGCGGATACTTTTCTTCGGAGATGTTACAGATTTCAAAAGCTTGGAATTCTGGATGCAGTATTGGAAATGAATGATGATACGAAGTTTAACATTGAACTTCAGGTTAAGAGGATTTTGTATTGGGATAGGAGGCAATTATTTTATCTATGCAGACTCTATACAGAAGAGACGCAGAAGGGGGAGAAGTATGATGGTTTAAGACGCTGCATCAGTATCAGCATATTGGATTTTAATTTGACGGAAGATGAGGAGTATCATAATGTTTATCGGTTAAGAAATCAACAGGGGCATGTGTTTTCAGACCGATTGGAGATACATACGATAGAGTTGAAGAAGGAGTTAGAGGGAGAAGAACCGGTCAATGACTGGATACGTCTGTTTAATGCGAAAAGTGAGGATGAGTTAGATATGATAAGGACGAAGAATGTTGGAATAAGAGAAGCTGTAAGAGTTATTAGGGAGTATAATCTTCCGAGAAGGCTGCGTCTGCAATACCAATACCATCAGAAATATCTTCGAGATCAGAATGCGAGGGAAAGTTATGTAAAGGAGGAAGGTCGAGAAGAAGGGTTAAAAGAAGGGTTGGAGAAAGGTCTTGGAGAAGGCGTTCGGGCACTTGTGGAAACCTGCCGCGAGCTTGGGCTGTCACAGGAGGAGACGCTTGTCAGGCTGAGACAGAAAATCAGCGTGTCAGAAGAAGAAGCAGAACAATATGTAGAACAATATTGGAGATAGTTTTATCCTATAATGATGACATAGAGATAGAATTTGCAAACGGAAGGAAGTGTCACAATGCCATTGCCAAGAGAAAAAAATTATACGGTAGATGATATTTACAAATTACCGGACGGAGAACGGGCAGAAATAATAGACGGGCAAATTTATTTTATGGCTCCGCCAAGCCGGATACATCAAAAAATATTGATGTATATTTCGGCTGTAATCAGCAATTACATTACTCAAAAAGACGGTTCCTGCGAAGTATACCCTGCTCCTTTTGCTGTTTTCCTTAATAAAGAAGATACGAACTATGTAGAACCGGACATTTCCGTTATCTGCGATAAGACCAAGCTTGATGATAGAGGATGTAACGGGGCGCCGGATTTCATCATTGAAGTAGTCTCTCCCGGAAATCCGGAACATGACTATATCACCAAACTTGGTAAATATAAAGCGGCCGGAGTACGTGAATATTGGATCGTAGACCCAAGAAATAATGCGGTTACAGTTTATTTTTTTGAAAGTGATATTTTCGCCCAGCACTATAATTTTACTGATACGATTAAGGTTAATATCTATGACGATCTGTCTATCGATTTTTCGCAGCTTGACCTGTGATAATTGAGTGCAGTCAGAAAAACCTCCAAAGTAGATTTGGGTTATTGCCATATCTGCTTTAGAGGTCTCTATCATACAGTGTTACAGCTATTTATACAAGTGACCAGAAGATTTAATCATAAATTGAGTCCATCTCAAAATTCAATATTTTTCCCGTTTTTGCATGGATTTCGATATCATATTCGTACATATCTTTTATTATTTCCACTTCATAAACCGGAACTCCGTTATCCATATCAAACGATACTTTTGTTACATGTCCGCCGCCTGTTTCCTTAAGGGCAATCTGTTTTGCTTTTTCAGTTCCGATATACGTTGTGCTTTGAGTTTTTTTCGTGGTTAGTTCCCAGTCATATTCTAGGAGCTTGCCGGTACGCGCATGGAACTTTAATTCGTACTTCTTGCTGCCTTTCTTCATTACTATCTTGTATACGCTGATACCGTCGCTGTATTTTCTTACAATTCTGGTAATGGTTCCGCCGGGCACTTGTTTCTTCGCCAGCTTCTTGCATTTGCTTTTGCTTATGATGCTTCCACTGCCCTTGCTGATATACATTGATTTTATCTCCCATCCATAGGAAATCAGTTTTGCATCAGAAGCACGGTAAACCAGGTCATATTCTTTTTTCCCTTTTATCAGCTGAACCTCATAGACAAGAGTTCCGTTTTCATAATCCCGGTCTATTTCTGTCACGGTTGCGCCCTTCACCTTTGCCTTTGCCAGTCTTTTGGCTTGGTAGATGGATGAAATCTCTTTTGCTGATACTGCGCTGGGAAAGCAAAAAACATTTGTGCATACTAGGCATAGCATTAAAAAAATTGACATTATCATCCTGTGTTTTTTCATAAAGATATTCCTCCTTATCTTCCTAAAAATAATTGTTGCATCATCTTTTTATTATTGTACAAAAAAAATATTAAAAAAATATTAGAAAAGTGATAAATTTGAAATTTAAAAGAGAAGAACGACTCTTGTAGGGACGGAAAGCGAATGTTATACTAAATAAAAGAAGCATTCATTTTCTTTGTTGTGAAGATATGAGTTGTTGTATTCATTTGGAAGAAAGGATGAAAAGAATGAAAAAAATATGGATTACTTTAATTCTTGCATTAAGTTTATGTGTATCGGAACTGCCGACTGTGGCTTTTGCCGTTGAGCATGAGCCGGATGTATCGGATACGGAGCAGACCGTTTTTGTGGATTTGTCCGATAAGGTGCTTCAGGAGGGCGGTTATCTGTCGGAGACGGGTGAAGGCAAAGAGCAGATTGCCTTGTTCTCATTATCGGCGGAGGATCAGACAAAACAGATACAGGACACATTGATAGCGGCATGGGATTCCTTTGAGGATTCTTGCGATTTATCTTCCTATCAGATTACGGCGGCAGAATTAAAAGCGATATACAGTGAAACGCTGAATGAAAATTCTGGATACTTCTATGTATCCGGTGGTTATTCTTATTCTTTTTTGCCGACTGGCTATGTGACCAAAGTAATCATTCAATATAGATATAATAAAGCAGAGGCAGAACCGATGATTGCAGCATACAATATGGCGGTTGCGGCTGCAGTGAGCGGTGCGGATGCTTCATGGACTGATATGGAGAAAGCGCTATATATCAATGATTATATTGCACGTAACTGTGAATATGATACAAGCTATTCTAAGCATTCTGCATATGATGCTCTGGTTGGGAAAAAAGCAGTCTGTGAGGGATATACGCTTGCTTTTAAAGCGCTTGCACAGGAACTGGGGCTGTCCTGCGGAATTGTAACCAGTTCATCTTTAAATCATGCGTGGAATCTGGTCGCTGTAAACGGGTCTTACTATCATGTGGACGTAACATGGAACGATCCGCTCAATGACAGGATCGGGCGGGCGAGACATCAGTATTTTATGAAGAGCACGAATTATTTTAAGTCGGAGGAAGGCGAACATCTGGAAGAGAACGATTGGGCGGTATCCGGAGGAATGCCGGCCGAATATGCAATAGACACAACATATGATGCTTATTTCTGGAATACAGTGGATACGGGCTTTGACTATATTGACGGATACTGGTATGGATTTGACGGTAAAGACAGCATCAACCGATATATATGCAATGGAACCGATTTTTCATATGCAGAGGATCTTGTGGCGATTGAAGATGTTTGGAATGTTCTGAACAATCCAAGCAGCTTTTGGCAAGGGAAATATGTCGGAATAGGCTTGTTCAATGGAAACTTGTATTATTCCGGAAAGGATTCCATCTATATGCTGGATGCCAAGACCGGTGCGAAAACAAGTATTTTTACATTGTCAGAAGAACAGAAGAAGTCTGGATATATTTATGGAATGAATGTTACGCCGACAGGAGAAGTCAATTACATTCTGGCTGAAAGTCCGAATGAATTGGGAACTGTCTATGAAGCCGCATTATTGAGATGTGCGGAGCATAAAAATCAGGAAGTCAGAAATCAAAGTGAAGCAACCTGCGGCAAGGACGGCTATACAGGCGATACTTATTGCAGTGACTGCGGCATACTGATTTCCCTAGGACAGAGCATTCCAAAGCTGCCGCATACCGTTGCAACGGATTCGGCGGTAGAGGCAACGTGTACTACAGAAGGAAAGACACAGGGAAGCCATTGTGAAGTCTGCGGAACCGTTCTTGTGGCACAAGAGATTATACCTGCAGCGGGACATAACTGGGATACGAATTATACGGTAGATAAAGAAGCGACTGCAACGGAACCGGGAGTAGAATCCATTCACTGCAGGAATTGCGGTGCAACGAAAGACGTGCGGGAAATTCCGATACAGAATTCTTATCCCGGAGCAACGCCTCAGCAGATTGCAAATGCAGTTATAACCTTATCACAAACAAGCTATTCCTATGATGGCAGTGCCAAGAAACCGTCTGTAAAATCGGTAAAGCTTGGAAATGTTACCTTAAAATCAGATGATTATACGGTATCATATCAGAATAACAAAAATATCGGGACGGCAACTGTCACGGTTACCGGAAGGGGCAATTATGCCGGAACTGTGACAAAAACATTCACCATCAGCGCCAAAAAAGGTTCGATATTTTCGGTAGGCGCCTATAAATATAAAATTACAAATTCTAAAGAAGCCGCTTTTGCGGGATTAAAGAGCAGTAAGACTACGAAAGTGACGATTCTGAAGACTGTAAAAATTGGAGGAAAGAGCTTCAAGGTAACTTCCATAGCCGCCAGAGCGCTGCGGAATACGAAGGTAACAAGCGTAACAATCGGTGCAAATGTAAAGACAATCGGAAGTGAAGCATTTCGCAGCTGTAAGAAGCTGGGAAGGATAACGGTGAAGTCTACAATTTTAAAGACTGTCGGGAAGAATGCGCTGAAAGGAATCAAGTCAACAGCTAAGATTAAGGTCCCCTCGAAGAAACTGGCAGCGTATAAGAAATTGCTTGGAAATAAGGGACAGGGGAAAAAGGTGAAGATTACGAAGTAATTCTGGTGCAGCGCTGTTTTTTGGAAAATCAGCGTGTCAGAAGATGAAGCATAGCGATATATAGAAATACTGGTAAGAAATATCGCACCAGCCGATTGGAACTGGTGCGATATTTTATGCACAGGGCGCATAAGGAAATTAGCAGCCACAGCTGCATGCGCCCCCACGGCGGGCAGGTAGATAAATCTTCCCTACTCGATTCTATATCTCTGAGATTTCTCATGTGTGTCAGATGATTGGAAATGTAGATTAACTATTCCAGATTCAACTTCTTATTGCTGATATAAGCACACACTGCGTAATAAATAATAATCAGAATCATGCTCTGGATGAGACTGGAGGTAAAAGTCCCGCCGAAAATGTCCCGGAAAGTCTCTGCCTCGTCATATATTGTCGCATAGTAGAACGGATTCATTGCATGCAGGCTCCGGCTGAGCGAAACAATCATATTTACAACCTGCAATACGATGTAAATAATTACATAAGTCACGATAGCTGCGCCCACCTTGTATTTATTGAACAGCTGTCCGATGGAAATACTGCAGTAAATCATAAGCAGGCCGGAAAAGCAGGAAACTAACATAAACAGCAGCATCCAAGCGGTTAGGGAACCGGCGGACATTCCAAAAACATATTCTAACTCAGTCCAGAATACAGACCAGTCGGCAGAAGATATGTCACCTGTTGAGCTGACAGCCGTAAGTATCAGCGCAAGGACAGAAACGGAGGAAAGCGCCATCGTTAAAAATGCCCAGAATACCGATACCAAAATCTTGGTATTCAACACCGAAAAAGTGGATACCGGGAGCGTATGGGTCAGGTATCCTTCGCTGGAATACATGCTGCGGTAAAATCGTACCATCAAATAAATATAGGTTACAATAAACAATGCTATGATTGCCAGAATGTAAAATAATACCAGAGAGATGGCAAGAAGAGTGCTTACCATGCCGTTGAATGAAAAGACTTTCAGTCCGAGCATAATCATGCCGATGATTGTCACGCCGATTAATGCCAGGTTCAAAGGAAGCAGAACCTTTCCTGTAGCTTTAAATTCGTGTTTGAATAAT
This sequence comes from uncultured Lachnospiraceae bacterium, assembly GCA_910578885.1. Classification (GTDB taxonomy): domain Bacteria; phylum Bacillota; class Clostridia; order Lachnospirales; family Lachnospiraceae; genus Roseburia_C. The sequence goes on from CAJTSH010000004.1 coordinate 43,708, forward strand.
TTGCCTAACATCTGAATACCTCCCTGAATAAAGTATCGATGGATTTTCCGTTTTGCTCTCTGATTTCTTCCACAGAAGAGTTCAGGCGGATATGTCCGTTTTGAATGAAAATAATCTGGTCTAAGATATTTTCAATGTCTGCAATTAAATGGGTAGAGATTAAAATTGTTGCATTCTCATCATAATTGGAGAGAATGGTATTTAGAATGTAATCTCTGGCTGCCGGGTCAACGCCGGCAATCGGCTCATCCAGAACGTACAAATCTGCATGACGGCTCATGACAAGGATTAATTGTACCTTTTCCTTGGTTCCCTTGGACATTGTCTTTAATCTGTCGCTCGGATTGATGGAAAGCTTTGCTAACATGTCATAAGCGCGCTTTGTATCAAAATCAGTGTAAAAGTCTTCAAAGTAATCAATGATATCCCTTACCCGCATATTCTTATTCAAATAGGTATGATCCGGTAAATAGGAGATAATCTTTTTGCTCTCTGCTCCGATTGGATTGCCGTTTACGGTGATTTCACCTGAGCTTGGGGTCAAAAGACCGGTGATGATTTTGATTAAGGTCGTTTTGCCGCTTCCATTCGGTCCGAGAAGTCCGACGATATGACCGCCTTCCAAAGAGAGAGTGATATGGTCTAATGCAGTGAATTTCCCGTATTGTTTCGTTAAGTCTTTGCATTCTAATATTGTGCTCATGCGTTGTCCCCCTTGATGCATTTTTCAATCAGCGTTAATATTTCCGATTTTTCAAAACCCAGCTTGCTCATATTATCAAGAAACTCTGTGATTTTTTCTTCCGCAAGAGATAATTTCAGATTTTTAATCATTTGTGTATCCTCCGTAATAAATCTACCGCTTGTTCTGTGAGAATAAACAAGTCCGGTGCGTTCGAGTTCCGAGAGAGCCTTCTGCATGGTATTTGGATTTACCGCAGCAATACCCGCCAGATCGCGGACAGATGGAAGTTTGTCTCCCGGCTGGTAAACTCCTGAAATAATATCCATTTGAATCCGTTCAATAATTTGTATAAAGATGGGTCGGTCAGAACTTAATTTCCAAGGCATTTCATCACCTCTTTCCATATTTTATTTTCAGCTTCTATAAATACATTCCACATAACAAAACAAAATCATCTGTGTATTTGTACTATACAAATAATACAATAATGTGTTTTTAAGAAAATGTCAATAGAAAAATGAAAATAAAGTAAAAAGGCTTAGAAGCTATTGCAGCAGGCAGTTCAGCAGTTTGTCATTGTCTTCCCGTTTCATAAAGCAGAAGCGGATATACTTATTGTCAAGAAACGGAAAGGTGGAGCAGTCGCGAATCATCATGCTCTGCCGGATTGCTGCGTCAAACATATCCTGTGATGTGCGGTTCTCCCCAAGAAGCCGCACCAGCATAAAGTTCCCAAAGGGACGGTACACCTTGAAATCCGAACGGTTAGAAAAGATTTCATAGATGCGGTTTCTTTCGGAGGAAATCAGACTCTTTGTCCGTTCAATGTAATCCTTGTCCCGAAACATGATTTCACCGGCAATGACAGCGAGGGAATTGATCGTCCAAGGATTCTTGCGGGTGTTGATTGCCTTGATTAAATCACGGTTGCCGGTAATGGCATAGCCAAGGCGAAGCCCCGGTGCGGCAAAAAATTTGGAAGTGCCACGTAAGATAATAATATTATTATAGTAATTTGTCAGCGGAACAGAAGTAATTTGTTCCATGTTGCCGGCAAATTCTACATAGGTTTCGTCTACCATAACAAAGATGTCGTGCTGTTTGCAGGCGTCTAAGATGCGGCGCATTTCCTTTGCGGTGATGCAGGTAGAAGTCGGATTATTGGGATTGCAGATTACAACTAAATCAATGCTTTCATTTAAATGTAAGATAAAGTTGTCCACATTTAATTTGAAATCGTCTTCTTCCTTTAGCGGATAATAAAGTGTGGCGCCGCCGCCGAGAGAGATTTCCCGCTCATATTCCGAGTAAGTAGGGCCGACGACCAGCGCCTTTTTTGGATGTTCTAACTGAATAAACAGGGAAATCAGTTCTGTAGAGCCGTTTCCTACGATGATGTTGTCCGAATCCGTATGCGCATATTCTGCCATACAATTACGCAGGGAGGTATAATCCCTGTCCGGATAGGTGGAGATAGCGTGAATGTGTTCTGCCAGAGTCTCCTTAAGCTTTGGAGAAATGCCAAGAGGGTTGACATTAGCAGAGAAACTCACAATTTCGTCCTTTTTGATGCCGTATATTTGCTCGATTTTTTCTAAATCGCTTCCGTGAAAATGATCGCTGTGTTTTATCATATCGTCCTCCGTTCTGAATGCCTTGCATGAATCCGTCAAATAGTTTATAATCTATTATAACTGTAATGAGAGAAAAAGCAACCGGTGATTCAAGAACCGCCGGTGAGAAGCAGGTGGAATTTTGCGTAAACAGATTCAGAAGCTGGCAATGGGAAAATTTGAACATGAGGAACCTGTTCTCGCACTTTCTACGGATAAGATAGAGATAACGGTGTTAGAAGGACAGGATGCTGCCGGAGATTTTGTGATTTCCAGTAAAAATGGCGTCAAAATCAAAGGTCTTGTATATTCCTCTAATCCGCATATGGAATGTCTGACACCGCAGTTTAAGGGTGAAGAGGTTAGGATTTGTTATCAATTTCATAGCGAAGGGTTTATCGAAGGTGATATTCAAAAGGGAGAATTCTCCATAATCTGCAATCAAGGTGAATATAACCTTTCTTTTGTTGTGTCTGTTTCCAGACATTATGCGGACACTTCCATCGTCAAGGTAAAAAGTCTGTATGATTTTGCAAGGCTTGCCAGCGCAGATTGGATGGAAGCCTATAAGATATTTGCATCCGCCGGATTTAAGAATTTGTTTCGTTCAAATGAAGTATCGGAACGGCTGTATTATGAGGGATTTTCCAAAGCTCCGGTCTCTATGATAAACATGGAGGAGTTTCTGGCTGCGATACATAAAAAGGAATGTATCCAATTTGAAGTGGAGAAGGATGCTTTTGAATTTGAAGATGTGAGAGAGGAGCAGAAAGAGTGCATCTCAGTAAGGAAAAATAATTGGGGATATCTTGAGATACAAATTTCTTCGGAAGATGCATTTTTACGGCCCGTGAAGCCAAAGATAACGAGCGGAGATTTTGTGGGCAGCGTGTGCAGAGTGGAGTATCTGATTGATGCGGCAAAGCTGCATAGCGGGAAGAACTATGGGAGGATCATTTTAGAGAATGCCTATCAGAGAATAGAGATTACGGTGGTTGTCTGCCAGAAGAGAAAGAACGCTGTGGTCGGGGGAGCGGTCTGGGAGATTCAAAAGGGTTTGAAAGATTTGACAGACTGGTATATTGAATACCGTTTGAAGAAGATTGGCGGCGCCATGTGGGCGGCTGAGAGCATTGCTATTTTAAATCACCTGCTTGCTATAGAAGAAGACAATACATGGTATCAACTGATGAAGGCGCAGGCGTTTCTTGTCAGCAGACAGAAGCAGGAGGCTGAATGGATTTTAGATGAATACCGCAGAAATGCGGAGGAGAAAGATACGCCGGAATATGGCTACTATCTATATCTTTGTACGTTGTATGAAAGAGAGCCGTCCTATGTGAACCGTTTGGCAAAGCAGATAGAAGAAATTTTTTATAAGAGAGAAGACAGCGACATCCTTTTTTGGATTCTGCTGTTTGTGAAGGAGGAGTATTGTGACAACAGTACAGCAAGACTTCGGGCGCTGCGGCAGCGCATGGCAGACGGGTGCAGCAGCCCATTCCTGCTTATGGAGGCGTATTATGTGTATTGGCAGAATCCGTATCTGCTGACAAGGCTTGGCAGCTTTGAAATACAGGTACTGCACTGGGCAGGCAGAAGGGGCATGCTGACGGCAGAGATGGCAGTGGATATTACCGGTCTCGTTGGAACAGTCAGAACGTATCAGCCGTTGTTTTATCAGGTATTATGCGTGCTGTATGAGAAATATGAAAAGCCGGAGCTTTTATCGGCAATCTGTTCCTATCTGATCCGCACGCAGCGTCTTGCGCCGAAATACCATGAGTGGTATGAAAAAGGAATTGAAGAGGATTTGCGGATTGCCGGGTTAAATGAAGCTTATCTGATGTCGATGGATGAACGGAACATCAAAAAGATGCCGCGGATTGTTCAGATGTATTTCCAATATAATACGGCAATTCCTTATAAGCAGAAAGCGGCTCTTTTGGTAAATATCATAGCAGGCAAGAATAAGGAACCCTCGGTATATGAAAGCTACCGCAAGATTCTTGAAGAATTTACTGTTGAGCAGATTTTAGAAGGGCATATGGATGATAACCTTTCGATTATCTATAGCGAGATATTGGACAGGGGAATGATTGAAAAGAATATGGTTCCTGCTTTAGCAAAGATTCTCTACACGCATAAGCTGACAGTGTTTGGAAATATGGCAAAGGTCTATGTCATCCATCGCCAGTTGAAGGAGATTCAGGTTGTTCCGGTGGTACATGCTGTTGCATATTTTCAACTATATTCCAAGGACTATGCGATACTGTTAGAAGATTTTCAAGGAAGGAAGTATGCCGCAGGTATTTCCTATCAGTTAGAGCGCCTTATGAATCCGGGAATTTATCTGCGGAAGTGTATGGAATATGCGCCTTATGAAGCTGCGTTTCTTCTGCATTATTTTTACGGAAGAGAAAAAAGCCCTGCTTTTATGCCGGATGACAGGGGATATTTGCTGCAGCTGCTGCGGAATGAAAAGTTACGGGATTCGTTTCGGGCCAAGCTGTATCCGGAAGTTATCCGTTATCTGGAGTGGATGGATGAGAAAGGACTGGTAAAGGAATTTATCAAGCATGCCCCCATAAAACAGTGCGGCAGAGAAAACCGCGCGTATCTGATTGAACAGTTGATTGAGTGTCAGCAATATGATCTGGCATACGACAATGTCCGGGAATGCGGCGTGGGTCTGATTGATCCGGAAAAATTGGCGGTTCTTTGCAGCTATGAAATAGAAGTATACGAGATGGAAGAGGATGATTTCCTGCTTAATCTGACGTCTTATGTTTTTTTGAAGGGAAGTTTTAACAAATCAGTGCTTTCTTATTTAGCAAGATATTATGGAGGCGCAACGAAGAATATGAAAAAGCTATGGGACTTTTGCCATGCTTTCGAACTGGATACTTTTGAATTGGAAGAAAGGCTTTTGGTGCAGATGCTCTATACGGCGGAATTTATAGACAATGTGGAGGATATCTATGAGAATTACCGTATACATGGCGGAATGGAGCTGATAAGGGAAGCATATCTGTCCTTCTTTTCCTATATGTATCTGGTGCAGACAAGTCTGGTGCCGAATCAGATATTCTCTGAGATTATGCAGCGGATTCGTGAGGACAAGTATGTGCCGGATGTATGCCGGATTGCTCTTTTGCAGTACTTTACAGAGGAGAATGAATGGACGGCAGAGAAACAGGAGACAGCGTTTGCCCTGATAGACGGATATGTGGCAAGAGGAATGTATTTTGCCTTTTATCAGAAGCTTCCGAGGAAAATAAAGAGTGATTTTCAGTTTTACGATAAAGTCTTTTTGGAATATCGTGCAAATCCAAAGAAGCGCATCATACTGCATTATCGGATGGAAGGGCAGGAAGAATTTACCGCAGAGGAGATGAATGATGCGTATGAGGGCATTTTTGTCAAAGCGTTTACTATATTTTTCGGTGAGGCAGTAGAGTATTATATTACCGAGGAAGAGGGAAGTATTTCAAATGTGGTAGAAAGCGGCAGGCTTGGAAGCAATGAAATGAGAGGTCATGCGGGCCAGAACCGTTTTGAACTCCTGAATGCCATGCTGTTTGAACAGGCGCTTGGAGAAGAGGATGAGCTTCATAAATTGATGGCACAGTATGAGAGACAGGAAAAAATCAACGAGAAGCTGTTTCGGATGATGTAGGTGGAGAAATGGAAAAGAGAAGGCTATACATTGGTCTGGATATTGGAACAAAATATGCGATGGTCAGCTATTGCATGGAAGGAATGTCAGAACCTGAGACGGTAAGCAAGGTGGCGGGCAGCGAGATTTATCAGATTCCCCAGCTTCTTTGTAAGCGGGAAGGGTTAGGACAGTGGTTCTATGGGGAGGAGGCGGCACAGATGGCAAAGGGTTCCGCCGGTCTTCTTTTGGACAGCCTCTATGTAAGGGCCGGGAAGCGGGAAGAGGTCATGCTGGAAGGGCAGAAATACAGTTATCTGGAATTATTCACCCTTTTTGTGAAAAAGCTGCTGACACTGCCGGCGAAATTAGACCCGAATGTGGCTGTGGAGCAGCTGGTCATTACGACAGAAGCTTTAAACAGAGAAAACATGGAGCTGTTTTCAGCGGTCATGGAAAAGCTGGATATTACGCCGGGGCATTTTTCGGTGATTGATTATCCGGAGAGCTTCTATTATTATGCCATGAGCCAGAAGCGGGAGCTTTGGCTGCACCATGTGGAACTGTTTGATTACCGTAAGAGTGATTTGAAATATGTATCTCTGGAAAGAAATGAGAAATCGATTCCGCAGGTCATAACATTGAAAGAACATAATTTTGGTCCGCTGTCGGGAGATAAGGATACGGATTTTTACAATGCGGCGTCAAGCGCATTTGGAAAACGGATCATATCAGCCGTTTATCTGGTCGGGGATGGTTTTGACGGGGAATGGATGCAGAAGTCGCTGCAATATATCTGCGGCGGAAGAAGGGTGTTTCTTGGCAAGAACCTCTACGCCAAGGGAGCAAGCTATGCGGCTTCGGTATTGGGAGGAATCCGCCCTTGGAACTTTGTTTACATGGGCGAGAATGCATTGAAGTTTAATGTGAGCCTGAAGGTAAGGGACAAGGGGAATCTGGCATTTTATTCTTTGCTCTCCGCAGGTGAGAATTGGTATGAGGCTAAGGGCGAATGTGAAATTCTTTTGTCGGGGTCTGCCGAGATTGATTTCTGGCTGCAGGAGGCGGACAGCAGGGAAGCGCGGATTGATACATTAGAGCTGACGGATTTGCCGGAGAGACCGGATAAGATGACAAGACTTCGCATTACGGCAAAACCGCTGACGGATCAAAAGGTAAAGGTTGTGATTCGGGATTTAGGATTCGGAGAGATTTATAAAAGTTCCGACAAGACTTGGGAATATGAGATGGAGACATAAGGGGAAGGAGAGCGTATGGGTGAGCTGATCTTATGTTACAGCAGGATTGCGGCAATGCCGTTTTATATTGAAAATGCTTCCCTGAATATTTATTCGATAGAGGAATTGTGTTATTATCTGGAAAAATACCCGGACAGATTAGAAGAAGCTTTTTTTAGTCCGGAGCTTTGTCTGTGGTTAGAACAGGAGCTGGCGCTGAAAGAGCTTGCAGATGAACTGCGGGAATGCCGCAAATCCGGTGCAATGCTTGCAGATATGGCGGCAAAGGTTTTACATGCCGCGGGGTATCTGGCGGAGAAAGAGAGAAGCAGGCTTCTTGGACAGTTGAAGGAACTGGAAGGAAAAGATGATTTTGAACGCGGAAGGATACGGGCGGACCGATGCGTAAAAAACCATCGGTATGCCGAAGGAATCTTAGAATACCGGGAACTGCTCAAAATGGCAGAACAGAAGGAAACGGGGGCGGCCGATGTCGGAAGTATTTGGCACAATATGGGAGTGGCATGTGCCAATATGTTCTTATATGAGCAGGCTATGGAGTGCTTTGAAAAAGCATATGAGTATAATAATCAGCCGGAATCTTTGATAGAGATGTATTTGGCAAGGCAGTGCGTTCTGTCGGAAGAAAAGGACGAATTCTCCCCGCCGGAGGAATGGCGTGCGCAAGTGATGGAGCGGCTGCAGCAGGCTGCGGACGGGCTGGAAGAGTTTTCTCCTGAATTGAAGCAGGAAGAATTGGAGGTTTGGAAGAAGAGATATCGGCTGTATAGTCAGTTGTAAGGAGGAAAGAATGAAATTTTTTAAACTATTTAGACGCAGAAAAAGACAGAAAATGGATGTCAATGAAATACTGGATCAGGTGACGGAAGAACTGCTTCCTGAGGATATATCGGACGAGAGAAAGGTTCAGCACTATCTGTTAGAGCATTGTGAGCAGATTATTGAGAGCGCAAAGGAACTGGAAGATCAGAAGTCCGAATATCGGGTCGTGACTTCCTATTTGAAGGATATTCAGTTGATTGAGGATATGCCGGAACAAGAGATGGCGATACTTAGGGATACGGCAAGCAGTATGATTGCGTTGAATCAGTCCAGAGAGGATTATCTGGCAACGACCAAGAAGATTAATGACAGCCAGTATGCCCAGATGCAGCGGGAAGAAGAGAAGATGGTATCTGCAATTCAGACCTTGCAGGCAAACGAGATGTATCAGGCAGCGGTCAAGCGTGATATGCAGTATCTGGAGGGTGAAAAAACGGAGTGGATTTATTACAGGCAGGAGCTTGTCAATGAACAAGGGATTCTCAGGCGTCTGGCTTATGTGCTTTTTGGCGTACTGCTCATGCTTATGACGGTGATTTTGGTTCTTAAGGTAGGATTCGAGGTGGAAACGAGCTATTTATTTATGATTCTTGCGGCAGCAGGCGCAGTCGGCGGCGCAGCCATTTTTATCCGCATGCAGAATAACACGTCTGAAATGAAAAAAGCGGAAGTGAATACAAACCATGCCATTGTACTGTTGAATAAGATGAAGATTAAATATGTGAATATTACAAATGCGGTGGATTATTCCTGTGAGAAATTTCATGTAAATAATTCATATGAGCTAAACTATATTTGGGAGCAGTATATGGAGGCAAAGAAGGAACGGGATAAGTTTGAACGCAATTGCGATGATCTGGACTATTTTCAAGGGAAGATGATGCGGATGCTGCGGGACTATAAACTTTATGATGCCAAGGTATGGCTTACGCAGACGCAGGCTCTGACAGATAAAAGGGAAATGGTGGAAATCAAACATGATTTGATAGAACGCCGTCAGAAATTGAGGAACCGAATTGATTACCAAATGGATGCGGTTTTAGAGCAGACAGAAGAAATCGAAGATCTGATGAAAAAGGCAGGCTTGGATATTCCCGAAGTGCGTGAAATTATTGCATCGGTAAATAAATTATGCGGAATGGAAGAAAATTAGGGGGAAGGTCATGGAGGAGTCTATCTTATTAGGAATTCAGGAACATCTGCGCAGCCCGTATCTGGATCCGGTGATGATTTTTATCACCCATTTGGGGGATTCGGGCTGGTTCTGGGTCGTGCTGACCGGCATCTTTCTGGTGTTTTTGGGGACAAGAAAGATGGGAGCGACATCCGCTCTGGCGCTCTTGCTTTCGCTGCTGATCAATAACATTTGTTTAAAGAATCTGGTTGCGCGTATTCGTCCTTATGACCGGATTGAGGGATTGGTGAGGCTGGTAGGGGAACAGGTAGATTTTTCTTTCCCATCCGGCCATTCGGCAACTTCTTTTGCGGCGGCTTTTGTAATCTTTTTGAATCTGCCGAAACGTTACGGAATACCGGCGCTTGTTCTTGCGGGGCTGATTGCCTTCTCACGGCTGTATGTCGGCGTCCATTATCCGACAGATGTGTTGTTCGGTATGTTAAGCGGTATTTTTTGTGCGGTGTTGGCGCAGTTTCTTGTGGGGAGATTTTGGGGCAGGAAAAAAGACTTGATAGAATGAGCTTGTAATATAAACTTAGATATTTAGGATGTTGTTCTGTATAGTAATATGCAATGGAGTGATATGGAATATTCTTGGAAAGCAGGTGCATGTCATGGATGTGTTAAAGCAAGAAAAAGTTTATACAATTGATGATATTTATGCCTTGCCGGATGGACAAAGGGCAGAATTAATTGATGGTCAGATTTATTATATGTCGCCGCCAAGCTGGAGTCATCAAAAGATAAGCCGGAAGTTACATCAGGCAATAGCGAATTATATTGATAGTAATAATGGCAAATGCGAAGCATTAGCAGCTCCGTTCGCTGTGTTTTTGAATAAGGATGATGTTAATTATGTAGAGCCGGATATTTCTGTGATTTGTGATTTGTCGAAACTGGATGATAAAGGATGTCATGGTGCACCTGATTGGATCATAGAGATCGTATCGCCTGGCAGTAAATCAAGAGATTATATGACAAAATTATTCAAGTATCGTACTGCCGGCGTTAGGGAATATTGGATTGTTGATCCTATGAGACAGATGATAACTGTATATGCATTTGAAAGTTATGCAGTGGAACAATATGACTTTAATGAAGATGTTCCGGTTGGAATTTATGAAGGATTTACCATGAAGATAGAGTAATATAAACGTGGGGGTATGATGAAAGAACTGCTGATGATATTGTTGCGACAAAATTATTAGAGATTGTGTCTCGTTATTGCGATATTCTTGACGCCCAAATTATCAGTCAGAGTAACGGTGAAAATTCCTTTTCCGTTTACGAATTTACACAAGAAGAAGTTTGGATTTCGTTTGAATATATGGAGAGCGGAGAGGGAATAACGCTTCAGATTTTACATACGGATAGGATGTTTTTTGTCAGAGGCTTCCTCATTTTAGAGTCAAAAATAAAAAACGGAAAACCGATACGATATTATGATGATATCAGATTGAAGCAAGAGGAGTTTAAAGTTTTAAGTAATTGTATAAAAGTATTTGTATCATTGCTTATTTTCGCAGGTAGCTGCTCGGTTCTTGAATTTATATCCAGAGCAGCAGAAATGAAATATGAAGGTAATCAGATTTTTATTTCAATTCTTTCTATATGCATTACAATATTGCTCCTGTTTGTGGGACAGAAAATAAGGAAAAAGATTAGGAATGTATTTCATAAAGATATGCCGGAAGCATTAAAGCGGTAGTCTGGTTCATGAGTTGTTTTTGGACAGTTTAGATTTTTGAAACGAAACAGCCGTCACGATTGTGGCGGCTGTTACTATAAAGTATTGGGGATGTGGTTGTTTAGAGCGTTATGTCCTCAACATTCACGCCTAAAGATGATAATTTTGCCGTGGTTACTCTGATTAAATAATCAAGCATTTCATTTTCATGTCCGCCATTTGCTTTTTTGATTTGCTGCAAATCTGTATACCTGTCAATGGTTACTGTGATTAACTCTTTATCTGACATTTCCTGTACCATCCTTTCACCGCCTTCATTATTGATAGGATTATTATAACGAATTATATAAAAGGTGTAAACCCATATTATGCGAAGCAGAAACAGCTACACATAATCAGATTGACGGCGCAAATGCGGCGCATTTTATGGAAATTCAGAACCGGAATTTCCATAAGCTATATTACAAGTCCAGACTGGCAGAATTAATCTGCAGGTCTGCATAGATACCCACTGGTACACAGTCATGGCTTGGATTACCAGGGAGACAATCTCAATAATCCAGTCAGGGGCTCCGGTGCAGTCCGGACATCTTCCGGCAGATTGTTTTATTATATGAGGGCGCTGTTTGTGCCATTTTTTTGAAAATCCGGGGCAATTTTGGCTCTATTTTCCATGGGAAGAATTGTCAGAAAAAAGGTGTCAAAATTTTGGAAATATAGAAAAATAAAAAAAGACACCTTATAAAAAAAAAAATACTTGTTGCTTGACCGGTTTCGCAACTATAATTATATTATCATTTTCGAAGGGGTAGAATTTACGAAATTTTATGCTAAGAGTGTAGAAATTTCGGATTTTACTGCGGTAATGGTGAAATATTTATAGGAAGGGAGATCTTATAATGAAACGTGAAAGAGCGACAAGATGGAAGATCAGGAACAGAATCTTGAGTCTGTTTCTGACAATGTGCATGGTGGCAGGCTTGCTGCCGCAGGGGATTGTGCCGGTGAAGGCGGCAGAAACAGATTACTGTGTGGGGAATGTGAAGTTAGATATGGACAGTACGGCAGAAAATCCACAGTATTCTGGAACGGAAAAAGCCTGGATGTGGGATGGCAATGGCAAGGTACTGACATTCCGCAAGAATGTTACATGTGATAGGATTAGTCTGCCAGCAGATACAACAATCGTGGTTCTGGGAGGAATCCGGGTGCATGTAGATAGGACGGATGCAGATATAGCCGCAGTAAGTTGTGAGGGGGGATTGCAAATTGTAGGCGGCGGCGGGTTATGGTTATACAATCAGGCGGAGAATGGGAATGCGCTTGAGTGTGGGGGATTGACGCTTGGTACAAGTGATGAAAACTCACCGTATTCCACTAAAAGACCATTAGTGTATTGTACATGTAATCAGGGGGCGCAAGGTTCAAACCTCAAAGTTACATGGACTGATTCAAAGTATGCGATTGAACTCATTCGAGGGCAGTTGACAATAGGGGATGGGTCAAGTGTTATCAATATTGTAGATGAAGGTTCGCACAGTGGGAAAAAAATCATACTTAGGAATGGAGCGGTGTTATATAGTGAGGCAACGCTTAACAAGGATGAGATAAAGTATGCAAAACAAGAGGGCACATCTAATATATTTTATGGTAAAGATGAGGAATATTGTACACTCAACTATGATGGAAATGGATATGTAGCCACCTATGAGAATGGGAGTTATAGTTTGACTGCTGACCGTAAGGGAGGAGTAGGAGTCGCTACAAAAGCGAATGTACGTCTTCGTAAGGCGGATAATATGAATTTGTATGTTACGATAGGAGCGCCGGAGGGATACTATCTTGTTGGTTGGTGTAAAGAAAATGGCGACACAATATATTATAAAGATGATGAAATAACACCCAATGATGCTGGTATAACGGGAGACGTTCTGACATTGTATCCGGTTTTTGCAGAGGCATTACAGATAGAACGCATGGAATTAGACCGTACAAATGCGAAGCTGACCTTCCCAAATACACACTTAGATAATTCGATGTATCTGGTTACATATACGGTGGGTGGTAAAGCGTATCGGGTTAGGTATGCAGAGGATGCTGAAGGAAACAAGACAGCTACATATATCGCAGAAAATGGTGATGAGACGCCGCATGAAGGGTATAAAGGTGATGGAGAAGGGTTTGTTGTGGATCTCGCCAGAATTGCTACTCTTACAGGAACGGAGTGTTCGCAATATGATATAGAGAGTATTTCGACTGTAGAGATTCAGTGGATTGGTTCGGGATATGAGGAGCAGACTGTTTCAACGAAAAAAGAACTTACTGGACTGAATAAAAGGCAGGATGAACCGACAGGAGCAGATGAATTTACAATTACGCAGGCAAAGAAAGAGAATGGCGTGATTACATCTGCAATTATTACGAAAAAGGATACAAACGGACTTACAGCAGAATATCAATACAGAGTAGGCGACACAGGCGAATGGATATCCGGCGGAGATACTCCTGCTCAGATTGAAGTAGGGAAAGATGATGTGACAGTTTATATTCGCAAAGCGCCGACAGAGGACAGTTGGGAATCAGAGCCGATTCAGGTTACGTTAAGCGGTGTGAAAGAGGAAACACCGAATGGAAGCTATAATTATAAGGACTCTGAGATAACAGGCTTAGAGCCGGGAGATTATACGATTAAGGTTGGTGACGGAGAAGAAAAAACAGTAACAATAGATGATACTGGCAAAACTAAAGTTGAGGTTCCGGACGGCACGACAGAGATTACCATCGTGAAAAAAGGTGAAGACGATAAGACCGGCAATTCTGAACCTCAGACCATTATGTTGACACAGCCGACAGAGGTTGGGCAGCCAGGTAAGGATTCCTATGAATGGAATGAAGACAAGACCAAGATTACGGTTAAGAGCGGATATGAATACCGCAAGAAGACCGGAGACGCTAGTGAGTGGCCGGAAGGCTGGATAAAGGGAGAAGTAGTTGTAGAAGTTGGCGAGGATGACATTATTCAAATCCGTAAGGTTGCAACAGATGATGCTCCTGCATCTCTTCCGATTCAGGTTGCGAAGGGTCTGAAGATAACGATTGATTATGAAGCAGAGAAACTGGTAGGCTTTGAATCAGGCGTGACCTATGAAATTACAGTAGACGGTAAGAAAACGGAGGTGACGCCGTCGGGCGATAACGTTGCCATAGATGAGTCTTACTTCGGTAAAACGATTTCGATTGCAGTGAAGGGAGATGCGGATTCTGAGCCATGTGAGGTTGCCGTTCCTGCCAGACCGGCTGCGAATATTGACTTTAGTGACTTAGAGGACGAACTCGTTGATGGAGATGAACGTCTTGAACTGCAATATACAATAAAAGCAGGATATCAATATCGTATAGGTGAGAACGGAACGTGGGAGAATAGTCCGGCAGCAGTGCCGGTTACGGCGGGAGAAAAGCTCTATCTCCGTAATGAAGCGACGGAAGAGAAGTTTGCATCAGTAAGCAGTATTGCGTATGAAGGAGATGCAAAGGAGTTCACCCCGAATGCAGAGGTGAATTATAATACAGGAAAGCTGACAGGTCTTGTGGCAAATGCAGAATATGAAATAGGAGGCATGGGAACTGTTACAGCTAGTGCGGACGGAGAGATAGATTTAGAGCCGTATTACGGAAAGGTAATTTCGATTGCAAAGAAAGGTGTAACGCTGGAAAACGGAGCTACAACTCGAGACTCTGATGCACAAAATAATATTGAGATATACGAAAAAGCCGAGACACCGAATGAGGATGATTTTACACCGGAGCTGGATGGAAACTGGATGCTGATTAAGAATGTGCCAAATACATATGAATTCAGTGTGAATGGTGGAGCAGCATGGAATCGTGAGACCGTTGATCAGAACGAGGAAGATACGGAGGAACATCCGGACTGGGGAACATACATAAGAGTTGCAGTTGGGACAGATGTATTAATCCGGAGAATCGCAGAAGACGGAAAGGCTCCGTCAGATCCGATTACGATTACCACACAGGAAAAAACGCCGAATGCAAAAGTGGATTATACATCAGGAAAGCTGACAGGTCTTGTGGCAAACGCAAACTATGAGATTACAGTGGATGGAAAGAAGAGCGCCGTTACGGCTGATGCGTCAGGTAAGGCGGATTTAGAGCCATACTACGGAAAGACAATTTCGATTGTAAAGAAGGGCGATGGAACAAAGACCACAGATTCTGATGCACAGGAACTTACGATTAAGGCAAAAACTCAGGCACCGGATAAGAATCAGTTTAAAACAGAGTCAGACGGGAACAAGACAACGATTAAGCCAGTGCCGAATGACTATGAATACAGTACTGATGGCGGCGAGACATGGAAACCGGTTGAAAACGGAGAAATAACAGTTGATAACGGAACCGATGTTTTGATTCGGAAGAAGGGAACAGAGAACGATCCGCCTTCAGAATCAGTTACAATCAAAGCTGAGGCAAAATCCACACCGGAAGCAACGCCGGCAGCAAAGGTGGATTATACTGCCGGAAAACTGACCAATCTTGTGGCAAACGCAAAGTATGAGATTACGGTGGATGGAAAGAAGAACACTGTTACGGCGGATGCTTCAGGAAAGATAGAGTTAGATCCATATTGCGGTAAGACAATTTCTATCGTAAAGAAAGGAAACGGAACGACAACTACGGATTCACAGGCGCAGTCGCTTACGATTAACGCTAAGAAAACTACTCCTTCAGAGAGTAAGTTTGATACACAGGTAAATGATGATGGTAATATTGTTATCAAAAACATTACGTCTGATATGGAATATAGTCTGGATGATGGAAAGACGTGGAAACCTGGTACCGGAAAGGATCTTGTTGTTTCGGTCGGAACGAAAGTATTGATTCGTGTAAAAGCGACAGCTACAACTCCGGCGTCTACTCCTATCGTGATTAACACAGTTTCGAAAGTATCTACTGTAGAAGCTATTACGAAAACGATTACGAGTACAAACACGGATAAGAATATAGATGTACCGGGATCTACATTTAGCAAGATTCGCTTGAAAGCAACCGGAAAGAGTACGTCTATCAAGCTGACATGGAAAAAAGTAAGCGGAGCAACGGGATATATTATATATGGCTCTAAGTGCGGCACGAAGATGAAGAAGATTAAAACGATAAAGGGCGCTTCCAAAAAAACTTATACACAGAAGAAGTTAAAGGCAGGAAAATTCTACAAATATATCGTTGCTGCATATAAGGTTGTGGACGGGAAGCAGGTTGTGCTTGCAACTTCAAAATCTGCACATGCAATGACGACAAAGAATTCAAAATACAGCAATCCGAAATCTGTGAAAGTGAAAACATCTAAAGTCACATTGAAGAAGGGAAAGAGCAAGACAATCAAAGCGTCTTATGTTATGCCTAAGAATAAGAAGCAGAAAGTCCATATTAAGAAATTCCGTTACGAAAGCTCTAATAAAGCGGTTGCAACTGTATCAAGTAAGGGTAAAATCAAAGCAAAGAAGAAGGGTAAAGCAACGATTTATGTTATCGCACAAAATGGTGTGTATAAAACAATAAAAGTTACGGTAAAATAATCGCTGCAAGGCAGTGACAAGGGGCTGCCGCATTCATGATGAAATAAATGGATGCGGCAGCTTTTTTGTTTGTTTTCTGTGCTGATTCGCAAAAACGGATTGAAAATCTGTAAATTTCATGCGATAATAGTAATAATTCCTACATATTCTTAGTGCAGGCAATTTCTGGGGGAAATACAAAATATGAAGAATTCAGGAGAAAGAGAAGATGATGAAGGTATTAAGAAGAATTGGTATCTTGCTGTTGTGCCTATGCATGGCGTCTACGCTGATGCCGATGTCGGCATTTGCCGGTGAAACAACGGAGAGCGGCAGTGGGACGGATACAGACGTAACATATACGTTTGTAAATATTGGAGGAAATATTTTGACCGATAGTGAGGAAACTACGGAAATTATGTTTGCAAACGGTAAGGCAGTATGGGAGCCGGACAGCGCCGTGCTGACATTGGAAAATGCGGATCTCACATCGAATATTTGGATATCGGCCGAAAACAGCAGTGCAACGGTGACTGTGATTTTAAAAGGATCCAATACGATTACAATAGAAGATGATGAAAGCAGTGGTTCGGCTCTCGGAACGACTTGTAATCTTGTAATACAGGCCGAAGAAGATGCAAGTCTTGCAGTTGAAGCAGGACGATACTACAATGCAATTTATAATGAAGGCTCGATTAAGATTTCAGGCGGAGTATTGCATTTGAAATCTGGCAATCCGGCTCTTTTTGGATGTGTGCAGACTACGGTTACTGACAGCCGTCTTACGGCGGAATCCACAAATGACTGTGCAATCTATGAGAAAGGACAAATCAACATTTCAGGAGAAAATACGACAGTTCATGCGGTGGGGTATTGGTGTGCGTTGCGCGGCAATGCCGGCGTTGCGATTTCAGGAGGCAGTGTTACGGCGGAATCCTCGGATGATTCTGCGATCTATTCTCCAGAGCAAATCAACATTTTGGGAGAAAGTACAAAGGTTCAGGCAACAGGTGTTTGTGCAATGCATGGTGTTGGCGGCGTTGTGGTTTCCGGCGCAACGGTCATCGGTCATTCTACGGCGGGGAATATCATTTATACAGACGGTGGTAATCTTGTAATTGACAGTGCCGAGGTGACGCTTACCTCCGATTTCGATCAGGCAACAGGGTTGTTTATGGATTATACAGACGGCATGCTCACTGTGAATAGCAGTGTTTTAACGATAGATTCCGGTTCAACATCTGTTTTTTCTCAGAATGATATTACAGTATCCGATTCTAAACTGGACTTAACTTCTGGCGGTAATGCAATCAATGCGTGGGGGAAGCTTGAAATTTCCGGTGAACAGACAGAGATTATTTCCAGCAGTAAATTTCCAATCGCCGGCGGTCAGGTGGTAATAACAGAAGGTTCTGTAAATTCGTCAACGACGGACGGTGTTGCAATTTCAGGGGATTGGGGTATTCTGATCAGCGGCGGAAGTATCTGCGCAAGGACTTCTGCGCAAATGGCTTCTATTTACGCAGAAGAGGGTGACATCAGGATTGAAGGTCAGGACACGTCTGTTGAAGCAGTTTCCGAGGGAGACAGTGCGGTTTTTGCGCGCGACGGAAAGA
The DNA here is from genome assembly GCA_910578885.1 of uncultured Lachnospiraceae bacterium. Taxonomy (GTDB): domain Bacteria; phylum Bacillota; class Clostridia; order Lachnospirales; family Lachnospiraceae; genus Roseburia_C. The sequence goes on from CAJTSH010000004.1 coordinate 61,801, forward strand.
TTATTTTGAATACAGGCAATATCAAAGCGGCTGCGGCAGACGGTTTCCCGGCTTTCATAGCGCGTAGCAGTGATGAAGCTGACAATTCAAAGGAGCCGGAGATATTGATTGAGCTCGGGAAATGGTACAGCGCAGGGGACAATATTGCAATGACAACAGTCTGGAAAGAAGATGATAATGGAAATTACTATGCTGATACGGTTTTTGCACCGGCGGGGACAACTGGACCTTTGCAGGACACATCAGGCGTTCCGAGCCAGATCACCGTTGTTTTAAAAGAAGCTGATTATACGGCGGTGGAGGCAGCGATTGCGGAAGCGAATGCGCTGGATAAGACCTCCTATAAGGACTTCTCGGCGGTGGAGGCAGCTATCTGCGCTGTTGTCCGTGGGAAAAAGATTACGGAGCAGGCAGAGGTTGACAATATGGCCAATGCTATAAAGAAAGCGATAGAAAAGCTGGAAGAAAAGGAAACGCCTGAAATAGGTACAGTAGACGCCCCGACATCGGGTGTGGCGGCAGGAACCTATACAGCAAACCAGTTGGTACAGCTATCTACAAATACGGAAGGGGCAGAAATATATTATACAACAGACAAAACGGTGCCAAGTAGGATAAATGGAGCAAAATACACTGGAGCAATCGCAGTAACGGGGGAAGAGGGGCAGTCTGTAACAACGACCATTCGGGCAATCGCCGTGAAAGAAGGGATGTATGACAGTCAGGTCGAAACATTTGTATTCGTCATTCAGATTCCAAAGGAAGCTCCGCCTGTTACGCCGGACCAGCCGAATAATCCGACTCCGCCAGACCAGCCGAATAATCCGACTCCGCCGGACCAGCCGGGCAATCCGACTCCTCCAGACCAGCCGGGCAATCCGACTCCGCCGGATCAGCCGGGCAATCCGATTCCGCCAAATGAGCCGGAACCAGTCAATGTCGGAACAACCTTAAAGGACAGCAAAGGGAATGTGTACAAAGTAACAGCAAATAGCAAAGCAAACAAAACGGTAGAATATACCAGACCTAAGAAAGGGACAAAAGGAGCGGTTTCAATTCCGGGCACGGTAACAATCGGTAAGGTGACGTATAAAGTTACTTCTATTGCACGTAATGCATTTAAAAACAACAGAAAGATTACAAGAGTGAAAATGGGAAGTAACATTTTAACCATCGGGGCAAATGCTTTTTATGGATGCAGCAGGTTGACGGGCGTTACGATAGGGAAGAATGTCACTGCAATAGGGAATCAGGCATTTTATAAGTGCACAAGGCTTGTTAAAGTTACAATTCCAGCTAAGGTGAAGAAGATTGGCGGGAAAGCGTTTTACGGCTGTAAGAAGCTGAAGAACGTCACGTTTAAAACAAAGAAACTGACGAAAAAGGCAGTGGGCGCCAGAGCATTTCAGGGAATTTACAAAAAGGCTGCAATTAGAGTGCCAAAGAACAGGTTAAAGGCATACAGAACCATTCTTAAGAGATGCGGCATAAGCGCTGGCGCAAATTTTAAGCAATGATGGTAAAACTTGGGAGAAAAGGTATGTAGCGTCACGTTGGAACGGATTTTCATGTATGTCAAGAAAAAACACTTGACAACAGAAGCGCTTTGCTGTATGATACATAAGTCTTGTGTCAAGCAGAAACACTTGACACAGTAATTGTTACAGAATATCCGGTATAGTGCAAAGGACAGGGGTGGATGTAACATGGAAGAAAAGGTAGAACAGGCATACCTGTATGATTTTTATGGAGAGCTGTTGAATGAGCATCAGAGAAGAATCTATGAGGATTTTATTTTTAATGATTTGTCTTTGGGCGAAATTGCTTCCTGTGAAGGAATCAGCAGGCAGGGCGTGCATGATTTGATAAAGAGATGCAATAAGCTTTTGGCAGGCTACGAAGAGAAGCTGCATCTGGTGCGGAAGTTTCTGGATGCGAAACAGAAGGTGGAGCAGATTCACCGGCTTGCAGGAGAGTTGCGGAAATATGGCAGCAATATGGCGATTGAAGAAATTGAGAAGATTTCGAATCAGTTATTAGAGGAGCTATAATATGGCATTTGACAGTTTATCAGAAAAACTTCAGAATGTGTTCAAAAATTTAAGAAGCAAGGGGCGTTTGACAGAAGATGACGTCAAAGCGGCGTTGAAGGAAGTGAAGATGGCGCTGCTGGAAGCGGATGTAAATTTTAAAGTGGTGAAGCAGTTTGTCAAATCCGTACAGGAGCGTGCCATTGGTCAGGACGTAATGACCGGACTGAATCCGGGACAGATGGTCATCAAGATTGTTAATGAAGAGATGGTCAAGCTGATGGGTTCCGAGACAACAGAGATAACCTTGCGTCCCGGACAGGAAATCACTGTTATTATGATGGCGGGACTTCAGGGTGCAGGTAAGACGACGACGACGGCAAAGATTGCAGGGAAGTTAAAGCAAAAGGGCAAGAAGCCTCTGCTTGCGGCTTGTGATATCTATCGTCCTGCGGCAATTGACCAGTTGAAGATTAATGGTGAGAAGCAGGGCGTAGAAGTGTTCTCTATGGGAGATAAGAACAAGCCTGTGAATATAGCCAAAGCGGCAGTAGAGCACGCTGCGAAGAATGGATATAATGTGGTCATCATTGATACTGCGGGACGTCTTCATATTGATGAAGAAATGATGCAGGAATTGATTGAAATAAAGGAACACGTAGATGTGGCGCAGACCATATTGGTGGTGGATGCCATGACCGGACAGGATGCGGTAAATGTAGCGTCCACGTTTGATGAGAAGATTGGCATTGACGGGGTGGTTCTCACCAAGCTGGACGGAGATACCAGAGGCGGCGCGGCGCTTTCTATCCGCTCAGTAACAGGGAAGCCGATTCTCTATGTCGGTATGGGTGAGAAGCTTTCGGATCTGGAGCAGTTTTATCCAGACCGTATGGCGTCAAGAATCCTTGGCATGGGAGACGTTCTGACACTGATTGAGAAGGCTCAGGAAGAGATTGACGAGAACAAAGCCAAAGAAATGGAGCAGCGTCTCAAGAAGGCAGAGTTCAATTTTGACGATTATCTGGAGTCCATGAGCCAAGTGAAGAAACTCGGCGGGCTGAACAGTATCCTTGGAATGATGCCGGGAATGGGAGCCGGTAAAATGCCGGATATTGATGAGACAGCCGCAGAAAAGAGCATGGCGAGGACAGAAGCGATCATCCATTCTATGACGCCGAAGGAGAGAAGTAACCCTGCGCTTTTAAATCCCAGCAGAAAGAGAAGAATTGCAAATGGAGCAGGCGTTGACATCAGCGAAGTGAACCGTCTGGTAAAGCAGTTCGAGCAAATGAAAAAGATGATGAAGCAAATGCCCGGTATGATGGGCGGTAAAGGTGGTAAAAGAGGAAGATTTAAACTTCCTTTTTAACATAAAAGATTAGAATACCTATGAGGAGGTGAAACAGATGGCAGTCAAGATCAGATTGAGAAGATTAGGACAGAAGAAAGCTCCTTTCTATAGAATCGTTGTAGCAGATTCCAGATCCCCGAGAGATGGAAAATGCATCGAAGAGATTGGAACTTATGACCCGACCAAAAATCCGAGTGAGTATCATGTAAATGAGGAATTGGCAAAGAAATGGTTAGCAAACGGCGCACAGCCGACAGAAACTGTTAACAGAATTTTCAAAGCAACCGGAATCGTAAAATAATGAATCGCAGATGATTCATTTGAACGAAGCATGTATGTCCCGATTGCAGGTCAATCGGGATAATCACTGGATGAGTGAGGTGGACATATGAAAGAATTAGTAGAAGTGATTGCAAAAGCACTTGTAGATTTCCCGGATGAAGTTGTCGTAACAGAAACCGAGAACGAGAAGTCCATCATATTGGAGCTGCGCGTAGCACAGTCCGATATGGGTAAGGTAATCGGCAAACAGGGACGCATTGCGAAATCAATCCGTTCCGTAGTGAAAGCAGCAGCCTCAAAAGAAAGCAAAAAAGTAATCGTGGAGATTATGCAGTAATAAAGATATTCCTATGATTGACGAGAAAGATATGCCAGTCGGTAATTTGCCGGCTGGCATATTTGCGTTAAAAACAGAAAAAATATCTGAATTTTGGATTATATTTGAAAAATGTCTTTTTGTATAAGAAAAGAGAAGGAAAATTGTAGAAATATACTGATTGAATAATGGACGATGAACACTGCTGTAAGCAAAGAAGGCTATACGATGGCAACGCAGGCGAATTCTGCCCAAACGCCGCAGTTTGCATATTTCAGCGATACAATCCGAGACTTGCTGAAGGGTGGGAATGACGAGACTTCTCTCGGTTTCGTGTCCGGCTTGACAGGAAAAGAAGAGAATATTGCGCAATGCTTTACCGCAACGACAAGCTGGTGCCACAGCCCGACGCAGACGGTGAACTATGCGTCCTGCCATGATAACTATACGTTAAAGGATAAGCTGAATGCTTCAAAAGCAAGTGCCAGCGAGGAGGACCGTATTCGGATGAACAACCTTGCAGCAGCAATCTATTTGACTGCCGAGGGAATTCCTTTGATACATGCGGGAGAAGAGATATTAAGAACCAAAGTAGATGAGAACGGAAATATTATCCATAACAGCTACAATTCTTCGGACTTTGTAAACAGCATTAAGTGGGCAGATCTTGACAAGGAAGAATACAGAGATGTCAGGGACTACTACAAGGGGCTGATTGAATTCCGTAAGAACCATGCCGCACTTCGGCTGACGTCAGCGGCAGAGGTGGCGGAAAATGTCGAGTATAAGTGGATTACGAATGAAGTAGTGATGTTCGTCATCAATGGAAAAGAATCGGTGGAGACGGAGGTTTCTGACGGAATTGTAGTGATTTTCAACGCAACAGGTTCGGCAAAAGAAATAGATCTGAGCGCCTATGGCGTTGCCGGCGGAGAATGGAAAGTCTGCATTAACCACGAGAAGGCGGGAATTGAACCGCTTGCTGTTGTAACAGACGGCGAGATAACGGTTGAGCCGATATCAGCAATGGTTCTTGTAAAGGGAGAAACGGAAGATGCGGATTCAATTTATGTGCAGAATCGAGTTACTCCGGTCACCAAGGTTACTCTGGACGAGACAACACTCGCCTTGCAGGTGGGGGTACAGGAACAACTGATTGCAACAGTGAAATCGGATAATGGAACAGATGTAACAGTAACATGGTCAAGCAGCAATCCGGATGTGGCAACGGTCGATGAAGACGGAACCGTTCATGCAGTATCTGCCGGAACGGCAGTGATTACGGCAACTGCAAACGACGGAAGCGGAGCGCATGCAAGCTGTACGGTAAATGTTTCGGATCCGGATCCGGATGATGTGCCGGTAACAAGTATTACGTTCAATAAACAGACACTTTCATTGAGAGTCGGGAAGTCTGAAATTCTGACGACAGAGATAATGCCGGAGAATGCAACAAACAAAACAGTCATATGGAAGACAGATAATCGTGATGTTGCAATTGTAGACGCAAATGGAAAGGTAAGCGCAAAATCCGCCGGAACGGCAGTGATTACGGCAACCGCAGCAAGCGGAGCAAAGGCGAAGTGTACGGTAACTGTTATAAGTCCGGATCCAGATCCAGATGATGTTCTGGTAACAGCAATTACATTGAGTAAACAGGCGCTTTCAATGGAGATCGGAAAGACGGAAAATCTGACGGCAGAGGTAACGCCAAATAATGCGACAGATAAGACTGTCACATGGACGAGTGATAAGCCGGCAATAGCAACGGTAAATGCAAACGGAACGGTGACCGCAGTATCCGCCGGAACGGCAGTGATTACGGCGACTGCAAACGATGGAAGCGGGGTGACGGCGAAGTGCACAGTGACCGTAAATGCTAAGGTAATAACACCTCCAGAAATAACAGAGGTGAAGGCGACATCCATTTCCCTAAGTGCGGCATCTTTGAAGCTGACAAAGGGAAAGACGAAAACGCTGACAGCTACAGTCCTTCCGGCAAATGCAACCGATGGGGCGGTGACGTTTATTTCAAGCAAACCTTCTGTTGCGTCTGTAGGTCAGAGCAGCGGTGTGGTAACAGCTAAGAAAGCCGGAACTGCTATGATTACGGCAAAAACGGCGGGAGGATTAACGGCGGCTTGTAAGGTGACGGTAGTCATTCCGTCTACGAAGGTGCTGACGCTTCCGAACATCTGTATCGTTAAGGGTAAGACAAAGACTCTGTCGGCATCGGTAATACCTGCAAATTCGACCGATACACTGACTTGGAGCAGCAGCAAAAAGAAAACGGTATCTGTAAACAAGAAGGGAAAGATCAAGGGACTGAAAACCGGAACCGCAAAGATTACGGTGAAGACAGAGAGCGGAAAGAAAGCGACCTGCAAAGTAACCGTTGTGAGCAAAGCGAAGAAAGCAGCCAGAGTGAAATTAAACAAGAAGAAATTGACGCTGAAAGTAGGAAAGGTTTCTCAGTTGAAGGCAACCATGACTGCGAAATCTACAGATACGCTAAAATTCAGCAGCTCTAAGAAAAAGGTAGCGAAGGTAGATAAAAACGGTGTTGTGACAGCCTTGAAGAAAGGCACTGCAACGATTACAGTAAAGACTTCCGGAGGCAAAAAAGCAACCTGTAAAATAACTGTAAAGTAATAAAATGATTAAAAAAAGCTGCCGTTAAATAGAGAGTTCTAAAACAGGGGACATTGTGACTCATGCAAGTCACAATGTCCCCTGTAAATTTGTTATATCATCGGAAAGAACTTGTGGCTGTGAAGCGTTCCGGTTTATAATCGATGATAAATAAACGCCGCAATTACAATCCCGATAATACTTGCAATATTAAATTTAATCGTAAGTCCAAAAGTAAGTACGAGAACCCCGGCGTCAAGCTCCAGCGGAGAAGAAAGACCAAAGGTCTGTCCATAGTTCAGCCAGGATAATCCTGAAATATCCTGTGTCAGATACCCGATAAAACCGCCGAGTACCACGCCGGCCAAAAGCAAAAGGAATAATGCCCAGCCGTTTTTTCCTGTATGTGCCATATGTTTTGCCTCCAAATCCGTAATAATCAGTATCATAACATAGAAAGCTTCTTTGTGCAATTGTTCGTAATAAGAATCCCGATTCGAGAAACAATAGAGAGAAGGAGGAGCTTTCTATTATGAAGAAACGGATATATTTGTGCATTGATTTAAAGTCTTTTTATGCTTCGGTAGAGTGCGTGGAACGCGGTTTAGACCCGCTTACTACAAATCTTGCAGTTGCCGATCCTGAGAGGAGTGATCGGACGATTTGTCTTGCTATTTCTCCTTCCATGAAAGCGTTGGGAATTGAAAACCGGTGCAGGGTATTTCAAATTCCGAAGAGCGTAGATTATATTATGGCGCCTCCGCGGATGAAGCTCTATATTGCGTATTCTGCTGAAATCTATGCTGTTTATTTAAAATATATTGCAAAAGAGGATATCCATGTTTATTCGATTGACGAAGTGTTTTTGGATGTGACAGATTATCTTTTTTTGTATCAGATGGATGCATGGGAGCTTGCGGTAAAAATTATGGAGGATATCAAAGCAACGACCGGGATAACGGCAACGGCGGGGATTGGCGATAATCTCTATTTGGCAAAGGTCGCATTAGACATTACGGCAAAGCATGTTGAGGAGCATATTGGATTTCTGGATGAAGAGTTATACCGGAAAACCTTATGGAATCACAGACCTTTGCAGGATTTTTGGAGAGTGGGAAGCGGAACGGCAAAGAGGCTGGCAGAAATGGGAATAACGACGATGGAGGAGATCGCACAGACGGAGGAAACATTTCTGTATCAGATGTTCGGGCGGGATGCGGAGCTGCTCATTGACCATGCGTGGGGAAAAGAAACAACCACAATGGCAGATATTAAGGCATACAAGCCAAAAAGCAATTCCATATCCAGCGGTCATGTGCTGGCTAGGAATTACAGTTATGAAGAGTGTGCATTGATTGTGAAAGAGATGACGGATACATTGTGCTTAGATTTGGCGGATCGGGGACTGGTAACGGAATCCGTGTCACTTGTAATCGGATACGCCTATGAAACCGGCAGGGAAGCGGCAAGAGGGACGCAGCCCATGAGAAGCTGTACAAATTCTTACCGGATCATTCTTCCCTATGTCATGGGTCTGTATGAGCACATAGCAGAGAAATCACTTCCGATTCGGCGGTTAAGCGTGATTTTTAATCAGGTAATGGACGAAGCGCTGGAACAGTATGATCTTTTTACGAATCCAATGGAAATAGAACGCGACAGGAAACTGCAGAAGGCGGTTCTTGAAATCAAAAGTAAGTTTGGAAAAAATGCGTTGGTACGTGGAATGGATCTACAGGAAGGGGGGATTACACTTGAACGGAACATGCAGATAGGAGGTCATAAAAGCGGTGAATAAATGGAAAAGATGAAAAGGGAAGAACGGGCGAAACAGTTTATGCCATTTGACGCATTAAAGGGATTTCGAGAGGCGCTTTTGGAAAAGGAACGGATTGTCGTACCGAAGAGAGAATTGTCCGAGGAACAGAAAGAGGAATTAGACAAAAAGTTCCTTCAGATTCATAAAAATGATATGATTACGGTCGAGTATTTTCAAAAAGGCGAATATGTTAGGGTAACGGGAATGATATCTGGGATTGATGAAACGAGCAGATTGCTGCGGGTGGTGAATACGAAAATTCCATTTGACGATATTTCTGATTTGCGGAAAGAAGCTCCGGCAAAAGGCAAAGCGGGACCTTGAAAAACACCTGAGTTATGCAATGTCGCCGAATCAAAATTAGATTTGGGAAATTCTCCCTTGCAGGTATTTTTTGTATTGTGTATAATGAAAAGACGTTAATCATACAGGCAGAAGGAGTTTTTATGGAGAATTTGTTGCAGGTCGGCGTAATCACGACCACGCATGGTATCAGAGGAGAAGTAAAAGTATTTCCCACTACGGATGACGCCGCACGCTTTCGGGAACTGAAAAGCGTAATCTTAGACGCCGGAAAAGAGCAGTTGGAGCTGGAAATTGTTCAAGTGAAGTTTTTTAAGAATCTGGTCATTCTGAAATTTAAGGGAATCGATAACATCAATGACGTTGAGCAATATAAAGGAAAGAGCCTTTTTGTGACCAGAGAAAATGCGGTGAAATTAGAAGAAAACGAGTATTTTATTGCAGATTTGATCGGTCTTTGCGTTACGACGGATGAAGGCGAAGATTTAGGAAACTTAGAGGATGTTTTACAGACCGGAGCAAACGATATTTATGTGGTTAAGAAGGACAGGCATCCGGAAATATTGATTCCGGCAATTAAGGATTGTATTCTGGACATTAATATGGAACAGGGCTTGATGAAGGTACATCTGCTGGAGGGACTCCGGGAGCTGAATACAGGTAAGAAAAAGGCATAGCAAGCGTAACGTGGAGGAACCATGAATTTTCATATACTGACTTTATTCCCTGATATGGTAGAGCAGGGGCTTAACACCAGCATTATCGGCAGAGCGGCGGGGAAAGGGCTGCTTTCGATTGAGGCGGTAAATATTCGGGACTATACCGTAGAAAAGCATAAAAAAGTAGATGATTACCCCTATGGCGGAGGCGCCGGAATGGTGATGCAGGCGCAGCCGGTTTATGATGCATGGAAATCCGTTGTGGAACGGATTGGCTATAAGCCCCGGACGATTTATCTGACGCCGCAGGGATCTGTTTTTACACAGACGATGGCAAAGGAATACGCTCTAGAACAGGATGTGATATTGCTCTGCGGACATTACGAGGGAGTAGACGAGCGTGTGCTGGAAGAAATTGTAACGGATTACATTTCAATCGGGGACTATGTGCTGACAGGAGGAGAGCTTGCGGCAATGGTGCTGACGGATGCTATTTCCCGGATGGTGCCCGGTGTGCTCAGCAATCAGGAATCCGGTTCTACGGAATCCTTTGAAGGGAATCTGCTGGAATATCCTCAGTACAGCAGACCGGAGGAATGGAATGGAAAGAAGGTTCCGGCAATTCTCTTATCCGGGGATCATGCCAAGGTAGACGCATGGAGGAGAGAACAGTCCATCCTGCGTACCATGGAGCGCAGACCGGATTTGCTCACGCGGGCAGAGCTTACCGAGAAAGAGAAAAAGACCTTCGGAATAAAAGAAGGATAGCAGTTTTTGTATAATTGTAGACAAAAAAGATGGAAAATGATAGAATAAAATTTAGTGAATTTGGGGACGTACAGAATGTATGGAATCATGCAGGGAGGATTTGAACGTGGCGAGCTTGTTAGATAGATTATTTGGTGGAACTAATCCCAAAAAGGTATCCGAATCAGGGAGGAACAGCGTTTCGGGCAAGACGGAAAGGGAAGTGCAGAGGCGGCAGAGAGTAGAGAGAATACCTGCGGAAACGGAGAAAGAGGATTTTCTGTTAAAGCAGATAGATGAATTTCGTGAAAAAGCGGCGCGGCTGCAGGATCTTCTTTTATCAAAAGAGAGTAAGGTGGCTGAGCTTCAGAATATTGTGGCAGATCAGGAAGCAGAGGCAGCGCAGCTCCAGAACGTAATTGATGACCGGAGGGAAGCTGCCGAGGTGCTTCTGACCGGCGTACAGTCCCAAATGAATGAAATGATTACCGAAGTAGAGGACAAGCTGAACAATCTTGCCGAGAAGATTGCAAATGATGTCAATGATTCGACCGGACGGACTGCCGAGCAGACAGCAGAGATGAAGGCCGATTTAGACAAGATCGGTAAGCAGCTTGATACCATGAAGCTGGAGCTTGCCGAGAAGATTCATACCGAAGATGTGAAGTGCTATCGGAACATGGCGGATCTCATTGCAGAACTGACGAAAAAGATCGAGGAAAATGATGAACTGGAAGAAGGAATCAGTTCACTGAAAGGATATGTAATGTTTCTTTCCGGGTTTGCAGTTTTAAATTTTGCCGCGGTTGTAGTATTGCTTCTATACAGTTTTGGAGTCATCCGATTTTAATATGGAGAAAGAAATGAAAAAAGTTTGGGTATTGGGTCATAAGAATCCGGATACAGATTCTATCTGTGCAGCGATCGCATATGCCGCACTCAAAAATGTGACAGAGCAGGGAACTGTTTTTGAGGCAAAGAGGGCGGGGCAGATTAACGAAGAGACGAAATATGTACTGGAACATTTTGAGGTGGAGGAACCGGAGCTGGTCGAGGATGTCGGAGCACAGATTAAGGATATTGCCTATCGGAAGACAGAAGGAGTCAGCAGCCATATTTCCATCAAGCGCGCTTGGGAAATGATGAACAGCTTAGACGTCGTGTCGCTTCCGATTACCAGACGGGACAACACGTTGGAGGGACTGATAGTAACGGGAGACATTGCAAAGTCCTATATGGATGTGCTTGATAACCGGATACTTGCTACGGCGAGGACGCAGTTTAAGAATATAGTGGAAACATTGAACGGAACGGTGGTACATGGAAATGAGCACGGCTATTTTGTAAAGGGAAAAGTAGTGGTAGCGGCGGCTTCACCGGATGCGATGGAGGAATATATTGAGGATGATGATTTAGTGATATTAGGGGATCGGTATGAATCACAGTTTTGCGCACTGGAAATGAACGCCAGCTGTATTATTGTCTGTTCCGACGCCAAAGTGACAAAAACCATCAGCCGCCTTGCAAAAGATAAGGACTGCCTGATTATTTCTACGCCATATGACACATTTACCGCAGCCCGTTTGATCAATCAGAGTATGCCGATAAAATACATTATGAAGAAGGAAAACCTTATTACCTTTGCACTGGATGATTATGTGGATGATGTGAAGGAAGTTATGTCCAAGGTTCGTCATCGTGATTTCCCGGTTCTGACGGAAGAGGGACATTATGCGGGAATGATTTCCAGACGAAACCTGTTAAGTATGCAGAAGAAACAGGTAATACTGGTTGACCATAATGAGAAATCGCAGGCGGTTGACGGAATCGAGGGAGCGGAGATTTTAGAGATTATCGACCACCACAGACTGGGAAGCTTAGAAACTATGTCGCCGGTATTTTTCCGTAACCAGCCTTTGGGATGCACGTCTACGATTATTTATCAGATGTACCATGAAAAGGGAGTAAAAGTAGAGAGAAAAATTGCAGGATTGCTTTTGTCTGCAATTATCTCCGATACTTTGATGTTCCGTTCTCCTACTTGTACCGAGCTTGATAAGCAGGTGGCGGAATCACTTGCCCAAATTGCGGGAGAAGAAATCGAAACACTTGCAAGGGCAATGTTTGAAGCGGGGAGCGATTTTAAAAATAAGACGGTACAGGAAATTTTTTATCAGGATTTTAAAATCTTTCATGTAGATGAAATAAGCTTCGGTGTAGCGCAGTTAAGTTCTATGAGCCGGCCGGAGTTAAAGCAGGTGAGAGAGAAGGTACTGCCATATCTGAATACGGCGTTGGGCGAACAGAAGCTGGATATGGTATTTGTAATGCTGACTGATATTTTGGAGGAGGCTTCTGAGGTTATTTCCTGCGGAGACGGGGCGGAGGAACTTTTAGAGTCATGCTATGGCGCTAAGAATGAGGAAGGAAGATATCTTCTGAAAGGAATAATATCCAGAAAGAAGCAATTGATACCGACATTGATTACCGGAATCCAGCAGAAAAATAACGCATAGAGAGGAATATGAAATGGCAAAGCAGCATTGGAAGCCGGGGAATATGTTATATCCATTGCCAGTGGTGATGGTGAGCTGTAAACGGGAGGGGGAAAGACCGAATATCATAACGGCCGCATGGGCAGGAACGATCTGTTCAGACCCGGTCATGCTCTCCGTTTCCATCCGAAAGGAGCGGTATTCCCATGCAATTATACAAGAGACCGGAGAATTTGTGGTAAATCTGGTGACAAAGGAATTAGCATATGCTACGGATTTCTGCGGTGTGCGTTCCGGAAGGGACGTAGACAAATTTCGGGAAATGAATCTGACAGAGCTTGCAATGGAACATGTGGCGGCGCCGGGAATTGCGGAAAGTCCGCTGAATCTGGAATGCAGGGTGACGGAAATCAAAGAATTGGGCAGCCATGATATGTTTCTGGCAAAGGTGGAAGGAGTCACGATTGACGATACCTATATGGATGAAACAGGGAGGTTTCACTTAAACAATGCGGGGCTGGTTACTTATTCCCACGGAGAGTATTTCGAATTGGGAAGGAGACTTGGAAAGTTCGGTTATTCGGTAAAAAAGCCCCTAGAGCGCAAAACGGCGGCAAAGAAAAGCGGGGGAACCCGGAAAAGAAAGAGAAAGTGCTATCGTTAGGGCAGGATAAGGAATCCCCCATCCTGCCTGATTGAAATAGGAAATTACCGCAGCAGAGCGTCCATAAGCAGAGCGTAGACGTCACTGCTTGCAGTATTCCAATTTTGGCAGATTGCTTCAGCCTGTTCCTTTGTTTTGACAGTCAATGTAAGGTCGAGGAGTGAATTTCCCCGTTCCTTAATCTGACAACGGATGGCATATCCTGCATCTGCCGTTTTATAATAGTCGGAAAGAATGGAGTTTTCGTTTTTGAACTCCATTTTTTTGTTGGAAAAATAGTCAAGTACATCTTCCTGAATGGACTCGGATACCTTATCCCGAAAGTATCGAAGCGTTTCTTTTCCGGCAGCGGTAGCCAGATATTGGGTGTTGTTATGGGTCGATTCAAAATGAATCAGGTCGGAATCAATTAAATCATGGATAACCTGCTGTATAGTAAAGTAATCGGTATATTCTTTTTCCAGAAAGAAGTTCGATATCTGAGTGTTCGTCAGCGGGAAATCGACTTTTTCCAGCATATATAAAATAATCAATTTGTATAGAGTATTTGGTTCAGCCATAATTCACACCTTTCTGTTAATGTGTGCATGTATCGAAACAATATTTTCCCTGCCAAGTGTCCTGCTGTTTCATATTCCGATGAATCTGGTTTAAAACACGTTTCTTATCGGCGCTCCACAGGGGCGCAATCAAAAGTTTTTTCGGACCGTCCCCGGTAATCCGGTGGATGACAATATCTTTGGGAATCCGCTCCAAGCAACGGGGGATAAAGTCACAGTATTCTTCCAGCGTAAAGAGAGGAAAAGGATGTAAATGATAATATTCTGCAAGATCCGTCCCTTCTAAAATATGCAAAAGCTGTAGTTTCATGCCGGAAATAGGAAGAGCAGTAACGGCGTCTACAGAAGCCAGCATCATTTCTTTTGTTTCGCCCGGAAGTCCAAGGATCAAATGGACGATAACTGTCAGTCCGGCGGCGGATAATCTTGCCACTGAATCCTGAAAACAGCTGTAAGTAAAGCCGCTGCGGATAAACTCGCTGGTGGCAGGATGGATGGTCTGTAATCCAAGTTCAATCCAGATTGGTTTAATTTGGTTGATTTCCAGAAGGAGAGAAAGCGCCTCGTCGCTGATGCAGTCCGGTCTTGTGGCAATAGAAATTGCCACGATATCGGGGTGTGCAGCCGCTTCGGTGTAAATCTTTCGCAGATAGGAAATATCGGCATAAGTATTGGTATAAGCCTGAAAATAGGCGATGAACTTCCGGCAGTTGGTTTTTGCCAAAATCATTTCCTTTGCCTTTTCAATCTGCATGGAAATAGAGAGGTCGAAAGCCGCAGCAAAATCCCCGGAGCCTCCCGCAGAGCAGAAAATACAGCCGCGGGTTCCGAGCGTGCCGTCCCGGTTGGGGCAGGTCATACCGCCGCTTAAGGAAAGGCGGTAGACCTTTTCTCCGTATTGTTGTTTCAGGTAATAGTTCAGGGAATAGTAACGTTTGTCATCCCATAATTGCCGCATATATATGAACCTCCAACAAGAAATAGAAGGATTACCTGATATGGGCTTTTACAGCTTGGCTTACAGCTTCGGCCACCCTCGGGTCAAATGCTTCCGGCATAATGAATTCTTCGTTTAATTCCTCGTCGGAAACAAGACCTGCAATCGCCTGTGCCGCAGCAAGTTTCATTTCTTCGGTAATCTGCGGCGCACGTCCTTCCAAGGCGCCCCTGAATATACCGGGAAATGCGACTACATTATTGATCTGGTTCGGGAAATCGCTGCGTCCGGTTCCGACAATCCGGGCGCCGGCAGCCTTTGCCACTTCCGGCATGATTTCCGGAACCGGATTTGCCATTGCAAAGAGGATGGCGTCCTGATTCATGGAAGCGACCATTTCACCGGTTACACAGTCGGGAACAGAAACTCCGATAAAAATATCGGCATTCTTTAAAGCGTCTGCCAATGAACCGGTCTCGCCGGAAAGATTGGTAACCTCTGTCATCTTTTGCTGCATCCAGTTTAAATTCGGGGTATCTTTGTTGATAATCCCGCGCCTTCCGCACATAGTAATATGCTTAAAGCCATAGGTCAGCAGCAGCTTCGTGATGGCGACGCCTGCGGAACCGGCTCCGTTTAGGACTACTTTACAATCCTCTTTTTTCTTACCGGTTATCTTTAAACTGTTGATAATTCCGGCGAGAACTACGATGGCTGTACCGTGCTGGTCATCATGAAAGACCGGAATATCCAGTATTTCCTTTAAACGCTCTTCGATTTCAAAGCAGCGTGGTGCAGAGATATCCTCCAGATTGATGCCGCCGAATGCAGGAGCAATATTTTTAACTGTCTGGATAATCTCTTCCGTATCCTGAGTGTCCAGGCAGATCGGAACTGCGTTGACGTCTCCGAATTCTTTGAAGAGGACGCATTTTCCTTCCATGACCGGCATGGCGGCGTGCGGACCGATGTTGCCAAGTCCCAGTACGGCGCTTCCGTCGGAAACAACGGCAACTGTGTTAGCTTTCATCGTATAGGTATAAGCTTCTTCTTTGCTTTCTGCTATGATTTTACAAGGCGCCGCTACACCCGGCGTATATGCGATAGACAAGTCTTCTCTGGATTTGACCGGAGCTTTTGCAACTGTCTCTAATTTACCATTCCATTCTTTGTGCAAAGCAATCGCTTTTTCGTTTACATCCATGATATATCCTCCATCATATCCTATATTATAAACAACAGTGTTATCATAGCATTAAAAAAAAAACAAATCAAGAAAAATAGGACTTCCTATTTCAAAACAAGTAGTGTATAATAGCTTATATCAAATCTTAGATATCAACTATAGAGTCGGTTTGACATCGGCATCCGATAGAATCCCTATGAATAATGGAATAATAGAGTAAAGGAGAAGGATATTGATATGAGAGAAAAGTACGAAAGTCTTTCTGTGGCTGTTTTGCGTGACGTTGCAAAGAATAGAGGGATTAAACATACGTCGACTATGAAAAAAGCAGAACTGGTAGAAGCTATGCTGGCAGAAGACGCGAAGGAGACGTCTTCCGATAAAAAGACAGACGATAGCGTTAGTGTTGGAAAACAGCCTGCAAAAGCCCAGATAGAATCCAAGGCAGCAGAGGAAGGGCAGGAAGGAAAGCGTACCGCACACAGTACGAGAAGCGATGCGGGAGCGGAAAATGGGCGCAGTGAAAATACAGAGCATGAAAAACCAGAGAAATATGAAGAGCTGGACAGCGGACAGGTAGCGAATGGAATCTTAGAGGTTATGCCGGATGGATATGGATTTATCCGCTGCGAGAATTATCTGCCGGGAGAGAATGATGTATACGTGTCGCCCTCCCAGATACGAAGGTTTAATCTGAAGACCGGAGATATCATTATGGGAAATACCAGAGTCAAGACTCAGGCAGAGAAGTTTTCCGCCTTGCTTTATATTACGAATATCAATGGTTTTCATCCGTCAGAGGCTATGCGCAGGAAGAATTTTGAAGATTTGACGCCGATTTTCCCGAATGAGCGGATTCGTCTGGAGAATGGCGGGCGCAGTATGGCTATGCGGATTGTAGATATTGTTTCGCCAATCGGCAAGGGACAGCGCGGTATGATCGTATCTCCGCCGAAGGCAGGTAAGACGACGCTGTTGAAAGAAGTTGCAAAGTCCGTGACGCGGAACAACCCGAATATGCATCTGATCATTCTGCTGATCGACGAGCGTCCTGAGGAGGTGACGGATATCAAGGAAGCCATTGAAGGGCAGAATGTGGAGGTTATTTATTCCACCTTTGACGAGCTTCCGGAGCATCATAAGCGGGTATCCGAGATGGTGATTGAGCGTGCAAAGAGGCTGGTAGAGCATAAGAAGGACGTTATGATTCTGTTAGACAGTATCACGCGTCTGGCAAGAGCCTATAACCTTACGGTTCCGCCAAGCGGAAGAACTTTATCCGGCGGTCTTGATCCGGCGGCATTGCATATGCCGAAGCGGTTTTTCGGTGCGGCAAGGAATATGAGGGAAGGCGGAAGCCTTACGGTGCTTGCAACTGCGCTTGTAGATACGGGAAGCCGGATGGATGATGTGGTTTATGAGGAGTTCAAGGGAACCGGTAACATGGAGCTTATACTTGACCGCAGGCTATCCGAGAAACGTGTATTTCCGGCTCTTGATATTGTAAAATCAGGAACCAGAAGGGAAGATTTGCTGTTGGAGAAGGAGGAGCAGGAGGCAGTCATGATTATGCGCCGCGCCATCAACGGCATGAAGACAGAAGATGCGGTGGAGAGTATTCTGAATCTGTTTGTGAGGACAAGAAGCAATCGGGATTTCTGCCAGCTTATAAAAAAGACAAAAATTATATAAAAATACTTGCATAACGGCATTGCCTGTGTTACAATGAGTAAGCTGTTTATTCGGAAACTAAACAGTGACGTGTTTTATTAGACAAACATGCGAGATATGAACATATATGAGAGGTGAAAGACATGAGAGAAGGAATCCATCCAGATTATTATCAGGCAACTGTAACCTGCAACTGCGGTAACACATTTGTAACTGGTTCAACTAAGAAGGACATCCACGTTGAAATCTGCTCCAAATGCCATCCGTTCTATACCGGACAGCAGAAGGCAGCTCAGGCACGCGGACGTATTGAGCAGTTCAATAAGAGATATGGCATGAACAAATAGGAATTACACAGTGTGCGATAAGGTTGAGGTTGATAAATCTCAACCTTTTTTTGAAAAATCAAGTGAGGTTCTGGTATGAAATATTCAGGAATCGGCGGACAGGCGGTTATGGAAGGCGTTATGATGAAGAACGAGAACCGTTATGCCGTTGCCGTACGTAAGCCGGATAAGGATATTGCAGTTGAAGTAAAGGATTATACCGGTCTGATTAAAAATGAGAAGGTGAAACGCATTCCGATTCTCAGGGGCGTTTTAAATTTTATAGATTCTATGGCGCTTGGAATTTCTACATTGACATTTTCTGCTTCCTTTTTTGAGGAAGAAGAGTCTGGAAAGGCAAAGCCGATAGATGAGTCGGCTAAAAAGAAAAAGGATAATGCAGAAATGGGATTTACAGTGGTGTTGTCTTTTGTCCTTGCGATTGGGATTTTTATGCTGCTGCCATATTATCTGTCTCAGTTCTTTCAGAAATACATAGTCTCTCCAACAATTTTGGCTTTGGTGGAGGGCTGTATCCGTTTAGTGATTTTTGTTGCTTATGTGCTTTTGATTTCGCAGATGGAGGATATCCGGCGCGTGTTCATGTATCATGGCGCAGAGCATAAATGCATCAATTGTATTGAACATGGCATGGCATTGACGGTAGAGAATGTGAAAAAAAGTTCCAGACTGCATAAGCGCTGCGGAACGAGTTTTCTGCTGTTCGTGCTGATTCTCAGTATTCTCTTTTTTGCATTTATTCGTGTGGACAGCCGGATTTTAAGGGTGGCGCTCCGGGTGATTCTGATTCCTGTAATTGCAGGAATATCGTATGAATTTATCCGTTTGGCAGGCAGAAAAGACAATGGGGTTGTGAACTTTTTGAGCAAACCGGGGCTTATGCTGCAAAAGCTGACAACGAAGGAACCGGACGAGTCCATGATAGAGGTCGGAATTGCTTCTGTGGAGGCGGTATTTGACTGGAAGACATATCTGCGGGAAAATGGAGAAGAAACATATGACTTATCGTGAAGCAATAGAGATGGGTACGGATATATTGTCCAAGGCAAAGATAGATACCCCGGATTTGGATGCATGGTATCTATTGCAGATGGTATGCAAAATTGAAAGGAGTTTTTACTATCTGCATGAGGACGAGGAAATCATGGCGGAACAGCAGAAGGAATATGAAATTGCAGTTAAGAAACGCACAGAACATGTTCCGCTGCAATATATCATTGGCGAACAGGAATTTATGGGACTTGTCTTTAAGGTGAATTCTAACGTGCTGATTCCAAGGCAGGATACGGAGACCTTGGTGGAAGAGGCGCTGAAGGTCTGTAAAAGCGGAATGCAGGTGTTGGATTTATGTACCGGTTCGGGCTGTATTATCATCAGCCTTATGAAGAATGCACCGGGGATGACAGCGGCAGCAAGCGACATATCTAAGCAGGCGCTGCTTGTGGCAAAGGAGAACGGAAAGAATCATGAGGCGGATGTGGAATGGATACGAAGTGACCTGTTCGACAACATTACCGGAAAATATGATTTGATTGTATCCAATCCTCCTTATATTCCAACTGCGGTGATTTCGAAGCTGATGCCGGAGGTAAGGGATTTTGAGCCGTTTGATGCATTAGACGGGCATGAGGACGGACTTCATTTTTACAGAGAAATCATTCGGCGAAGTCAGGATTATTTGAATTCGGAAGGGTATTTGCTTGTAGAGATTGGTTATAACCAAGGAGCGGCGGTGTCAAGGCTGATGAGGTTCGCCGGTTTTACGGATGTGGAGATTGTGAAGGATCTGGCGCATCTTGACAGAGTGGTAAAAGGGAAAGGAAAAAAATATGTTTGATAAATTAGAGGATTTGTTAATCCGATTTGAAGAACTTATGAGTGAGCTGAGTGAGCCGGATGTGGCGAACGACCCGAATCGTTTCCGCAAGCTGATGAAGGAGCAGAGCGACTTGACTCCGATTGTGGATGCTTATAAGGAGTATAAGCAGAGCAAGCAGAATATTGAGGATTCCCTTGCAATGCTGGAAGAAGAGACGGACGAGGAACTGAAGGAGCTTGCAAAGGAAGAGCTGAATGAATCCAAGGCAAAGGTAGAAGAGCTGGAAGGCAGATTAAAAATCCTGCTTCTTCCAAAAGACCCGAATGATGATAAGAATGTAATCGTTGAAATACGTGCCGGAGCCGGCGGAGACGAGGCCGCCTTATTTGCGGCGGAAATCTACCGTATGTATGTACACTATGCAGAGGGAAGGCGCTGGAAGGTGGAGACGATGGAATGTGAGGAAATCGGTATCGGCGGCATGAAAAGCGTTACCTTCATGATTACTGGGCAAGGCGCTTATTCCGTTATGAAATATGAATCCGGTGTGCATCGTGTCCAGCGTGTGCCTGAGACGGAATCCGGCGGACGTATTCACACCTCTACCATTACGGTTGCGGTTATGCCTGAGGCGGAAGATGTGGACGTGCAGATTGACGAGAAGGATATCCGTATTGACGTGATGCGTGCATCCGGTAACGGAGGTCAGTGTGTCAACACGACAGATTCTGCAGTACGGCTGACTCATTATCCGACAGGAATTGTGATTTACAGCCAGACCGAAAAATCGCAGCTCCAGAATAAAGAGAAGGCGTTTGCTCTTCTGCGTGCCAAGCTGTACGATATGGAATGCCAGAAGCAGCATGATGCGGAGGCGGAGGCAAGAAGAAGCCAGATTGGAACGGGGGACCGCTCCGAGAAGATTCGTACCTACAATTTCCCGCAGGGACGTGTGACGGATCACAGGATCAAGCTGACGCTGTATAAGATTGACGAGATAATGAATGGGGCGATTCAGGAGATTTTGGATGCGTTGATTGCGGCGGATCAAGCGGCGAAGCTGGCGAGGATGAATGAGAATTAGGCAGATAGGCTTGGTTTTGGAATGAGTTTGAGAAAATAGAGACGATAGGATGTAAAATTGGGTTGTCCGATATCAGTTTTAGTGGCTGATATCGGGCAATTTTTACATGAGGTGACGGTGATTATCCGAAATTTATTTTTCACTGCCGACAACAGTAAGCCTTGATTACCCAAAGTTAAAGTATTATAATATAAAATATAGGATTACTAACTTATATATGTTAAGGGGAAGAAGGGAGAGGTACTTTAATGTTAAAAAAAGAGAAAATAGAAAAGAGGCTCATCAGGTCTTTTTTTTCAGTGGCGTCTATTACGGCTGTTGCAGCGTTTGTTGGCTTGATTGTGATTATTGTCATGTCGAATAGATACTCATATGCGCTGAATAATTTTGGCTTTGCGCAAGGTGATATCGGAAGAGCTATGTTTGAATTTGCAGATGTACGGTCATCATTGCGGGCGGCAATCGGATATGATAACCAAGACGCCATTGATGCTGTGGTTCAGCAGCATAATGAAAAAATAGCTGTATTTGAGGAATGTTTTCAGGACGTGGAAAAAACCATTGTATCTGAAGATGGTCGGACAAGCTATGATGCAATCAAAGCGGAATTGGAAGCGTATTGGAAGTTAGACGCTGAGGTCATGGAGCTTGGGGCGACCACAGATAGGGAGCTTTGCAGACAGGCGCAGGAAATGGCGCTAAATGATTTGACTGTTGCTTATAACAGTATTTATGATAAATTGGAAGGACTTCTGGATGTAAAGGTGAATGAGGGAAACAAGCTTTCATCCGTTCTGACTATTGTAAGCTGGATTTTGGTGGCGGTAATTGTGGCAGTGGTTGTGGTTTCTATGTTCATATCTATGCGACTCGGAGGGCATATCGCTAGAAAAATTGCAATTCCGCTGAGAGAACTGGGAGGTCGGCTTGAATCTTTTGCGGTCGGAGATCTTTCTACACCTTTCCCGGAGATTAATACCAGCGACGAAGTGGAAGATATGGGAAGACATGCTGCACATATGGCAGATAATCTGAGCGCGATTATCTATGATATGGAAGAGGTTCTGGGAGAAATGGCTAGAGGAGATTACACGGTCCGGTCAAAAATCCATGAAAAATATACCGGTGACTTTCAAAAAATATTTCAGTCCATGCGCGGGCTAAGAAATCAGATGATAGAGACCTTATGTTCGATTGGAGAGGCTTCCGAGCAAGTACAGATCGGTTCTGGTCATCTGGCAGATGCATCTCAGGGTCTTGCAGAGGGTGCAACAGAGCAGGCGGGGGCGGTTGAAGAACTGCATGCAACCATTAGTGATATTACAGAGACGATGGAAAGAACTGCCGAAAGCGCAGACGAATCTTATGTGAAGGCTCAGCAATATGCGGATTCTGCAGATAACAGCCGGGAAGAGATGAATACCATGATGGCTGCTATGGGGCGAATTAATGAGACTTCCTCAAAAATTGGCGATATTATTTCCGAGATTGAATCCATTGCAGCACAAACGAATCTTTTGTCCTTGAATGCGTCCATAGAGGCGGCAAGGGCAGGCGAAGCCGGACGGGGGTTTGCGGTAGTTGCAAATGAAATCAGGGAATTGGCAGATCAGAGCGCAAAGGCGGCTGTGGATACCAGAGACTTGATTGAAAGCTCCATTAGAGAGGTTACGGAAGGAAACCATGCGGCAGAGCGGGCATCTGAAGCTATACAGACAGTAGTGGATGGAATTAAGCAGATTGCAGATTTTTCCAAAGATTTAAAGATCATGATCGACGATCAGACGGAGTCCATGCGGCAGGCGGAGGTCGGTGTAAACCAGATTTCGGAGGTAATACAGAACAATGCGGCAACTGCACAGGAAGCTTCTGCGACAGGTCAGGAGTTGTCTGCACAGGCCATTACATTGGATGAGCTTGTTGGGCAATTTAAATTAAAAAATAATTGAATTTGGAGGAGTTTATCCGCAAGTACAAATCCAAGCAGGTTAAGAGTGTCGAAGTGACAGAGAGACAGATTGAACGGGCGTTTGAAGTTCTCGGGAAGAAGACTGAGGTGGAGAGGAACTTTCACAGAATATTGAAATTGTGAAGGAAGAGGCAGATATGATACAGGTAACCGGTGCAAAGAATTCCGGTGAAATGCAGAATGTATCCTCTCACATGAGTGAATTGAACCTGCTGAATCAGAAAATTATTGACGCTATGGGCAACATCAATGAAAGTGTAGAGAAATACAATGTCATGACGCAGGATGTGGAAAATATTGCCAGAAAAATCAATCTTTTATCACTCAATGCGGCAATCGACAAATTTGATTCGACAGTCGGCGAGCTTTTAACAGCGGTTGCTCAGGCGATTGCGGATGCAAAAAAGACTTCGGAAAATAGCGGGCATATTCAGAATTCGATGGAAAAAGTATCGCAGATTGCAGATAAGGTTCAGGGAGTAATTCATGAAACGAACAGGATATTAAATTAGATTGGGCAGTAAAGTCTCCGGGATTTCGGAGACTTTACTACGTAAATGTCAGATAATTTATGGATACAACTTGAAAAATACGTCAAATCATTACGAATTTTTTAATGATATTTAAAAAAAATGTGGTACAATATAAGAAGATTTTTGGATTAAGGCTGCTCGTATGAGAGATAAAGTACGGGAATGACGGAGGGAAAGAAATGAGATTATTCAAAAAAAGCAGGGAGGATGTATCCTCGGCGGATAATGAGCTGCTTCCGAAAGAAGAGGTGAAGGGCGAAGAAACAGAGGAAAAATCCAATATGTTTGCAGATACATTGGGTCATGATTTGGCTGCTGAGTCAGAATTTACGAAGCTGGACGGGCTGTTGGAAAAGGTGGCAAGGGATGTGAACGCTTCAAATACAGCTTCAACAGAGAATTTATACAATCAAACAGGAGAAAGCGCCATAGAGGCTGAGGAGGATAATAGAATGAGTGAACTGATGGATGAACTGAACCAGACGGATGTTTCGGAAACATCTGGGAACCAGAGAATGGATGATATCTTGGATGAAGCGACGATGATCTCCGAAAAGGCAGTTATAAGAGGTACACTGGAATCTACCGGCTCTTTTGATATCAGAGGCGTGATTTACGGGGATGTATCATGCGAAGGAAAACTTGAGGTGTCAGGGTACATTTTCGGCAACACGACGTCATCCGAATTTTTTGCAGACGGGGCGAAGATGGAAGGTGAGATTGAAAGTACCGGTACGGTTAAAATCGGACGGGGTTCCAGAATTATTGGAAATATTAAAGCATCATGCGCAGTCATTGCCGGTGCGCTTAAGGGAGATATTGATGTGCAGGGACCGGTAGTCATAGATGCGACTGCAGTCATTAAGGGAAATATCAAATCCCGCTCCGTGCAGATTAACAACGGAGCCGTAATTGAAGGCTTTTGTTCACAGTGTTATGCAAATACAGGGGTAGAAGATATATTTGGCAAGGAAGAGACAGATGATATATCAGGAGGGGAAGAAATAGACGATATATCAGGTGAAGCGGAGATGGAAAATAGCTCAGGCGAGGAAAAGGAAGAATAATATGAAAAGAATTCTGTTAAAATTAAGCGGCGAGGCTCTGGCAGGCGAGAAGAAGACCGGTTTTGACGAGCCGACAGTTACCGAGGTGGCGCATCAGGTGAAGGAGCTGGTAGATCAGGGCATTCAGGTCGGCGTTGTAATCGGCGGAGGTAATTTCTGGCGCGGACGTACCAGTGAGACGATTGACCGGACGAAAGCGGATCAGATTGGTATGCTGGCAACGATTATGAATTGTATTTATGTGTCTGAGATTTTCCGCTTTGTCGGAATGAAGACCCAGATATTGACGCCGTTTGAATGCGGAAGTATGACGAAGCTGTTTTCTAAGGATCGTGCGAATAAATATTTTGAGCATGGAATGGTAGTATTTTTTGCAGGGGGAACCGGACATCCATATTTTTCTACGGATACAGGGATTGTTCTTCGTGCTATTGAGATGGAGGCAGACGGTATCTATCTGGCGAAGGCGATTGACGGCGTCTATGACAGTGATCCGAAAACGAATCCAAATGCAGTGAAATATGATGAGGTGTCCATACAGGAGGTCATTGATAAGAAATTGGCAGTAGTGGATTTGACAGCATCTATCATGTGCATGGAAAATAAAATGCCGATGTTTGTGTTCGGGCTGAATGAGGAAAACAGCATTATCAATGCAATTGTTGGTGATTTTAAAGGTACAAAAGTTACGGTTTAAACTTGGGATATCATTTGATTGAGGAGGAGAACATATTATGGATGATAGATTAGTGCAGTTTAATGATAAGATGCAGAAGTCCTTGGATAATCTGGTAGAGGAGCTTACTTCCATTCGCGCCGGACGTGCAAATCCGCATATCTTAGACAAGATAAAAATTGATTATTACGGAACTCCGACCTCGCTCCAGCAGGTTGCCAATATTAACGTTCCGGAGCCGAGGATGATTCAGATTCAGCCGTGGGAGGCGTCTTTGGTAAAAGAGATCGAGAAAGCGATTCTTACCTCTGATCTGGGCTTGAATCCAAATAATGACGGTAAAGTGATCCGCTTGGTATTTCCGGAGCTTACGGAGGAACGCAGAAAAGAGCTGGCAAAGGATGTTAAGAAGAAGGGTGAGAATGCTAAGGTTGCTATCCGTAACATCCGTCGTGACGCCAATGATTCCTTTAAGAAATTGAGCAAGTCTTCTGATATTTCCGAAGATGAAGTTAAGGGACTGGAAGCTGATGCGCAGAAAATGACTGACAAGTATATAGCGAAGATTGATGAGGCAGTAGAAGCGAAGACAAAAGAGGTACTTACTGTATAAGTGCGTTTTGCGCGCTTTTGGCGAAGTGCGCGTAGCATGGGGACATAGCAGATGCATGTCCCCATGTTCCATGTAAAAACGTAAGGAGGAAGCGATGAAAATTCCGCAGCATGTAGCAATTATATTGGACGGAAACGGACGCTGGGCAAAAAGTAAGGGAATGCCGCGAAATTATGGGCATACTATGGGAGCAAAGAATGTTGAAACCATTTTGCGGGCTGCCGGAGATCTGGGAATCCGTTATGTGACAATGTATGCGTTTTCCACAGAAAACTGGAATCGTCCCCAGAGCGAAGTAGATGCGTTGATGAAGCTTTTGAACAATTATTTAAAGAACTGTGTAAAGACAGCGAGAAAGAATAATATCCGGGTGCGTGTCATTGGAGATATTTCCGGACTGAATGAAGATTTTCAGAAAAAGATTAAGAATCTGGAGGAAGAATCAGGGAGCAATGACGGTTTGAACTTTCAGATCGCGATTAACTACGGAAGCCGTGACGAGATGGTGAGGGCCATGAGAAAAATGCTTAAGGATGCGCCTGCGCCGGAGAATATTACAGAAGAAATGTTTGAACGCTATCTGGATACGTATGGAATACCGGATCCGGATTTACTGATCCGTACCAGCGGTGAACAGCGGTTATCCAATTATCTATTGTGGCAATTGGCATACAGCGAATTTTATTTTACAGATACGCCCTGGCCGGATTTTTCGCCCGAAGAATTAAAGAAAGCGGTAGAAGCGTATGGAGACAGAGACCGCAGATATGGGAAGGTCAAGGAGGAAGAGTAATGTTTAAGACAAGGCTGCTGAGCGGAATTGTTCTTGTGATACTTGCGTTGGTTCTGATAATTACAGGAGAGGAGATTCTTCTGGCGGGCATCGGGATTGTGTCACTGATTGGATTGTATGAATTATATCGGGTTTTTCGGATGGAAAAGAGTATAGCAGGATGTTTGGGAGCTGCCCTGACAGCAATCTTTTATTGCAATCTGGAATGGAAGTTTATACCGGATATGATGATATTTGTCATAGGGGCGCTGGTTCTTTTTATGTTTGTCTATGTGTTTACTTATCCCCAATATAAGACAGAGCAGATGCTTGCGGCATTTTTTGGACTTTTTTATGTGCCTGTGATGCTTTCCTATGTGTATCAGACCAGAATTATGGAAAATGGCGCCTATCTTGTATGGCTGATTTTCCTATGCTCCTGGGGCTGCGATACATGTGCATATTGCGTGGGAGTGCTGATTGGCAAGCATAAGATGACCCCGAAGCTGTCTCCGAAGAAGTCTTGGGAGGGGGCGGTTGGCGGAGTGATTGGAGCCGCTTTGCTGACGGTTATCTATGGATTTGTATTCCAAAAGGCAATGGGGACAACAACGCAGGATATTCTGATTCTGGCTGCCATCTGCGCAGTGGGAGCGGTGATTTCCATGATTGGAGATTTGACGGCTTCTGCGATTAAGCGGAACTACAATATAAAGGACTATGGGCAATTGATTCCCGGACATGGCGGTATTATGGATCGTTTTGACAGTGTAATATTTACTGCGCCGGTGATTTATTTTCTTGCGGCATATCTGCTTTAAGCTGACAGATTGTTTTTAGGAGAAATCCAGAGCGTAAATGAGAAAACGGATGATATTTGAAAGATGTGGGAATGAAAATGAAGAAAATCGCAATACTTGGCTCCACCGGTTCCATTGGAACACAGACGCTTGAAATTGTGCGGGAGCAGAAGGATTTACAGGTCGTTGCAATGGCGGCGGGAAGTAATATTCGTTTATTGGAAGAACAGATTCGGGAGTTTCATCCTTCTTTTGTGGCAGTATGGGAGGAAGAGGCGGCAAAAGAACTGAAAGAGAATATCAGCGATATGCAGGTAAAGGTATCCTGCGGCATGGAAGGGCTGATTGAAGCTGCAACTGCCGAACAGGCAGAAATACTGGTGACTGCTATTGTGGGAATGCTGGGTATCCGACCTACGATAGCTGCAATAAGGGCAGGGAAAGCCATTGCGCTCGCAAATAAGGAGACTTTGGTAACAGCGGGACATCTTATTATGCCGTTGGCAAAGGAATGCAATGTGCCGATTCTGCCTGTGGACAGCGAACACAGCGCTATTTTTCAGTCCTTAAATGGAGAACGGCAGAATAAAATAGCAAAGATACTACTGACTGCTTCCGGCGGGCCTTTCCGCGGCAGGAAGCGGGAGGAGCTGGAAGATATTCAGGTGGAGGACGCCTTGAAGCATCCGAACTGGACGATGGGCAGAAAGATTACGATTGACTCATCTACTATGGTGAATAAGGGCTTAGAAGTGATTGAGGCGAAATGGCTGTTTGATGTGGAGCCAGAAAATATTCAAGTGGTGGTACAGCCGCAGAGCGTGATTCATTCAATGGTGGAGTATGAGGACGGAGCGGTCATTGCCCAGCTTGGCACGCCGGATATGCGTCTGCCGATTCAGTATGCGCTGTATTATCCAAAGCGCAGACCGCTTGGCGGGGACAGACTGGATTTTTGGAAACTAAAGAGTATTACTTTTGAAGAACCGGATACAGAAAATTTCCGCGGGCTTGCACTGGCATATGAAGCAATCCGAAGGGGCGGGAATGTTCCGACCGTATTTAATGCGGCAAACGAGAGAGCGGTTGCAAAGTTTTTAAACAGGGAGATAAAATATCTGCAGATACCGGAAATCATTGAGGATTGTATGGCCAGGGCAACGTTTGCCGCATCGCCGTCTGTTGAGCAGATATTGGAAACAGAAGCGGCTGTGTATGACTATATAGAGAGTAGGTTTTAAGAATGAAAATTATTATCGCGCTTATTATTTTTAGTGCCATTATTTTGTTTCATGAACTGGGACATTTTTTGCTGGCAAAGAAAAACGGAATTCGTGTCAATGAATTCTGCTTGGGATTAGGACCCACCTTAGTGGGATTTACCAAGGGAGAGACGAAGTATTCCATTAAGCTTCTGCCCTTTGGCGGAGCCTGCATGATGGAAGGAGAGGACGAGGAAAGCACCACAGAGGGTTCTTTTGGAAGCAAGTCTGTCTGGGCAAGAATTTCCGTTGTGGCAGCGGGACCCGTTTTCAATTTCATTATGGCGTTTGTTTTTTCTCTGATTATGGTAAGCTGCCTGGGCTTTGACAGACCGGTTCTGACCGGAGTGACTGAAAGTTACCCGGCAGCAGAGGCGGGGATGCAGGAAGGAGATGAAATCGTAAGGCTGAATGGCAAACGGATACATTTTGCCAGAGAAATCAGTTTTTATACGTATTTTCATTCCGAGGAAGAAATGGATATTGTCTTTAAAAGAGACGGAGAGACGCAGGAAGTGCATCTTGTTCCGGAATATGAGGAAGAAAGTGAACGCTATCTGATTGGAATCCAGTACAGCGTAGAGAGAGTGAGGGGAAACGTTCTCCAGACGATTCAATACAGCGTCTACGAATTGAAATATTGGATTTGTACAACACTCGAAAGCCTGAAGTTCCTGATTACCGGAACGGTCGGCGTCAATGAACTGTCGGGGCCGGTGGGTATTGTCAAGAATATGGGCGATTCATATGATGCCAGCAGGGCGGCAGGTATTTTTTCCTTAATCATGACGATGCTGCAATGGGGAATCCTCTTATCGGCGAACTTAGGCGTGATGAATCTGCTTCCGCTCCCGGCGCTGGACGGCGGAAGACTGGTATTTCTCATTATTGAGGCGATCCGTGGCAAACGCGTCAATCCGGATAAAGAAGGTATGGTGCATTTCATTGGTCTTGTGCTTTTGATGGGACTAATGGTGTTTGTAATGTTTAACGATATCCGAAAGCTGTTCTGATAGAGAATGTATGTGCAAAAATGGCGCAGCAAGGAGAAAATGTGATATGAAAAGAAGGATTACAAAGGAAGTTCGGATTGGAGACAGAGTGATTGGCGGAGGAAATCCGGTTCTGATTCAGTCCATGACAAATACAAAAACGGAAGATGTAGAGGCGACAGTGACGCAGATACAGGCATTAACTGCCGCAGGCTGTGAGATTATCCGTTGTGCCGTACCGACAATGGAAGCGGCGGCGGCATTGAGCGAAATCAGAAAGCAGATTGAGCTTCCTCTGGTGGCGGATATTCATTTTGATTATAAACTGGCGATTGCGGCGATGGAGCATGGTGCGGATAAGATTCGCATCAATCCCGGAAATATTGGGGATATCGGCAGGGTAAAGGCAGTTGTAGATGCGGCGAAGGAGCGGAATATCCCGATTCGGGTGGGCGTAAACAGCGGTTCTTTGGAGAAGGAGCTGGTGGAGAAATATCATGGCGTGACAGCCGAGGGGATTGTAGAGAGCGCGCTGGATAAAGTGAAGCTGATTGAGGATATGGGTTATGACAATCTGGTCGTCAGCATTAAGTCCTCAGACGTCATGATGTGTGTAAAAGCACATGAACTGATTGCCAGCCAGACGGAGCATCCGCTTCATGTGGGAATTACCGAGGCAGGAACGCTTATCAGCGGTAATATTAAGTCCTCCATTGGACTGGGACTCATCCTTAGTCAGGGAATCGGTGATACGATTCGTGTTTCATTGACGGGAAATCCTTTGGAGGAAATCAAATCGGCAAAATTAATCCTGCGGACGCTTGGACTTCGCAAGGGCGGCATTGAAGTGGTATCCTGTCCGACCTGCGGCAGAACGAAGATTGATTTAATTGGGCTTGCAAATCAGGTAGAGAACATGGTCGCAGACATTCCGCTGGATATTAAGGTCGCAGTCATGGGCTGTGTCGTGAACGGTCCCGGAGAAGCAAAGGAAGCGGATATCGGAATTGCCGGAGGCGCCGGAGAAGGATTGCTTATAAAGCATGGAGAAATCTGCAAAAAAGTACCGGAAGAGGAACTTTTAACAGAGCTTCGTAAGGAGCTGCTAAATTGGAGTGAAGCGCATGGCTAAACTTTTTTTTGAAGTTTTTCCAACCCTTAACTTAAGGGGAGAAATTCATAATCTGATGGAAGAGGTCGAGGTGGTGAAAGTCACCTCGAATCGTGCAAAAGACGCCATTAAGGTATATATTGAAAGTAACCGTCTGATTGAGAAACCACAGATATTTTTCATAGAAAACGAGATTATGAAGCAGTTATTTCCAGATAGGGGGATAACTGTTAAAATTATGGAAAAATTTAATTTGTCCATGCAGTACACGCCGGAGAGGCTGATGGATATATATCGGGACAGTATTTTAGAAGAGCTTCGCGCCTACAGTCTGCTTTTGTATAATCTGTTCCGCTGTGCCGGAATGAAATTTGACAGGGAAGATCACATGATTCTTCTGTTAGAGGATTCCATTGTATCCCAGAACCGTTCCGATGAATTGATTGACATATTGGAGAAGGTCATCTGTGAACGCTGCGGGCTAAAGCTGATGATTGAGCCGGAATATGAAGAGGCAAAGACCAGCCGCCATATCAAGAATGCAGATATCCAGATGCAGCAGGAAGTTCAGAATATCGTAAGGCTTGCCGCAGTACATAAAGGGGAAGAAAATGACGATTTGGATGCCGGGACGCCGGGTGCGGGAGAAAATCAGGCGGCACAGGCAAAAGGAGCGTCCGGAGCAAGAGGAAGCGCTTCTGCTGCAAAGACGACGTCAAAAAGCAAAAGCCCGGCAGCTTCGTCTGGCTCCGGCAGCGTGGGGGGAGGCAGAGATTTCAAAGGAAACGGAAGCTATGGCCGCAGGGATTTTTACAAGAAATCGGATAACCCGGATGTTATTTACGGGCGTGATTTTGAGGACGAAGTGATTCCGATTGAAACCATCGTAGGTGAAATGGGAGAGGTGGCAATCCGGGGGCAGATATTATCCTTAGATACGAGAGAAATTCGAAATGAGAAGACGATTGTCATTTTGTCGATGACAGATTTTACGGATACCATCGTACTAAAGATATTTACCAGGAATGAAAATCTTACGGACATTTTAGACGGATTGAAGAAGGGCGCTTTTATAAAAGTAAAGGGCGTTACTACGATTGACAAATTTGATAGTGAACTGACAATCGGCTCTATTGTCGGAATTAAGAAAATTCCTGATTTTACTTCCGTTCGGATGGACAACAGCCCGGAAAAGCGGGTAGAGCTGCACTGTCATACCAAGATGAGCGATATGGACGGCGTTTCGGATGTACAGGACATCATCAAGCGCGCGGCGGCGTGGGGGCATAAGGCGATTGCGATTACCGACCACGGGGCGATTCAGGCGTTTCCGATTGCGAATCACACCAGCCTGCCGGAAGGACAGAATATCAAAATCATCTATGGCGTAGAGGCATATCTGGTTGACGATTTAAAGGACATTGCAGAAAATTCAAAAAATCAGTCCTTGAATGACAGCTATGTAGTGTTTGATCTGGAGACGACGGGATTTTCGCCGCTAATTAATAAAATCATTGAAATCGGAGCGGTAAAGGTGGTGAACGGAACAATTACGGAGCGTTTTTCGACCTTTGTCAATCCACAGGTTCCGATACCGTTTCACATTGAAAATCTCACCAGTATCCGGGATGATATGGTGATGGATGCGCCTGTGATTGAAGAGATTCTTCCGAAGTTCATGGAATTTTGCGAGGGCTGTGTCATGGTGGCGCACAATGCGGACTTTGACATGAGCTTTATCAAGCATAATTGCGATCTGCAGGGAATCTCCTATGATTTTACGATTGTAGATACGGTAGCGCTCGCCAGAATGCTTCTGCCGAATCTGAATCGATTTAAGCTGGATACGGTAGCGAAGGCGGTCAACGTGCCGCTTGGGTTTCATCACCGCGCGGTGGATGATGCCGCATGTACGGCGGATATCTTTGTGAAATTCATCGAGATGTTAGGAGAACGTGGAATTAAGGACTTAGACGGCATAAATGCGGAAGGACATGTGACAAACAGTATGGTAAAAAAGATGCCTACCTATCATGCGATTATCCTTGCCGCCAATGAGATCGGAAGGGTAAATCTCTACCGTCTGGTTTCCTTGTCCCATCTGACTTACTATCAGAAAAGACCGAGAATTCCAAAGAGCGAATTCGTGAAGTACAGAGAGGGGCTTTTGCTTGGCTCGGCATGTGAGGCGGGGGAGCTGTATCAGGCGATTTTACAGGGAAGACCCCAGGAAGAAATTGTCCGTCTGGTGAAGTTCTATGATTATCTGGAGATTCAGCCTTTGGGCAACAACAGCTTCATGCTAAGGGAAGAGAAGTATCCGGTGTCATCGGTGGAGGAATTGCAGGATATCAACCGAAGAATCTGTAAACTGGGTGAAGATTTTCATAAGATGGTGGTTGCGACCTGCGACGTACATTTTTTGGACCCGGAGGATGAGGTGTACCGGAGGATCATCCTTGCCGGAAACGGATTTAAAGATGCGGATGAGCAGGCGCCGCTGTATCTGCGGACTACAGAGGAGATGTTAAAGGAATTTGACTATCTGGGCAGCGATAAGGCGCATGAGGTAGTGATTACCAATCCAAACCGGATTGCAGATATTTGCGAACGGATTTCACCGGTGCGCCCTGACAAGTGCCCGCCGGTCATTGAGAATTCAGACCAGATGCTGCGGGATATCTGCTATAACAAGGCGCATGAAATGTATGGGGAAGAGCTTCCCGGCATCGTGTATGAGCGGTTGGAGAGGGAGCTGAATTCCATTATCAGCAATGGCTATGCAGTTATGTACATCATTGCCCAGAAGCTTGTTTGGAAATCAAACGAGGACGGTTATCTGGTCGGCTCCCGCGGCTCTGTCGGTTCCTCCTTTGTGGCGACGATGTCCGGCGTTACCGAGGTAAATCCGTTATCACCTCATTACTATTGCGAGGAATGCCATTACAGTGATTTTGATTCTCCGGAGGTAAAGAAATACGCAGGGGCTTCCGGCTGTGATATGCCGGATAAAGATTGTCCGGTCTGCGGCAAGCCGTTAATTAAGGACGGATTTGATATTCCGTTTGAGACGTTCCTTGGATTTAAAGGAAATAAGGAGCCGGATATTGATTTGAATTTTTCCGGTGAGTATCAGAGTAAGGCGCATAAATATACAGAAGTTATTTTTGGCGACGGACAGACCTTCCGGGCGGGGACGATTGGCACACTGGCTGATAAAACAGCGTTCGGTTATGTGAAGAAATATTATGAGGAACGGGGCGTTCACAAGCGGAACTGTGAGATAGACCGTATCGTACAGGGGTGCGTAGGAATCCGCCGTACCACCGGGCAGCATCCGGGCGGTATCGTCGTGCTTCCGGTCGGCGAGGAAATTTATTCCTTTACGCCGATCCAGCATCCGGCGAATGATATGACAACGGATACGATTACCACGCATTTTGAGTACCATTCCATCGACCACAATCTGCTTAAGTTAGACATTCTCGGACACGACGATCCGACCATGATTCGTTTTCTGGAGGATTTGACCGGAATCAATGCGCAGAAGATTCCATTGGACGATCAGGCGGTCATGTCTCTGTTCAAGAATACAAATGCATTGCAGGTAACGCCTGAGGACATCGGCGGCTGTAAGCTGGGCGCTCTTGGAATACCGGAGTTTGGAACGGATTTTGCGATGCAGATGTTAATTGATGCGAATCCCCAATCTTTCTCGGATCTGATTCGGATTGCAGGACTGTCTCATGGGACGGATGTGTGGCTGGGTAACGCCCAGACCTTGATTGAAGAGGGGAAGGCAACGATTTCAACGGCAATCTGTACGCGTGACGATATTATGATCTATCTGATCGGTATGGGGCTTGACAGTGAAGAATCCTTTACGATTATGGAGTCTGTACGAAAGGGCAAGGGCTTAAAGCCGGAGTGGGAAGAGGAAATGACTGCGCATGGCGTGCCCGACTGGTATATCTGGTCTTGTAAAAAAATTAAGTATATGTTCCCCAAAGCGCATGCGGCGGCATACGTAATGATGGCATGGCGGATTGCCTACTGCAAAGTGTTTTATCCCTTGGCATATTATGCGGCGTTCTTCTCGATTCGCGCGACGGGCTTTAGCTATGAGCTGATGTGTCAGGGCAGGGAGAAGTTAGAATATTTTATGCGGGATTATGAAAAGCGGAAGGATACGCTCTCCAAAAAAGAGCAGGATACTTACCGGGATATGCGGATTGTGCAGGAGATGTATGCAAGAGGCTACGAATTTTTACCATTGGACTTGTATACGGCTCAGGCGCAGCGGTTCCAGATTATTGACGGCAAGTTAATGCCTGCGCTCGGCACGATTGAAGGCTTGGGCGGAAAGGCGGCGGACGCCGTCGTAGAGGCGGCGAAGGACGGACCGTTTCTTTCAAAGGACGATTTTAGGCAGCGGACGAAAGTAAGTAAGACGGTCATAGATCTGATGGGAGACATGGGGATCTTCGGAGACTTGCCGGAATCGAACCAGCTCTCTTTATTTGATAGTTTTGCGGTTTAAAGGATAAGAAAAGGAGGACAATATGAACGAAGTATATGAGAAATTAGTGAGGTGCTATGAAAGTGTAAAAGACAGGATTCCATTTACGCCGAAGGTCGCTTTAATTTTAGGATCTGGTCTAGGGGACTATGCGGATGATATTAAGGTGGAGGCGGTACTGGATTACCATGAGATAGAAGGGTTTCCGGTATCAACGGTTCAGGGGCATAAGGGCAGGTTTATTTTCGGTTATGTGGGTGAGGTTCCGGTAGTATGTATGCAGGGGAGGGTACATTACTATGAGGGTTATTCCATGACGGATGTGGTATTGCCTACAAGGCTGATGAAGCTCATGGGAGCAGAGGTTTTATTCCTCACCAATGCATCCGGCGGTATCAAGCAGGGCTTTCAAGCAGGAGATTTCATGATGATTACCGGACAGATTGCAAACTTTGTTCCGTCTCCGCTGATAGGGGCAAATATTGACGAGCTTGGGACGCGTTTCCCGGATATGAGCCATATCTATGATGAGGATTTGCAGACCGTCATCAAAAAAGCTGCGCTTGAAAATGATATTCCGCTGAAAGAAGGCGTCTATATCCAGCTTACGGGACCGAATTACGAGTCGCCGCAGGAAATCAATATGTGCCGAGTATTGGGAGCCGATGCAGTCGGGATGAGTACCGCCTGCGAAGCGATTGCCGCAAATCATATGGGAATGAAAATCTGCGGCATTTCCTGTATTTCTAATCTGGCTGCCGGGATTGCGCCGACTCCTCTGACACATGCGGAGATTCAGGAGACGGCAGATAAGGTCGCGCCGCAGTTCAAGAAGCTTGTGACAGAGTCGATTCTTAAAATTGGTGCAATGCTTGCGGAGGAAATGTGATGCAGCTCTTGATTAAACAAAGGGTATTTTCATGGACGGACTCTTATGATATTTATGATGAAAACGGAGAGGCAAAATATTTTGTGAAAGCAGAGTTTTTCACGTTGGGACATCAATTGCATGTCTATGACAGGAATCAGAATGAAATCGGCGTTATCAGACAGCGGCTTTGGACCCTCCTTCCTGTATTTGACATTGAAATCAGCGGAAGAAGAGTTGGCAGTATTCAGAAAAGATTTGCTCTTTTTCATCCGAAGTATGAGGTGGATTACAATGGCTGGCGTGTGGAAGGAGATTTCCTCGGGTGGGAGTATGATGTGTATGATGGGTGCAGCGTGGCATGCCATATTTCCAAGCAGCTTCTGCACTGGGGAGATACGTATGTAATTGATTTCCAGAATCCGGCAGATGAATTGCAGGGGCTTCTGCTGGTAATCGCTATTGATGCGGCAAATTGTTCAGACGGGAAATGAGAAGGAGGAGCGTATGAAAGCAAGATCATATATGATAGCAATACCAAAAAACGAGCAGGATATCAAGGACATTGCGGGAATGTTTAAACGTTTGTCAGAGACCAGAGGAATCGAACTGCTCTCCCATAAGTTTGAAGAAACCTTAGAGCTTGAGCTGGAAGTGGATGGGAGTAAATATGATGTCCAGGCAGCGCCGCTTGAGCTTGAAATTCCCGAAATGTATCGGATTCAGCATTTTTTCCCAGATGTGGATATTGAGGCGGTAGAAAATGCGAGAATCGGGCTTGAGCTTAATATGGAGTTCGGGGAGGATGCATTGAAGTCATATCACGCACAGTTGAAAATGATTCATGCACTGATGCCTGAGGCGGTAGCGGTGATTGATGACAGTTCAGAAAAAATACTCTCAGGCAGGTGGGTAAAATTGGCGGCAGAGTCCAGCGTTCCGCCGGCGCCGAGATATATCTATACCGTGCAGGCGGTCTCGGGGGAAGAAGACTGTGTCTGGCTGCACAGCCACGGACTGAACCGCTGCGGACTGCCGGAGCTGGAAATTTTAAATTCGACAAAGGAGACGTATCAGTCGCACTACAATGTCATTGAGACGCTGGCGAACCGGATGTTAGAAATGGAAGAACCGTTAGAACCGAAGGAACCGTTGTTTCTGGCGAGAATGACAGAGGAAATTCCGATGGTTGTCACATTGGTCGAATGGCAGGAGGCGGTGGAATATTATCCGGAGGATATGCTTGGCGGAAAGGCTGACAGAGAGGAGAGCCACAATGAGAATACCTGCGCAATCTTTGTCTATGCCGCTTATGAGGATGTGGAGAAGCAGAATTATACGCCAGTCTGCATATTTGACGAATATATGGAGGGTAATCCTCTCTATATGATTTCTACGGAAGAGACAGAGCGGATGAAAAAGCTGGCGCGAGAGCGGTTGGACTATATGCTTCGCGCGTTTACGGATAAAGAAAATAAAATTATAGTAAAGATAGGTCTGGAAGTAGACGAGGAATTTAAAGATGAGCAGAATCAATGGGAGCATATCTGGTTCGAGCTGCTTGAGCCGATGGAAGGAAGACTGAAATGCAGGCTGACACAAGAACCTTATTATGTAAAGGATATGCACGAGGGAAGCGAGGGGATTTATCCCTTTGAGCAGATTACGGACTGGCTTATTTTTACGAAAGAACGCAGGATTTCAGCAGATGATGTGTATCTGTTGGATTTAGAGTAGAGGGAAGGAAGAAAGATTTATGATGAATCCGGCATCGATTATGAAAATCATGAATGCAAAAAATAAATTTACAACGAACCATCCGAAATTCACGGCATTTTTGAGCACGGTGTTTGCAAATGGAATTGAAGAGGGGACTGTGATTGAAATGACAGTGACAAAACCGGGGGAAGTTCCAGTGACAACAAATATCCGGGTACAGCAGTCGGATCTGGAGCTGCTGCAGGAGCTGCGGGAACTGGTAAAATAGGGATGTACGGGAATCTATTAGGCAAAGGAGCAGAGTATGGGCAAGATGACAGTGTATCATGGTAGTTATACTCTTGTAAAAAGACCTGAAATCATTGTGGGCAGAAATACGAAAGATTTTGGAAATGGGTTTTATTGTACAATTATAAAAGAACAGGCAGAACGTTGGGCAAAACGCTATGAGACCCCGTGTGTAAATATTTATACCGTCCGTCTGGATACATCTTTAAAGATTTTGGAGTTTAAGGAAATGACAGAGGAGTGGCTGAATTTTATTATTTCCTGCCGGCATGGAGAAAATCATAGTTATGACATTGTTATCGGTGCAATGGCAAATGACCAGATTTATAATTTTATTGCGGATTATATAGAGGGAATTATTACCAGAGAACAATTCTGGAGTATGGCAAGATTCAAATATCCAACCCATCAAATCAACTTCTGCACGAAGGAGGCGCTGAAATGCCTGGAATTTCGTACCTGTGAGGAGGTGGCTCTGTGATTGGAAGAGAGGATAAAAAATCAAATGATTTATTTTTCACATGCAGTTTGATTGAGTATATTGCCAGAAAGACGAAGAACCACAGGAGTACGGTAGCAAATGCATTAGGAAAAAAGCGTTTAGAGAAGATTTATGATTTGGCAGATGTTTACCATAGTGACAATATCGAAAGTGTAAGTGATGATTTCATTGAACAGGCAGGGATTGCGGAAGGGGATTTTGATAATGTAGGGGCGGCTAAATTTGCTGTTCCGTCCCATTGGGATATTGGGAAGGTATATAAGAGACTGGTTCTGGGTATTTCCAAAGAGAAGGGGATTCCGGTGATTGATGCTTTGCTGGAGGCGTATAATTCCTTTGTGAGTGAAAAGATTGATGACTATAACAGCAGTTTTTTCTACGAAAACCCTCAGAATATCTTGCTTGCACATTTGACCGGGAAAATCGAATAGGCGATAAAACGGAAATCGAAAAGGATAGAAAAGGAGCACACCATGAACATAAGATTTTACAATGCGAAAATATTAAAGCTGGGAGACCACCGCAAGTTTACTATCGAAGAGGGAGAACTCTGGGTGAAAGGCGACAGCATCTGTTATATTGGAGACGGTACAGATATTGACAAGGTATTTGCGAATCCGGTGGACGCTGTAATCCTCTGGGACAGAGAAATTGATGTAGAAGGGAATCTGCTGATGCCGGGCTTTAAAAATGCCCATACCCATACGGCTATGACCTTCCTTCGTTCTTATGCAGATGATTTACCCTTACAGGACTGGCTGTTTCAGCAGGTATTTCCAAGGGAGGATCAGCTTGCGCCGGAGGATGTTTATTTTCTGGATATTCTGGGAATTATGGAATATCTGACCAGCGGAATCACCTCCAACTTCGATATGTACTTCTTCCCGCCCCAGAATGCGAAGGCGTCGGTAGACTGCGGCTTCCGTACCGTACAGACCAGCGGATTAAATAATTTCGGCGGAACGGTGGAACTATTAGAAGAGAACTATCGCATCGTAAATGAAATGAGCGACCTATCCAGCTTTCTCATTGGATTCCATGCAGAGTATACCACATCAAAGGAGTTAATGGAGGGCGTGGCAAAATTAGCGCAGAAAGTGAAGTCTCCAGTGTGGCTGCACAATGCAGAGACGAAGAAGGAAGTGGACGAATGTAAGGAGCGTTGGGGCATGACGCCTACCCAATTGACGGACAGTCTTGGGATGTATGAGTATGGCGGAGGCGGCTATCACTGTGTCTGGTTTGAGGATGCAGATTTTGAAATCTATAAAAAACGCAGTCTGATTGCCGTAACAAATCCGGCTTCTAATTTGAAGCTTGCCAGCGGAATCGCGCCGGTGAAGCGTTTTGTGGACGAGGGAATTGAACTGGCAATCGGAACGGATGGAGCGGCAAGCAACAACTGTCTGGATATGTTCCGGGAGATGTTCCTGACTACTGCGCTTGCAAAGGTAAGAGAGAATGACGCTTCCTGTATTCCGGCAGATGAAGTGCTCTATATGGCAACTGCGGGCGGAGCTCATGCGATGGGACTTACTGACTGTGACAGTCTTGCGGTGGGAAAGAAGGCGGATTTAATTTTGCTCGATTTACAGCAGCCAAATATGCAGCCGGAGAATAATATTATCAAAAATATTGTCTACAGCGGCAGTAAGCAGAACGTGAAGCTTACGATGGTAAACGGCAAGGTTCTCTATGAGGATGGGAAGTTTGATATTGGTTTTGCACCGAAGGAGATTTACCGCAGGGCAAATGAGATTATCGGCAGAATGAAATAGAGACTGTCAATATCGCCCCGAACCGTTACTATGAACGGTTCCCAGACCGTGAATAGCAACAAGAAAGGAATAAATTTCATATGAGAGTAACATTTATACATCATAGCTGCTTTGCTGTGGAATTGGACGATAAGGCGCTGGTCTTTGACTATTTTGGCGGGGAGCGGGTGAACGGCTATCATTTTGCCGGTAAGCTGCCGGAGTTTGACAGAGAAAAACCAGTGTATTTCTTCGCCAGCCATAAGCATCACGATCACTTTGATCTGGATATCCTAAAGCTTACAGAACAGTATCCGAAGATTCACTATATCCTGTCAAAGGATATAAGGCTTGGCGCAAATTATCTGCTGCGCAACCAGATTCCGCTTGAGGTAAAGAAGCAGATTACCTTCGTGGCAGCGAACCAAAATTATACGGTAGATGATATGAAAATCGAAACACTGCGCTCTACAGATGAAGGCGTTGCCTTTTCTATTGAGACGGAAAATTTGCACATCTACCACGCCGGCGACTTGCACAACTGGCGTTTTGAGGGCGCAGGGGATTTGGTCAACGGGAAGATGGAAAACGGCTATAAAGCGGCTTTGCGTCATTTGGAGGACCGGCATATCAATCTGGCATTTGTTGTCTTAGATGGAAGGCTTGGAATGTATACGAACCGAGGGCTGGATTACTTTATGCAGCATGTGAATGCAGATTATATCTTCCCGATGCATATGTGGCAGGAGTATCATCTGATTGCAGACTATAAAAAGATGTGTTCAAATGCCAGATATACCGAGAGGATTATGGATATAACAAAAGAGAATCAGGTGTTTGAATTGTAGGATGTAGTTGAAAAATTGCAGGGAGTGTTCTATAATATCGGTAGTTAATTAGAACCGCATGGAAATCGAAAATTTGAAAAGAGCGGGCAGGAAATAAGGCAGAATAAAAACAAGGAGGCAATGTATATGGGAGCATTTGGTACAAGTTTTTTGTGGTATTTTGTAGAACTTTTAGTATTGGCTATAGTCGGCATTGCCGGCATATTTGCCGGAAAAGCTCTGCGTAAGCGCAAGGATGCGAAGATGGCAGCCGAAAAAATACAGGAAGAGAAATAAATTGTCCAGCCAAGGCTGAACAATAGAATTTTGGAGGAATAGTCGTGAAAAAGTATGGCGTAAATGATTTGAGAAGAATGTACCTCGAATTTTTCGAGAGCAAGGAGCATCTGGCAATGAAGAGCTTTTCGCTGGTGCCGCACAATGATAACAGCCTGCTGTTAATCAATGCGGGAATGGCGCCGTTAAAGCCTTATTTTACCGGACAGGAGATACCGCCGAGGAAGCGCGTGACGACCTGTCAGAAATGTATCCGCACCGGAGATATCGAAAATGTAGGTAAGACAGCGAGACATCTGACCTTTTTTGAGATGCTCGGAAACTTCTCTTTCGGGGATTATTTTAAGAAAGAGGCGATTGCCTGGTCGTGGGAGTTTTTGACAAAGGTACTGGAGCTTGATGCGGACAGGCTGTATCCGTCCATTTACGGAGAGGATGAAGAAGCCTTTGAAATCTGGACAAAGGAAGTAGGAGTTCCGGCGGAAAAGATTACCCGCTTTTACCGCGATCCAGAAACCGGGGCGTGTGATAATTTCTGGGAGCACGGCGCAGGTCCTTGCGGTCCTTGTTCTGAAATCTATTACGACAGAGGGGATAAATTCGGCTGTGGCAGTCCCGATTGTAAGGTGGGCTGTGAGTGCGACCGGTTCATGGAGGTCTGGAACAACGTATTCACCCAGTTTAACGGGGACGGAAAGGGCGGTTATGAAGAGCTTGCGCAGAAAAATATTGATACCGGAATGGGCTTAGAGCGTCTTGCCGTTGTCATGCAGGATGTGGATTCCGTCTTTGATATTGATACAATGAAGGCAATCCGTGATAAGATCTGTGAGCTGTCCGATAAGACCTATCAGCAGGATGCATTGGATGATATATCTATCCGGCTGATTACAGATCATATCCGTTCCGTAACCTTTATGGTATCGGATGGCATTATGCCGAGTAACGAGGGAAGAGGCTATGTTCTCCGCCGTCTGATCCGCCGCGCCGCAAGACATGGGCGTCTGCTTGGAATTGACGGACTGTTTCTTGCGAAATTGAGTGAGACGGTCATCAATGAGAGTAAAGACGGATATCCGGAACTGGATGAAAAGCGGGAATTTATCTTCAAGGTATTGTCGCAGGAAGAAGAGAAGTTCAATAAGACCATCGACCAAGGGCTTGAAATTTTAGGTCAGATGCAGGAAAGAATGGAGCAGGAAAATGCAAAAGAGCTATCGGGCGCAGATGCATTTAAATTATACGATACCTACGGATTCCCTCTGGATCTTACACAGGAAATCTTAGAAGAGAAAGGCTTTACCATTGATGAGGCGGGCTTTGCCGCAGAGATGGAGGAGCAGAGAACCAAGGCGAGAAAAGCCAGAAAAGTTACGAATTATATGGGAGCGGATGTGACGGTATATGAGTCGATTGACCCAAGCATTACCACGGAATTTGTAGGATATGACAATCTGACTTACAGCTCGAAGATTACCGTTATGACTACAGAGACGGAAATTACAGAGGCTCTTTCCGATGGACAGGTTGGAACAATCTTTGTAGAGCAGACGCCTTTTTATGCAACGATGGGCGGACAGAATGCAGATACCGGTATCATTCGAAGTGCGGACGGGAGTTTTGAGTTCGCAGTAGAGGATACCGTTAAGATGTTGGGCGGCAAGGTCGGACATATCGGTAAGGCCTTAAAGGGAATGGTTAAGACAGGGGATGTGGTGGAGCTTGCAGTCGATACGGACAAGCGCGCCTTAATCGGCAAGAACCACAGTGCGACACATTTGCTGCAGAAGGCATTGCGTGAGGTCTTGGGAAGCCATGTTGAGCAGGCAGGTTCCGATGTGAATGCAGACAGGCTGAGATTTGATTTTTCTCATTTCTCTGCGATGACGCCGGAAGAAATCCAGAAGGTAGAAAATATTGTAAATGAGAAAATTTCCGCAGCGATTGAGGTCATAACGGAAGAAATGTCCTTAGAAGAGGCAAAAAAGACCGGCGCTATGGCGCTCTTTGGAGAGAAGTACGGCGAGACGGTACGCGTCGTTAAGATGGGAGATTTCTCGGTTGAGTTATGCGGCGGTACACATGTAAAGAATACATCCGCTATTACGGCATTTAAGATTATTTCAGAGACCGGTGTGGCAGCAGGAGTCAGAAGAATCGAAGCGCTGACAAGTGATGCGGTATTTGCATATTACGACAAGATTGAGGCTGAAATCGAAGCGGCTGCAAAGGTAGTAAAGGCAACTCCTGCCAATCTGGTAGAGCGGCTGGAGCATCTGATGGCAGAGATGAAAGCATTGCAGAGCGAAAACGAATCCCTAAAGAGCAAAGCGGCAAAGGATGCGCTTGGAGACGTTATGGATCAGGTGGTGGAAGTGAAGGGCATGAAGCTCTTAGCGGCATCTGTAGATGGCGTGGATATGAACGGACTGCGTGATCTTGGGGATCAGTTAAAGGAGAAGCTTGGAAGCGGCGTTGTAGTATTAGCTTCTGCCAATGACGGCAAGGTCAATCTGATTGCGATGGCGACCGAAGACGCAATGGGAAAGGGCGCCCATGCAGGCAACTTAATCAAGGGAATTGCCGCAAAGGTCGGCGGCGGCGGCGGCGGACGTCCGAATATGGCGCAGGCGGGCGGTAAGAACCCTGCCGGGATTTCGGACGCCCTTGCAGAGGCAAAAACTGTATTGGAATCACAATTATAATTTCGGAGACGGATGCGAAAAGGCGGAGAAATATGCTTCATGCGAAGAGTGCAACACTCCGATGAATTAACTGCTTACTGCGACTTAGGCTCGAAAGCTTTCCTGAGTGTCTTAGTCGCAGTTAACAAATTGATTTCCGTACAAATTTGATAAAAGCTATTGACAAGAAGGATTTATTTGGTATACTATTCTATAGTGCAATAAAAATGACCCAAACAGTTGAATATGCACAATACGCAACTGGAGGGAGGTTAGGTGTGAGACTATGTCAAATGTTATCGTGAAGGAAA
Source organism: uncultured Lachnospiraceae bacterium (assembly GCA_910578885.1). Taxonomy (GTDB): domain Bacteria; phylum Bacillota; class Clostridia; order Lachnospirales; family Lachnospiraceae; genus Roseburia_C. Next base: position 106,272 of record CAJTSH010000004.1, read on the forward strand.
ATGAGACGTTAGATAGCGCTTTACGCAGATTCAAGAGAAACTGCGCAAAAGCAGGTATCCAGCAGGAAATCCGAAAAAGAGAGCATTACGAAAAACCTAGTGTTAGACGTAAGAAAAAGTCGGAAGCTGCAAGAAAACGCAAGTACAATTAGTAAGTATAGAGAGCTGTCACGAAGTGGCAGCTTTCACTTTGTACAGTCATGGCAAAAGAAGCCATAAGCATGATTTAATTATGCTTATGAGCTTCTTTTTTTATGCATAAAAGTGGACAGACACCCATATACATGTCAATGTGAGGTGGTGAAATGTTAGAAAGCGTGTTGCAGATATTTCCGGTACATATCAGAGAGCAGACAAGGCAGGCGATAGAGCGCTTAAAGAAAATCGAAGAAATACGCATTCGGATTGGACAGCCTATAGAATTTCTGGGAGAAGAGAATGCATGGTATTTAGGCAGGGAGCAGGAGACTGCACTGACAAAGGAACGTGCATATGCCTATGTTATCGCAGAAGAGGACATGCAGGAGATGGTGACGTTTTTGAGCAGATATTCCCTGTATGCGTTTTCGGAAGAAATACAAAATGGATATATTACCTTAGAAGGCGGACATCGGGTTGGTCTTGCCGGACAGGTCAGGATGGAGCGCGCAGAAGTGGCGGAAATCAGCTATATCCGTTTTATGGATATCCGAATTGCAAGAGAGCATAAAGGATGCGCCTTGGGGCTGGTATCCTGTCTGAAGCGGGAAGGCGGTATTTATAATACGCTTTTGGTGTCTGCGCCGGGAATTGGAAAAAGTACTTATCTGAGAGATTGCATACGTCTGATTTCCGATGGCGGGCTGCGGGTGAGCCTGATTGATGAGCGTTCGGAAATTGCCGCCTGTCATATGGGGAGTCCGCAGAATGACGTGGGGGTTCGGACGGATGTGCTGGATCGCTGCAGCAAGCCGGCGGGAATGCGTATGATGCTGCGCGCCATGTCGCCTCAGGTTCTTGCAGTAGATGAGTTGGGCAGTGAGGCGGATTTTGAAGCGGTGAAACAGGCGCTGAACTGCGGATGCAAGATACTTGGAACGATTCATGCCGGAAATCTGGAGGAACTGTCACGGAAGGAGAGCCTGCGGGCGTGGGTGGACGGCGGCGTTTTTGAGCGGTACGTCCTTTTAGAAAAGGATGGGCAGGGAGTGCGGAGCTTTACCGTTTATAACGGAGAACTGGAGCGGATATGTTAAAAATAGTGGGGGCATTTCTGGTGTTTGCCGGAGCGCTTGGGATTGGAAACAGTATCAGTAAAAGACTGAAGCAGCATTACCATCAGCTAATTGCGCTCAAAGAGCTTTTGCTGCTTATGGGGAATGAGATGCGTTATTTGAAAACGCCTTTGCCGCAGGCGCTTAAACGGATAGCAGGACAATGCGAAGCGCCGTTTGGCGAGGTGCTGATACAGACGGCAGATGAGCTTTTGAAATATCTGGAAGCGAGCCCGGGAAAGGTCTGGAAAAAGGTATTGCAGAGCAACCGCTCCGATTACCTGCTATCGGAGGAGGAATACCAGATTTTTATAGAGGCCGGAAACATTTTAGAGCAGTCCAACACCTATATGCAAAAAGAGGAAGTTGCGTTGTTTACGGAGCAGGTGCAATTTAAGTTGGTACATGCGCAGGAAGAATTGAGGACAAAACAGCGCATCAGCAGATATCTGTGTGGGGCAGGCGGGCTCTTTCTGATCCTGCTCCTGCTGTAAAGGAGGCGGGACGGGTGAGCTTGTTGCCGGAACGGCCGAAGGGAGCGAACAGTAATGTGAAAGCCCACAAAGGTATGTGCGGAATATGCCAAAATGGAGGAAGCGGAAATCATGAGCGTAAACTTAATTTTCAAAATAGCGGCGGTAGGAATATTAGTTACTGTCATCAGTCAGGTATTAAAACACAGCGGAAGAGAAGAGCATGCATTTCTGACAAGCCTTGCGGGACTTCTCATCGTTTTATTCTGGATCGTGCCGTATATCTATGAGCTGTTCCAGACGATGAAGGATTTGTTTGCACTGTAAAGGAGTGGGCGGATGGATATTATCAAAATTGCTTTAATGGGGATTGCAGGGGTGTTTCTTGCGATTATGGTCCGTTCCTATAAATCGGAATACAGCCTGTTTATCAGTATGGCGGTCTGCACCTGCATCTTTATCTATCTTGTGTCGAAGCTGGAACTGATACTTTCCTATGTAGATTCGATTCAGTCTTTGGTTGTGGTGGACAACCGGTATGTAAAGACTGTCATAAAAATGATTGGGATTACCTATATTGCAGAATTCTCGGTGGATATGTGCAAGGATGCGGGATATCAGGCAATTGCAGGGCAGATTGAAATGTTTGCAAAAATGTCCATATTGTTGATCAGTATGCCGGTGCTGATGTCATTTGTAGAAACGATAGGAGAATTTTTATGAGGGAGAAAGAAAGGAGAAAGAAGATATGGCAGATAGTTTTTGCCGGAATATGTCTGTGGCTGCTGTGCAGTGCGCAGGTAGTGACGGCAAAGGAAATAGAAGAGGACATTCAGATTACGGATGAGCTGCTTGACAGGCTGGACATGAAGGAAATAGAGGATTATCTCAAGGAAAATGAGGAAACGGAAGATATCAGTTTTCTGGATTTGGTAACGGGGTTTATCCGCGGAAATGACGGGGCAAACTTAAGGGAAGCGGGAAACTATCTCTCAAAGCTGTTATTCTCCGAATTCAGGGAAAACAGGCAGTTGTTAGTCATTATTGTTGCGATGGCGGCAAGCTTTGCATTGCTGAAAAATTTCTCGACAATATTTAAAAACTCCTATATATCGGATCTGTGTTTTGTACTGGTATATATCGAGCTTATGATACTTTTGATGAAGTCCTTTTTGATTATGCATGAATTGCTGCAGTCCACGTTGGGAAAAATCGTAGATTTTATGAAAATGCTGCTGCCGGTATTTGCGATGTCAATGGTGTTTTCTAATGGGACAAACAGCGCGGCGGGTTTTTATGAGATGACATTTCTCGTAGTCTTTCTGGTGCAGTGGGTTCTGCTATACCTTCTGGCGCCGTTGGTACAGATTTTTGTGGTGATGCAGTTTTTGAACTATATTCTGGAGGGAGAGAAATTCTCAAGGATGTGTGAACTGCTGGAGGATGGCATCCGCTGGGGAATGAAAATCGTGGTAACGCTTGTTATGGGCTTAAATGTCGTACAGGGACTGATTTATCCTGCCATTGACAGGCTGAAAACAAGTTCATGGACCAAAGCAATCGGCATGATACCAGGAATCGGAAATTCCGCCAATGCCATAGGGGAAATGCTGATCGGTACGGGAATGGTGATAAAAAACAGTGTCGGAGTCGCCGCAATGCTTGTATTGGTAATTCTGGTGGCAGTTCCGTTAGTAAAGATATTTGTCATGTCCTTTTTGTATAAGATTGCATCAGCCGTTTTAGAGCCTATTACCGATAAACGGATTGCCGGGAGCATAAACGGCGTATTTAAAGGCAGTGTTCTGGCGGGGAAATTGATGCTGACATCTTTGTTTTTGTTTTTTGTGACAATCGCAATGATAACTGCAGCGACCAGTTATGCAGTGGGATAGGAGGAATATGGAAGCAATCTTGGAATGGATGAAGGGAATCGTGATTCTCTTTGTCGTATTATCGGCGCTGATGTATCTGGTGCCAAAAGCGCAATATAAGAAATATATACAGTTTTTTATGGAGATGGTGCTTGTAATTGCCGTTATTTCCCCTATCTCCAAAGTGATTTATGCCAGCGAGGATTTTGAAGAGAAAATCCGTTATTCACAGTTCTGGCAGGAAATGGAAAATGTACAAATGGATGTGGAGAAAATGGATTTTATTCAAAGCGACTACCACAGGGCAGAGTACGAAACGGCAATCGAGGAAGATATCCGGCTGATGGCGGAAGGAAAAGAATATGAAATAGACCAGATTGACGCCGCATTGTCTGATAAGTATGAGTTAGAGAGTGTAACAATGGTTGTAAAGAGGGCGAAAGAGGAGAGCGGTTGGGAGGTGGAGGATATATCCGTTGATACGATTGGCGGTGAAGAAAGCCTTGCGGAGAAAGCCATTTTGGAGCAGGGTCTGTCAGAGCTGAGAAAAGAAATCAGGTCCTTTTATCAGTTGGAGGAGGAGCAGATTGTAATTCGTCTGGAGGAATAGATGATGGAGCTAAAGAAGCTGTTTGAGGCAATCACGAAAAAGAAGGAAGATGGAAAGCCGGAAAAGGGAATGGATAAAACGGGATGGATTCTGTTGGTTTTACTGGGGCTTTTGTTTCTGGTAATTGCAATGCCCACAGACGGCGGCAAAAAGACGGAGGATAAAACGGCAAACGTACAGGAAGATTTGGAGACCGGAACATCCCGGCAGAGCATAACGGATAAAAATCAGTTGGAGGAACGTCTGGAGCTGGCGCTCTCCAATATAGAAGGGGTCGGAAAGGTGAGGGTAATGATTACCTATAAGGACAACGGGACACAGGTGGTAGAAAAGGATGGAAACAGCAGCAGCAGCAGTACAACAGAAGAGGATTCGTCAGGAGGCACCAGAAAGGTGACGGAGTCGGAAAGAAACGAAACAACGGTATATAACAGTACCGGAGGGGATGGAGAACCCTTTATTGCGAAAGAGCTGACACCGGCGATAGAGGGAATTCTTGTAGTTGCGGAAGGTGGAAATAAAACGTCCGTAAAACAAAATATTTCGAATGCAGTTTTAGCATTATTTCCGGTGGAGGCACATAAAATAGTCGTAGTAAAGATGAACGATTAGGAGGGGCGGATTTGAAGAAAATATTCAAAAAAAATCAAATCATAATCACTGCGCTGGCATTGATGATTGCCGTTGCAGGGTACTTGAGCTTTACAAATGGGAACTTAGAAGACACAAAAGTTGCAAAAGAAGCAAATGCTGATGTAGCAGATACATATGACTATGAGATTTCTGATGAAGATACGCTGCTGGAAGGAGAAATTTTTACAGATACAGAAGACAATAGTGTACAAACAGGGGCAATGGGAAGTACAGAGACATCCGGAGAAGTTGGGATGGAGATGGCGGATGCATCAATAGATGCAACGGAAACGGGAGCAGACGGTGAAGTGGACAGCAATCCGGGAGAAGCAGTGCTTACTAGTAATACGATGGAGAATATGGATTTTGCAGCGGAGATGAAACTGAACCGGGAGCAGGTTCGGGCGAAAAACAAAGAATCTTTGCTGGAAATCGTGAACAATACCAATATTGATGAGGCGGCAAAGCAGGAAGCGGTCAATCAGATGATTGCAATGACGAATATTGCAGAGAGGGAAACGGCGGCAGAGATGCTCTTAGAGGCAAAAGGATTTACAGATGTTGTAGTCAGCATTACCGATAATACCGCGGATGTTGTCTTAAATATGGGCGAGGTGACGGATGCGAAACGTGCGCAGATAGAGGATATTGTGAAACGTAAGACAAATATTTCAGCAGAAAACATTATTATTACGCCGATTTCGACGACGGCTCAGTAGATAGCAGAAAAGACTCTTGAGCGCGCATGTGTAAATGCGAAAGTTCAAGAGCCTTTTTCTTGCGTAAACAAAGAAAAGCGGATATAATAGAATTGTTTTTGGCAGAACTGCAAAAGGAGGAGCGTATGAAACGTATATTCTTAATTGTATTGGACAGTGTAGGAATCGGAGAAATGCCGGACGCCGCAGAGTATGGGGACGCAGGAAGCAACACCATAAAGGCGGCTTCAAGGAGTCCATATTTCTCTATGCCTAATATGAGAAAACTAGGATTTTTTAATATAGACGGAGTGGATATCGGGGAGAAGGAACCGTCTCCTCAGGGAGCGTTTGCAAGGCTGACGGAGGTATCTAAAGGAAAGGATACGACAATCGGTCATTGGGAGATTGCAGGCGTGGTTTCTCCTAAGCCTCTGCCGACCTTTCCGCAAGGGTTTCCGAGCGAGACGATTGCAGAATTTGAACGGCGTACCGGAAGGGGAATCTTATGTAATAAGCCTTACTCCGGTACTGAGGTAATCAAGGATTACGGAGAGGAGCATTTAAAGAGCGGTAAGCTGATTGTCTATACCTCTGCGGATTCTGTTTTTCAGGTGGCGGCTCACGAGGATGTAGTTCCGGTGGAGACATTGTATGAATATTGCCGGATTGCAAGGGAGATACTGACGGGAGATGTCGGTGTGGGACGGGTCATAGCAAGACCGTTTGTAGGAACGCCGGGGAATTTCACAAGAACCAGTAACCGGCATGACTTTTCGTTAGAACCGCCGGAAAAGACCATGCTTGATGCCCTAAGCGCTGCGGGATATGAGGTGCTATCCGTCGGGAAGATTGTTGACATTTTTGCCGGGCGGGGAATTACGGATTATGTCCGCACGAAGGATAATGCGGACGGGATTGACAAGACGCTTGCCTATATGGACAGGGATTTTGAAGGTCTTTGTTTTACAAATCTTGTGGATTATGATATGTTATACGGGCACCGCAATGATGTAGACGGATATGCGAAGGCATTGACCTATTTTGATGAAAGGCTTCCGGAGCTTTTAGATAAACTTCGGGAGGAGGATATCTTAATGATCACAGCGGATCATGGCTGCGACCCAAGTACGCCGTCTACCGACCATTCCAGAGAGTATACGCCGCTTGTGCTTGCAGGAAAGAAGGTTCCGGTTGGGAAGAGCTTTGGAACGAAGGATTGTTTTGCGGATATTGCGGCGACGATTTTACACTATTTTGGGATAGAACAGGAGTGTGAGGGCACAGCCCTGCCGCTTTAGGAGGAACTGATTTTGGCTGATTTGAGAAAAGAGATAGAGAAACGACGTACATTTGCAATTATTTCACATCCGGACGCCGGTAAGACCACGCTGACCGAGAAATTTCTGTTATACGGAGGCGCCATCAATCTTGCGGGTTCCGTAAAGGGAAAGGCAACCGCAAGACATGCAGTCTCCGATTGGATGGAGATTGAGAAGGAGAGAGGTATTTCCGTCACATCTTCTGTGCTGCAGTTCAACTATGACAATTGCTGCATCAATATTCTGGATACGCCCGGACATCAGGATTTCTCGGAGGATACTTACCGGACATTGATGGCGGCAGATTCCGCAGTGATGGTCATTGATGCTTCAAAAGGCGTAGAGGCGCAGACCAGGAAGCTGTTCAAGGTCTGCGTGATGCGGCACATCCCGATTTTTACCTTCATCAATAAGATGGACAGAGACGCCAATGATACTTTTGACCTTCTGGATGAGATTGAAAAAGAGCTTGGGATTGCCACTTGCCCGATTAACTGGCCGATTGGTTCCGGCAAGAATTTCAAAGGGGTGTACGACCGGAACACGAAAAGGGTCATGACCTTTGCCGATACCCTAAAGGGCACGAAGGAGGGAACCGAGAAGGAAATCCCGGTGGATTCCGCAGAGCTTGCAGCGGAAATCGGAGAGGAATATGCCGGTCAATTGAGAGAGGAAATAGAGCTTTTGGACGGGGCAAGCGCGGAGTTTGATATGGAACTGGTATCGAAGGGAGAGCTGTCCCCGGTATTTTTCGGTTCGGCGCTTACAAATTTTGGCGTGGAGACCTTTTTGCAGCATTTTTTGGAAATGACGACTTCACCTCTTCCAAGGAAGTCGGATATTGGAGAGATTGATCCATTTTCGGAGGATTTTTCCGCATTTGTCTTTAAGATACAGGCAAATATGAACAAGAACCATAGAGACCGTATTGCCTTTATGCGCATCTGCTCCGGTAAATTCGAAGCCGGAATGGAGGTTAAGCATATCCAAGGCGGGAAGGCGATCAAGCTGTCCCAGCCGCAGCAGTTGATGGCACAGGAGCGCAAGATGATTGAGGAAGCCTATGCCGGAGATATTATCGGTGTGTTTGATCCCGGTATTTTCTCCATTGGCGACACGCTTACGACGGCAAAGGAAAAGTTTCAGTTTGAGGGAATCCCGACCTTTGCGCCGGAGCATTTTGCAAGAGTCCGCCAGATGGATACCATGAAGCGGAAGCAGTTTGTAAAAGGCGTGATGCAGATTGCGCAGGAAGGCGCGATTCAGATTTTTCAGGAGTATCACGGAGGTATGGAGGAAATCATCGTAGGCGTTGTGGGCGTTCTGCAGTTCGACGTGCTCAAATACCGTCTGGAGAATGAGTATAACGTTGAGATACGTCTGGAAAATCTGCCGTATGAGCACATTCGTTGGATTGAAAATACGGATGTTGATCTGGACAAGCTGACCGGAACCTCGGATATGAAAAAGATTGCGGATTTAAAGGGCAATCCTTTGCTTTTGTTTGTCAACGCGTGGAGTGTGGGAATGACCTTAGACCGGAATGACGGGCTGGTGCTTTCGGAATTTGGACGGAATAATTAGGGAAGGCAAAAAAGAGACTGAAAAGAAAATGAGGAGGAATATAAAATGGCAGTTATAACAATTACGAACGAAAATTTTGAAGAAGAGGTATTAAAATGTGAGCTCCCGGTTCTGATTGATTTTTGGGCAGACTGGTGCGGTCCCTGCAAAATGATGGCGCCGGTCATAGATGGGCTGGCGGAAGAATTGGATGGAAAAATAAAGGTAGGAAAAGTCAACGTAGACGAGGAAGCGGCGCTCGCCTTAAAATATCAGATTATGAGCATCCCGACATTGATTGTGATGAAAAATGGGGTGTTTGAAGGAAAGAACGTAGGAGTGCAGACAAAAGAAGAAGTGCTGAAATTGCTGAATTTGTAAAAGAGATGTGAGATGGTAACAGTTCAGCCTAGGACTTTGCACTTTGCTGCAAAGTCAGTAAAAATGAAGGAGCAGATGTAATTATGACAAACAGAGAGCGCAGGGATATGCAGATGCCTTATATCTCCGATGAAGAGGTGTATGAGGAGCAGAAAAGAGCAAGGAAACTTACGCAGGAACTAAATATGGCGGACCGGTCTGATTTCGAAGCAATAGGGAAGATTGTGAAGGAGCTGTTTGGAAAAGCGGATGGAGCATTTGTTAATCCGCCGTTTTACTGTGACTATGGTACTCATATTGAAGTGGGAAAGAATTTTTTTGCAAATTATAACTGTACAATTTTGGATGTGGCAAAGGTAACTATCGGAGATAACTGCCAGATGGCGCCGAATGTGGCAATTTATACAGCAGGTCATCCAGTACATCCGGCTACTCGGAATACAGCTTACGAATATGGGATTGAAGTGACGATAGGGGATAATGTCTGGATTGGCGGCAATACGGTTATCTGTCCGGGAGTGCATGTTGGAAACAATGTCGTCATCGGAGCAGGAAGCGTTGTGACAAAGGATATTCCAGACTGGGTAATTGCAGCCGGAAATCCATGCCGTGTCATTCGTAATATCACGGAAGAGGATCGAAAATTTTATTTTCGGGACCGTGAGTTTGACGAGGAAGCGTGGGAAGACGTGCAAAGAATCATTTCAGAGAAGTGAAATTATAAAAAGAAGCAGCCTTATCAGATCTGACAGTAAAAAAGGAGGGACTATCTGAATAATCAGATTGTACCCTCCAAATTTATTGGCAGTATACGGTTATTATTAGAAAATGTTGTTTTCATATAAATCTGCATGTTCTTGCATTGTTTTAGCAATTGTTTCCAGCAAGATCGGAATGTCAATCGGCTTCGTCAAATGTGCATTCATGCCGCATTCTATGGACAGCCGTTTATCGCTTTCAAAGGCATTGGCGGACAGTGCGATAATCGGAATGTGTGATAATGTTGGATTGTCAAGATTGCGAATTATTTTTGTAGCCTCCCGCCCATCCATCATCGGCATCTGGATATCCATTAGAATCAGCGCATACTCTCCGGGCTTGGAATTTTTCACTTTTTCAACGGCGATGCTTCCGTCTGCTGCCGTATCTATAAGAAAGCCCAGTTCTTGAAGTATTTCTGTTTCGATTTCCAGATTGATTTCATTGTCTTCTACCAACAGTATTTTTTTGTCCAGAAGATTCGTAATGAAAGTTCCTCTTTCGGTGGAAAATAACCGAGGATGGTCTTGGATGCGCAGACGGAGAGTGACTGTAAATGTGCTGCCTTTGCCGACCATGCTGCTTGCTTCTATGGTTCCGCCCATGATTTCCGCAATATTTTTTGCAATAGTCAGTCCGAGCCCAATCCCATGAATCCCGCTGGAAGTAGTATTTTTTTCCCGTTCAAAAGGTTCAAAGATATGTGCAAGAAAATCTTCGCCTATTCCAATCCCGGTATCAATGACCTTAAATTGATAGATTGCATATTCCGTTGACAAATCCTCTGATTCGGCAGCAATGATATCGACTCTTCCGCCGGCTTTTGTGTATTTTACGGCATTATTGGCTAAATATAGGAGAAGCTGTCTTAACTTATCTTGATCGCCATAAATATAGCTATGCCGCAGGTCTGTGGAATGCAGGGAAAAAGTGATATTTTTTTCAGAAGCCTGCGGAAGCATAATTTTGTGTACGTCCTGCATAATATCGGATAGATTGCATTCGGCTTCCGTAATTTGAATATCGTTGGATTCCATCCAGGATATTTCTAAAACCTTTTCAATCAGATCTAAGAGCTCTCTGCTGGACGAATCAATCTTATCCAGATAGCTTTGGGTAAGTTCGTCTCCATATATTTGGTTTTTGGCAAGAGCAAGGTAACCGAATATAGCATTCAGCGGAGTACGCATATCGTGGGACATATTGGAAAGAAATGTGTTTTTTGCAATATTCGCCAGCTTTGCATTGTTCAATGCCTCTTCTAAGAGTTGTTTTTGCTCTATTTCACGCAGAATTTCTTCATCCACTCTGCGGTATCCCATAACTATCTGGGAGATATGCTCCTTGCTGCCTACGTTAACAATGCGGAGCTGTATGAATTGTGTTTCCACGCCCTTAAGGATTCGGTAGTTTATGTAGAATGTTTTGTTATCAGATAATTTTTCACGAATATATTTCGGTGAAGTTGCTTTTGTAAGTATTTCACGGTCTTCTGGATGGACCCAGATATTGACGTAATCAGAAACGTACCAGAGATATTCGCGCGCCTGCAGTTTTTTTTCAAACTGATGCTCGGTTCGGCTGCTTAATCGATATGGCAGAATTTTGTTTTTATCTAAATCAGCATAGAGAATAGATTCGTAATTTATACTAAGGCCTTCAATTACTTCAAGACGCCGTAAATGCTCCTGATTGATAAGTTTTCTCTCTTTGTCGAATTCTTCAATCAGGTTTTTCAATTTCTTTTCGTTCTCTTTTTTTTCATTTACCATGGCAGCTTTTTCTATTAGCTGTCGGTTCTTTTTTTCTGTGGCGTCACTCAAAAAGACGTAGAAAATGTCTCCTACGGATTGGCTGTGGATAAAATGTCCATAATCTTCAATCCAGCGTATGGCTCCGTCTTTTCGGATAATCCGGTATTCCACATAATCCAAGTCATACTGGCTGATAGAAATCTGATCCTTGATGCTCTGTTCTACTGCGTCTAAATCGTCGGGATGTACAATTCCTTTGAAGGAGTTGCCGGTCAATTCTTGAAATTCTTTCATGGTATCACAATGGAAAATACGCAGCAGCGCTTTGTTGGCATAGATAATCTGTTCGCTGCCGTCCGCGTGATAGATTAGGAATCCGCCCGGCATTTTATCCATAAAGTCAATGATTTCACAGGCGGTTCTAATATTTTGAGAGTCAAGTGAAGGAAATTGTGCATGTCCGCTTTTTTCCTTCAGATGGTCAATATCTATGGTGTAGTTGTCGGAGATATTTAACAGAGTTAACATATATTCAATTAAACTGTGCTCTATGTTGTTTTCGTTCATGTATGTTCTCCTTCTGACTTTATTACAGTCAAATTTTATCATAAATGTAACATCCTGTCATTATAAATAAAAATTTTTATTTGATAGGGGAGAAATTACTGTTTGATTCTTTTGGCAATTTAATGTATGTCTGGCTGTATAAAAAGTTGATATAAGAGGCGTTTTTTGCTATACTCTAAGAAAGAAATATTTGGGGCATACGATAACAAATTGGAAGAGAGGCTGTAATTATGTGGTACGGGAAAAAATCAGTTTATCAGGAAAAATTTGACGATGAAATGGGGATTTATTTTACAAAAGAAGAGTTCCCGGAATTGCAAGAGAACCAAGATGACGTCAGCATTATCCTGCAAAAAGCAATCGGACGGCTGATAGAAGAGCAGAGCTATGGGATTCTCTATATCCCATCAGGAGAATACCGGATAAAACATACGGTAAAAATTCCGCCTTCTGTCCGTCTGATCGGTTATGGAAAGGAACGTCCGGTGTTTGTGCTGCCGGAGGATGCAGGAGGCTATGACGGAGAGACAGATAAGGAGCTTGAAAATCCGATGCAGAAGTTCATGGGCGGATATCCCGGTGCAAAGTATATGTTCTGGTTTATCGGCGAAAAGGACTTTGCGAAGGAAGAGCCGCAGGATGCTGATGCGGCAACCTTTTACAGCGCAATCAGCAATATTGATTTTCGCATCGAAGGAAACCATCCGGGAGCAATCTGTATCCGTGCGCATTTTGCACAGCATGGATTTATCAGCCATTGTCATTTTGAACTGGGGAATGGTCTTGCCGGTCTGTTTGATGTAGGAAATGAGATGGAGGATCTTACTTTCAGCGGAGGCAGCTACGGCATCGTTTGCCGGATGTGCTCTCCGGGCTGGCCGTTTGCATTGCTGGATTCGGTATTTGAGGGGCAGAAAAAAGCGGCAATTTTAAGTGCAATGACCGGATTTACCGGTTTCAGGCTTCGGATTTCGAATACGCCAAAGGCATTTGATCTGTATTTGCCGGGAGCCTGGGAGAAGTTGTACTTAGAGGACTGTATTTTTGAAAATATTTCAGAAGAAGCGATTACATTCTACCAGTCGGATAATGTGATTCAGCAGACGAACCTGAAACGGATTTCCTGTAAGCAGGTGCCGGCGCTTATAAAGAAAGCCGACAGTGGAGAGTGCCTTCGGATGGATGAGGACGTCTATCAGGTGGAGGATTATGTCTGCGGTTATGTGATGAGCGATGAGGAAGAGGCGCTGCAGCAGGAAGTTTTTAAAATCACACCGCTTGCAGAAATGCCGGAGCTTGCTGCAGGGGATATTCCGCCGGTGCCGGATATGGCAAAGTGGGTGTCGGTGAAGAAATATGGAGCGGTCGGAGACGGCAGGACGGATGACACGAAAGCACTGCAGCAGGCGCTTGACAGAGAAGAGATCTTATATTTCCCACAGGGAATCTATAAGATAACAGATACGCTTACTATGAAGAAAAACGGCTGTCTTTACGGGTTAAGCCCGATTACGACTCAAATCGTTATTGAAGATGACACGCCTGCATTTGGAGGCTTTGGAGCACCGAAGGCTTTGGTGGAGACCGCCGAAGGGGGATTTGCTTATATCAACGGAATCGGAATTGATACGGCAGGCAAGAATCCGAGAGCGGCGGGAATCAAATGGATGGCAGATGAGACTTCCTACATGAATGATGTGAAATTTGTAGGCGGTCATGGCTTGATGTTTAGGGACGGCAGAAATGCTTATGCATATCTGTATAATGCCAGCAGGACTGCGGATTACGATCCGGACCGTATCTGGGACTACCAGTATTCCAGCCTTTGGATTACAAACGGCGGCGGCGGTGTATTTAAGGATATCTGGAGCGCCAGCCCTTATGCGGAAGCAGGGATAGCGGTTACGAATACTTCTACGCCCGGTAAGATGTATGCGATTTCTTTGGAGCATCATGTCAGAAGCGAGATGAAGCTGCTTCAGGTAAAGAACTGGACATTTTATGCAATCCAGACAGAGGAAGAAAAGGCAGAGGGTATGAAGTGCCTTCCGATGGAGCTGGTCTCCTGTGAGAATGTCGCTTTTGTAAACTTCTTTTTGTTCCGGGTAGTTGCAGTAGATCAGCCTTACGAGACGGGAATCCGCCTTTGGGACAGCAGGAATATTACATTTTTCAACCTGCATAATAAGGCGCAGATGCAATATGTATTTACCCTTACACTGGAGGATAAGACGACAGGATTTTATGCAAAATCACCAGAGTATGCAAGACTGACGGTGTCTGGGAATGCAAATCGCAATCGGAAAGCGCCGGAAGCCGAGGGATATGAGGTCATTGCTGAGGGCTTTACCTATGCACAGGGAACTGCTTTTGATACGGAAGGCAATCTGTACTGGTGCGATAAGACAGAAAAGAGAATTTACAAATTTGATAAGAAGAGAGAATTGGTGCTTCCATTCTTAGATATTCATTATATGCCGTCTGCATTGGCGGTGGATACTGCGGGACACCTTCTGGTGGCGGCAGACTATTCGGAATTGAAAACGACAAAACCGGGACAGTTGTTCCAGACGCATGACACCTCAAATTTCCATCCGTTTTTCTCATGGTTCTATAAGCGGAGTGAGAAGGTATATGCGGTGGCATTAAATGACCCTTATAATACAATGGAGGAACTGGAACGAAGGAATGCAGGCGATTGTGCACCGGAATTTGTATTCCGTCCGGCACAGCTGGATTATCCGGGAATGTTTTCGATGATTGCAGAAAAGCCGGTAGAAGGATATTATCTGGCGCCGGATAAGAAAACGGCATTAGAGGGAACGATTGACCTCGCAAGGACGCTTTTCTTAAAGCCTGCGGCGGAAGGAGAAGAGTTCCTGCTTACGGATGATGCGGGCAGGACGGTTTATTCCTATGAGACTGCTGTCGGCGGTAACTTTAAATCCGGCAGGGCGGTAGCGCATAGAGGGCAATACGGCGCTTTTCGCGATACAGATCAAATTGTCTGGACGGTAGAAGATAAGCTGTATGGATTTTTGGACGGAAAGCAGGTCGAATCCCATGAGATACCAAGAGACGTCTATGGAATTGCGGGCTTCCAGAATGAGACATATCTGGTAGGAAGAAGCAGAATTTACCGGATGAAATCCCTTGAAACGCAGAATCGGGCATGATAGGATAGAGGTGTTTGAAAGGAGCATACATGGAAACGCGGGTAGCATTGATTGGAATTATTGTAGAGAATACCGATTATATAGAAAGCGTGAATTATCTTTTGCATAAATATAGCAAGTATATCATTGGACGAATGGGAATTCCATATAAAGAAAAGGAAATTCATGTCATAAGCGTGGTCATTGACGCTCCGCAGGACGCCATCAATGCGTTGACAGGAAAATTAGGACGGATTGCGGGAATCAGTGCGAAAACAGTCTACCACAATGTTAAATAAAACCTGCGGAATATGTCCATGTTGGGAATAGAGCATGAAGCGGAAGAAAGAAATCATCGATGAACTGGAACGGGAACAATGTCTGCCGGAGGAAGGCTTAAGGGAGCTGCTTTCGACAAAAGAGAAAGAGACTTTGGAATATTTGAGGCAGAGAGCCGAAGCAGTCCGCCAATCTGTGTATGGCAATCAGGTTTATATCCGGGGTTTGATAGAATTTACGAACTACTGTAAAAACGACTGTTATTATTGCGGGATACGCCGAAGCAATTCCCTTGCCGAGCGTTACCGTTTGAGCCGGGAGGAAATTCTCTCCTGCTGCAAAATGGGATATGAACTGGGATTTCGTACCTTTGTCTTACAGGGCGGAGAAGATGGTTATTATACGGATGAGCGTCTTTGTGAAATTATCCGGGCAATGAAAAGCAGTTATCCGGACTGCGCCGTCACCATGTCGGTAGGAGAGCGGGACAGGGAAAGCTATGAAGCTATGTATCGGGCGGGAGCGGATCGTTATCTGCTTAGGCATGAGACGGCGGATGAGGCTCATTATGGGAAGCTCCATCCGAAGGAACTGACACGAAAGAGCCGGATGGAGTGCTTAAGGACGCTCAAAGAGATTGGGTATCAGGTCGGATGCGGCTTTATGGTAGGTTCTCCTTATCAGACGACGGATACTTTGATTCAGGATCTGTTGTTCATCAAGGAATTTAAGCCTCATATGGTAGGTATCGGACCGTTCATTCCGCATAAGGATACGCCGTTTCGTGACGAGGCGGCAGGAACCTTGGAAATGACGCTTCGGCTGCTTTCTATCATACGGCTGATGCACCCTTTGGTCTTGCTTCCGGCGACGACAGCGCTTGGCACTATTGACGCTAATGGACGGGAGCTTGGAATTTTGGCGGGAGCAAATGTCGTGATGCCGAATCTGTCTCCTCGGGAAGTAAGGGGAAAGTATCTTCTGTATGACAACAAAATCTGTACCGGAGACGAGGCGGCGGAATGCCGTTTCTGCATGGAGAAGCGGATGGAAAAGATTGGCTATCAGGTGGTTGTGGACAGAGGCGATTATATAGCTTATGAGAATCCTGGTTCTGGATTCTCATAAAAGGCGCCGGATTTGCGCCGTCCATCTGATTATGTGAAGCTGATTTTGCTTCGCATAATATAGCTTATGAGAATCCCGGTTCTGGATTCTCATAAAAGGCGCCGGATTTGCGCCGTCCATCTGATTATGTGAAGCTGATTTTGCTTCACATAATAAAGAAAACTAACGGGAAAGTGTGTTCTGACCCGGAAGAAAGGAAGAAAGTATATGTATGATGTAAAATCATTAAAAGCGGAGGAGTTTATTAGCCACGAAGAAATTGAGGAAACCCTCGCCTATGCAGACGCCAATAAAGAGAATATTGCTTTGATTGACAATATTATTGAAAAGGCGAAACTAAGAAAGGGATTGAGCCACAGAGAGGCTTCCGTACTCTTAGCGTGTGAAATGGAGGATAAGATTCAGGAAATTTATGAGCTTGCAGAGCAGATCAAAAAGGATTTCTACGGCAACCGGATTGTATTGTTTGCCCCGCTGTATCTGTCCAACTATTGTATCAATGGCTGCGTATACTGCCCGTATCACGGAAAGAATAAGCACATCGCAAGAAAGAAGCTGACGCAGGAGGATATCGTGCGGGAAGTGACGGCGTTACAGGATATGGGACATAAGCGTCTTGCGATTGAAGCGGGGGAAGACCCGCTCAATAATCCGATAGAATATATTTTGGAATCTATTCGGACCATTTACAGTATTAAGCATAAAAACGGCGCAATCCGTCGCGTGAACGTCAATATTGCGGCAACTACGGTAGAGAATTACCGCAAGTTAAAAGAAGCGGAAATCGGAACCTATATTTTATTTCAGGAAACGTATCACAAGGAAAGCTATGAGAAGCTGCATCCGACCGGACCAAAGCATGATTATGCATATCATACGGAAGCGATGGACCGGGCAATGGAGGGGGGCATTGATGATGTAGGGCTTGGCGTGCTCTTTGGACTGGAATTATACCGCTATGAATTTGCGGGGCTTTTAATGCACGCCGAGCATTTAGAGGCAGTGCATGGAGTGGGACCGCATACCATCAGCGTGCCAAGAGTAAAACATGCCGACGATATCGACCCGTCTGCGTTTGACAATGGAATCAGTGACGAGACATTTGCAAAAATCTGTGCATTAATCCGCATTTCCGTTCCGTATACCGGGATGATTATTTCCACCAGAGAATCGCAGGCGGTTCGTGAGAAGGTTCTTCCGCTCGGCGTATCCCAAATCAGCGGCGGCTCTAAGACAAGTGTGGGGGGCTACTGTGAGCCGGAGCCGGAGGGTGAGCGTTCCGAGCAGTTTGACGTCAGCGATACAAGGACACTTGACGAAGTGGTGAACTGGCTGATGAAGCTGGGATATATTCCGAGCTTTTGTACCGCCTGCTATCGTGAGGGCAGAACCGGCGATAGGTTCATGAGCCTTTGTAAGAGCGGACAGATACTAAACTGCTGTCATCCGAATGCTTTAATGACGTTGAAGGAATATTTAGAGGACTATGCAAGCGCCGAAACGAGGGATATCGGCAGGAAGCTGATTGATGAGGAATTGGAAAAGATACCGAATGAAAAAGTAAAGAAAACTGCTTATGAGTATATTCATGATATCGCAGAGGGCAGGCGTGACTTCCGTTTCTAAGCCGCCGTATATTGCGGAGCTGTTTGACATATGTGAAAAGGCGTCGTATGTGTTAACTATGAAGGCATGTCAGAAGGAGAAAATATGGCTGTTACGTTAAATGAAACGCCGGCGTCGAACCGGCTTCACATTGGATTTTTTGGAAAAAGAAACAGCGGAAAATCGTCGCTGATCAACGCATTTACAGGACAGGATATCTCTATTGTATCGGATGTGGCGGGAACCACTACCGATCCGGTTTCTAAGGCAATGGAGATACATCCCCTTGGACAGTGTATATTGATAGATACCGCTGGTTTTGATGACGAAGGGGAGCTTGGCGGCATCCGGGTGGAAAAGACGCGCCTTGCGGCGGAGAAGACAGAGATAGCCGTTATTGTGTGCACAGATGCGGAGCTGTCGGAGGAATTGAAGTGGTATCGTTTCTTTCGGGAGAAGCATACGCCTGTGCTTATGGTAATCAATAAGATAGATATACTTACCGATATAGAGGATATCCGGGGACGGATAGAGGCGGAAACAAAGACAGCGCCGGTACTTATGAGTGCGAAAACTTGTCAGGGGCTTGATACGCTGCGGGAAGAGCTGACGCGCCTTTTGCCTGAAAATTACGGAGCACAGTTTATCACCGGAGAACTGGCGGGAGCAGGAGACTTGGTGCTGCTTGTAATGCCGCAGGATATTCAGGCTCCTAAAGGCAGGCTGATTCTCCCGCAGGTGCAGACGCTTCGGGAATTGCTGGATAAGAAATGTCTGGTGATGAGCGTGACGACGGATCAACTGACAGCGGCTCTGGAGAAACTAAATCAGCAGCCGAAGCTGATAATTACAGATTCCCAGGTGTTCCCCTATGTCTATGAGAAAAAGCCAAAGAACAGCATGCTGACCTCCTTTTCGGTTTTGTTCGCCGCATATAAAGGGGATTTACCTTATTATGTGGAAGGAGTGAAACAATTAGATAAGCTGAACGAAGGGTCGAAGGTGCTGATAGCGGAATGCTGTACCCATGCGCCGCTTTCAGAGGATATCGGAAGGGAGAAGATACCGAACATGCTTCGAAAAAGGGTCGGTGCAGGCATTACAATTGAAATTGTAAGCGGAACGGATTATCCGCAGGATTTGTCCGGGTATGATCTGATTATCCAGTGCGGCGCCTGCATGTTCAACCGGAAATATGTCATGTCCCGGATAGAACGTGCAAAGGAGCAAAATGTGCCTATGACAAATTACGGAGTAACGATTGCGCATCTGACCGGTATTCTTCCTCATGTGACATTACCATAAAATAAATCAATAAAAGTGATTAAATTTATCACTAGAACCATTGGAAGTTGTGTGTTACCATAGGCATAGTTGAAAAAGCAAAGAAGAGGAATAGTAGCAACGGAACGGTATCCAGAGAGCCGCTGGCTGGTGGAAAGCGGCAGAAGTGAACTTGTGAACTCGCCTTGGAGCTGCTGGCTGAATGGAGTAATTTACTCTGGTAGGTATAGACGGATTCCCGCCGTTACAGGGGAAGAGCATACATCCTTCGAAAGATATGGATAAGTGCTTGCTGAGTGCATGACAGGTCATGAAATAGAGTGGTACCGCGAAGTTTTTCGTCTCTATGATAGCAGATATCATAGAGGCGTTTTTTATGTACACGGGCTCCAGAGGAAGATTGCCAGCAGAGCTGGCGGAGCCCGGCACGGCGAGTAGGGGAAGATAAACCTTCCCTACTCGATTGTACAGGGGCGCATAAGGAAATAGGAAAATAAGTGAAAGGAAAATAAAAATTATGGAGAATTACAAGAAATATGAAAGAGCGTATTTTATGCCGGAGAACCCGACCTATGACTGGGTCAAAAAAGACTATATAGATAAGGCGCCAGTCTGGTGCAGCGTAGATTTGCGGGATGGGAATCAGGCGTTGATCGAGCCGATGAGCTTAGAGGAGAAATTAGAGTTTTTCCAGATGTTAGTAGATATCGGATTTAAGGAGATCGAAGTAGGATTTCCGGCGGCTTCTGAGACGGAGTATACCTTTTTACGGACGTTGATTGAGAAAGACATGATACCGCAGGACGTGACGATTCAGGTATTGACTCAGGCGAGAGAGCATATCATAAAGAAAACCTTCGAGGCGGTCAAGGGAGCGCCCCATGCAGTGATTCATCTCTATAATTCTACGTCTGTGGCGCAAAGAGAGCAGGTATTTCATAAAAGCAAGGATGAAATTAAGCAGATTGCAATAGATGGGGCAAAGCTGTTAAAGCAGCTTGCTTCCGAGGTAGAGGGAAATTTTTCGTTTGAATATTCACCGGAGAGCTTCACCGGCACAGAGGTAGATTATGCAATTGAAGTCTGTAATGCGGTATTAGATGTCTGGAAGCCGACGCCGGAGCATAAGGTCATTATCAATATTCCGGCAACGGTAGAAAATGCGATGCCCCATATATTTGCTACTCAGGTGGAATATATCGACAAGACGATGAAATATCGGGATTCCGTTATTCTCAGCCTTCATCCCCACAATGACAGGGGCTGCGGCGTTGCGGCGGCAGAGCTTGGAATCCTGGCAGGAGCAGACCGGATCGAGGGAACCTTGTTTGGGAACGGGGAGCGTACCGGTAACGTGGATATTGTTACGCTTGCCATGAATATGTATTCTCATGGAGCAGACCCCGAGCTGGATTTCTCCAATATGTCCAAAATCAGCGAGACATACGAGCGTTTAACGAGAATGCTGGTTCATGTACGTCAGCCTTATGCAGGCCAATTGGTATTTACCGCATTTTCCGGCTCTCATCAGGATGCGATTTCCAAAGGATTTACTTATCGGGAGCAGAATAACTGTGATATCTGGACCGTACCGTATCTTCCGATTGACCCGAAGGATGTGGGAAGGGAATATGACGGAGACGTTATCCGTATCAATAGCCAGTCCGGTAAGGGCGGCGTAAGCTACATTCTGAAACAGAACTATGGAATGGCGATACCAAAGGAAATGCAGGAGGACGTGGGATATACGGTAAAGGATGTTTCCGATAAGGAACATGCAGAATTGACGCCGCAGCAGATTTACCAGATATTTGAGGATAAATATGTCGCAAATTGTTCGGTATTTCAGGTCACAGAATGCCACTTTAAGCAGGTGGACGGAATTCTGGCAGATGTTACCATTGTGGACGCCAAAGGAACAAGGGAAATCAAGGCAAACGGAAACGGACGTTTAGATGCGGTCAGCAATGCCATCAAGCAGTATTTTGGCATCAGCTATGAATTGTCTGTCTATGAAGAACATGCGTTGAGCCGGGGCTCTTCCTCAAAAGCAGTCACCTATGTAGGAATTAGCTGTAAGGGGAAAAAATATTGGGGCGTCGGAATCGAAGAGGATATTATCAAATCTTCCATAGAGGCGTTGACGGCAGCCGTAAATCAGATTGAAGATATTAAGAGCGCTTCCGGCAGTATGGATGAGAGAATGAGCGAAATCATTAACTATATCCAAGCGAATTATGTGACTGTGACATTGGATGAACTTTCACAGAAGTTCTTCCTCTCCAAACCGTATCTTTCCAAATATATCAAGGAGCAGTCAGGTCTGACGTTCGGCGAAAATGTAAAGAAGATACGGATGAAGAAAGCAAAGACGCTTTTGAAGAATGGAAATATGAAGGTAGAGAGCATTGCAGAGTCGGTTGGATATCAGAATGTGGAGCATTTTAACCGTCTCTTTAAGAAGCAGTATGGAATGACGCCGGTGCAGTACCGGAATTCAAAGCTTCGTTAATATGAAATAGCTCAGGGCGAAAAAGCAATCGGAACAGACCAAGTTTCGATTGCTTTTTTTATTGTGCGCCTAGCGGCGCACGTTTCTAACGGGTGAAAGTCCCCAATCCGCCC